>CAWATY010000010.1:0-33586 GCA_963785115.1 uncultured Actinomycetota bacterium
GACTGGTGCTGGAACGACGGCCAGGTCACCCACCACAGCGGCGACCTCGACACCACCTACGTCAACGACTTCGCCATCGGCCTCGACGGCCTGGTCGAGAACGACGACCACTTCACCGACCCGCTGCACCGCACCTTCCAGTTCGACCGGCTGTACAAGGCGTCCAACTGCGTCTTCAAGTACGGCTGCATGCGGTGGCTCTACCCGCGGTACGACATCGACGTCTCGGCCAACGCGCACATCGAGGGCTACTTCTGGTGGGCGTGAACTGCGGAAGGCCCGGTCCGGTAGACATCGCCCATGACCGCAGACCGACCGCTCGAGCCCGACGACGCCGAGCTACGTGCGCTGCTCGGCATCGCCACCGACTACGTGGCGGGCGTGCTCGAACGGCTGCCTGACCACCGCGCCTTCGACATGAGCGGCGTCGCCGAGCTGGTCAGCGACCCCGCGCTGCTGCGCCCGCCGCGGGAGGAGGGCCGGCCGCTGGACGAGCTGCTGGCCGTGCTCGACCGGGCCGCCGCCAAGGGACACATCACGCCGAGCGGCGGGCACATGGGCTACATCCCCGGCGGCGGCATCGTGGGGGCGGCGATCGCCGAGCTGGTGGCCGACGTGCTCAACCGATACACCGGCCTCGCGGCGGCCGGTCCCGGCCTGGTGGCGCTAGAGACCACGGTGCTGCGCTGGCTGGCCGACCTCTTCGACCTGCCCGACTCTGCCGGCGGCATCCTCACCACCGGCGGCTCGCTGGCGGCGTTCTCCGCGGTCGTCACCGCCCGGCACGCGCGGCTGCCGGAGGACTTCCTCGCCGGCACGCTGTACGTCACCGAACAGGCCCACCAGTCGATCGCCAAGGCCGCTCGCCTTGCCGGCTTCCCGGACGCCGCGATCCGTACCGTGCCTGCCGACGACCACCAGCGGATGGACGTCGAGGCGGTGCGGGCGGCGGTACGTGCCGACCGGGCCGACGGACGACTGCCGTTCTGCCTGGTCGCCACCGCCGGTACCACGAACACCGGAGCCGTCGACCCGCTGCCCGAGCTCGCCCGGCTCGCGGCGAACGAGGGCTTGTGGTTCCACGTCGACGCGGCGTACGGCGGGTTCTTCCAGCTCACCGAGCGCGGCCGCGACCGGTTGCGCGGCGTCGAGCTGGCCGACTCGCTGGTGCTCGACGCGCACAAGGGCATGTTCCTGCCGTACGGCACCGGCTGCCTGCTGGTGCGCGACGCCGAGCTGCTCCGGAGCGCGCACTCCGGTCAGTCCGCGAGCTACCTGCAGGACATCGAGCAGACCGGGTTGCCCGACTTCGCCGACATCAGCCCCGAGCTGACCCGTGACTCCCGCGGGATCCGGGTCTGGCTGCCGCTGCACCTGCACGGCGTCGCGGCGTTCCGCAACGCCCTGGACGAGAAGCTCGACCTGGCCGCGCACGCGTACGAGACGCTGGCCGCCGACCAGAACCTCTGCGTCCTCGACCGCCCGGAGCTGTCCATCGTCGGCTACCACGTGCGGCTGCCCGGGCGGGCGCAGGCCGACGAGGACGAGGCGACCGCCGAGCTGCTGCGGCGGGTCAACGCCGAGGGGCGCGGGTTCCTGTCCAGCACCCGCATCGGTGGCCGCTACGTGGGCCGGATGGCGATCCTCAACGTCCGTACCGATCGCGCCCGGGTCGACGAGGTGCTCGACAGCCTCCGTCGGCACGCCGCCGAGCTTGCCGCCGGTCCGGGCGCTTGACCGGGGCAACGGCCGGGTGGAGGGTCGCGACGGGTCACCGGTCGAGAGGAGTCACATGACGGGGTCGGCTTCTGTCGCCGCGCGACTGCGTAATGCCATCAACGCGCACGACCTCGAGACGATCGTGGGCCTGTTCGCCGACGACTACCGCAACGAGACGCCCGCGCACCCGTCGCGGTCGTTCCAGGGCGCGGCTCAGGTACGACGGAACTGGGAGCGCATCCTCGGGTCGGCACCGGACCTGCACGCGACGCTGGTCCGCGCGACTCGCGACGACGACGTCGAGTGGACCGAGTGGTCGTGGAGCGGCACCGGGGGTGACGGTCGGCCGCTCCGGATGGCTGGCGTCGTCGTCTTCGGCATCGCTGACGACCGCATCTCCTGGGCCCGCTTCTACCTCGAGCCCGTCGACGCGGAGGCCGGGCCCGGTGTCGACGAGGCTGTCGGCCAGCACGTGCACGAGCAGCCGACCGACGGTGACCCGGGCTCGTGACCGATGGCGTGCGCTCCAAGCCACCACCCTTGTGGCTGGTCAAGTACGTGCTCAACCCGATGATGCGGCGGCTCCTGCCCACCCGGCTCGGGCGGTGGATCCCGTTCGGCGTGCTCCGGGTGACGGGCCGCCGCTCCGGGCGGCGGCTCGAGATCCCCTGTGGCGTCTACGACTGCGCGGCTGGCGAGGTGGCGTTCACCGACGGCGCCTGGGCGGCCAACGTCCGTGGCGGCGTCGACGCCGAGCTGGTACGCGGTGGCAGGGCCCGGCCCGTGCACGCCGAGCTCGTGGAGGACGGCGCGCGCGTCGGTCCCTGGCTGCGCGAGGTGCTGGCGGCCGGCGCATCGGCACGAATCCTCGGGATCGTGGTGCCCAAGGGCCACCGGCTGACCGATGCCGAGGCAGCGGAACTGCGCCGGGCGGTGCTGTTCACCAGCGTGGACCGCTGAGGATGCCAAGGTGGGCGGGTGCCGGAGCCGGAGATCCATCGTGAGCCGTTCGTACACCTGGTCGACCTGTCCCACGACCGGGTCCTGATCGCCTGGGGCGCGTTCTGGTTTCGCCGCAGTGGTCCCGACGAGCGCTGGGAGGTCGTCGACGACAGCGACCTGCGCGCCGTCGCGGGCCGGCGTACCTGCATCGGGCACGGCGCCGAGTCGTACGGACCCGCGAGCGTCGAGGTCATCGACGCGACCGGTGAGGTCGTCGCCACTGGCGAGACGACCGACCGGACCTGGGTATGGGTGGAGGGGCTGCAGCCGGACACCGACTACACCTACCGGGTGGTCGTCGACGGCGACCTGTGGGCAGCGGGGGAGCGCTGGGACCTGATGCCGTCGGACCGCGGCGGGTACGACCTGGCAGCGGGCGGCGGCGCGTACGACCTGCGGTTCCGTACCTGGCCCGCGCCCGAGACGGCAAGCCCGCCGGTGCGGTTCGTCGCGCTCGGCGACTATGGCGTCGGGATCCGCTCGGACAGCGAGTCGAGCCGGCGCCAGCGGCGGGTGGCCCGCGTGCTGCAGCGGCTGGTCGAGGAGCACGACGTCCGCTTCGTCATCTCGCTCGGCGACAACATCTACCAGGGCGAGCAGGGGCAGGTGGACGACGAGAGCGGTGGCGAGGACGACGACTGGTACTCGAGCTTCTTCGCCCCGTACCGCTATGTCATCGCCCGGGTGCCTGTGTTCCCGGCCATCGGCAACCACGACACGACCGACACCGAGGGCAGCGACGACCGGGCGCAGATGGAGGACAACTTCCACACCGGCGAGCGTTTCCGCGACGACCAGGACCGCGCGTCGGTGCAGCCGGGGCTGTTCTACCGGCTGCAGTACGGGCGCGATCTCGAGCTGGTGTGCGTCGACACGTCCCAGGACAGCGAGAGCGAGACGTACCACCGGTTCTTCCAGGTCCCGGACCACGAGGCGTGGCTGGCTGACACGTTCGCCAAGGCCGACATGCGCTGGCGGATCCCATTCTCCCACCACCCGCTGTACTGCGCCGGACCGTCGCACCACAACGACGCCGAGATGCTGGAGTCGCTCGAGCCGCTGTTCGACCAGGGCGGCGTGCGGCTGGTGCTCGCCGGCCACGAGCACAACTTCCAGGTCTCCGAGGTCGACGGGCGCACCTGCGTGATCTCCGGCTCGGGCGGCAAGGTTCGCGAGGACATCCCGGAGGACTTCGACGACGCACACACCACCGCGTGGGCGGCGCAGGCACACCTGCTGCTCGTCGAGATCGACGGCTCCGAGGCGCGGCTCACCCCGATCTCGGGACTGCAGGACGACGGCTCCCTGCACCTGATGACCGCCCTCGACCCGAAGAACCGGATCGTCGTCCCGCCGTTCGTGGTCCGCGCCTGACGCACGTGGGCGGCGGAGGCTGACGAAGGGCCCGAATCACCCATTCGCCCTTGCCGGCGGGCCTGGCGTCGGCTGATCGGTCTGACCGGCATCGTCCGAAGCGGCGTCAACAGCCCCGGAGCCTGTTCGTGGTGTGGCTGCTGACGCCACCCTGCCGGAATGGAGGACACGCTCCGTCGGCCCAGTCACGCCGTCACGAAGGTCGCGCTGAGCGTCGTCGTGACGGTCTGGGTGCTGACCCTTCTTGTGCTGGCCCAGGCGGGGAACGCGACGGCCGGCCAGCTGGTGTCCAACGTGGGGCTGACCGCGATCGCGTTCGCGGCCGGCCTGGCCGCCATCGTGCGCGCCCGGGTGGCGCACCCGCTCCGGCGGTTCTGGTTCTTCCTCGGTCTGGCGTCCTTGTCGTGGTCGGTGGGACAGGCGATCTGGACCTGGTACGAGTCCGTCCTCGGGCGAGATGTCCCGTTCCCGTCGTTGGCAGATGTCGGCTACCTCGGCATGCCCCCGCTGGCGGCGGGCGCCCTACTGAGTCTTCCGCTGGCCGCCCCCACGCTCGCCGGTCGGGTCCGCACGATCCTGGACGGGCTGATGGTGGCGGCGTCCCTGCTGCTGGTCAGCTGGGTCCTGGTCCTGGGGCCGGTCGTGGCCGCGGGCGGAGACAGCTTCCTCACCCAGGCCATCTCGCTGGCCTACCCGGTCGGCGACACGGTCGTCATCACCATCGTCATCTACACCTGGCTGCGGACCCGACACTCCGGCGTCGCGCTGCCGGTCTCGCTGCCGCTGGTGGGCACCGGACTGGTGGCCTTTGCAGTGGCCGACTCCGGCTTCGTGTACCTGACGACGGCGGGCACCTACAGCTCCGGCAGCCTGATCGACATCGGCTGGTTCCTCGGCTTCACCCTGATGCTGTGGGCCGCTGTGGTCGCCACCCCCGCCGCCGCCGCGACGAACGACCAGGACTCCGACGACGGTTTCGGCTGGCAGCTCGGCACCTTCCTGCCGTACGCCGCGGTCACGGTGGCCCTGCTCACGTCGGGGCTCGAACTCGTCCGTACCGGGGGCACCGGGACATTCGTGGCCTGGGACCGATCCGCCCTGATCGCCTTCCTGGTCGCGCGGCAGATCCTCACGCTCCGCGAGAACTGGTCGCTCACCCGCCACCTCGAGCAGCGGGTCGAGGCCAGGACGGCCGAGCTGGACTCGAGCCGGCAACGCTTCGCGGCCCTCGTGCAGCACAGCTCGGACGTCGTCACGGTCGTCGACCACGACGGCGTCGTGATCTATCAGAGCGAGTCGTGCCTACGGGTGCTCGGGCGCACAGCGGAGGCGTTGACCGGGCGATCGGTCTGGGAGCTGATGGAGCCCGACCAGGCCGTCATGCTCAAGGCCGCGCTCGACTCGGCGTCACAGGAGTCGCTGCGCATGCAGACGGTGCACAACGTCTGGAGCCGGGGTGACGGCAGCGACTGTCATCTCGAGGTGACGATCACCAACCTGCTCGACAACGCCAGCGTCGCGGGTCTTGTGCTCAACAGCCGTGACGTCACCGATCGCACCATCCTCGAGGAACAGCTGGTCCACCAGGCGTTCCACGACTCGTTGACGTCGCTGTCCAACCGGGCGATGTTCAAGAACCGGCTGGAGCACGCGCTGACCCGTCGGGATCTGCAGCCGGGCTCGCTGGCCGTGCTCTTCCTCGACCTCGACGGCTTCAAGGAGATCAACGACACGCTCGGTCACAGCAGTGGCGATCAGCTCCTGATCGAGGTCGCCCGCCGGCTGAGCACGCAGGTACGCCCGAGCGACACCGTCGCCCGCTTCGGCGGCGACGAGTTCGCCGTCCTGGTCGAGGACCTCACCGACCCCACGTACACGGTCGCGCTCGCCTCGCGGGTCAACACGCTGCTGCAGGAGCCGTACGAGCTCGGCAGCGCCAATATCGTCCACCTCAGCGCCAGCGTGGGCATCGCGCACCACGGCGACCACGCCAGCGACGCCGAGTCCCTGCTGCGCAACGCCGACCTCGCCATGTACCAGGCCAAGGCGGCCAAGACCGGCGGCTACGCGCTGTACGACCCGAGCATGCACGCAGGTCTCGTCGAGCGGGTCCGGCTCGAGGCGGATCTCCGGGCCGCCCTGGAGAACAACCAGCTCGAGGTCCACTACCAGCCGCTGATCAACATGCGGTCGGGCCGTGTCACCGGCGTCGAGGCGCTCGCCCGCTGGCAGCACCCGACGCTGGGCGCCATCCCACCCAGCGAGTTCATCCCGCTGGCGGAGTCGACCGGGTTGATCCGGGTTCTCGGTGAGTGGGTGCTGCGCCACGCGTGCGAGCAGACCGTCGAGTGGCAGCGGGGCCACGTCGAGCTCTGCGACCTGCGGGTCAGCGTCAACGTCTCCGCTCGTCAGCTGTACGACGGCGACATGACAAAGACCGTGGCCACGGTGCTCGAGGAGACTGGCCTAGCGGCGAAGTCCCTCACCCTGGAGATGACCGAGAGCGTGCTGCTGGACGATTCCGGAGCCACCCTGTCGACGCTGCGCGCGATCCAGAACATGGGTGTCCGCCTGGCAATTGACGACTTCGGCACCGGCTACTCGTCGCTGAGCTATCTGCACCGGTTCCCCGTCGACGTGCTGAAGATCGACCGCAGCTTCATCGAGCGGATGTCCGAGGGCGGGGACGCCTCCCTGGTCAGCACCATCGTGCGTCTCGGCCACACGATGAACCTCGAGACGGTGGCCGAGGGCATCGAGCGCCCGGACGAGATGCTGATGCTGCGGCGTCAGGGGTGCACGACCGGCCAAGGCTTCCATTTCTCAGCCGCCCTGCCCGCCGACGAGATCGAGCCCTTGCTGATGGAGCGCACGCAGCTCCGGGCAGTCAGGGACGGGAGCAAGCCCGCGTGAGATCCCACCCAACCGCCGCCACTACGAACGGAGCCGCATGACCGTGTCGATGCGCGACCTCAGTGCCGTGCTCCGCCTCCCGAACCAGTGGCCCGGCAGCCTCGATCCGCGGGTTCTGAACGACATCGACGTGCCGACCCCGTTCCTGGCGTGCGACCCGACTCTGTTCGCGGAGCGCATCGCCCGGTTCTGCGGCGCGCTGCCGGGCGTCCGCCCGTTCTACGCCATCAAGTGCAACTCGACGCCAGCCGTGCTGGCGACGGCCTGTCAGGCGGGCATCGACTTCGAGGTCGCCTCGCTGGGCGAGCTGCGGCTGCTGCAGGACGTCGGGGTCGATCCCGCCGACGTCCTCTACAGCAACACGGTCAAGCCACCGGGGCACATCCGGGAGACGGCGGCCGCCGGGCTGTGGCGCTTCGCCTTCGACTCCGAGAGCGAGCTGCACAAGATCGCCGCCAACGCACCGGGCGCGGCGGTGTACGTGCGGGTGCGGGTGGACGACAGCAACAGCGTGTTCCCGCTGTCCCGCAAGTTCGGGGCCGAGTACCACGACGCCCGCGCGCTGATGCAGGTCGCCGAGGGCCTGGGGCTCCGGCCGTACGGCCTGACCTTCCACGTCGGCTCGCAGTGCACGTCGACCTCGTCCTTCGTGCAGGCGCTCGCCTCGGCCGGTCGGTTGATGCGCCAGCTCGCCGGTGACGGCATGGAGCTGGAGATGCTCGACATCGGGGGCGGGTTCCCCGCCCGCTACGGCGACAAGGTTCCGACCATCGAGCAGATCGGGCGGGCGGTCATGTCGGCCGTCGACGACCACCTCCCGTACCGTCCGGCGCTGCTGGCCGCCGAACCCGGACGTCATCTCGTCGCGGAGAGCGCCGTCATGGCGGCGACCGTGCTCGGCCGTGAGGAGCGGGCGGGCGAGGAGTGGCTGTATCTCGACGTCGGCGCCTACAACGGGCTGATGGAGACACACCAGGCGGTCGGGCAGTGGCGCTTCCCGCTGTGGTCGTCGCGCTCTGATCACGGCGTCGTGCCGCACGTCCCGTACACGATCACCGGGCCGACCTGCGACAGCGCGGACACCATGTTCTACGGGGCGGCGCTGCCGGTCACGATGGCCGAGGGCGACCGCATCTACGTGGGCTCGGCAGGCGCGTACACGCTGAGCTACGCGTCCAGCTTCAACGGCTTCCCGCCACCGCAGGCCATCGTCGTGCCCCGGTCCTAGGAGCAGCGACATCGTGGCGGGCAGGCACGTCGGGCAGAGCCTCCGCCGGCTCATGATCGCCGGCTGGATCGACTCGGTGTGCCTGTCGTTCGCCTGGACGCTGCTGATGCTGGAGATCCTCGACCGCTACGGCTTGCGCGCGGCCGGTGTCGCGGGAGCGGCCATGCTCGTCGGGATCGCCCTGTCGGCACCTGTCGCGAGCCACATGTCGGTACGACTCGGCGGGCGACACCTGCTGCGCACAGCGGCCGCTGCCGAGGCGGTCCTGCGGGTCGGTGTCTTCGTGGTGCTGTTCCTCGACCTGGGAATCTGGTGGCTGGCGGCGTGCGTCGTCGTCATGAACGTCACGGCGTGGACGGGGTACGCCGGCATGCGTGCCGAGGTGGCTTCAGTCGCTCCCGGACCCGCCGCACTCACCCTGTACGGCACCGGGGTCGCAGCCGTCGAGGCGCTCGGTGCGGCGGCCGCCGCGCTCGTGCCCGGAAGCGTTCTGCAGGAACCGTCCCCGACCGTGCTTGCGATCGTCGCGGTCTACGTGCTGGCCCTGCTGCCCACCGTCCGGGTGGCCGGTACGTCACGGATCGAGCCGATGCCGACCGTGTCTCTCGGGCGGGGCGTCCGGCCCCGGCCGTCGGTGCCCCTGGTGGCCGGAGTGGTGCTGATGGCCATCGCATCCGCGCCCACCCTGCTGTCGGTCCCGCTGGCCGCCGAGCTGCACGGTCGGTCATCGGTCGCACTGGCCGCGATCGCCTTCACGGTCGGGTCGCTGTCGGCCCCCTACGTTGCGGCGCTGCTGGCCCGGCGCGACGCCAACGGCCCGGCCGCCTGGATCCTCTGCGCGGCCGGGATGGTCGTGCTGTGGCCGCTGGCACCGTTCAGCGTGACGGTGTTCTGCGCCGCCCAGCTGCTCTCCGGCCAGTTCATGACGACGCTCGAGGGGCTGCTGGACTCCACGACGGCGGCCAATGCACGCGGGCCCGTCGCCGGCGCACTGGCCCGGGGCACCGCGGGACGGGCCCTGGGCTCTGCCGCCGGCACCGCAGCCCTGCCGTTCGGGCTGGTGGCCGTGGGGCTGACCGCGGTCACCGGCGGTATGACGCTGCTCCTGGTCGTGGCCGGGCTCGTCGCCGCGGCCCTGCCCGGTTCCCGCCCGCGCCCTGCGATCGGCGTCGAGGCAGCGGCCCGCGAGGCGGTCAGCACCGCCTGAGCGCGGCCGCACCCCGGAGAGCCGCTCAGAGTCGCGTGCCGAAGGTCTCCACCGCGTTGCCGACGGCCACCCGGTCGCGAAGCTCGACGGGCAGCACGTTCAGCGCGTTCATCGGGTCGTCGAAGTCCCAGTGCGGGTAGTCGGAGCTGAACAGCAGCGTCCGCTCGGCCTGGGCGATGTCGCAGATCGCGCGTACGTGCTCCTTCTTGCGTGGCTCCATGAACGGCTGGCTGGTGAAGCGCACGTGGTCGAACACGTACTCGCTAGGAAGCCGGGTCAGCCACGGCACCTCGTCGCGCAACCCGCGCACGTTCTTGTCCAGCCGCCACAGCACGTCGGGCAGCCAGGCGAAGCCGCCCTCGGTGATGACCACCTTCATCGCCGGGAACCGCTCGAACACGCCGTGGCAGACCAGGCTGATCAGGTTGGCCTGGAAGACCTGGCTGAGACCGGTGTGCCACTCCACGTAGTACGTCGGCGCGGCACCGGCCATGCTCGGCGAGGTGGTGAAGATGCCCTCGCCCGAGTTGGGGTGCACCGCCACCGGCAGCCCCAGCTCGGCCGCCGCCTCGTAGATCGGGTAGTAGTGCCGCTGGCCCATCAAGATGTTGGTCAGCGGCAGTAGCACCGACACGAATCCCTTGCGTTGACCCGATCTGCGGATCTCCGCTGCCGCCTGGGCTGGGTCCTGCGGCGCGACCACGAGCGCCGCCCGGTAGCGCTCGTCGGCCGCCAGCCAGAAGTCGGCCAACCAGTCGTTGTACGCCGCGGCGATCGACGCGGCCAGGTCTGGGTCGGGCATCGCGCCCAGCCCGAGCACGTCGCCGCCGATCAGCACCGCCCGCGACACCCGGTGGGCGTCCAGCAGGTGCTTGGCCACGTATGCCGGGTCGGACCCCGGTGCGCCGCCATCGGGTGCGTACGCGTCCTTGCGCAGCACGCCGGCCGGGTTGACGTACAGCTGGTTGCGGGGGATCGACACCTGCTCGCGCCCGATCCCCGACGCCGTGCGCTGGTCGTCGAGACCGATCCGGTGTCGCGCGCCGGTCGACAGGTACGGCGCCAGGTCGGCCAACCCGTGCCGGAGCACCGGGTGCACGTCACAGTCGACCAGGGTGTAGCCGGTGCCCTCGACCAAGTCCGTCACGCGTCTCCTCACGCCGCGGGCGAGCGTACTGCAGCAACCTGCGCCTCCCGCGGTCGAATCGCTGTCAGACTGACCGGCGTGGAGCACCGCGTCGGCACCGTCGAGGAACTGCGCGCCGAGGGCTGCCGGATCGTCGACGTCGGGGGTCGACGGATCGGCGTGCTGAGCGTCGGCGACGACTTCTTCGCCGTCCGCGACCGCTGCCCGCACCGCGGGGCACCGGTCTCCCAGGGCATCGTCGGCGGCACGCTGGTCACCTCCGCGCCGCACGAATACGTCTACGGCCGGCACGAGCGGGTGCTGCGCTGCCCATGGCACGGCTGGGAGTTCGACCTCGAGTCCGGTCGGTCGCTGCTCGAGCCCGACACGGTCGGCGTGAAGACGTACGAGGTGACCGTGGACGACGGCACGGTGGTGCTGCACACGTAGCCGAACGGGTGACAAAGTCCGCCAAGACGGCAAGAAACATGGCTTTTGCGTGGCTCTGCTCGTGGCAGGGCGCAGGCTGGCGGGGAGTCGGCACTGTGCCGGTCGCGAAACTCCTGAGGACTGACGATGAAAGCCTGGCTCGTGATCGGTGGGCTCGCGGCTGCCCTGGTTGTTGCCGGGTGCGGCGGTGTGTCCGGCTCCGACGAGTACAAGGCCTTGTCGACCCAGAATGCGACCAACGCGCACGAGCTCGAACGGACCCAGCAGACCCTGGACTCGACTACGGCGGAGCTCGAGGCCCTCCAGGACCGGGCGGACACGCTGCAGGAGTTCGTCGACGGGTTCCGCTCCCAGCGCATCGTGCGCCAGCAGAACCTCGAGGCGCGCCGCGACGCCTTGGACGCCCGCGCGGCGGACCTGCGTGATCGTGAGCAGGCCGTCGAGGACCGCGCCGCCGAGGTCCAGGCCGCCAACGAAGAGGCCGCCATGGGCCAGTTCGGCGACACGGGCACGTTCGTCGTCGGCACCGACATGGCAGCCGGCGGTTACTTCGCCGCGGGTGGCCCCGATTGCATCTGGGCCTTCATGAGCGGCACCGGGCCGAATGCCACCGAGATCCTCGCGAACCACGGCTACGTGGCCCAGTACGTCGACATGGACGACGGCGACATCTTCCACACCGAAGGCTGCGGCCCCTGGGTGAGCGACTGACCGACCGAGGCCGGCCGCCGCTCAGGCGCCCGAGTAGTCCGGGAGCTGCTGCAGCGCCCAGGAGTTGCCGTCGGGGTCGGAGAAGTAGACGAACGACCCCCACGCCAGGTGGTCGACGTCGCTGACGTCGACGCCAGCCGCCACCAGCTGGGCGTGTGCCGCCTCGACGTCGGCGACGACCATCTGCATCCCCTTGACCGAACCGGGCTCGCCCTCCACGATCCCCTGGCCGATCGCGATCGAGCACGCCGAGCCGGGCGGGGTGAGCTGCACGAACCGCAGGTTCTCGTCGACCCGGTGGTCGTGGTCGGCGTTGAAGCCCACCTGGTCGACGTAGAACGCCTTGGCGCGGTCGATGTCGGAGACGGGCAGGCCTACGAGCTCGATCTTCCAGTCCATGGTGTGGAGCCTTCCAGGTGCGGGCGGCCGCCGGTCGGCCGGTTCCCACGACGTTACGAGCAATAGAGGCCAGATCCTGGCCGCTATTGTCCACATCTCCTTCCACCTCACCGGCGAGCATCCACCAGTTCTCTGTCCGGCTCGCCTTGCTGGACGGACCCCGCCTCGTCGCTCAGCCCGTACCGGCGGTGCAGCCGGCGCAACGGGGCCGGTGCCCACCAGTTCCCGCGGCCCAGCAGCGACATCACGGCCGGCACCAGCAGCAACCGGACGATGGTGGCGTCGACCGCGACGGCGATCGCGAGACCGAGTCCCACCTGCTTGACCGGCGAGAAGCCGCCCGCCACGAAGCCCGCGAACACCACCACCATCAGCAATGCGGCCGCGGTGACCACACCGGCGGTGCTGCGCAGACCGGTGTCGACCGCTCGGTCGTTGTCACCCGTACGCCGCCACCACTCGGCGATGCGCCCGAGCAGGAAGACCTCGTAATCCATCGACAGACCGAAGGCGATCGCGAACACCAGCACCGGTGTCGTGATGCTGAGGCTGCCCAGCGCCTCGGTTCCGACCAACCAGCCCAGGTGGCCCTCCTGGAAGACCCACACCAGTGCACCGAAGCTCGCGCCCAGGCTGAGCACGTTCATCGCGATCGCCTTGAGCGGCACGATGACCGATCCGGTGAAGGCGAACAGCAGCACGAACGTCGCCAACGCGACGATGCCCAGCGCCCACGGCACCCGCTGCTTGAGCGCGTCCTCGTAGTCGACCAGCTCGGCGGCCTCGCCGGTGACTCGCACCGACGTGGGAGCCGGCAGCTCGCGCAGCTCGTCGACCAAGCGCATCGCGGTCTCGCCCTGGGTGGTTCCCTCGGGCAGCACGTCGACGACGGTCAACCCGGGCACGCCCTCGCGGACTGCCACCGACTGCACGCCGTCGAGGTCGCGCACCGAGCCGAGGTACGGCTCCAGCGATGCCGCCGGCACGGTGCCGTCGGCGACCACGGTCAGCGGCTCCAGGTCGGACTCCACGCCGAACCTGTCCGCCGCCACCTCGGCCACCTCGCGGCTCTCGGAGTCGGCAGGCAGCGACCGCGCGTCGGGGTCGGCGTACCGCACCCCGAGGAACGGCACCGCCGCCACCGCCAGCAGCACGCCGGTCACGACCACGACTGCCACCCGGTGCCGTTGCACGCCCCGGCTGATCGCCGCGACCGTCGTGGCGCCCCGGCCGGCGCCGGTGGCCGGGTGCACCCGGTGCCCCAGCCAGGACAGCAGCGCCGGCAGCAGGGTTACCGCCGCGACCAGGTCGAGCAGCACGACGGCCAGCCCGGCGAAACCCATCGAGCGCAGGAAGTCGTCGGGGAACACCAGCAGCCCGGCCAGCGATGCGGCGACGGTCAGACCGGAGAAGGCCACCGTCCGCCCGGCCGAGGCGTACGTACGCCGCAGCGCACCCTCGACGCCCGGGTCAAATGCCCGCTCCTCGCGGAACCGCGAGACCACCAGCAGCGCGTAGTCGACCGCCAGGCCGAGGCCGAGCATCGTGATGATGTTGATCGCGTACACAGACACGTCGAGCACGGTGCTGACCGCGAACAGCATGCCGAGCGTGCCGGCCACGCCGACGGTCGCGACGATCACCGGCAGGCCGGCGGCGACGATGCCGGCGAACACGACGAGCAGCAGCAGGAGCACCACCGGTGTGGTGAGCAGCTCGGCCCGGGCCAGGTCGCTGGCCGCCTGCTCCTCCATCTCGGCGTCCAGCACGGTCTCACCGCCGACGAGTACCTGCGGCGCGTCGATGCCGCGCAGCAGGTCGGCCGCGTCCTCGAGCGCGTCCTCGGCGTCGATGGTCGGTTTGGCCTGGGCCACCACCACGACCGCGTTGCCGTCGGAGGCGATCATGGCGGGGTCGGACGTCGCGCCGGCGCCGCTCCACGGCGTGTGCACCCTTGCGATGCCGGGGAGAGCCGCGATCTCGTCCGCGGTCTCCTCGACTGCGTCGCGGAGGGCGGGGTCGGTCGCCGGCAGCCCGTCGACGACGGCGTAGACCTCGTCACCGCTCGGCGCGGCGCGGTCGATCGCCCGTTCGGCGGCGTACGACTCGGTCCCGTCGATGTCGCCGACGTCGCTGCTGAGCCGTCCGAACAGACCCGGGGCGGCGGCGAAGCCGGCCACCAGGACGACGAGCCAGGCCGCGAGGACGAGACCACGGTGACGGTGGCTGAAGAGGGCGATGCGCTGGACCATGACGGGCTCCCGAGGGTGGTGACGTGGTGCCCTCGACGCTAGGAAGCGGGAGCCCGGCGCGGATCGCCCGCGGGAGCGGTCTTCTGCCTCCCTCGCGCGGGGGAGGAACCTCCGGCAGAAGGGTCGGATGAGCGAGGGGAGTGGAGGGTGGGCGCGGGGTCAGGTCGGTTCGGAGGGGCTCACGACGCCGTGCTCGTAGGCGTAGATGACCGCCTGCACCCGATCGTGCAGCTGCAGCTTGAGGAAGACGTTGCTCACGTGGGTCTTCACGGTGTGCTCGCTGACGACCAGCCGCTCGGCGATCTGCGCGTTGGACAGCCCGCGGGCGAGCAGGTCGAGGGTGTCGCGCTCGCGCCCGGTGAGCGACGCGACCCCGGGGTCGTCGCCCCGGCCAGTCTGCGCCGACGCACGCTGACGGGTGAAGTCGCTGAGCAGCCGACGGGTCACCGACGGCGCCAGCAGCGCGTCTCCTGCCGCGACGACGCGTACGGCGTGCACCAGCTCGTCGCGGCTGGCGTCCTTGAGCAGGAAGCCGCTGGCCCCGGCCTGCAGCGCGTCGTAGACGTACTCGTCGAGGTCGAACGTCGTGAGCACCAGCACCCGGGTCTGCGGGTGCTCGGCGACGATGGCGCGCGTCGCCTCGATACCGTCGAGGACCGGCATCCGCACGTCCATCAGCACCAGGTCGGGCTGGTGCAGCCGGGCCTGCTCGATCGCCTGCTGCCCGTCGGCCGCCTCCGCGACCACCGCGATCTCGTCACCGGACTCGACGACCATCCGGAAGCCGGCGCGCACCAGCTCCTGGTCGTCGACCAGCAGCACCCGCGTCGTCACCGCGCGGCGACCCGGTCGTCGGTCGTGGGCAGCCGGGCGGCGACCCGCCAGCCTGCCACGTCAGGACGTGGCCCGACCTCCAGCGACCCACCGACGAGGGTGACCCGCTCGCGCATCGCCACCAGGCCGTTGCCACCGCCGGTGGGGTCGGGCTCGCCGCCGTGGCCGTCGTCGACGACCTCGAGCAGCAGCGCGTCGGCGGCGTACACGACCCGTACCTGCACCTGCTCGGCGCGCGCGTGCCGCGACACGTTCGTCAACGCCTCCTGCAGCAGCCGGTAGGCCGACAGGTCGACCGTCGGCGGGAGCGGCCGCGACTCGCCCTCGACCGCGAGCTCGACCACCAGCCCGGTGGCGCGCACCCCGTCGACCAGCTCGGTCAGCCGGTCGAGGCCGGGCTGGGGAGCACGGGCGGCAGTCTCGTCGGCGCGCAGCACGCCCAGCAGCAGCCGCATCTCGGCCAGCGCCTTGCGGCCCGTGGCGCTGACGCGGTCGAACGCGTCGACGACGTGCTCGGGGTCGCGCTGCACTGCCACCGCGCCGGCCTCCGCCTGGACCACCATCAGGCTCACGTGGTGGGCGACCACGTCGTGCATCTCCCGGGCGATCCGGTTGCGCTCGGCGACGACGGCGCGCTCGGCCTCGGCGGTGCGGGTGCGTTCGGCCTGCACCGCCCGCTGCTCGGCCTCGCCCGCCCGCTCGCGCCGGGCCCGGGTGCCGTCGCCGAGCAGCCACGCGGCCGCGAAGACCAGGAAGTTGACCGCGACGTCCTGCACGTCGGCCGAGGGGTCGACGATCATCGCGATGCCGATCGACGCGGCGGCGATCCCCGCCGCGGCCCACGCCCAGCCCCGGCTCGCGTACGCCGCGACGCTGTACATCCCGACCAGCCCCGCGTACGGCACCGGCGGGTCGGGCAACCACGACAACCCGTAGGTGAGCGCCAGCATCCCGCTCAGCAGCGACGTGACCACCGGGAAGCGGCGTCGCCAGACCAGCGGCACCGCCTGCGCCACCACGAGCACGAACGCCCAGGCCGGCACCGAGTCGCAGTCGCAGTCGTCGAGCAGCAGCGGCAGCAGAGACAGCAGCAGCACGGCCGCGGCGAGGGCGACGTCAAAGAGCCGCTCGAGCCGGGCTCGCGACGCGTCGGTCCCCATGGCCGCAGTGTTCCAGCCGGTGGGGCGTACCGGCCTCCCTCACGCGGGGGAGCTTTGGTCGGGATCCCGGGGCGCTGACCCAGCGAAGGCGGCGGTTTCCCGGGGCTGTAGCGCTGGGTAGGCGCCGGTTTCGCAGCCCAGCCTGCGAAACCCGCTGGGCGCCTGCGGGGCACTGTCGGTGCCGTGCGGCAGCCTGGTGTTCACGGGACAGGTGGGACAGGAGGGGTGATCCGATGCGGCTGCTGCTGTTCGCCGACCTGCACCTCGACACGCCGTTCCGCTGGGCGCCGCCGGCGGTCGCCCAGGCCCGTCGCCGGGCGCTCCGCGAGACGCTCACCCGCATCGTCCGGCTGGCCGAGGTCGAGCGGGTCGACGCGATCTGCTGCGCCGGCGACCTCTACGAGCACGAGCGCTTCACGCCTGACACGACCGCGTTCCTGCGCGACACCTTCGCCTCCACCGAGCTGCCGGTGCACCTCGCGCCGGGCAACCACGACTGGTACGGGCCGGCCAGCGCGTACGCCCGGGCCGGCTGGTCGCCCAACGTGCACGTCTTCACCGACGACCGACTGACCCCTGTCGAGCTGGCGGACGGTCTCACCCTGTGGGGTGCTGCGCACCGGGCGCCCGCCGACACCGACGGGTTCCTCGACGGCTTCCGGGTCGATCGCGGTGGCGTCCACCTCGCGCTGATCCACGGCTCGGAGCGGTCCGGGTTGCGGTGGCAGGACACCGGCAAGGTGCCGCACGCGCCGTTCGCCGAGGAGCAGGTGCCTGAGTCCGGCCTGGCGCACGCGCTGTGCGGGCACTTCCACGCTCCACGCGACGGTCAGTGGCACACCTACCCGGGCAACCCCGACCCGCTGACGTTCGGCGAGTCCGGCGAGCGGGGCGCGGTCGTGGTCGATGTGGCGGACGACGGGAGCGTCCGCCGCACCCGGCACCGGGTCGCGGTCAGCGAGGTGCACGACGTCGAGGTCGACCTCACCGGCGTGCGGCACGAATCCGCCGCCCGAGACCGGGTGGCGCGCCGGTTGGCACCGCTGACCGGCACCGTGCGGCTCGCGCTCACCGGTGAGGTGGGCAGCGAGGTGGTCATCGACCCCGCCGCGCTGGCCGACGTGGCACCGCACCTCGACGCGGTCGTGCCGCGACCCGGTGTGCTGGCGGTGCCGTACGACCTCGACCGGCTGGCCGCGGAGCAGACCGTGCGTGGGCAGTTCGTCCGCGACGTCCGCACCGACGAGGTGCTCGACGACGACACCCGCCGCCGGGTGCTGCTCACCGGGCTGCGCGCGCTCGACGGTCGGGCCGACGCGCTGGAGGTCCGGTGAGGATCCGGTCGGTCACCGCGGCCGCGTTCGGCCCGCTGGTCGACGAGACGCTCGAGCTGGCGCCGGGCCTCACCGTGGTGAGCGGGCCCAACGAGTCGGGCAAGTCCAGCTGGCACGCGGCCGTCCACGCCGCGCTGTGCGGACGCCGGCGGGGCCGGGGCGCACCCACCCGCGACGACCGTGCCTTCGCCGAGCGGCACCGCCCCTGGTACGGCGACCGCTGGGCGGTATCGGCCGAGATCGAGCTCGCCGACGGTCGGCGGGTCGAGATGCGGCACGACCTGGCGGGCATGGTCGACTGCTCTGCCACCGACCTGGTCCTCGGCCGCAAGGTGTCCGACGAGGTGATGGTCGAGGGCTCGCCCGACGCGTCCCGCTGGCTCGGGCTCGACCGCCGGTCCTACGCCGCCACCGGCTGGGTCGCCCAGGCCGACCTGCTCGGCGTGCTCGACGAGGCCGACGGCTTGCAGGAGCACCTGCAGCGCGCGGCGGCGACCGCCGCCACCACCTCGTCGACCGCGGCCGGAGCGCTCGACCTGCTGGACGCCTTCGCGCGCGACCGCGTCGGACTCGACCGGACCACCTCCACCCGGCCGTTGCGGCTGGCCGGCGCCGAGGTCGAGGCCGCCCGGACACACCTGCGCGAGGCCGAGCGCCGCCACGACGAGCACCTCGACCTCGCCGCCCGCCACGACACGGTCCTCGGCCGGGTGGCGGCCGCGGTCGACGGCGTCCAGGACGCCGAGAGGTGGGCGACAGCGACCAGTGGTCTGCGGGAGCGCGGTCAGGCGCTCGACCGGCTCGCCGAGCGCGCCGACCACGCCGCCCGACTGGCCGCCGCGCACGCCGGGCGGCCCACCGTCGACCGTGCCGATGCCGTGCCGCCATTGACCGGTCCGTCTCGGCGGCCGGGCTGGCTCGCCGCGGCGGCAACCCTCGCCGCGCTCGCGGCCGTGCTGCTGATAGCCGGTCAGCCGCTCGCCGCGGGTGGGTGCCTGGTGCTGGCGCTCGCGGCGGGTGCTGCGGGGGCGACCCGTCCCGAGGCACCCGTGCGGGTTCCGGCACGACCGACGCCGACCGGGTCCGACGCCGACGCGCGGGTCGCCGCGGAGGAGGCCGCCCGGCGGGAGGGCGAGCGTGCGGCGGCCGGTGCCGCGCTGATCCGGTACGCGGTCGACCTGGGTCTCGACGTCGGGACGGCGACCGACCTCGGCGCTCTCGACGCCCTGCACGACGACGCCGCCCGCTCGCTGGCCGAGCAGCGACACCGGCTCGCCGCGCTGGAGCGCGAGAGCGAACGGCTGGCCGGCACGCTGGTCGAGCGGGCCCGGTCGCTGCCGGGGGTCCCCGAGGCCGAGGAGCGGCTGGCGGCCGCTGAGGCCGAGCTGGCCCGGGTCGAGCGACTCCGCGACACCCTCGGGCTCACCACCTCCTACCTGCGCCGAGCCCAGGACCGGGTGCACCGCGACATCGCCCCTGTGCTGGCCCGCACGCTCACCCGGTGGCTGCCGGAGGTGACCGACGGCCGCTACACCGAGGCGGTGGTCGACCCCGCCTCGCTCGAGGTGCGGCTGCGGGCGGCTGGCCACGAGTGGCGCGCCGCCACCGCGCTGTCGGTCGGCACCGCCGAGCAGGTGCACCTGCTGCTGCGGGTCGCGCTCGCCGAGCACCTCACGGCGCCGGGGGAGTCCTGCCCGCTGGTGCTCGACGACGTCACCGTGCAGGCCGACGATGCGCGGACGCCCCGGGTGCTGGACGTCCTGCTGGCGCTGGCCGACGACCGTCAGGTCGTGCTGTTCAGCCAGGAGCCCGAGGTGTCCGCCTGGGCCGACCGGCGGCTCGCGCGCAGCGCCCGGCATACGCACGTACGGCTCAAACAGGTCGACGCGGTGTGACGGTGGCCATCGGTTTGCGCTATTCGCCGCACCAGTGCGGCCCGGACGCGGCACCATGCGGGCCATGCCGCGTCTCCTTCGCCTCCTGCCCGCCCTGATCGGCTGCTGCCTGGTCGGCGTCCTGGCGGGCGGCCCCGCCGCCGACGCCCTACCGGTCGTGCGGTCCGTGCCGGCCACGGCCGAGACCGAGCCGGTCAGCCACACCGGCGACGCCGCCGACGATCCGGCGCTCTGGGTGGACCCGGCCAACCCGGCGAACTCGCTCATCATCGGCAACGACAAGAAGGGCGCGCTCGAGGTCTACAACCTCGACGGCAGCCGCCGGCAACGGATCACGACCGGCACGACCTTCTGGGGCAACGTCGACGTCCGCCAGCAGGTCACCGTCGGTACCCGGACGCTCGACGTGGTCGCGGCCTACAACGGCGGTCTGCGGCTGTTCACCGTCGACCCCGCGACCCGGATGCTGACGTCGGTCGCCGACAACACCGGGGTCCTCGCCACGAGTGGCGGCGAGGGTCTGTGCCTGTATGCCAGTGACACCGGCACCAACTACGTGTACGTGATCACCCGGGGCGGCGTGATCCGGCAGTTCCGGTTGCACGACAACGACAACGACGGCCTGCTGCAGATCACCAAGATGCGCCAGTTCGCCATGGGCAGCGAGGGTGAGGGCTGCGTCGCCGACGACACGACTGGCGCCCTGTACGTGTCGCAGGAGGACGTCGGGCTCTGGCGCTTCGACGCCGAGCCGACGGGGTCCACGACCGGCACGATGATCGACCGGGTCGAACCGAACGGAAACCTGGTGCCCGACGTCGAGGGCGTGACGGTCGTCGACGACTACGTCATCGCCTCCGCCCAGAACGTCGCCACGCCGAAGAACTCCTACTTCACTGTCTACGACCGGCAGACCAACGCCTACGTCGACGCCTTCCGCATCGTCGCCAGCGCCGGCACCGACGGGTGCCAGCGCACCGACGGGATCACGGCGTACGCGGGCAACCTCGGCGCGGCGTACCCGTCCGGGGTCTTCATCTGCCAGGACAACACCAACAACGGTCCCGGTCCTGACGGCAACCAGGACTTCAAGCTGACGCGCCTCGAGACCGTGATCGACCTTTCGTGATGCACCGTGACCCTCAACCGGGGTCATTGACCGTAGGGAGCTGATGAGCATGGACTCGACCGAGACCGGAGCCAACGGCAGGGGTCGGCGCCGCGGCGTGCGGCTCGTGCTGCCAACGATCGTGGTCGCGATCCTGCTGACGCCGCTGGTCGCCTGGGCGGCCGGCGGGACGTTCTCCGACGTGCCCGAGTCGGATCCCCGCTTCCGGTCGGTGATGGCGGTCGCCGATGCCGGGCTGATGACCGGGTACCAGGGGAAGTTCCTGCCGGACAAGGCGGTCACCCGGGGCGGCCTCGCCCAGTTCCTGCACCGCGGGCTCGGGCGGGTCAGCGTCGACGGGACCGTCGAGGACCTGACGACCGGCCAGCCGGACCCGCCCACGATCGCCGAGACGAACATGACGATCGACGGCTTCCAGCGCGGCGCGCAGGGCGTGCTCGTCACCCTGGACATGCAGGTCGAGCCGACCACCAGCCTGCCGAGTCGCTGCACCGTCACGCTGGAGGCAACCAGCATGCCGGAGAACTTCGACGTCGGTACCTGGACCTTCCACATGTACGCCGGGGCCAAGGGTCAGACCGTGAGCGCGACGTTCCTCACCGGCCAGCTCGCGCAGACGTCGTACACCTACCAGGTCACGGCCGACCACAACTGCGGCCAGACGCTGCACGTGGTGCAGGGCGCCCTGACTGCGGAGTCCGTGCCCTTCCAGGGGGTAGGCGGCCAGCCGTTCGAGGAGTGAGCACCGGCCGCCCCGGCACCGAGGGGATGCCGGGGCGGCGTCGGTCGCACCCGCCACACTGAGGTCGTGGCCACCTGGGTGCTGCACGTCGACCTGGATCAGTTCCTGGCCGCGGTCGAGGTGCTGCGCCGCCCGGAGCTGCGCGGCAAGCCGGTCGTCGTCGGCGGCGACGGCGACCCCACCAAGCGCGGCGTGGTCAGCACGGCGTCGTACGAGGCCCGCACGCTCGGTGTGCGGTCGGGCACGCCGCTGCGCACCGCGCTGAAGCGCTGCCCAGACGCTGTGTTCCTGCCGGTCGACAAGGAGCACTACGAGGCGGTGTCGGCAGAGGTGATGGCCGAGCTGCACGAGCTCGACGCGGTGGTCGAGGTGCTCGGCTGGGACGAGGCGTTCCTCGCCGTCGAGACCGACGACCCGGAGTCGTACGCGCGCGACATCCAGCGACGGGTGCGCGAGCGGACCCGGCTGGACTGCTCGGTCGGCATCGGGCAGAACCGGCTGCAGGCCAAGCTCGCCACCGACATGGGCAAGCCGGCGGGGACGTTCCGGCTCACCGACGACACCTGGTACGACGTGCTCGGCGAGCGACCCACCGACGCGCTGTGGGGGATCGGCCGCAAGACCCGCGACAAGCTCGCCGCGCTCGGCCTGCACACGGTCCGCGAGCTCGCCACGGCCGACCGCGAGCAGCTCGCCGGCGCATTCGGTCCGGCGACCGGCCCGTGGCTGATCCGGCTGGCCCGCGGCTGGGACCGCACTCCGGTGTCGAGCACGCCCTGGCAGGCCCGCTCGCGCGGCCGCGAGGTGACCTTCCAGCAGAACCTCGACGACTGGGTCGACGTCCGGCGCGAGGTGGCGGTGCTGGCTGCCCGGGTCGCCGAGGACGTGGCGGCCGAGGAGCGGCCGACGGTACGGGTCGTGGTCAAGGTCCGGCACGCGCCGTTCTTCACCAGCACCCACGGGCACCCGCTCGCCGAGCCCACCAACGACCCCGCGGCCATCGAGGAGGCCGCCCTCGCCGCCCTCGACCGCTTCGACGACCACCGCCCCGTCCGGCTGCTCGGCGTCCGCTGCGAGCTGGCCCGCTGACCGCGGGTCTCGCAAGCCGGCTGACGACAGCCGCCCGTAGACCTGGGTTGCGCGTGCGGAGGTCGGATTGCCGCCGGGCTGCCCGTCGCGGTGACTGCTCTTAACCGGTCGGGGCGGCCGTCCTCCTGTCTCGACCGAGGAGAACGCCCAGCGCGATCATCCCGACGCCCAACAGCAGGTGCAGCCAGTTGTCCGCGTTGTTGAGCGGGACGAAGTTCGCGCTGCTGGTCTTGTCGATCACCAGGCCGTAGAGCCACAGCACCAGGTACACGGCACCGCCGGCGATCAGGTACCACCTGGCGGAGTCCGCGCGGCGTGCGAGTGCCAGGCCGGCGACGCCGAACAGCAGGTGAACGATGTTGTGCAGAACTGACACCCGGAAGAGCCCGAGGAGCAAGGCGTGCGAGTCGTGTCCTGCCAGCTCCATCGAGTCGTAGTCACCGGTGATCCCTGGAATGAAGCCGAGCACACCGACGAGCAGGAAGACAGCTCCCACGGCCGCGGCCGCCGTGCAGACCAGCGGTCGGCTGGTGGTCGAGGTCGGTCGGTTGGTCGAGGAACTGGTCATGGTTTGCCTTCCGTTCGGAGATCGAGACCTGGAGATCAGGAGTCGCGGCGAGGCATGAGCCCCTTGCGGACCTCGCTGGGGCGCTGCTGCTCGCCGGCGAATGCATTGACAACCACCAGCGCGCCGGTTACGGCCGGCACCATCCACTGCAGCGCCGAGAGCTTCCGCTGCGCTTCAGCCACCTCGGCCGGCGTCGACTGAGTCGGCTCGGTGCCGGAGCTGACCGGCACGTCGTGCTGCTGCGAGACCTTGCGGCCCAGGAAACGGCTGTACGCGGTGACACCCAGGGCGGCCGCCGTCAGAACGGTCTTCAGCCCCGCCATCGACGCGACCCCGCGCTGCGCGCCCACCCGATGAGCGTTGCCGACCAGCAGCCCTGTGCTGCCGATCATGTGCACGCCGATTGCCGCGGCGTTGACAGGTGTCCAGCGGTCCCAACCGGTGTTGGTCACCGCACCGGCCGACTCGGTGCCACTGGCTGCGCCGGCCGCTGCGTTCAGTGCAATCGCGTTGGCCAGCGTGCCGCCGAACCAGGCAGCCAAACCGAGGTCGTGCATGGACCGGACAAGAGTGCTGCGCGCCATTCGGGGATCCTTCGTCAGCGTGGAGGGGTCGGACGGCTCCTCGTGCCCGTTGACGCTGAACCCAAACGCGGTCCGAGTGACCGGTTTGTGACGGGTTTGACACACACTCTGCGCGCCGGCGGTGCCCTCCCCAGGCGGATGGCGTCGTTCCCTGCTCTCTCAGGGATCCTGGTGTCAGGGGTCAGCGGGGGTCATCATGCTGAGCATGGGCCCGCTGCCCACCGGCACGGTGACGATGCTGTTCTCCGACATCGAGGGCTCCACTGCGCTCCTGACCCGGCTGGGCGATCGCTACGTCGAAGCACTCGACGGACAGCGCCAGGTGCTGCGAGCGGCCTGGTCGGCGTGGGACGGCGCGGAGATGGGGACCGAGGGCGACAGTTTCTTCGTCGTCTTCGGCGTGGCTTCGCACGCCGTCGGTGCCGCGCTGCAGGCCCAACGCGACCTGATCAGCTACCCGTGGCCCGAGGGCGCGCGGGTGGCGGTCCGGATGGGCGTGCACACCGGCGAGCCCACGCGGCACGACGACGGCTACGTCGGCATGGACGTGCATCGCGCCGCTCGGGTGGCGGCCACCGCCCACGGTGGCCAGGTCGTCATGTCGGAGGCCACCGCGCACCTCGTCTCCGACCGGCTCGACGAGGCCCGGGTGCTTGATCTCGGCCGGCACCGGCTCAAGGACATCCCCGAGCCCGAGCACCTCTTCCAGCTGTGCGCCCCCGGGCTCCCCGAGCAGTTCCCGCCGTTGAAGAGTCTCGGCACCAGCGCCAGCCTGCCCCGCGCGTCGACGCCCCTGGTGGGTCGGGATCGCGAGCTGGCCGACCTGGTCGGTCTCGCGGCCTCGCCCGAGGTGCGGCTGGTGACGCTGACCGGGCCCGGGGGCTCCGGCAAGACGCGGCTTGCCACCGCGGTCGCTGCCGAGCTGGCGCCGTCGTACTCGGACGGGGCGTACTTCGTCCCACTGGCAGCGGTCACCAGCGAGGACGCGATGTGGAGCAGCATCGCCGAGCTCTTGGGGGCCGCCACCGAGAACCGGCCCAAGGAGCGGTTCCTCGAGTGGGTGTCCGCGGGCCAGGCGCTGCTCGTGCTGGACAACCTGGAACAGCTGCCGGCGGCCGCGGTGGTGATCAGCGAACTGTTGGCGGCCGGCGACGGTCTCGGCGTCGTGGCGACCTCGCGCGGACCGCTGCACCTGCAGGGCGAGCACGAGTACCCCGTCCCCACCCTCGCTCTGCCGGATGCCGACGACCTCGCGGTGGCGGAAGGGTCCGCCGCGGTGCAGCTGTTCTGCGAGTACGCCCGGCATGTGCGGCCCGACTTCGCGCTCACGTCGGACAACGTGGCGGCCGTGGTCTCGCTGTGCCAGCGGTTGGACGGGTTGCCGTTGGCCATCGAGCTCGCGGCCGCCCGACTCCGGATGCTGAGTCCGTCCGCGCTGCTCGCCCGCCTCGACAAGGCGACGGACCTGGTGGCCCGGGACGTGAACCGGCCAGAGCGGCAGCGCACGCTGCGTGCCGCCATGGCGTGGAGTCACGAGCTGCTGTCGCCCGACCTGCAGACGGTGTTCCGCAGGCTCGGAGCCTTCGCGGGCGGTGGCGATCTCGACGCGGTCGCCTCGGTGGCCTGCAGCGACATTGACCTCGACCCGCTGGACGCGGTCGCCGAGCTCGCTGACGCGGCCCTGGTCTCGGTCGGTGACGGGCCCGACGGGGAGCCGCGGGTCACGTTGTTGCAGACGATCCGCGACTTCGCCCTCGAGCTGCTGGACGCGTCGGGCGAGGGGGACCTCATCCGGCACCGGCATGCCGAGCACTACGTACAGGTGGCGCAGGCGATGTACTCGGCGCTGCGCGGCGAACGGCCGCTCGACGCCGAGGACCGGCTGGACCTCGAGCAGGACAACCTGCGCAACGTCCTGGCCTGGACGCTGCGGCAAGGCTCGGGCGACGCCGCCGTGGAACCCGAGCGGCAGCGGCTCGCGATGCAAGTCTGTCATGCGCTGTACTACTACTGGCTCAACGGACAGATACCGGAGGGGCGTCGGTGGCACACCCTTGCGGTGCAAGAGGTCCCCGCCGCCGCCTCCGAGGCATACGGCACATTGCTGCTGGAGTTCGCTGCGATGGTTTTCAGCGACGGTGACTACGCGGAGGCGCGGGAGCCGATCGTCCGTTCGATCGAGATCTTTCGGGCGCTGGACGCCAGGTCCGGCATCATCAGCGCGGTGCGCACGCTGGGCGAGCTGTACACCGCGACCGGTGATTTTGACGCCGCCCGTCCCGCGCTCGCGGAGAGCCTGGCGTACGCCCGCGACAGCGAGGAGGTCGACCGGATCGGCTACTCCCTGGCAGACATCGGCTGGCTCGAGTACCTGTCCGACCATCCCGCCATCGCCATGGGTCACCTGACGGAGGCGCGCGACCGGTTCCGTCAATCGGGCAACCGCGACTGGGAGCTGGGCTGTGCGCTGATGTTGGCCTCGGCACAGCTGGCAGCTGGCGATCTCGACACCGCGGCCACCGCACTGAACGCCCTGGCCCAGGAGGAGGTGCTCCGCCACGACGTCGAGGACGTGTGCTCCCTGATCGACCAGTACGCGCTTCTCGCGGCCACCCGGTCCGACGCCCGACTGGCCGCCCGGCTGACGGGCTTCGGCCGGGAGCGGCGCAGGACGGGGAACGTGTTGCTCGCTCCGTCGGACAGGCGCTACCTCGACCGGCACCTGGAGGAGGCCCGCCGCGCGCTCGGTGCAGAGGAGTGGGCGGAGGCGTACCACGAGGGCGCCGGGCTCAGCCTTGATGAGGCGCTCGCCGAGGCCATGACGAAGCCGGCGACGAGCAGCCACGAGGCATAACGTCGCGCTCCTGCGACTCGCGAACCGCATCGGCGTTCTGCCGCCTACCGAGCCCGCGATGGGACAAGATGCCGGCATGGTCACCCAGCCGTCAGGCACGGTGACGATGTTGTTCTCCGACATCGAGGGGTCGACGGCGCTTCTGTCCCGGCTCGGTGACCGCTATGTCGAGGCCCTGGACGCCCAGCGCGCGATCCTGCGCGCGGCCTGGTCCCGGTGGGGTGGCGTCGAGATGGGGACCGAGGGGGACAGCTTCTTCGTCGTCTTCGACGTCGCCTCCGATGCGGCGAGCGCAGCGTTGCAGGCGCAGCTCGACCTCGCGACGCACGCGTGGCCGCAGGGCGAGCGGGTCGCCGTGCGGATGGGTCTGCACACCGGGGAGCCGGCCGCACATGGTGACGGTTACGTCGGGATGGACGTGCACCGGGCCGCTCGGCTCGCGTCGACCGCGCACGGTGGGCAGGTTGTGGTCTCGGAGGCCACTGGTCTGCTCGTGTCCGGCGCCCTTGGCGACGACGTGCGGCTGCTGGACCTCGGTCACCACCGATTGAAGGACATCGACGCACTCGAGCACGTCTTCCAGCTGTGCGCGCCGGACCTGCCTGCGGACTTCCCGCCGCTCAAGAGCCTGGGAACGACCACCAACCTGCCGCGGTCGACCACACCGATGGTCGGTCGGGAGGCCGAGCTGGGTGAGCTGCTGGCACTGTCCGCGTCACCGGACGTCCGGTTGGTGACGCTCACCGGACCTGGTGGGTCGGGCAAGACCCGGCTCGGCGTCGCCGTGGCGGCCGCGCTCGGGCCGACGTACCGAGATGGCGCGTACTTCGTTCCGCTGGCGGCGGTCACCAGCGGCGACGCAATGTGGGCGAGCGTCGCTGAGGTGCTGGGTGCCGCCGGGGAAGACCGGGCCAGGCCCCAGTTCCTCCACTGGGTACGCACCCTGCGGGCTCTGCTGGTGCTGGACAACCTCGAGCACCTGCCGGGCAGCCCGACGATCGTCGGCGAGCTGCTCGACGCGGCCGAGGGGTTGGACGTCATCACCACCTCGCGTCGGCCGATGCACCTACACGGCGAGCAGGAGTATCCGGTGCCTCCGCTGGCCCTGCCGAAGGACGGCGGGTTCGACCAGGCTCAGCGCTCAGAGGCGGTGCTGCTGTTCTGTCAGCACGCTGCCCTGGCCCGGCGTGGCTTCGCCCTCACCGTCGACAACGAGGGCGACGTGGTGGCGCTGTGCCAGCGCCTGGACGGCATGCCGTTGGCCATCGAGCTCGCCGCCGCCCGGGTCAAGCTGCTGTCACCCTCCGCCCTGCTGGCTCGGATGGATGACACCACGGACCTGGCGGGGCGACACGTCGACCGCCCGGAGCGCCAGCAGACCCTGCGCGCCGCCATCGGCTGGAGCTACGACCTGCTGCCTGCTGACCTGCAGGGATTCTTCCGCGGCCTCGGGGTCTTCGCCGGTGGTGCTGATCTGGACGCTGTCGGTGCGGTGTCCCGACCGGACTCGGATGTCCTCGACGCGGTGGCCGAGCTGGTCGACGCCTCGTTGGTGGGGGTGGGCGACGACGCGGACGGCGAGCCTCGAGTGCGGATGCTGCAGACCATTCGCGACTTCGCCCTGGAACGCCTCGCCGACGCAGGCGAGGGCAACTCGACGCGGCGACTGCATGCCGACTACTACGCCTCGCTGGTCGAGCGGTTGGCCGAGGAGATGCAGCACCGACCGGTCTCGGGCCGGGACCGTTTCGACCTCGAACAGGACAACATCCGGGCGGCGTTGTCCTGGACGGTAGGCGCTGCTGACGCGACGGTGCCCTCGCCGCAGCAGCTTGCCTTGGGCGTACGCATCTGCCTGGTGATGTTTGCGTACTGGGAGAAGGGCCATGCCGCCGAGGCGCGCTTCTGGCACGAGAGGTTGCTCGAGCTCAGCGGCGACGTCGACTCGAAAAACCTCGCCGACCTCCGGCTCAGCTTGGGCGCGCTGCTCCACGTCTCCGGGGACTACGACGCTTCGATCGACGCCCTGAACCAGGCCCTGGCGATGGCCCGCCGCGTCGGCGCCGAGCGGACAGTCCTGTTCGCGCTGGTGATGCTGGGAGAGGTGCACGTCTACCTCGGCAACACGGAGGTCGCCCGCAACCTGCTGAACGAGGGCCTCAGCCTGGCCAGGGATGCGTCCGACGCGCCCAGAATCAGCTTGGCACTGGCATACCTCGGCTGGTTGGAATACCTGGCCGACGACACAGACCGCGCGATGACCCGCCTCATGGAGGCGGAGGAGATCTTCCGGAGCCGGCACCACGGCGCGTGGTTGGCGTCGATCGCGCTGATGGAGGCTGCTGTCCAGCTCGCGGCCGGTGATCTCGAGGATGCCTCCCGACGGCTGCATGCCCTGGCCACCGACCCGGTGCTGCGCGCCGACTCCGAGGACATGTGCACGGTGCTGGACCAGTTCGCGCTGCTTGCGGCCGCGAAGGGCCATCTGGTGCCCGCCGCCCGGCTGGCCGGTGCCGCTGCCGAGCTGCGGGTCCAGGAGGGCGTCCCGTTCCCGCCCGCTGAGCAGAAGCACCTGAGTCGTCACCTGGCGGCGAGCCGGGCGGCGCTCGGCACACCCGGGTGGGAGGAGGCGTACCGGGCGGGCGCCGGGCTGACCCTCGATGACGCGCTCGCCGAGGCGAAAGCGTTGCACTCCGGACCCGCCCCGGCGGAGTCTTCTCCCTGAGCGCACGCATCCGTCGCGACCGCGCCAGCCGCAGGAGGGAGTCAGCCATGGGACGACCGGTCGTCCACTTCGAGGTCATCGGCAAGGACGGTGCGAAGCTGCAGGCCTACTACTCCGAGCTGTTCGGCTGGGAGATCGACGCGAACAACCCGACGGGCTACGGCTTGGTCCCGCGGGAGGGCAACACCAACCCCGACGGCATCGGGATCGGTGGCGGCGTCGGCGGCGGGCCCGAGGGGTACGAGGGCCACGTGACGTTCTACGTCGAGGTGCCTGACGTCGAGGCCGCGCTGGCGACGGCCGAGCGGCTCGGCGGCACCCGGATCTTCGGACCCGACACGGTGTTCGACGGGTTGGTGCTCGGCCAGTTCAGCGACCCCGAGGGCCACGTTGTCGGCGTCACCCAGGCCGACGCCTGATCCTCACGGTGCCGGGACGGGGGCCGGCGCGGCAGTGCTCACCCGCGGCCAGCCCCGTGACCAGTCGATCGCCCGGATGCTGAGCCGCGGAGCGCCGTCGGCGCGCGCGTCGTAGTAGTGGTGCGCCAGCCAGCCACGTGAGATCGACTGTCCGCCAGGACCGACCATCGGCCCGTGCTCGGAGAGGATCACCGTCCCGCCGCCGTGCAGCAGTGGCGTTCCCAGCCGGTCGACGTACGGGCCGGTCACGTCGCGGCTGCGGCCGACGGCGATCTTGTACGTGCTGTCGGTGCCCTGGCAGCACTCGTCGATCGAGCAGAACAGGTAGTACCAGTTGTCGTGGCGCACGATGTACGCCGCCTCGATCGCGTTCGGCGGCACCTGTCGGTCGGCCAACCGCAGCGGTGTCGACGCACCGGGGGATGCCTGGCCGCTCGGCCACCGCAGCCGCACCATCCGGATGCCGCTCCAGAACGAGCCGAACGCCAGCCACGGGGTGCCGGCGGCGTCCTCGACCACGCCGGGGTCGATCGCGTTGTAGTCGTCCTCCTCGGTGGACGCCCACACCTGCCCGCGGTCGACCCACTCGTGATGGGGGTGGTCCGGGTCGAGGGCCGGCGTGGTGGCCAGGCCGATCACCGAGCGGTTCGAGCCGAAGGTCGACCCGGAGTAGTACAGGTACCAGGTGCCCGCGTGGTGGTAGGCATCGGGCGCCCACAGGTTCGTCACGCCCGGCACTGCTTCGTTGACCCACGCGGGGATCGCGTCGAACACCGTGCCGGCACCGGCCCACTGCCGCAGGTCGGCCGATCGCCGCACCTGGACGGTGCCGCCACCGATCGCCGCGTCGCCGGTCGAGAAGCAGAACCAGTCACCGCGTCGGCCCGCGCGGACGAGGGCCGGGTCGTGGACCTGGGTGTCGCCGGTGAGCCGAAGCGGGTCCGGCGGACGCCTGCCAGCTCCTCCGGCGACCGCCGTCGAGACGTCGCCGAGGCCCACCAGCCCGGCCCCCATCAACCCACCCGTAAGCACCGTGCGGCGGCGCACCATGACACGACCTCCTGCCCGGCACCAGGGATGCCGGTCACTGACTTTGCGGTCCGACTCGTGGCGTTCTGTCCCGGTTCGCATCATGGCGCGGAAAGCCGTTTGCCGCCTCTCGCCGCGGCCGAACGCGCGATGATGCGGTCATGGTCGCCCGGCCGTCCGGCACGGTGACGATGTTGTTCTCCGACATCGAGGGATCGACCGTGCTCTTGTCCCGGCTGGGTGACCGGTACGTCGAGGCACTGGACGCCCAACGCTCCGTGTTGCGGGCCGCCTGGAGCCGCTGGGGCGGCGCCGAGATGGGCACCGAGGGGGACAGCTTCTTCGTCGTCTTCGACGTCGCCGCCAACGCCGCCAGAGCCGCCCTACAGGCGCAGCGCGACCTCGCCGCCCACGCCTGGCCCAGTGGCGAGCGGGTCGCCGTGCGGATGGGGCTGCACACCGGAGAGCCGGAACCGCACGACGACGGCTACGTCGGGATGGACGTGCACCGGGCGGCCCGGGTCGCCGCCACCGCGCACGGCGGTCAGGTGGTGATGTCGGAGGCCACGTCGCTCCTCGTGTCCGGCCACCTCGGCGACGACGTCGGCGTGGTGGACCTGGGTCGGCATCGACTCAAGGACATCGCCGAGCTGGAGCACATCTTCCAGCTCCGCGCCCCGGGCCTGCCGTCGGAGTTCCCACCGTTGAAGAGCCTCGGTACGGCGACCAATCTCCCACGCGCCACGTCCCCGCTGCTCGGCCGCGAGCGCGAGGTGGGTGACCTCACCACGCTGTCGGCCGCGCCAGAGGTACGGCTGGTGACGCTGACCGGTCCGGGCGGCTCCGGCAAGACCAGGCTTGCCACGGCCGTGGCCGCCGAGCGAGCGGTCTCGTACCCGGACGGCGCCTACTTCGTGCCCCTTGCGGCCGTGACCACTGTCGACGCGATGTGGCCCACCCTGGCGGAGACCCTGGGAGCTGCCCCTGAGGACCGTGCGCGATCGCGGTTCCTCGAGTGGGTGAGCCAGCGTCACGCCCTGCTGGTGCTGGACAACCTCGAGCAGCTGCCGGGTGCAGCCGACGTCGTGGGCGAGCTGTTGGGCGCGGCTGGTCGACTGGACGTCTTGTCGACGTCGCGGCGCCCGCTGCACCTGCAGGGCGAGCACGAGTACCCCGTGGCGCCGCTGGGACTGCCCGACCGTGACGGCGTCGACGAGGCGATGCGATCGCCGGCCGTGCAGCTGTTCTGCCATCACGCCGCGCGGGTCCGTCGCGGCTTCCAGCTCACCGCGGACAATCAGGCCGACGTCGTCGCGCTGTGCGAGCGGTTGGACGGGATGCCGCTGGCGATCGAGCTGGCGGCCGCGCGGGTCAAGCTGTTGTCGCCGGCTGCGCTGCTGGCCCGCCTCGACTCCACCGGTCTCGCGGGGAGCGACGTGGACAGGCCCGAGCGGCAGCGGACGCTGCGCGCCGCGATCGACTGGAGCTACCGGCTGCTGCCGGTCGACCGGCAGGGCTTCTTCCGCCGGCTGGGGGTCTTCGCCGGCGGCGCCGATCTCGACGCAGTCGCCGCGGTAGCCGGGTCGGGCGGCGATGTCTTGGACGAGGTGGCCGAACTGCACGATGCTTCGCTGATCACCGTGGTGGATGGTGCCGACGGCGAGCCGCGAGTCGCCATGTTGCAGACCATTCGGGACTTCGCTCTCGAGCGGCTCGATGAGGCCGGTGAGCTCGAGATGGCACGCAGTCTGCACGCCGATCACTACGTCGAGGTCGCGAACACTCTGCGCGAGCGATTCGTGGAACGCCCGACGGCGGGACAAGACGGCTTCGACCTCGAGCAGGCCAACCTGCGGGAGGTGCTGACCTGGGCGTTGGGGGACGACAAGACCTCGGCCGATGAGCAGTCGCCACACCAGCGCAGCGTGGGGATGCGGATGTGTCACTCCCTCTATGGCTACTGGCGAAGCACCGGTCACGCCGCCGACGGCCGTCCGTGGTTCGAGCGGGCGCGGGAGCTGGCCCCCGCCGAGGACTCCCAGGAGCTTGCCGATCTCCTGATCTGGCTCGGTGCCATTCAGTTCATCGAGGGCGAGGTCGCTCCCTCTATCGGCCCGTTGACGGAGGGCCTGGACATGTCCCGTCGCATCGGTGCCGATACCAGCATCACAACTGCGCTGCGAGTCCTCGGCGAGGTCCACGGATGCCTGGGCAACTTCGACACGGCCTTCGAGGTGCTTACCGAGAGCCTGGACAGAGCCCGCAAGAGCCGCGACGACATGAGCGAGGCACGAGCGTTGGTCTGCCAGGGGTGGTTCGAGTACCTCGCCGGCTACCCGGACGCGGCGACCGACAAGCTGAACCAAGGGATCGCAGTTTTCCGGGCAATCGGTGCGCACTCACAAGTGCCGACCTGGCGGCTTCAACTGGCCGCCGCTCGGCTGGCCGCCGGCGACCTGGAGACCGCCTCGACGCTGCTGCACGAGGTTGTTCGCGACCCCGTGGTACTGGCTGAGGCGGATGACAGAGCCATCCTGTTGGAGCAGCACTCGTTGTTGGCGGCCGCGCGCGGCCGGTGGCGACTTGCCGGGCTCCTACTCGGAGCGGCCGAAGCGCTCCGGAGCAGCGAGCACAGCCCGATCGATCCGCCGGAGCTGGCCCACCTGGAGCGCCACCTGACCGAAGCGCGTGACGGTCTCGGAGCGACCGACTGGCAACTCGCGGTGAACGAGGGTCACCAGCTCGACGTCGAGCAGGCACTCGCCGAGGCTGAGACACTGCACACTCAGGCGGGACAGGCAGCAGACCTCTAGGCTGCCGGCCGATGACAAGCTCCGCGGACC
>CAWATY010000011.1:0-52141 GCA_963785115.1 uncultured Actinomycetota bacterium
GCATCGGCCCCGCTGTCACCCGAGTCGGAGTCACCGCGGTCGGAGCAGGCGCCGAGCGTGACGGTGAGCAGGCCGGCGAGGAGCAGGGCGGGGAAGGCGGCACGGCGACGGGACAGGGGCATGGCGGGGCCTTCGCTCGAGGATGGTCGTGCACGTGCGACGGGACCGGGCGAGGGCGGGTTCCGAAGCTGTGCCCTCCGTTACCGACTTGTCATCGCGGCGTGGGTGGGCTGGGAGCATGGACGGGTGACCGATGCCGCCCCGCCCGATCCGCGACCGCACGTCGTGGTGGTGGGTGCCGGCATCAGCGGGTTGGCGGCCGCGTACCGGCTGGTCACCGCGCACCCGTGGCTTCGGGTGACGGTGCTGGAGGGCTCGCCGGTGCTCGGCGGCAAGCTCGCCCTCGGCGAGCTGGCCGGGGTGGCGGTCGACACCGGGGCCGAGAGCCTGTTGGCCCGCCGCCCGGAGGCCGTCGACCTGGCCCGCGCGGTCGGGCTCGGCGACGACATCTGTCATCCCGCGGTCGGTGACGCGGCGGTCTGGTCGCGCGGCCGGCTGCGACCGCTGCCGCCATCGCTGCTGGGGGTGCCGTCTGGGCTGGCCGCGCCGGCACGCAGCGGACTGCTCTCGCCGGTGGCAGTCGCGCGGGCCGCGCTGGACCGGGTGGTTCCCGGGCGTCCGCTCGGCGACGACCCCGACGACGACGTGGGCGTCGGCCGCTATGTCGCCCACCGGCTGGGCACCGAGGTGCGTGACCGCATGGTCGAGCCGCTGCTGGGGGGCGTGTTCGCCGGTCGTTCCGACGACCTGTCCCTGCAGGCGGCCGCGCCGGCGCTGTTCGCCGTCGCCCGCCCCGGGGGATCGCTGCTCTCGGCCGCCAGGTCGGTGGCGGCCATCTCGGTGCCGGGGCCGCGGCCGGCGGTCTTCGCCGGCCTGGTGGGAGGGGTGGGCAGGCTCGCGCAGGCGGTCGCCCGCGAGGTGGGCAGGGCCGGCGCCGAGGTGCGGACCGGCACGACCGTGCGCGGACTCACCCGAGTGGGCGGCGACCCTGCGGGCGCCCGCTGGGAGCTGGTGTGCGGTCGGGCGGACCGTCCGGAGCGGCTGCACGCCGACGCGGTGCTGCTGGCGACGCCGGCGGCGCCGACGGCGCGGCTGCTGGACGAGGTGCTGCCGACAGCCGCCGTGGAGCTGCGCCGCATCGACTACGCGAGCGTGGCGCTCGTCAGCCTGGCCGTGCCGGCCTCGGGGGTCGCCGCCCCTCCGCCCGGCTCGGGATTTCTCGTACCACCGGTCGAGGACCGCGACGCCAAGGCCGTCACCTGGTCGTCGGCCAAGTGGGCGTGGGTCGCCGAGCAGGCGCCGCGGCACGACGGTGCGGAGGTGGTCCTGCTGAGGGTGTCGTTCGGTCGGCACCACGACGTGGAGGTGCTGCAGCGCGACGATGCCGAGCTGGTCCAGCTCGCTGCGGCCGAGCTCACTGACACGGTCGGTCTCACCGGTCGGCTGCTCGACGCCCGGGTCGACCGGTGGGGCGGCGGGCTGCCGCAGTACGCCGTCGGCCACCTCGGGACCGTGCGGCGGGTGCACGCCGCGGTCGCGGATGTGGCCGGTCTCGAGGTGTGCGGCGCCGCGTACGACGGAGTGGGTGTGCCCGCATGCGTCGCGGACGGGCAGCGGGCGGCCGACCGGCTGGTGGAGTCGCTCGCCGACCGTCGTCCGGCGTCGGGGACAATGCGGGCATGAGCCCTTCGGCCCGGGAGATCAACCAGACCATCCGCTACACGATGTGGTCGGTGTTCGCCCTGCGCGTGCCGCTCGGCGACAGCGACCGGGACGAGCTCGCCACCGAGGCAGAGGCGCTGCTCGGACAGCTCGCCGACAAGGGCGTGGTCGTGCGCGGCAGCTATGACGTGTCCGGCCTGCGGGCCGACGCCGACCTCATGGTGTGGTGGCACGCCGCCGAGTCCGACGCCCTGCAGGAGGCCTACCAGCTGTTGCGTCGTACCCGGCTCGGCGCGCACCTCCAGCCGGTGTGGTCACAGCTGGCGGTGCACCGCCCCGCGGAGTTCAACAAGGGCCACGTGCCGGCGTTCATGGCCGACGAACCGGCCCGCGACTACGTGTCGGTCTACCCGTTCGTCCGTTCGTACGAGTGGTACCTGCTGCCCGAGCAGGAACGCCGCGACATGCTGGTGGAGCACGGTCAGCTGGCCCGTGAGTTCCCCGATGTGCGGGCCAACACGGTGCCGGCGTTCTCGCTCGGCGACTACGAGTGGATCCTCGCCTTCGAGGCCGACGAGCTGCACCGCATCGTCGACCTGATGCGCGAGCTGCGGGCCAGCGGGGCCCGGCGGCACGTGCGCGAGGAGGTGCCGTTCTACACCGGTCGCCGCCGCCCGCTGCGCGAGCTGGTCGCCGCCCTGCCCTGACGGGCTGCCCTGACGGTCGCTCAGGCGTCGGGCTCGAGGGTGAGCGCGACGCTGTTGATGCAGTAGCGCTGGTCGGTGGGCGTCGGGTAGCCCTCGCCCGAGAACACGTGCCCGAGGTGCGAGTGGCAGGTGGCGCACCGCACCTCCGTCCGTACGGTCCCCAGCGAGCGGTCCTCGACGTGCTCCACCGTGTCGCCGGCGAGGGGGGAGAAGAACGACGGCCACCCGCAGTGGGAGTCGAACTTGGTGTCGGAGCGGAACAGCTCGGTCCCGCACGCCCGGCAGCGGTAGACGCCGACCGTCTTGGTGTCGACGTACTCGCCGGTGAACGGTCGCTCGGTCGCTGCCTCGCGGAGCACGGCGTACTCCTCGGGCGAGAGCGACTCGCGCCACTGCTCCTCGGTCTTCTGTACCTGCTGGCTCATGCCCCCAACCTACGTCGGCGTCGGGCTGCGGGTTCAGCGGACGGTCACCGTGAAGGGGTCGGACCTGCCCTGGACGAAGGTGGTCCCGGCCGGCGTGACGACGCGCAGCTGCTGGACCCCCACGCGGACGGCGGTCCAGCGCACCACGAAGTCGCCGTCGGCGCGGACGACACCCGAGGCGATCGTCGACCAGCGGCCGCCCGGGCCCTGCCGCTGCAGGTCCGCCCTCGACGCGGCCCCTGGGGGCCGCACCAGACCGATCACGCGCAGCACCTCGCCCTCGTCGAGGGTGCGCGTGCCGGGCCGGGCCCGCACCACGGGGCGCAGGTCCACCTGGTGCGGCTGCGACCGGCTGGCGAGGTTCTCGCCACCGCCGTAGACCGCGCGGTAGTCGGTCGTGGTCTCCGGTGTCACCTGGACGCTCCAGGCGCCGTCGGCCACGGTGGTGGTGTTCCGCACCACCGACCAACCCTCGGTGCCGGCCGGCCGGGCCTGCACCGAGACCGGGTACCCCTCGAGGCCGGAGTCGCCGGACCGCAGGTGCCCGGACAGGTCGACCGTGTCGCCGAAGGTCGCGGTGCGCGGATTCACCCTCATCGTCAGCCGGGTCGGGTCGGCCGCGTCGACGCTCAGCTGCACCACCTGCGGGTCGTGGTCGCTCACCTGGTCGGCGAACTCGGCGTTGGTGTGCACGACGTCGTACTGGAAACCGTCGTTCCGCAGCCGCCGGGACAGCAGCAGGTGGTCGAGCACCTGGGAGTTGCCGTCGAACACGTAGCTGTAGCGCTCGTCGGCGGGCAGCGTCCGCGGCAGGTCGGTGAGGGCGTCGGCACCGGACCCGACCAGGATGCTCGCGGTTTCGGAGAACTCGAAGTCGTTGAGGTCGCCCGCCACCACCACCCGGGCCTGCGGGTCTGCCGCGAGGAGCTCGTCGGCGAACCGACGGACCTGCTCGGCCTGGCGGTGCCGCTGCACCTCCGACACCCTCTCCGGGGGCTGGAACCTGCCGAACAACGGCTCGTCGCCACCCTTGGACGCGAAGTGGTTGGCGATCACGAAGACGGTTCGCCCGGCCCAGCGGAACTCGCCGACCAGCGGCTTGCGCGAGTCGATCCAGGCGCGGTTCTCGGGCTGGATGCGTCCCGGCGAGATGCTCAGGTGGGTGTCCGCGCCGGTGCCTGCGACCTCGACGGGAGTCGTCGCGTCGCCGCCAGGGCGGTCGACGAACTGCAGGCCGCGATCGGTACGGAACAGGAACGCCACCCGGATGTTGCCGCCCGGCTGCCCGCCGTCGGAGTCGTTCTCCGGGTCGATCTGGCGCCAGTCGTAGCTGGGGCCGCCCGCGGTCTCGATGGCCGCGACCAGCCGGTCGAGGGTCTCGTCGGCGGCGACCACGCCGTCGTCGGTCGGCCCGGTGTTGTCCTGGACCTCCTCCAGCGTCACCACGTCGGGTGCGGCGAGTCCGTCGACGATTCCGGTGGCGAGCTCGTCGAACTTGGTCTGGTCGTCGGCCGGGGACAGGTTCTCGACGTTGTACGTGGCCACCGCGAGCTCGTCGGCGTCGGCGGGCGTGCTCGTCTCGCGGGTGATGCCGCCCGGTACGACCGTCGGAAGGGCGGCGACGTACAGCTTGAAGTTGCCGAAGGTGTAGTCGAGGACGCCGGTCACTTCGCCGTCGAGGGAGTCACCGACGTTCGCGGCCGGCATGGTGCCGGTCAGCGCGTCCAGGATGACCCGCTCGGGGTTGAAGTCCGCGGGCCGCACCACGATGCCGCCGCGATCGGTCCGCAGGCCGGCGCCGTCGGTGACCACCGGCAGCTCGCCGAAGGAGTTCGTCGGCCCGACGACCTCGGGGTCGTCGAGCTGCAGCCGCATGCCCTCGAGCGACTCGTAGAAGTCGATCCCGTCGGTCGCGGGGTCGAAGCTGCCCGACGTCTCCACGCTGCCCGTGGCGTCGTCATCGATCACCGACGACGGCGGGACGCGGCCGCCGGTGCCCACGACCGTCGCTGCCGGCAGCGGGTTCCCGCTGCTGACGATGTCGACGGTAGGCCCGGTGATCTCGGTGGTCGTGAGGTTGGTGCTGTCCGCGCCCCCGGACCGGAACTCGTCGACGGTGCCGTCAACGGTGACACTCGCGCCCACGGCTGCGCCGACCGGCGGGGCCGAGCTGGTGAACACGAAGATGCCCTCGCTCGTTGCGTCGTTGGCGTCCGGGGCGGGGTCCTGCATCCAGAACCCGTTGCTGGTGCGCTGGGTGACGATCCCGGGAACCTCGACCACCGCCTGGCCGTCGAGCGGCGACAGGTGCGCGCTGCCCTGGATCTCGTGGATGGCCACCGGCTCGGGCTCGATGCCGCTGTTCTCGGGGACCGGGGTCGCGGCGGTGAAGTCGGCGACGTTGTCGTCGGTGTCGGTGCCCTCGGCCTCCCGCTGCGCCGAGGTGGTGTTGGTCAGGGCGGGCGCTGCAGCGGTTCCCTCGAAGTCGTCCGCGGTGCCGTAGCCGACGAAGTCGCGCACGCCGGTAGCGCCGGTGCAGTCCGACTCGCAGTCCAGGGGAGTCGTGCTGGTGACGAGCGCGACCTTGCCGTTGGTGCCGGACAGGTTGATCGAGCCGGTGTCGTCCGGTGGAGGCAGCGCGGCGCTCGGGGTGGTGCCCGCCTCCTCCTGCACGAGGAAGTGTCCGCCGGCCTCGATGCTGCCGGTCAGCTCGGTCGCCTGCCAGGTGGTGCCCGTGCTGGAGGCGTACTGCACGCTCCAGCCGGAGAGGTCGACGGTCGACGTCCCGGTGTTGTAGAGCTCGATGAAGTCGTTGTTGTACGTCGCGCCCGAGTTGCCTCCGCCGCCATACACCTCCGACACGACGACGTCCGGCGACACAGCCTCGGCCGAGGTGGCCGGGAGGACGAGCAGCCCGGTTCCGAGCAGCAGGGCGGTGGGCAGGGCGGCACGGCGGAATCGGGTCACAAACGCATTCATACCCGACATCGGCCACCTCGTGTCGACCACGGCGTGAACGCGGGCTGGCCTACCGTGTCCTGCGTGGCGGAAAAGCCGGTCGAGGTCCAGGTCGGGGAGCGGGTCGTCCGGGTCTCCAACCCGAGTCGGCAGACCTTCGAGGCGCACGCCGGCGCGCCGGCGGTGACCAAGCTCGAGGTGGTCGAGTACTACGCCGCCGTCGGCGAGCAGATCCTGCGGGCCACCCACGAGCGACCCACGACGCTGGAGCGCTGGCCGAAGGGTGTCTTCGAGGGCGCGGTCATCGCGACCCGGATGGACAACCGCGGTGACGCCTTCTACCAGAAGCGCATTCCCAAGGGCGCGCCCGACTGGGTGCAGACCGCGCGGATCACCTTCCCGTCGGGGCGATCTGCTGACGAGGTCTGCCCCACCGAGCCGGCGGTGCTCGCGTGGGCGGCGCAGATGGGCACCATCACGTTCCATCCCTGGCCGGTGCGGCGCGACGACGTCGACCACCCCGACGAGCTACGGCTCGACCTCGACCCGCAGCCCGGCACGGACTTCCACGACGCGGTCGAGGTGGCGCACGAGCTGCACGGATTGCTGGACGAGCTCGGCCTCGTCGGCTTCCCGAAGACGTCGGGCGGTCGCGGCCTGCACATCTACGTCCGGGTGGAGCCCCGGTGGACGTTCACCGACCTGCGGCACGCGGCGATCGCCACCGGTCGCGAGCTGGAGCGCCGGATGCCGGGCCGGGTGACGACGAAGTGGTGGAAGGAGGAGCGCGGCTCGACGGTGTTCGTCGACTACAACCAGAACGCCCGCGACCGCACCATCGCCTGCGCCTACTCGCTGCGCCCGCGGCCGGGCGCACCCGCCTCGACCCCGCTCACCTGGGACGAGGTCGCCGACGCCGAGCCGGGCGACTGCACCCTGCGCACGGTGCCCGACCTGGTCGCCCGCCGCGGTGACCCGCACGCCGCGATCGACGACCGGGCGTTCGGCATCGAGACCTTGCTGGAGTGGTACGAGCGCGACGAGCACCAGGGCCTGGGCGACATGCCGTACCCCCCGGACTACCCGAAGATGCCCGGCGAGCCGGCGCGGGTCCAGCCCAGCCGCAAGAACCCGGCCAACTGGGAGGAGTCGGCTACCGGCCAGGACGACGGCTGACGCCGAAAGGCCGGGTCACTTCAGGTCCGGGTGGGCCTTGCTCAGCCGCCTCGGTGCCCGTGCGGTCCAGGACTCGATCAGCACCTCGCGCAGGGTCTCGTCGTCCACCCTGTCGAGCCAGGCCATGGTCGCCGGGACGTTGAACCGGTGGTGCACCCAGAAGGTGTCCGGGTCGCCTTGGACGAACATGTCCTGGATCCCCGTGTCCCGCACCCAGAACTGCACGATCGTGCGCCCCTCGTCCGTGCGGTGTCGGACGAACTGACGCTTACGCACGGCGAATGCCGGGGAACCCTCGTGCGCCGTCGACGGCGTCGCCTCGGGCAGGTCGCTGACTGCGGCCACGACGTCGTCCCAGGTCGCCACCGACTCACCTCCCGGAGCCTTCAGCGGGCGCAGCCAGGGCGCGAGCGCGCCACACGATGTCGAGTCCGGGGTTTCCGCTGGGACTCGACTCGATCCTTTCCACGGTGAACCCCTCGCGCTCGTAGAACGCACCCGCGCGATCGTTGGCGGCGAAATGTTCGATGCACAGCCGGTCCGCGTGGGCGGGCAACTGTCGGGTGAGGGCGTCGAGCAGCCGCAGTCCCAGCCCGCGGCCGCGCAGCCGAGGGTGGACGTAGAGCTTGTAGATCACGTGGTCGGACCCTCTGCGACCGCGCTGCCCGACGCCGACGACCTGGCCGTCGGCCTCCGCGACGACGACCAGACCCTCGGCCACTGCGGCGGCGACGTGCGTATGGTTCCACCAGCTGCGGACCTGCTCCTCCGCGGCGGCGGCGCCGATCAACGGGGCATAGTGCGGGCGGATGTGCGCCTCGCCGAATCGGCAGATGGCCGCCACGTCGTCGTGCCCAGCAGCCCGCACGGCGGGTTCGGCGGTCGACGCCACGGGCCGCGCTCAGGGACGGCGCGGGTTCGGCAGCAGCTGGTCGGGGACGTCGCGCTGGCCCCCGCAACCCTGGCAGACCGCGAGTCGGCTCACGGTGCGCGGCCCGAGCGGCAAGCCGAGGAAGTCGCGGCGCGCGGCCGCCTCGCTGACGTCGTGCCACCGCACGCGTCGGCAGTCGTAGCAGTACAGCTGAAGCGGTCGCATCGGCTCGGTCGTCACGTCGCTGTCCCCTCAACGGTGACGGCACTGTAGACCCACCCGCACACGCTGTGCTGGGATTTGACTACATCGAGTGAGATCTTGGCCCGCTCGGTTCCTCATCCTGGCGGGCCGGTCGGCCGTGCCGTGACCACCGCGAGGTCCTGGTAGCCACCGTTGTCGGGCTCGTACGGTCCCGCGCAGGTGATCAGCACCAGCCGAGCAGCGCCCGCTGTCGAGAACAACGCGTCGCTGGTGTCCAGGTCGCTCTTCGGGACCAGCCGGACCCGCTCGACGGTGAAGGACTGCTCCAGCCCACGCGCTCGCACCGTCAGCTGGTCGCCCGCCGTTACGTCGAGCAGCTCGGCGAACGGGCCCAGACCCTGGGTGGTCGAGTCCACGTGGCTCGCGATCACCATGGCGCCGTAGTCGTCGCCGACCCGGGCTCCTCCGTCCCACCAACCCGCTCGGGAAATGTCGTCGGGGACCTGCAGCCGTCCGGCAGTCGTCGTCGACGCCACGTCGACCGGCACCCTGGTGGCGCTCGGCAGCGTGACCGCGCGCGGGCGCAGCGGTCGGGTCTGTGACGATGCCGGCACGCCGGGCGTGGCGGTCACGGTGAAGGTGGGCGTTGCCGGCGAGGGGTCGGACGCCTGGTCGGAGCCGGCCGCTGTCGTGGGCGGCGACGAGGACGCCAGCGTCGGAGCCGGTCCGTCGGACGGGTCGGACCCACTGCTGGGGCCGCCGCCGAGACTCCAGGCCGCTACGCCGACGACCAACGCCACGACCGTCACCACGGCGACGAGCACGAGGCGCCGTAACCAGCCCGCTCGCGCGGGCGCGCCTCCCGGTCGGCGGTGCCGCCCGGGTCCTTCGCCCGGCTCAGGCGCGGCGATGACGGGCGTCCGTCGGTCGGCGGCGGACCGAGGCAAGCAGCGCCAGCCCGCACAGACCGGTGGCTGCGACCGCCGCGAGTCCGCCGACGGGGGAACCGGACGGGACGTCGGCGCGGCCCGGTGTCCGGCACGCCCGCGACGAGGACCCCCGACACCAGGCCGGCGTTCCCGGTCGCGATCTCGGCGGGTGCCGACGAGCCCCTGGCCGTCAGCTGCTGCCGGTGCACGACCACGTCCATGCCCTCGGTAGCGGGATCACCGAAGGCGTAGACGGCGGTCAGGGTCTCCGCCGGGGTGTCCAGGTCGATCGGACCGAGCAGGACCGGCGCGGCCCGGCCCGCCGGCAGGACGCGTACCTGGTGGTTCCCCGCGGGGACGTTCGCGGTGGCGAACTCACCGTTGGCGACGTCGGCGAACGCCACCTCCCCGTCCAGCTCGACATCGGCCGCGGGTGCCGCGGCGGTGTGAGCCACCAGTACGCGTCCGGTGTCGGCGGGGACCCCGGACAGAGGGTCGCGGTACGTCGTGACGACGGGCGTCGCAGCGCCGCTCGCGGAGCGGTGGAGCACGACGTCGAGGCTGTGTCCGGGCACGACGTCGACGGAGGCCTCCATCGACCAGCCGGGGTCGGTCCCTGTCACCGTCAACGTGTGCTCCCCGGAGGAGAGCGGAAGGGGTCCGACGACGTCGCCGGTGGTGATCTCGTCGCGACGCGGGGCGCCGTCGACGGAGAGCGACACGCTCGTGCCCGGCAGCGCCTGCACGAGGAAGACCCTGCCCGCTGCCGGGGCGGCGGGTGCGGGGGGTGCGGTCCCTGCCGTCGCCGCGCCGGCCGGGCCAGCCACCAGCAGCGACGTCAGAAGCGCCGCCGCCGCAAGACACCGTGCGTCACACCACATGCCGACTCCCTGCTCCCTGGTCCGGACCGGGTCATTCGTTGCCGATCCCGTGCGGGTTTGGTCGCGTCGCGAGTGGTTGCCCTCGACGGTACGTCCGTGCACTGCCCAAGCCGTGGCATCGGCACCGTGTCGCCGCTGGAATTGGTGCCGACGCCGTGCTGTTCCCTCCCACCGTGACCAGTCCAGTGACCAGTCCAGTGACCAGCCAGTGACCGCTCCCTTGCTCGCCGTGACGGGTGCCACCGGACGAGTGGGCGGCCGGGTGGCCCACCGGTTGGCGGGCCTCGGCATCCCGCACCGGCTCGTCGTCCGCGACCCGTCGCGCGTTCCCGCCACCGGCGCCGTCGACGTCGTCGCCACTGACTACGCCGACGCCGACGCGGCGCGGGCGGCCCTGCGGGGCGTGGACGTGTTGTTCATGGTGTCGGCCGCCGAGGCGGCGGACCGGGTCGACCAGCACCGGACCTTCCTCGACGCCGCCGTGGCCGCCGGCGTGCGCCACGTCGCGTACACCTCGTTCCTCGGCGCGGCGACGGATGCGACGTTCCTGCTCGGCCGCGACCACTGGGCCACCGAGGAACACCTTCGGGCGAGTGGCATGGACTGGACGCTGTTGCGCGACAACCTCTACGCCGACTTCCTGCCGCTGATGGTCGGCGACGACGACGTCATCCGCGGGCCTGCCGGCCACGGCCGGGTGTCCGCGGTGGCGATCGACGACGTCGCCGACGTGGCGACGGCGGTGCTGAGCGACCTGGCCGCCGACGGGTCGGCACACCGGGGTCAGACGTACGCACTCACCGGCCCGGAGGCGCTGACGCTCACCGACGTGGCAACAACGGTCACCGCCGTCACCGGACGGCCGGTCCGCTACCACGACGAGACGCTGGAGGAGGCGTACCGGTCACGGGCCGGGTACGGCGCCCCGGACTGGCAGGTCGACGCGTGGGTCAGCACGTACACGGCGATCGCGGCCGGCGAGATGGAGCACGTCAGCGCCGACGTCGAGCGGGTGACCGGGCACCCGGCGACGGCGCTCGCGACGCTGCTCGGGCGCTGAGGGCGCGAAGCAGACATTCCCCACCCAGCTGTCCGGCCGGACGCCCACGCACTAGGTTGCCGACAAACCCGTCGCCATCAGGCGGTTGGGAGGAGCCGGGGGCGGCTCGCTGGAGCCGGTCAGGGAAGCGGTGACAGCGGATGAGGCGGATTCTGATGACGGGGGTGGCCGTGGCTGCCCTCGTGGCGGTGGGACCGGCAACGGGCTCCTCCGTGTCGGCCGGCAAGGCCCCTGCCGACGGTGCGGGCAAGGTGGCGTGCAGGGACGGTGCGGGCAGTGCGCGGCTGGCGAAGGGCGCCTCGGCGGCCGACCCGAACTCCGTGTCGGTGGCCACCGCGCGCTCCATGCAGCGGGCGTTCCACGCCAAGTGGCGCAGCCTCAGCCCGGCCGAGCGTCGGGCAGCCCACCGCGGAGCGGTCATCCGCGTCGACGTCTACTGGCACGTCATCACCAGGACCAACGGCACGGGCAACGTCAACAACGTCCGGATCGGCAAGCAGCTGAAGGTGCTCAACAACGCCTACAAGGGCGAGACCTCCGGTCCGGCCGCCAACACCAACCTGCGCTTCCGGACGGTCGACATCGAGCGGGTGCCGAACAACGACTGGTACGAGTGGGCAAACCCGGACACCGACCCGAGCGACAACGACGAGGCCAAGACCGAGCTGCACCAGGGTGACGCCACCGACATGAACGTCTACACGGCCAACCTCGGTGGTGGGCTCCTGGGCTACGCGACCTTCCCCTCCAGCTACCAGGGCAGCCCGCTGGACGACGGTGTCGTGGTGCTCAACGCCAGCCTGCCGGGCGGCACTGCCGCGCCGTACAACAAGGGCGACACGCTGACCCACGAGGCCGGTCACTGGGCGGGTCTGTTCCACACCTTCCAGGGCAGCTGCAACGCACCCGGCGACCACGTGGGAGACACCCCGGCACAGTTCGCGGGAGACAACATCTTCGACTGCGACCCCTCGCTGAACACCTGCCCCTCCGCGGGCAGGGACCCGGTGAAGAACTTCATGAACTACGTGACCGACGCGTGCATGAACATGTTCACCCGGGGTCAGTCGAACCGCATGGACGCCCAGTGGGCCGCCTTCCGGGCGCCCTGACCGACGGCTCGACGGGTAGCTGAACGAATCGCTGCCCGGCAGTCGACCCAGCGACTCGGCCCCGCCTGACCCCGGTCAGGCGGGGCCGAGCACTGCCGCGGACCGGGCGGGGATGCGGACCGAGTGCTCGGCGATCTCGGTCGCGGTGTCCCAGCAGGCCAGCACCGCGCTATCTGGCCTTCCGAGCTCGACCGTGGCCGTGACGTCGGACAGGTTGACGACGACGCGGTGCGCGCCGCGGACCACCAGCACGGTGCCTGCCTGCTCGTCGTGGGTGACGTGCACCTGGTCGAGCCGGGAGTCGCGAAGGTCTGGTCGCTCACGGCGCAGCCGGATCAGGTCGCGGTACCACCCCAGCAGCCGCGCGTGGGCGTCCCGTGCCCGTTCGGACCAGTCCAGCCGGGACGCCTCCACGGTGCCCGGGTGCTGCGGGTCCGGGACGTCGTCGCGGGCCCAGCCGTGCGCGGCGAACTCGTCCCGCCGGCCCTGCCGGACCGACTCGGCGAGGTCCGGGTCGGGGTGGTCGGTGAAGTACTGCCAGGGAGTCGACGCCCCCCACTCCTCGCCCATGAACAGCATCGGCGTCGCTGCGGCGGTGAGCAGCAGCGCGGCGCCGCAGGCCAACGTCCCCGGGTCGAGGGAGGCCGACAACCGGTCGCCGGTGGCGCGGTTGCCTACCTGGTCGTGGGTCTGCAGCGAGGCCACGAACCGCCACCCGGGCGTGCGCGACCGGTCGACCGGCCGGCCGTGCGTGCGGCCGCGGAAGGTGGACCAGGTGCCGTCGTGCAGGAAGACCCCGGTCAGCACCTTCGCCAGCACCCCCGGTGCGGCGAAGTCGGCGTAGTAGCCCTGCGTCTCACCCGTCAGCAGCACGTGCAGGGCGTGGTGCACGTCGTCGGCCCACTGCGCGTGCACGCCGAGCCCGCCCTCGGCGCGCGGGGTGACGGTGCGCGGGTCGTTGCGATCCGACTCGGCGATCAGCCACAGCGGGCGGCCGACCTGGGTGGCGAGCGCGTCGACGGCGTCCGACAGCTCCTCGAGGATCGGCATCGCCCGGTCGTCGTCGTGCAGCGCGTGCACGGCGTCCAGCCGCAGCGCGTCGACGTGGAAGTCGCGCAGCCACTGGCAGGCGTTGTCGACGACGAAGGCCCGCACCTCGTCGCTGCCGGGGCCGTCGAGGTTGACGGCCGAGCCCCACGGGGTGGAGTAGCGGTCGGTGAAGTACGGGCCGAAGTCGGGCAGCCGGTTGCCGCTCGGGCCGAGGTGGTTGTAGACGACGTCGAGGCAGACGCCGAGACCGCGGCGGTGGCACGCGTCGACGAACCGCTGCAGGGCAGCGGGGCCGCCGTACGGTTCGTGCACGGCGTACAGCCCGACGCCGTCGTAGCCCCAGCCGTGCCGGCCCGGGAACGTCGCGACCGGCATCAGCTCCACGAGGTCGACACCGAGCTCGACCAGGTGGTCGAGGTGCTCGATGGCGGCGTCCAGCGTGCCCTCCGGGCTGAAGGTCCCGACGTGCAGCTCGTAGACCACGGCACCCTCGAGCTGCAGGCCGCGCCAGCCGGCGTCGCCCCAGGCGTACGCGGTCAGGTCGATCACCTCGGCCGGCCCCTCGGGGCCGTCGGGCAGCCGGAGGGCACGGGGGTCGGCCAGCGGCTCGCCGCCGTCGAGGGCGAACCGGTAGCCGGTTCGCGGCGGGAGGTCGGCGTCGGCGTGCCACCAGCCGCGCTCGCCCGGCTGCATCGCCATCCTGGTTTCGTCGAGCACCAGGTCGACCGCATCGGCATGCGGGGCCCACACGGCTGGCCTCACTCGGTCACGACCCGCGGTCCGAGCAGTGCGACGGGTAGATCGGCGAACAGGTCCGCGACCCGCACGGCCCCACCGGTCACGGGGCGGCGGACGAGATGGTCGAGCCAGTCGCCGTCGGGCAGCAGCACCGTCGCCTCGCCCCAGCCGCCGGCCGCGGTCAGCCGGCTCGGCCACCGGGTGACGAGGGTGACCGTGGACCCGTACCGGAAACCGATCAGGTGCGGGCCAGTGCCGCGAAGTGGTTCGTAGTCAGGCCTGCTGCCAGAGGTCCCGGCGTACATGGCCGCCTGCCGACGCAGCGCCAGCGCCCGTGACGTCACCAGCAGTTTCTCGTCGTCGAGGTCGTGGGGTGCGCCGCCGGCGTCGAGGCGGGCCAGCCGCCGCGCCAGCGCGTCGTGATCGACCGGGCGACGGTTGTCCGGATCGACCAGCGACAGGTCGACCACCTCGCAGCCCTGGTAGACATCGGGCACGCCGGGGAGTGTCAGCTGCAGCAGCTTCTGGCCCAGCACCGTCGCTCGGGTCGCGTGCTCGCTGGCCTCGACCAGCCCGGTCACCGCCGTCCGCAGCGTCTCGTCCTCGACGGCCAGCCGGGCCAGGTCGAGCACCCGCGCCTCGTACTCCTCCGCGGGGTCGATCCATGTGGTGCGCCGCTTGGCCTCCCGGGTGGCCTTGGTCAGATAGCCCGCCAGCCGCTGCTGGTCGATCGGCCAGGCGCCGACGAGCGTCTGCAGCACCAGGTAGGCGGTGGGCCGGTCGACGCCGAGCCGGTCGGCCGCGTCGCGGACCGGCTCCCAGGCGGCGCGCCATTCGGCCGGGTCTCCGGCGGCGGCGAGCAGCCGGGCCCGGACGTCCTCGCTGCGCTTGGTGTCGTGGGTGGACAGCGTGGTCATGCCGGCCGGGTGCTCGACCGACTGGCGCTCCCCCCAGCCGTGCAGCTGCGCCACGCTGGGATCGTCGAGCGCGGAGGGATCGCCGCCGACCTCAGCCAGGCCGACGAGCTCGTGCCAGCGGTAGAACGTGGTGTCCTCGACGCCCTTGGCCATCACCGGGCCGCAGGTCTGCTGGAACCGCACGACCAGGTCGCGGCCCGCTGGACTGTCCGTCATCGAGTCGAACAGCAGCCGCTCGAGCAGGGTCAGCTCGGCGGTGAGGTCACGGCGGGCCGCGTGCGCACGCTCGGCGGCCGCGCCCAGCCTCGAGGCGGACGCGGAGTCGACGGGGTGCCCGGGGCGGACGTAGCAGCGGTAGACGTCGACCTGGACCAGCAGCTCGGTGAGGGCTTCGGCCAGCCGGGCCGGGTCGACGCGCTCACCGGCGTCGGCAGCCGCGCGCAGAGCGACCCGTACGAGCCGGCGCAGCTCCGGCTGCAGCAGGTTGTCGACCACCTCCCGCTTGGCCCGGTGCTCGACTCCTTCGAGGTCGCCCGAGACGCCGCCCGCGTCCGCCCAGACCGCGTCCAGCGCGTCGCGGGTGGGCGGCACGAGTGCCTGCTGCAGCGCGCGAAGGGCGTCGTAGCCGGTGCTGCCGGCGCAGCGCCAGGTGGTCGGGAGCGTCTCGTCGCCCTCGAGGATCTTCTCCACCACCACCCAGGCGTCGCCGGTCGCGTCTGCCAGCCGGTCGAGGTAGTCCTCCGGGTCGGCCAGCCCGTCGGGGTGGTCGATCCGGAAACCGTCGACCACGCCCTCTGCGTGCAGCTCGACCAGCAACGCGTGTGTCGCGTCGAAGACGTCGGGCAGCTCAACGCGGACCGCGACCAGGGTGTCGACGTCGAAGAAGCGGCGGTAGGCCAGCACCTCGTTCTTGTCCCGCCACGACGCGAGCAGGTAGTGCTGGCGAGCCAGCACCTCGGCGATGTCGGTGCCCGCTGCGGCGGGCGCCGTGCCGGGAGCGAGCGGGAAGACGTGGTCGAAGTAGCGCACGACCGGCTGGCCCTCGTGGCGGTCGAGCACCAGCTCGCCGCGACCGAGCACGTCGTCGAGCGGGTCGCCGAGCAGCGGCAGCGGGAACCGCCCGCCGGTGTGCTCCCAGTCGACGTCGAACCAGTGCGCGGTCGTCGCGTCCCGGCCAAGCCGCAGCGTCTCCCACAGCGGCGCGTTCAGGTGCTCGGGCGCCACCAGCGCCATGTGGTTGGGCACCACGTCGACCACCAGGCCCAGCCCCTTGCCGTGTGCCGCCACGGCGAGCCGTTCCAGGCCGTCGCGCCCGCCGAGATCAGCCGACACCCGGGTGTGGTCGACGACGTCGTACCCGTGCTGCGAACCGGGGGCCGCCTGCAGCACCGGCGACAGGTACAGGTGGCTCACGCCGAGGCCGGCGAGGTACGGCACCAGCCGCTCGGCCTCGGCGAACCCGAAGGAGGAGTGCAGCTGCAGTCGGTAGGTACCGGTGGGTCGCGAGCGGTCCGGGGCGCGAGAGACCATCGCTCAGCCCCGGCGCAGCACGACCACGGAGTGCGCGCGCACCGTCCGCGGCTTGCCGGCCGGGACGTCCATCCCGTCGTCGCCGGCGACGGTGTCGTCCGCCGTGTCGACGAGAGGCCAGCCAGCTGTCGCCGTACGGGCCGTCGGGCAGGGTGAAGTCGACGTCGTCGCGGCTGCTGTTGAGCAGCAGCAGGAACGAGTCGTCGTCGATCTCCTCGCCGCGCGGGCCGGCCTCGGTGATGGCGTCGCCGTTGTAGTACACCGCGATCGTGCCTGCGTCGGTGGACCAGTCGCCCTCTGTCATCGGCTTGCCGTCGGCGCGCAGCCAGGCCACGTCGGGGAGACCGTCGGACTCCGCCCTGCCGGTGAAGAACCGCCGGCGACGGAGCACCGGGTGCTCGCCCCGCAGCTCGGTGAGGCGGCGCGCGAAGGCCAACAGGTCCTCGTCGACGGCCGACCAGTCGATCCAGGACAGCTCGTTGTTCTGGCAGTAGGCGTTGTTGTTGCCGTGCTGACTCCGTCCGAGCTCGTCGCCGTGCAGCAGCATCGGCACGCCCTGGCTCAGCAGCAGGGTGACCAGCAGGTTCCGCTGCTGCCGGGCCCGCAGCGCCAGCACCTCGGGATCGTCGGTCTCGCCCTCGGCCCCGCAGTTCCAGGACCGGTTGTGGCTCTCGCCGTCGTTGTTGTTCTCGCCGTTGGCCTCGTTGTGCTTCTCGTTGTACGACACCAGGTCGCGCAAGGTGAAGCCGTCGTGGGCGGTGACGAAGTTGATCGACGCGTACGGGGCGCGGCCGTCGGACTCGTACAGGTCGCTCGAGCCGGACAGCCGGTTCGCGAACTCGCCGAGCGAGGGCTCGCCCCGCCAGAAGTCGCGCACCGTGTCGCGGTACTTGCCGTTCCACTCGGTCCAGCGGGGCGGGAAGTTGCCCACCTGGTAGCCACCGGGGCCGACGTCCCACGGCTCGGCGATGAGCTTGACCTGGCTGACGACGGGGTCCTGCTGGACCAGGTCGAAGAAGGCGCTGAGCCGGTCGACCTCGTGGAACTGCCGGGCCAGGCTCGCCGCGAGGTCGAAACGGAACCCGTCGACGTGCATCTCGGTGACCCAGTAGCGCAGCGAGTCCATGATCAGCTGCAACACGTGCGGGTTGCGCATCAGCAGCGTGTTGCCGGTGCCCGTGGTGTCGTAGTAGTGCTCCTTGGCCTCGTCGACCAGCCGGTAGTAGGCCTGGTTGTCGATGCCGCGGAAGGCCATCGTCGGGCCGAACTGGTTGCCCTCGGCGGTGTGGTTGTAGACGACGTCGAGGATCACCTCGATGCCCGCCCGGTGCAGCTCGCGCACCATCGCCTTGAACTCCAGCACCTGCTCACCGCGCTGCCCAGTGGAGCTGTAGGCACCGTGCGGTGCGAAGAAGCCGATCGTGTTGTAGCCCCAGTAGTTCGCCAGCCCGCGCTCGACCAGGTGGGAGTCCTGCACGAACTGGTGCACCGGCATCAGCTCGACGGCGGTGATCCCGAGGTCGACGAGGTGCTGGACGATCACCGGGTGGCCGAGCGCCGCGTAGGTGCCACGGATCTCCTCGGGCACGTCGGGGTGCGTCATCGTGAGGCCGCGCACGTGGGCCTCGTAGATGACGGTCTCGTTGTACTCGCGCCGCGGCTGGCGGTCGTCCTGCCAGTCGAAGTAGGGATTGGTGACGACCGACTTCATCGTGTGCGGTGCCGAATCGTCGGTGTTGCGCTTGGTGGGGTCGTCGAAGTCGTAGGAGAAGCAGGCGTTGGCCCAGTCGACCTCGCCCTCGACCGCCTTCGCGTACGGGTCGAGCAGCAGCTTGCTCGGGTCGCAGCGCAGACCCTGCTCGGGCTCGTACGGGCCGTGCACCCGGAAGCCGTAACGCTGGCCGGGGCCGACCCGGGGCAGGAAGCCGTGCCACACCAGCGCGTCGCGTTCGGTGAGCGGGACCCGGGTCTCCGCGCCCTCGTCGTCGAACAGACACAGCTCGACCGACTCGGCGACCTCGGAGAACAGCGCGAAGTTGGTCCCGGCACCGTCGTAGGAGGCACCGAGGGGGTAGGGGGTACCCGGCCACACCTCCATGCAGGGTTCCTCCGTCCTGGTTCGTCGCCCCGTCCGCGCGACGACCGGTCGGGCCAGGCCCGGCCGGTCGTCGATGTCCGGTCCATGGTCGCAGCAGACTGGCGACCTCGCAGGACCGGGTCAGGCGCCGCTGACGCCCTCGCCGCCCCCCGCCTGCTCGTCGAACGTCTCGTGCTCCAGCAGGTGCAGGATCGGGATCCCGAGGGCGCGTCGGGCCTGGGAGGTCCAGTCGACGTGCAGGAACTCGCGCACCGAGTGCGGGCCGGTGAGGACGATCGCCTCAGCGGCGTCGACCTGCTGGACGGCACGCACCAGGCCCTGCACCGGGTTGCCGTGGGTGAGCTCGCCGTCGGCGGTGTGGTCGCCCCCCTCGGCGATCAGCCGTCGGATGCTGCGCTCGAGCGCGCGGCGCGCCTGGTCGACCAGCTCGGCGTCCAACCGGGCGATCTGCTCGCCGCTCACCGCCTCGGTCGGCGGGATCATCTCGTAGCGGGCGATCGACCCCAGCGCGGCGTGGACGTGCCGCGACGCGTCCTCGACCGGCAGCAGCAGGTGGTAGGCGACGGGTTCGGACTCCTCCTCGAGTCCCTCGTGCAGCCCCAGGACCTGCCTGGCGTCGAGGTCGCTCAGCTCCTTCTCCACGAGCAGCACGACGTCGTACATGGCCAGAGCCTAGCCGCGCAGGACGTCGCCGAGCTCGTACGTGACGACCTCCTCGAGCTGGCCGTACGTGCACGAGCGTGGATCGCGGTCGGGCCGCCAGCGGCGGAACTGGGTGGTGTGCCGGAACCGGGTGCCCTGCATGTGGTCGTAGGCGACCTCCAGCACCCGCTCGGGGCGCAGCGGCACGAACGACAGGTCCTTGCCCGCGTTCCAGCGGGACTGACCACCGGGGCGGCGGCGCCCGGCCTCGTCGTCGCCCTCCTCCGCCCCCCAGCGCCACGGGTGGTCGGCGGGCTCCGTCTCCAGCGGCCGCAGCTCCTCGACCAGCTCGGCGCGCCGGGCGGCGCTGAAGGACGCGCACACGCCGACGTGCTGCAGGGTGCCCTCGTCGTCGTGCAGCCCGAGCAGCATCGACCCGAGCAGTGGCTTCTCGGGCGTCGAGGTCTTGTGCAGCCGGTAGCCGGCCACCACGACGTCGGCCGTGCGCTCGTGCTTGATCTTCAGCATCGTGCGCTGACCCGGTGCGTACGGGGCCGCCAGCGGCTTGGCGACCACGCCGTCCAGCCCGGCCCCCTCGAACGTCGCCAGCCACTCGTTGGCGGTCTCGTCAGACCGGGTCAGCGCGGTCATGTGCACGGCGCCGTCCGATCCGGACAGTGCCTCCTCCAACAGCTGTCGGCGCTCGCCGAAGGACCGGCCCGTCAGGTCGTGGTCGTCGAAGGCGAGCAGGTCGAAGGCGACGAACGACGCCGGCGTCCGTTCGGCCAGCATCCGCACTCGCGACTCGGCCGGGTGGATGCGGTCCAGCAGCCGCTCGAACTCCAGGTGGCCGTCGACCGCCACGATGATCTCGCCGTCGACGACGCAGCGCGGGGGCAGCGCCTCCCGCACCGCGTCCACGACGTCGGGGAAGTAGCGGGTGAGCGGGCGTTCGTTGCGGCTGCCGAGCTCGATGGTGTCGCCGTCGCGGAAGACGATGCAGCGAAAGCCGTCCCACTTCGGCTCGTAGGCGTAGCCGCCCTCGACCGCGTCGGCCGCCGGTACCGACTTGACGCTGCGGGCCAGCATCGGACTCAGCGGGGGCATCACCGGCAGGTCGAGATCGCTCATGTCAGTGACCCTCTCGTACGTAGCGCAGCAGCAGCTCTTCACCGGCGCCGAGGACATGGGCGAGTCGCAGCGCCAACGGTGCCATGAGCTCAGGCCCGTTCGTCAGCCGCGGCCCACTGCCCACCATCAGCCGGGCGCTCACCGTCAGGCAGACCTCATCGACGACGCCCGCTGCCACCAGGTCGCCTGCCAGCCGTGGCCCGCCCTCGGCGAGCACCCGTCGCAACCCGCGCCCCGCGAGCTCCTCCCGCACCGTGCGCATGTCGACGACCCCGTCACCACAGACCAGCACCTCGGCCCGGTCGGCGACCCTGCCGCGGCGCTCGTCGGGGGCCGCTGCCAGCGCCGCCGCGCTGGTGACGACGAGGGTGCGGGCGTGCGCGTCACCGGCAGGCAGCAGCGACTCGGGTATGTCCAGCCGGCCGGTCACGACCGCGATCGGGGGCAGCGGGGCCAGGCCGAGCCGGGCCCGCATCTCCTGGTCCACCTCGGCGGGCCGCACTGGCGCGTACTGCTCGGCGCGGGCGGTCCCGGCGCCGACCACGATGACGTCGGCCAGTCCGCGCAGCAGGTGGAACACCCGCTGGTCGGCCGGCGAGGAGATCCCGGACGGGTGGCCGGCGGCATCCGTCACCGCGCCGTCGACGGTGGCCACGAAGTTGAGCCGCGCCCACGTCCGCTCGAACGGGTAGTCGTAGGCGCTCTCGAGGTCGTCGTCGGTCAGCTCGCCGCCGCCGGGCTGCAGGATCTGCACCCGGGCAGTGTGCCTCAGGCGGGCAGCGGCACCAGCTCGACGGCGCCGACGGCGTAGCGGTCCAGGACCGTCCGCGCGACCTCGACGTCGGCGCCGAGCGGCTCCGACACCGCCACCGCCCCCGCCTCCCGCGCCAGCTCGGCGGCGCGGTCGGGCAGGAACCCGGGGGCCAGGAAGAACGAGCCGACGGCGATGTGTCGCCGTCCGTCGGCGCGGAACTGGCGGACCGCCTCACCGGTCGACGGGGGAGTGGCGGACGCGAACGCGGTCAGCACCGGCAGCCGGTGCCGCGAACCCCAGGCCCGGGCCACCCGCTGCACCCCGGCGTTGGCGACCTGGTCGGTCGACCCCGCCGCGGCGAGCACCAGGGCGTCCAGCTCGCGTACCCGCGACTCGGCGAGAGCCGCCCGCAGCCGGACGTCCAGCACGTCGAGGAAGCTGCGCCGGGCGCCGAGCACGGGCGTGGTCTGGATCGCCATGCCGGTGCGGCTGACCGCCTCGGCGACGGCCGAGGGCACGTCGACCTTGGCGTGGTAGGCCTCGGTGAGCAGCAGCGGCACCACCACGACCTCCTCGACGCCGTCGGCCGCGAGCCGGTCGAAGGCCTCGGCGTGGCTCGGCCGGGACAGCTCGAGGAACGCCGTGTCGATGCGCAGGTCTGGGCGCAGGGCGCGCACCTCGTCGCGCAGGGCACGGACGGTGGCGGCCGATCGGGGATCGCGGCTGCCGTGGGCGAGGGCGAGCAGGGCCGGTGCAGTCATGGGCGCTGCTCCTTTCGGTCTCGGGTCGGTGCTCGGGGGGAGAGGGTGTGCACGGCGTCAGGCATGGATGCCGCACTCGGTCTTGGTGGTGCCGGCCCAGCGGCCGCTGCGGGCGTCGTCGCCCGGCGCCACCCGGCGGGTGCAGGTGCGGCAGCCGATCGAGGGGTAGCCGTCGTAGGTCAGCGGGTTCACCAGCACGCCGTGCCGGGCGACGTAGGCGTCCACGTCGGCCTGGCTCCACCGGGCGAGCGGCGAGACCTTGACCTTGCGCTTGGCGGGGTCCCAGCCCACGACCGGGGCCACCACCCGGTTGCGGGTCTCCTCCCGTCGCAGCCCGGTCGCCCAGGCGTCGTAGCCGGCCAGCGCGTCGGTGAGCGGTGCGACCTTGCGCATCGCGCAGCACAGGTCCGGGTCGCGGGCCCACAGGTCCGGCCCGTACCGGTCGTCCTGCTCGGCGACGGAGAGCTCCGGGCGAACCGTGACGACGTTGACCGGCAGCGTGGCCGCTACCGCGTCCCGGGTGCCGATGGTCTCGGCGAAGTGGTAGCCGGTGTCGAGGAACACCACGTCGATCCCCGGTGCCACCTGCGAGGCGAGGTGCGCGAGCACGGCGTCGGCCATCGACGACGTGACGCAGAACCGCTCGCCGAACGTGTCCATGGCCCAGCCGAGCACGTCCTCGGCGGGCGCTAGCTCCAGCTCGGCCCCGGCCACCTGTGCCACGTCGCGCAGCTCGTCGTCGCTGCGTCGCTGGGACGGCAGGGCGAGGCTGAGGTCGGTGACGGTCATCGCGTCACCTCCGGCGGCGCGAGCAGCCCGACGAACCGCACGGCGAACGCACGGCGGCAGCTGCGGCACTCCCACTCGCCGTGCGCCTCACCGTGCGGGAACAGGTCGTCGTCGCCGCAGTACGGGCAGTGCTGCAGCACGCTGTGGCCGCCGCCCGCGCTCATCGCAGGGCCTCCTCGTCGGCCCGGGCCGCCCAGTGCGCAAAGGGTTCCTTCTCCTCGCGCTGGTCGAGCCAGTGGCGCACGACGCGCTCGACGTAGTCGGGCAGCGCGGCCGCGGTCACCTTGTGCCGGCGCAGCTTGCGACCGAAACCTGGGTCTTCGCGGTGCTCCATCGCCAGCCCGCCACCCAGGTGCACCTGGAAGCCCTCGACCTGGTTGCCGTCCTCGTCGGCGACGATCTGGCCCTTCAGCCCGATGTCGGCGACCTGGATCCGGGCGCAGGAGTTGGGGCAGCCGTTGACGTTGACGGTCAGCGGCTCGTCGAGCTCGGGCACCCGGCGCTCCATCTCGGCCACCAGGTCGGCCGCGCGGGCCTTGGTGTCGACGATCGCGAGCTTGCAGTACTCCAGGCCGGTGCAGGCCATCGTCCCGCGGCGCCACTGCGACGGCTCGGCGTACAGGCCGATCGCGGCCAGCTCCGTGACGAGGGAGTCGACCTGGTCGTCGGCGACGTCGAGCACGACCACCTTCTGGTACGGCGTCAGCCGGACCCGCCCGCTGCCGTGCGCCTCGACGACGTCGGCCAGCTGGTGCAGCAGCGTCCCGGACACCCGCCCGACCGTCGGCGAGACGCCGACGTAGCAGCGGCCGTCCCGCTGGCGGTGCACGCCGATGTGGTCGCCGGGGGTGGGCGGCACGACGGGTGCGGGACCGTCGGCCATCCGGCGCCCCAGGTACTCGTCGGACTCCAGCACCTCGCGGAACCGCTCGGCCCCCCAGTCGGCGACGAGGTACTTGAGACGCGCCCGGTTGCGCAGTCGGCGGTAGCCGTAGTCGCGGAAGATGCCCGTGATCCCGGCCCACACCTCGGGCACGTCCTCGAGCGGGACCCATGCCCCGAGCCGGCGGGCGAACATCGGGTTGGTCGACAGCCCGCCGCCGACCCAGACGTCGAAGCCGGGGCCGTGGTCGGGGTGCTCCACGCCGACGAACGCGACGTCGTTGATCGCCGGCACGACGTCCTGGCTCGGGTGCCCGGTGATCGCGGTCTTGAACTTGCGGGGCAGGTTGGCGAAGTCCGGATCACCGATGAAGCGGCGCTGGATCTCGTCGACGGCCCAGCTGCCGTCGAGGACCTCGTCCGAGGCGATCCCGGCCAGTGGGCTGCCGAGGATCACCCGGGGGGTGTCACCGCAGGCCTCCTGGGTGCTGAGACCGACGGACTCCAGCCGCTGCCAGATCGCCGGCACGTCCTCGACCTCGATCCAGTGCAGCTGGATGTTCTGCCGGTCGGTGATGTCGGCGGTGTCCCGGGCGTGGTCACGGGAGATGTCGGCGATCACGCGCAGCTGGTCGAGGTCGAGCTGGCCGCCGTCGACGCGGACCCGGAGCATGAAGTAGCGGTCGTCGAGCTCGTGCGGCTCGAGGGTGGCGGTGCGGCCGCCGTCGATCCCGGGCTTGCGCTGGGTGTAGAGGCCCCACCAGCGGAACCTGCCGCGCAGATCGATCGGGTCGATGGAGTCGAAGCCGCCGTGCGCGTACACGTTCTCGATCCGCGCCCGCACGTGCAGCGGCAGGTCGTCCTTCTTCACCTGCTCGTTGGCGTTCAGCGGCTCACGGTGACCGCGGGCCCACTGGCCCTCGCCGCGTGGCCGGCGCGCGGGGACAGCGGGGGCAGCGGGAGGAGCGGGGGGAGTGGCGGTGGGGGCTGCGGTACCAGGGGGAGGGGGAGCCATGGATGCGTCCTCGGAACGGGGACGCGCGGGTGGTCAGCCGAAACAGGTCCGGGCGGCACGACCGCGCGCCCGGCGAGATGCGGGCGAGGTCAGCCGCGGCGACACATCATGCTGCGCACGCGACCCAGATCCACGTGGGGTCGACCCACGAGATGGGTGGTCTGTGCGTGCGTCATGCGACGAGTGTGTGCGCGGCGGGTCGCTCCCGACAAGGCGTATGTCCGAATGATGGACCGACTATCCATCATCCGAGACGGCCGATGGGCTCAGGGACACCAGCCCGGCGGCCAGCACGGCGCCGGCCGCGACCGCCAGGGCTGCGGCCGAGACGAAGGTCCAGTCGGCGAGACCCGCGACCGCGACGCCGAAGAGCACTGCGGGGCTGAGCGCACCGGTCAGCGCCGCCGGCACGGTCGCACAGGCCGCCAGTGGGGCGGCGGCCAGCCACGCGTCCCCCGCACGCACCGCCGCCAGCCACCCGCCGGCCAGGGCGCAGGAGCCCAGCAGCAGCGCGGCGACGGCGGTGTCGGGCGTCGCCAGCACCACCTGCTGGGTGGTTCGGTCGAGCACCAGCCTGCCGAGCAGTCCGCCCGCGAGGGCGCCGACGGCGTGCCCCGCCCACAGCGGCACCAGGTCGACGGGAGCCAGCGTGCCGCGCAGCAGAGCGGTCAACGACCAGGCGGGGTTGACGACGACCGCGGATCCGGTGGCCAGCGCCGCGGCGACGACCACACCGGCCACGGCGAGGGCGGCCACGGCGGGGTCGGGTGCCCGTGCCGACGCCACGACGACCAGTGTCACGACCGCGGAGGTGACGACGGCGGCCAGCGGCAGCCGCACCGGGTCCCAGCCGGACGGCTCGCTCACCGGGCGGGCTCCGGCACGGCCCGGGCCAGCAGCGCGTCGACGTCGACGGTGCGGGGCAACGTGCCGAAGACGCCGGCCCAGTCGCCGCCGAGCCGGCTGGCGCAGTAGGCGTCGGCGACCGCCGAGCCGCCGTGCCGTACCAGCAACGCCCCCTGCAGACAGGTCGCCATCCGGGCCGCGAGCCTGCGCGCCTCGGCCTCGGCGGCGTCGCCCTCGCCGAGCTCGCCCAGCAGCGCAAGAACACCCGCGACGGCCGCGTCGAGGCGGGCGTCGCCCCCGGCGGCGGCACCAACCTCGGCGAGCCAGGCGTCGAGGCACGCGGGTTCGCGCTGCAGGGCCCGCAGCACGTCCAGCGCGTTGACGGTGCCGCTGCCCTCCCAGATGGAGTTCAGCGGCGACTCGCGGAACAGCAGCGGCATCCCGGACTCCTCGACGAAGCCGTTGCCGCCCAGGCACTCCAAGGCCTCCGCCACGTGGGGCGGCGTGCGCTTGCACACCCAGAACTTCGCCAGCGGCAGGCCGATGCGGCGCAGCGCCTGCTCGTGCGCGTCGTCGGCGCGGTCGACCGCGGCGGCGAGCCGGAGCCCGAGCCAGGCCGCCGCCTCGGCCTCGACGACGAGGTCGGCGAGCACCAGTCGCATGGCCGCCTTGTCCGCGAGCGGGCCGCCGAACGCGGAGCGGTGCCGGGCGTGCCAGGCGGCCTCGGCCACTCCTCGCCGCATCAGCGCGGTGGACCCCAGTACGCAGTCCAGCCGGGTGGCGGCGACCATCTCCAGGATCGTCCGGACGCCCCTGCCCTCATCGCCGAGCCGCCAGCCGAGGGTGCCGTCGAGCTCGATCTCGGCCGACGCGTTGGACCGGTTGCCGAGCTTGTCCTTGAGCCGCACCAGCGTGAACGGGTTGCGGGTGCCGTCGGGGAGCACCCGGGGGACCACGAAGCAGGTCGGCCCGGCGTCCGTCCCGGCCAGCACCAGGAAGACGTCGTCCATCGGCGCGGAGCAGAACCACTTGTGACCGACCAGCCGGTACGCCTCCAGCGGGCCCGAGTCGGCGGGGGACGGCTCCGCGACCGTGAGGTTGCTGCGGACGTCGGACCCGCCCTGCTTCTCGGTCATGGCCATGCCGGCGAGCGCACCCGGCTTCTCGCCGTGCCAGGCGAGCCCGGGCGCGTAGGCCGTGGAGGTCAGCGACGGCTCCCACTCCTTGGCGAGGGCCGGGTCGGCCCGCATCGCCGGGACGGCCGCGTACGTCATCGACAGCGGACATCCCTGACCGGGCTCGACCTGCGACCACGCCACGAAGCCCAGGGCGCGACGCAGGTGCGCCGAGCCGGACCCTGCTCCGGTCGGCTCCGCCCACGGGGCCGCCTGCAGTCCGTGGCGCACACCGCGCTCCAGCAGCCAGTGCCAGGACGGGTGGAACGTCACCTCGTCGACGCGATTGCCCCAGCGGTCCACCGGCACCAGGACGGGCGGGTGGGCGTTGGCGAGTCGCCCGTGCTCCGCCGCCTCGGCCGTACCCGCCTCCGACGCGAGGTCGCGCAGCGACGCCAGCACCTGGTCGCCGTCGGCGGAGGCGTACGCGCGCAGCGGGTCGGTGAGCAACGGGTCGCCCGCCACGGGGTCGTGGCCCAGCAGCGGCGGCGCCTGGTTGCGGGATGCACGCTGCAGGCGATCCATGTCGTTACCGTAGAGGTCATGGCCGAGGACGGGGTCCGCGACGAGGACCCCTCCGGCGACCGTTCGGGCTCCTCCCCGGTCGATCCCGACCCCGATTCCGACCCGGGTTCCGACCCGGGTTCCGACCCGGGTTCCGACTCGGATACCGACTCGGATACCGACTCGGATACCGACTCGGATACCGACTCGGATACCGATGGCGAGACGGTCTCGCCGCCGGCACCCCCCGAGACGTTCCTGGGCATCGTCTGGCGGGTGATCGCGAGCACGGTCGGAGCCTGCCTGCGCTATCGCGTCACCGGCCTCGCCGCCGAGGCGGCCTTCTTCGCGATCTTGTCGCTGCCGCCGCTGGTGTTCGGGCTGGCGGGGTCCATCGGCTACTTCGCCGACCGGTTCGAGGTGGCGGAGGTCCGGGAGTTCAAGATCCAGATCCTCGACGCCGCCGCCCGGGCGCTGACCGACAGCACGGTCGACAAGGTCATCGCACCCACCCTGAACGACGTGCTCGCCAAGGGTCGGGTCGACGTGATCTCGGTGGGCTTCGTGCTCGCGCTGTGGTCGGGCTCGCGGGCGCTCAACGTCTTCGTCGACACCATCACGATCATGTACGGGCTCGGCGGCCAGCGCGGGATCGTCCGCACTCGGGCGCTGTCGTTCAGCCTGTACCTGATCGCCATGCTGCTGGGGATCGTCGTCGTGCCGCTCGTGCTCGCCGGCCCGGCTCTGGTGGCCGACCTGCTGCCCGACCGGGTGTCCTGGCTGGCGAACTTCTACTGGCCGACCGTGCTGGTGCTCATGGTCGGGTTCGTCACCACCCTGTACCACCTGTCGGTGCCGGTGCGGACGTCGTGGCGCTACGACATCCCCGGCGCCATCCTCACGCTCGCCGTGTGGATCGGCGGCAGCTGGCTGCTGCGCGAGTTCCTGCAGACCCTGACCGGCGGGGAGAGCGGCTCGATCTACGGCCCGCTGGCTGCGCCCATCGCGGTGCTGATCTGGCTGTACATCCTGTCGATCGCGGTGCTGATCGGCGCGGCCCTGAACGCGTCGTTCGACCGGGTGTTCCCCGAGAAGACGACCGCGGGTGCCCGGCTGGAGCTGGTGCGGCGGCTGCGGGACAAGGCGATGGCGGCGCGGATGCGCGAGGCCGGGCTCGACGACCGCGGCCTGGCCGTCCTGTCCGGCGCCGCGTCGCCGACCGACCACGAGGCGCAGGCGCAGCTGGCCGCCCACCACCGGAGGGTCAGCGAGGACGAGCGGGCGCACCAGGAGGGCCGGTTCCGCCCCAGCCGTGCTGGCCTGCGCGGACGGCTCCGTGCACGGGACGAGCCGGACGCGCCTGCGGAGGACCGGCCCTCGGGGGAGCCGCCACCGGTCCGGCCCGACGACGAGACCGAGCTGATGGAGCGCCCCGGGCAGACCAGGTGACGGAGCAAACCAGGTGACGAGGCCGACCGCGCGCGCGTAGCCTCCGGGCGCCGTCGACCACCGGCGCCATCAGGGGCGCCGCCGAAGGACACACGCGTGACTCCAGCGCTGGGCAGCGTCCCCGCAGCCGGGCTGACCGGGCTCGGCTGGGACGCCGCCTGGGCCGAGCTCGCCGCCGCCGCGGCGGGCGACGACGTGCCCGGGCGGGTGGTGCGGGTCGACCGGGGACTGGCCACGGTGCTGACCGCGCAGGGTGTCTGCCGGGCCGGGCTCGGCGGTGACCTGTTGGACGAGGTCGCGACCGACCGCACGCAGGCACCCGTCACCGGCGACTGGGTCCTGGTCCGCACCTGGCCCGACGACCGGATCACCGTCGAGGCCGTGCTGCCGCGGCGCACTGGCCTGTTCCGGGCGGTGGCGAGCGAGCGTTCGGAGAGCCAGCTGCTGGCGGCCAACGCCACGGTCGCGGCCGTGGTGGTGGGGTTGTTGCCCGACCCTGCCCTGGCCAAGGTCGAACGGCTGCTCGCCGTCGCGTGGGCCAGCGGTGCCCGCCCGTTGCTGGTGCTCACCAAGGCCGACCTCGTCGGCGACGCGCACGAGGTCGCGGCCGAGCTGGCCGCCGACGCGCCCGGAGTCGAGACGCTGGTCGTGAGCACCGTGACGGGGGAGGGGATCGAGCAGCTGCGCGCGGCCGCGGGCAGTAGCGGCACCGTGGTGCTGCTGGGCTCCTCCGGGGCCGGCAAGTCGTCGCTGGTCAATGCGCTGGTCGGCACCGACGTGCTGGCGGTACGGCGCATCCGCGCTGACGGGCGCGGCAGGCACACCTCGGTGCGCCGCGAGCTGGTGCCGCTGCCCGGCGGGGGGTGTGTGGTCGACACCCCCGGGCTGCGCGGCGTCGGACTCGTCGACACCGTCGAGGGCGTGGCGGCGGTGTTCTCCGACATCGACGCCCTCGCGGGGACGTGCCGGTTCCGGGACTGCACCCACACCTCCGAGCCCGGCTGCGGCGTCCTTGAGGCGGTGGACACCGGAACGTTGCCGAGCCGTCGGCTGGACGCCTGGCGCACCCTGCAGCGCGAGCTGGCCTGGATGGCCCGGCGCCGGGATGCCCGACTGCGCACCCAGCAGGGCAGGCACCGCCCGGTGCGCAGCCGCGAGCACAAGGGCCGGCGGCCACCGCCCGCCGGCTGACGCACGGCGCGAGACCTGGTCGACGTCAGCTTCTGACCGACACCGCTGTCCGGCATGGTCCGGTGGGACATACCGTTGACGCCGTGAGCGAGCCCCGCCCCGACGACGACCGGAGCCGGGCGACCGAGGACTGTCGGCACGAGTGGGTGCCGACCGGCCCACCGGTCGGGCGACCCGGACGGACGCTGGGCAGTCGGTGCCGGCGCTGCGGCCGCTACAGCTACCGCCCCAGTCCGCCGTCCGAGCCGCGTCGCCCGTTCCTTCGCTGACGCCGCCTTTGACGCTGGGCTGACGCCTCCACGGGCGGGGCCCGGGTCAGCGGGTGAACAAGATGACGAGCACGATCACGATGAGGACCAGCGCGACGATGGCGATGGTGCGGGTGTTCATGTGAGACCTCTCGTTCGGCGGGCACGTCGCGGTGAGTGTGGCGGACGACCTCGGTGTCCGCACCTCGGGCTAGCCCCAGTGGCTCACGTGGTCCTCGCCGAGAAGCGCCTCGTGCTCCCCGCCGTGACCGACGGGCAGGTGACAGTGGGCGCCCGGATGATCGGGGCAGGGTGCGCTGCAATCGTTTGTCACGCCGTGGTCAACGCCCTACCGACCGGTAGGTCACGCCTGCTGGCGACTTCCCTACCTCGCGCCTTCCTCCGGGCAGAGACCGAGGTTCAGGGCCGGATCGGCGACACCGCTGACGGCCAGGTCGCTGGTGTTGACGAGGACGACCACCTGACGGTCCTTGCCCGGCATGGTCCAGGCATCGGCGGTGTAGCCAGGAACACTCCCGTGGTGTCCGTACGCGGTGCCGCAATCGGTCTCCATGCGTTCGATGCCGAGCCCGTAGGGGCCGCCCGCCGGGACCACTGCATCCCGAGGTGCGAGCATCTGTTTCAGCGACTCCGGGCTGGTGAGCCGAGCGTCGAGCAGGGCCAGGAAGAAGAGGCTCACGTCATCGGCTGTGGAGACGATGCCACCCGCCGCCCAGATCCAGCTGGGATCTGCTGAGGTCACGTCGTCGCCGTCCTCAAATCCGCGCGCAATCGGCCCCTTGAGCGAGTCGCCGGCTCGGAGCGAGGTGTCGGTCATCGACAACGGTTCGAAGATGCGGGTCTCGAGGGTGTCCTCCAGCGACATTCCGGTGACCTTCTCGATGACCATCCCGAGCACGATGTAGTTGGTGTTGGAGTAGGCCGCGCTCGTACCGGGTGCGAAGTCGAGGGGCAACCCGCTCACGTGTGCGACGAGCTCGGCCGGCTCGTTGCTGCTGTAGTACAAGTGACGGACATTGGCGACGTCTATGTAGTTGGGCAGCCCGCTGGAGTGGCTGAGCAGCTGCTCCATCGTGATGGACCCGCCCTTGGGCAACAGCCCGGGCAGAAGGGGTCCCACCGTGTCGGTCAAGGACAGCTCGCCCTCGTCGACCAGCTGCAGCACCACCGTTGCCACCATGGACTTGGTGATGCTGCCGATGCGGAACCGATGGTCCTGGGTCATCGGCTCCTTGGTGGGTACGTCTGCCACGCCATAGGTGAGGGTTTTCGTCTCGCTTCCGCGGCGAACCAGCGCCACGATGCCCGGCACGAACTCTTGGTTCTCGTCGAGGAACTCTCGCACCGGGCCGACGAAGCTGGTGGACTCCGTCTGGGTCTGCGAGGCCGCTTCCGTCGCCGTCGGTGCGCTGGCCTCCGAGCCTGTGGTGCACCCGGACGCGACCACCAGGACTGCCGCGACGCCGAGCCGAAGCCACATGGCGGTCCTCCCCAGTGACAGCACGGTCCTCTGGCAGGAACGGGAGAGCAAGCACAATGGCGGATCGGAGGGCGTGCAGCCTTGGCCGGGGTCCGGTCCGGCTGCTGTCGGCCCTCAACCGTTCGGCCGACCGGCACCCCGCTCGGAACGACTCCGGCCGGGGAAAGCGCACGCTGGAGGTCGCCGCCCCCGGACTGCCGCGACCGCGGTCCGGGGGCGGCCTCTCCTCAGGTTTCCCTTCCTGACGGCGATTACTCCACGCAATCGACTGCAGGCTGTCCGTGACGACGGCCAGGCCGGTGTCCTGACTCAGGTCGATCTCGTCGGCGGACTCGTGCTCCACGGCTTCGCCGGCCCCGCTGATCGGCGTTTCCGCTGATCAGGGGTCGTTTCGTGCTGGTGGGCGATACTGGGTTTGAACCAGTGACCTCTTCCGTGTCAAGGAAGCGCGCTACCGCTGCGCCAATCGCCCGAGTCCGTGGACGGGACCGCCGTGCCCGGCACGGTGACCGAGGTGGAGACGGGATTCGAACCCGTGTACACGGATTTGCAGTCCGTTGCCTCGCCTCTCGGCCACTCCACCAGGACAGGGCCTGTTGTGACCCGCTCCGAGCGGACGACGGGATTCGAACCCGCGACCCTCACCTTGGCAAGGTGATGCTCTACCACTGAGCCACGTCCGCGTGCAGTTGACGGGGGTCGCCCCCGCGGTGCGCGAGAACCATAGCCGATCGCGCGCGGCACCATCCAACTCGGCCCCGCGCCGGCTGGGTACGGTGACAGCCATGCGGGCATGGGTCGACGGACGACTGCTGGACACGCCGAGCGAGCCGGCGCTGAGCGTGCTCGACCACGGTCTGGTGGTGGGCGACGGAGCGTTTGAGACGCTCAAGACGGTGGCCGGAACGCCTTTCGCGCTGACCCGCCACCTGGCGCGGCTGGGCCGCTCGCTGGGCGGCCTCGGCATCACGCCGCCGGCCGACGACCTGCTCCGGGAGGCCGTCGCCGCCGTGCTGGCAGCCGACGACCACGAGGGCGAGGGCCGGCTGCGGATCACCGTGACCGGGGGCCCGTCGCCGCTCGGCTCCGACCGTGGTGACGGGCCACCGACGGTGGCCGTCATCAGCGACGCGCTCGGTGAGTGGCCCGCGAGCACCGCCGCGGTCACCGTCCCCTGGCCGCGCAACGAACGCGGGGCGGTGGCCGGCCTCAAGACCACCTCGTACGCGGAGAACGTCGTCGCCCTCGCCTACGCCCGCGAGCGCGGGGGCACCGAGGCGCTGTTCGCCAACACCGTGGGTCAGCTGTGTGAGGGCACCGGATCGAACGTGTTCGTCGTGCTGGACGGCGAGGTGGTGACCCCGACGCTGCGGTCGGGCTGTCTGGCGGGCATCACCCGGGAGCTGCTGATCGAGTGGGACGAGGTCAGCGAGCGTGACCTGCCGGTCGAGGTCCTCACCGAGGCCGACGAGATCTTCCTGGCGTCTACCACCCGCGACGTCCAGGCGGTGCACCAGGTGGACCAGCGGGATCTGCAGGTGCCGGCGCCGCGGACGGCGCAGGCGGCGAAGATCTTCGCCGAGCGGTCGGCGGACCAGCCCGATCCCTGAGCCCCGATCCCTGAGCAGTGAGGGCAGCGCGGTCGGGTCAGGCCGGCTGGTCGAGCAGCTGGGACAGCGCCCGGTCGAGGTCGACGTGCGCGCTCTCGCACCCGGGAGGGACCAGGCCCTCGGTGCGGCGCAGGAAGGTGGCCACGTCGGTCGCGCGGGCCTGCAGCACCGCGGCGCCGTCGGGCGACGACAGCTCGATGTGCACCACCGCGCGGCCGTCGGGGTCGAGCCACGGGCGGACCCGGACGTCGCCGGAGCCGATCGGCTCGTACAGCCCCGTGCGCAGCAGCGACCGAGCAAAGACCCAGCGCACCACCTGCTCGTCGAGGCAGAAGTCGCCGCGGACGGCGAAGGGGTCTCCGGAGTCGTAGCGCAGCTCGGCTTGCACGGGGCTGGTGGCCCCTTCTGAGTCGAGGAGCTCGAGTACGAGCGTTGCCTGCACGGTCGACGAGCGGGGGAGCATCGGTGGTGTTCCTTCCGGCGCGTTCGGGGACACGGGCTGGAGCGAGCGACCGGTGGAAGGATTCCCCTGTCCACGCTTACGCAAACGTGTGAATGGGCGTCTGGTTACGTGCTCACTCGCAGTAGCGGCCGGAGTGCCCGAGAGTGTCCGGGAGTGTCCAGTTCAACGCGTGTGTGGTCTGTCCGGAACCATCGTTCGATGGCGCTTCGGGGCGTGGCGGGCGTCACGTCGACCGTGTTGTACGCTGACGGCCGATCGGCGGGGGCTCGGCCGTCGCACGGGCGATTGGCGCAGTGGTAGCGCGCTTCGTTCACACCGAAGAGGTCACTGGTTCGAACCCAGTATCGCCCACCCTGCGCGCCCGCCCGGTGCATCCTTGGCGGCATGCCCGACGGCACTCCCGAGGCCTCGACCGCGCACCTCACCCACGGCTGGGAGTCCGGCCTTCCCGCCGCTGACTCCGTGCTCCGCCAGTACGTCCTTGCCAACGTCGCCTGCAACGCGCACGCGGCCCGCAGCAGCGGGGGGCGGGTCGCCCGCTGGGACGACGTCGCCGCGGCCGACCCCGCCTCGGCCGTGTTCTTCGACAACATGGCCAACCTGCTGCTGCCGCCCACGCTGTGCGACCTGGACGACGTGGTGACGCGACTGCTGGACTTCTATCCGCCGGAGCGGCACTTCGTGCTGCTGTCCCCCTGGCCCACCGCGGACCTGACGGGCCACGGGCTCGCCCTGATGGGCCATCCGCCGCTGATGGTGCGGCCCGCCGGCGGCGAAGCCCCGCCGCTCCCGGACGGTCTGACGATCGAGCGGGTCACGGACGCCGCCACCCTCGCCACCTTCGTCGAGGTGCTGGTGGCCGCCTTCGGCTTCTCGCCGGGCACGGGCTCCGTCCTGGCCGCCCCGGCGTTCCTTGACGGTCCGGTGCAGCTGTTCCTTGCCCGGATCGACGGCGAAGCGGTCGGCACGGCCGGCGCCCGGACGGCGGAGGGGGTCGTCGACGTCGACTGGGTGGCGACCCTGCCCGCCCACCGCGGTCGCGGGTACGGCGCCGCGCTCACCTGGGCGGCGGCGCTGGCGGAGCCCGACTGGCCCGCGGTGCTCATCGCCAGCGACGACGGGCAACCCGTCTATGCGTCCATGGGGTTCCTGCGGCTGCTCCGGCTCACGTTGTGGCACCGGCCGCCACCTGACCAGGGGCCGGCCTAGGCCCGGGTGGCGACCAGGTCGGCGAAGACGACCAGGTTCGCGTCGTAGCCGCCGGACACCGCGTCCGGGTCGGCACAGGTGATGAGGCGCAGGCCGGGGTGGTCGATGTCGCCGTAGACCACCTGGGAGGGGAATGCGGCCTTGGCGAACTGCGCGACCCGCGTCACCCGGAAGACCGCGGTGCTCCCGTCCTCCCGGCTCACCACGACCTGGTCATCGGGCTCCAGGTCGGCCAGGTCCCAGAAGACCCCCGGGCCGTCGGTCCAGTGCACGTGCCCCGCGATGATCGCCGGGCCGAGCTCGCCCGGCGTGGGGGCGCCGGTGAACCAACCGGCGGGAAAACCGTTCGGCGGCACCTCGAGCGCGCCGTCGTCGTCCAGCCCGAGGTCCATCAGCACGGAGTTGACGCCGATGGCGGGGATCTGCAGCCGGACCGGCCGCGACTTGGTCATCGCCGCGATCCCGGGGGTGACCGAGGCTCCCGGGTCCGCCGAGGTCGCGGTCTCGTCCGGTGCCGTCGAGGTCGCCGAGGTCGCCTCTGGGTGGGCGGAGCAGTTGGCCGTCACCGCGGCGAGCGCGGCGAGCGTGACGGCAAGTCCTGCCATCACGCCCACCGACATCACCCGGGCGCGCCGGGTCTCGCGGCGGTGGAGCACTGGTTCGCCCCCTGTTCAGCTGGTTTCGCGGCTGCGGGCGGCGACGGCCAGTGCGGCAGCGACCATCGCAGCGAGCGCGAGTGCGCCGGCCAGCAGCGGGTGCTCGATCCCGGACGAGGCCGGAGCCGCGGCCACGTCACCGGTGCCCGGCGGACCGGACGGGGGTGCCGGGACCTGCGGGCCCGGCGGCGAGCCGGTAGGCCCGGACGGCGTCGGCCCTGTCGGGCCGCCCGGCGTCGTCGTGGTGTTGGGACCGGTGGGGGTGGGCCCGGTGGGTCCGGTGGGTGTGGGTCCGGTGGGCGTGGGGCCTGTCGTCGTGGGCCCGGTCGTGGTGGGACCCGTCGTGGTCGGGCCGGTGGTCGTGGTGGTGGTCGTAGTGGTGGGCGGCGCCGCGCAGTGCGGTCTGGTGATCGTGTTGGAGTCCAGGGTGACGGCGCCGTTGCGCGCCAGCACCCGTCCGATCAGTCTGGCGCCGGTCTTCATGTGGATGCTGGTGAGCGCCATGATGGTCCCGCGGAACCTGGAGGCGACCTTCAGCGTCGCCGAGCTGCCGACCTGCCAGTACACGTTGCACGCCTGGGCGCCGTTGATCAGCGACACGGTGCTCGCGACTTCCGCGGTCAAGGTGCTCCCGGCCTGGAACACCCACACCGAGTTCGGGTTGTTCTCGCCGTCCAGGGTCAGCGTCCCGGTCAGAGCCATTGCCCCCGCGCGGTTGTAGACGCCCCCCGGAAGCGTCTCGCCGCCGAGCTCGTCGTCGACGGCGTTCCTGGGTGTCTGGCCCGCCGCGTTGTCGTACGCGGCGATGAGGTCGTTCTTCGCGTCCAGTGCCTCGGCGTCGGCGAGGTGCACGGCGCCGTCGATCGTCACGCTGGACTGCCCGGTGAACGAGCCGTTCGGGTGCGATCCGATGTCACCGGTGACCGTCGTCGGCCCGGTGTTGGTGATTCCTTGGCCGGCGAGGATGGCGTAGCTCTTGGCGGTGCCGAGCGGCACCTTGACCGCAGCCGCCTCCGCGGGGCCCGCGAGCAGCAGCACGCCGGCCGAGGCGAGGGCGAGGGCGCCTGCTGTCGAGGCGGCGATCACGCGGACGTGGGCCGCGGTGGGCCGGTGCGAGGAGAGCGTCATCAAGGGACCTTTGATAGGGGAGCTGAACGGGTGAGCTGATCGGGGAAGCTGAACGGGGGAGCGTCGAACGGTTCGTGGTGAGCCGGGCAAGAACCGAGGGCGGAGGTGCACGCTGATCTCGATCCCCGTGCGCAGCCACTCCGCACAATCCGGGCCGTCTGCCCGGTGGGGTGGTGGTCGACACTCGCGGCCCGCCGAGCCGGACATCTCCTGCGCACGCGGCGTAGTCGCTCTTGCACCGTACGTGTGGGCCCTGGGAGGGTCAACGCGGCCGCGGCCGCACTGGCCCGGACGGCCGACCCCGGGGGGGCCACCCGGTGGCTGGCGTCCGCGGCCGAAACGCGGTACGGGCGGCGCCGCCCGCCCGGATACGATCGCCGGGCCCGGTCGGGGGACGCTCCCTGGCCCCGTACCGCCGAGGAGCACCGTGCCCGACATCACCGTGACCGTCGTGTCCGCAGGCGAGAGCGCCGCGCGCACGGTGGCGACGGGTACCCGGGCCTGGGAGCTGTTCCGGGACGACCCCGACGTGGTCGCGGCCCGGGTCGGCGACGGCGACGCTGCTGCACTGCGCGACCTGTCCCATGAGCTGGCCGACGGCGACCGGGTCGAGCCGGTGCCCGTCGACTCAGCGGACGGGCGCGACATCCTGCGGCACTCCACCGCGCACGTCCTGGCCCAGGCGGTGCAAGGGCTGTTCCCCGAGGCGAAGCTCGGGATCGGACCCCCGATCGCCGACGGCTTCTACTACGACTTCGACGTGCCCGAGCCGTTCAAGCCCGACGACGTCGAGCAGATCGAGCAGCGGATGCGCAAGATCGTGAAGGAGGGCCAGCGGTTCTCCCGGCGCGAGGTCGCCGACGACGAGGCGCGCGCCGAGCTCGGCGCCGAGCCGTACAAGCTCGAGCTGATCGGGCTCAAGGGCAGCGGAGGCGCCGACCTGGACGACGCGGCCGAAGGGGCGTCCGTCGAGGTCGGAGCGGGCGGTCTGAGCATCTACGACAACGTCCGGCGGGACGGCTCCGTCGCGTGGAAGGACCTCTGCCGCGGCCCGCACCTGCCCACCACCAAGCGCATCCCGGCATTCCGGATCACCCGCACCGCGGCGGCGTACTGGCGGGGTGACGAGAAGAACCCGCAGCTGCAGCGGATCTACGGCACCGCCTGGGAGTCCAAGGAGGCGCTCGACGCGCACCTGCACCGGCTGGAGGAGGCCGAGCGGCGCGACCACCGCCGGCTCGGCCGCGAGCTCGATCTGTTCAGCTTCCCCGACGAGATCGGCTCCGGGCTTGCGGTCTTCCACCCCAAGGGCGGCGTGCTGCGCAAGGTCATGGAGGACTACGCCCGTCGTCGGCACGAGGAGTCCGGCTACGAGTTCGTCTACACCCCCCACGTCACCAAGGGCGGCCTGTTCGAGACCTCCGGCCACCTGCAGTGGTACGCCGACGGGATGTTCCCGCCGATGCACGTCGACGAGGAGCGGGACAGCGACGGCGTCGTCCGCCGGCAGGGGCAGGACTACTACCTCAAGCCGATGAACTGTCCGATGCACTGCCTGATCTTCCGCTCCCGGGGGCGGTCCTACCGTGAGCTCCCGCTGCGCCTGTTCGAGTTCGGCTCGGTCTACCGCTACGAGAAGTCCGGCGTCGTGCACGGCCTGACCCGGGTCCGCGGCATGACCCAGGACGACGCGCACATCTACTGCTCCGAGGACGACGTGGAGGCGGAGGTCGCCTCCTTGCTGTCCTTCGTGCTCGAGCTGCTGCGCGACTACGGCCTCGACGACTTCTACCTCGAGCTGTCCACCCGCGATGACGACAAGTCCATCGGCACCGACGAGGAGTGGGACCGGGCCACGGCGGCCCTGCGCGCGGCTGCCGAGGCGAGCGGGCTGGAGCTGGTGCTCGACCCCGGTGGTGCGGCGTTCTACGCGCCGAAGATCTCGGTGCAGGCCCGCGACGCGATCGGCCGCACCTGGCAGATGTCGACGATCCAGGTCGACCTGATGCTGCCCCAGCGCTTCGGGCTCGAGTACGCCGCCGCCGACGGGTCACGGCAGCGGCCGGCGATGATCCACCGCGCCCTGTTCGGTTCGATCGAGCGGTTCGTCGGCGTGCTGACCGAGCACTACGGCGGCGCGTTCCCGCCCTGGCTCGCCCCGGTGCAGGTCGTCTGCATCCCGATCGCCGAGCGGCACGCCGACCACCTGACCGACGTCGCGCAGCGGCTGCGCGGGCAGGGGATCCGGATCGAGCTCGACGACTCCGACGACCGGATGCAGAAGAAGATCCGCACCGCTCAGACCCAGAAGGTGCCGTACATGCTGATCGCGGGTGACCGCGACGTCGAGGCGGGTGCGGTGTCGTTCCGCTACCGCGACGGCGAACAGGACAACGGTGTGCCCGTCGACGAGGCGGTCGAGCGGATCGTGACCGCGGTGCAGGAGCGGCGCGCCCGATGACCGCGGGCGACCTGCTGCAGCGGCTGTGGGCTCCGCACCGGATGGCCTATGTCACCGGTGACGACCCGACCTCGCCCGAGCAGGACGACGCGTGCCCGTTCTGCCGCATCCCGACCCTGCCCGACGACGAGAGCCTGGTCCTCGCCCGGTCGGGGCTGGCCTACGCGGTGCTCAACCTGCACCCCTACAACCCGGGCCACCTGATGGTGCTGCCCTACCGGCACGTGGCGGGCTACGAGGAGCTGACCCTCGACGAGGCCGGCGACGTCGCCCTGCTGACCCAGCAGGCTCTGCGCTCGATTCGCGCGGTGTCGCAGCCGCACGGGTTCAACGTCGGGATCAACCTCGGGGGTGTCGCGGGCGGCTCGCTCGCCGACCACCTGCACCAGCACGTCGTGCCACGGTGGTCGGGCGACGCCAACTTCATCACCGTCGTCGGTGAGACCAAGCTGCTGCCCCAGCTGCTGGCCGACACCCGCGACCTGCTCGCCGCCGCCTGGCCCGCCTGACCGAACGGTGTGCCCGGCGGACCGTTCGGGCGATCCGGCGGGTGCGGGTGCGCGCCTAGCGTGGGTGAGGTCGTGTCTTCTGCCGCAGGGGGTGACTCCGTGCCCGGCCCCCTTCCACGCGCGGGTGTCCTCCTCGCCACCGTGAGCCTGCTCGCCGCCCTTCCGTTGCCGCTCGCCGGCGCCGCGTGGGCGAGCAAGGTGGCGACTGACGTGCCCGCCGAGGTGTCGACCGGGATGCCGGCCGAGATGGGTCCCGCGGTGGTGAGCCGGGCGGACCGTGCGCTGGCGCCGGTGACCGTGCCGTTCACCTTCACCGCCGTCGACGAGGGAGCCGGCCTCGGCGACGGCAGCACCGTGCTGCTCGACGAGCACGACTCCGAGCTCGAGGCGGGGGCCGCGGCGCGGGCCCTGACCGTGCTGGCCGAGGACGCCTCCGGCTACTGGCAGCTGCGGATCGGCCTGCCGCGCCGCTCCGACCCGATCGCACCCGGGTTCTACCGGGTGTCCGACGAGCCGCGCAGCCCCCAGGTGTCGCTGGTGTCCGACAGCGACTCGTGCAACGAACCGACCGGGTCCGTCGACCTCCGCGCGTTCGACTGGACGCGGGGCACGGTCGACCGGCTGTGGCTGTTGTACGAGGTGCGCTGCGACGGTCGCGACCGATCCGTCTTCGGCGAGGTGCGGATCGGTGTGGAGGAGACCGTGCTGCGGGTGGCGCCGAGCGCCCTTCGCTGGCCGGCTCGCACCCACGCCGGTGAGGCCGGCTGGACCGCACCCGTGCAGGTGTCCCCGGGGGTCGGCACCGACGCAACCGTCGATTCGGTGGTTGTGCGCGGACCCGGCCGGGATGCGTTCGGGATCACCCTCGACGAGTGCACCGGTGTCGACGTCGGCGTCAGCGGCTGCCTGGTCTGGGTCCACTTCCATCCGGACTCCGCCGCACCGCGCAGCGCCGTGCTGGACGTCCGCTCGGGCGCCGACCGGGTCGGGGTACGGCTCGACGGTGCCGCCGTTCCCGGCGTCACCGGCTGGCAGCTGACCAGCGACGACGGCGACTACGTCGGCCAGGGTCTGAGCCGTGACTTCAGCACCGCCACGGACTCGGTCACCTTCGCCGGCACCCGCCATGTCGTGTCGAGCTCGGTGACCACCGAGGACGGCGAGACCTGGACGGCGACCTTCGCTGCGCCGGCCGGGCAGGCACTGTCCCCGGGGACGTACGCGCATGCCGGCCGCTACCCGTTCCAGGACTCCGGTCCGGCGCTGTCGGTTGAGGCCGACGGCCGCGGCTGCGACGCGGTTTCCGGTCGGTACACGGTGCTCGGCATCGGCCACGACCCTGGCGGTCGACTGCAGCGGCTCGAGCTGGAGTTCGTGCAGCACTGCGCCAGCGGTGGTCCGGCGCTGAGTGGCCGGCTCACGTACCGCGCGCGGGCCGACCACGTCGCTCCCGGGCCGGTCATGAACGCTGCAGCGACCTGGGACCGTCACCGGGTGCGGGTCGCCTGGACCGCTCCGGACGACGCTCCGGTCGCGGGGGTCTCGGTGCGCTGGTACCCCGGGGCCGGCAGCCCGCCCCGGTTGCCGACCGCGGGCATGGCCGGCTACGCCGGTGAGGGCTCGAGCGTCCTGCTGCGGCGGGTGCCCCGCGTGGGCGCGACCGTCGCGGTGTTCGGCTACGACCCCGCGGGCAACGTCGGAGCCCCGGTCGTGCTGGCCGTGCCTGCGCGCTGAACCTCAGTCGGCAGCGGCCAGCTTGGTCGCCAGGTGGCTCGGCAGCGGCTCGTACCGGGAGAAGTGCCGGGTGAACGACCCCGTGCCGTGGCTCAGCGACCGCAGGTCGACGGCGTAGCGCAGGAGCTCGAGACCGGGGACCTCCGCATGCACGACGCTGCGGCCGCCGGGTGCGGCCTCGGTGCCGAGCACGCGTGCTCGCCGCGACGACAGGTCGCCCATCACCGCGCCGACGTAGTCGTCGGCGATGAGCACGTCGACAGTGTCGACCGGCTCGAGCACGACGACCTCGCCGTCGGCGGCGGCCTCGCGCAGGGCGAGTCCGCCTGCGGTCTGGAACGCCATGTCGGACGAGTCGACGCTGTGTGCCTTGCCCTCGAAGAGCGTCACCTTGATGTCGACGACCGGGTTGCCGGTGAGCACGCCGCGCTGCATCTGGGCGATCACGCCCTTCTCGACGCTGGGGATGAACTGCCGCGGCACCGAGCCGCCGACGACCTTGTCCACGAACTCGAAGCCGCCGCCCGACGGCAGCGGCTCCACCTCGATGTCGCAGATCGCGAACTGGCCGTGGCCGCCGGACTGCTTGACGTGGCGACCCTTGCCGCGCCCCGGCCGGCCGAACGTCTCGCGCAGCGACACCTTGACGTCGACGCGGTCGACGGTCACCCCGTAGCGCAGCCGCAGCCGCTCGAGCAGCACGTCGGCGTGTGCTTCACCCATCGTCCACAGCACCAGCTGGCGGGTGTCCGGGTGCTGCTCGATCCGCAGCGTCGGGTCCTCGGCGGCGAGCCGGGTCAGCCCGAGCGACAGCTTGTCCTCGTCTGCCTTCGCATGCGCCTCCACGGCCACCGGGAACAGCGGGTCGGGCATCGACCACGGCTCCATCAGCAGCGGCTTGTCCTTGCCGGAGATCGTGTCGCCGGTCTCGGCCCGGCTGAGCTTGGCCACCGCGCAGAGGTCGCCGGCCACGCAGTGGGGGACCGGGCGCAGCGTCTTGCCGAGGGGTGAGGCGAGCGAGCCGACCTTCTCGTCCTCGTCGTGGTCCTGGTGAGCGGTCTCGTGGGTCTCCTCGCCGGTCACGGTCTCGCCGCGGAACCGCGAGGAGTGGCCGGACACGTGCACGATCGAGTCCGCCCGCAGGGTGCCGGAGAAGACCCGCACCAGGGACACCCGCCCGAGGTACGGGTCGGTCGTGGTCTTGACCACCTCGGCGAGCAGCGGCCCGTCGGAGTCGCAGGTGATCCCCTCGACCCGCGCCCCGGCGGTGGTGAAGACGCTGGGCATCGGGTGCTCGGCGGGAGCGGGGAAGGCCTGGGTGAGGATCTCGATGAGCTCGGTGATCCCCACTCCCGAGTGGGTGCACGCGGGGATGACGGGGAACAACCGGGCGCCGGCGACGGCCGTCTCGAGGTCGGCGATGAGGATCTTGGTGTCGATCTCCTCGCCGGACAGGTAGCGGTCCATCAGCGTCTCGTCCTCGGAGCCCTCGATCACCGCCTCGATCAGCTCGCCGCGCGCCGTGCTGATCGCCTCGGCCTCCGAGCCCTCCGACGCGCGCTCCCGCCGGGTGTGGGTGTCGGCCCAGTCGGAGTAGTCGAAGACCTGCTGGGAGAGCAGGCCGCCGAGCGCCGGCCCGCCGCTCTGCCCGGCCACACTTCCGAGCGGCAGGTAGAGCGGCACGACGGTCTCGCCGAACGACTCCCGGATCGCCTGCACGGTGCCGGCGTAGTCGGCCCGCGGGTGGTCCAGCTTGGTGACCAGGACCGCGCGCGGCGTACCGACCGCCTCACACTCCTGCCAGGCCGAGCGGGCAGCACCGTCCAGCGGCTCTGTGGCGGACACGACGAACAGGGCGCTGTCGGCGGCGCGCAGCCCGGCGCGCAGCTCACCGACGTAGTCGGCGTAGCCGGGGGTGTCGAGGATGTTGACCTTCACGCCGTCGACCAGAACGGGGGCGAGCGACAGTCCGACGGAACGCTGCTGGCGGACCTCCGCCTCGTCGTGGTCGCTGACCGTCGTGCCCGCCTCGACGGTGCCGGCACGCGTCAGCGCCCCGGTGCTGAGCAACAGGTGCTCGACCAACGTGGTCTTGCCCGAGCCGGACGGCCCGACCAGGACCACGTTGCGCACCCCTTCGGGTCGGTCTGCGACCGGGGCGGCTCCTTCCTGCCCGCCTGGGCCTCCTGTCTTGTCCGCCATCTGGAGACCTCCCGCAGAAGAGTCGACATCCGTCGTCCGGTCAGGTCAGCCAACACCGCCGCGCCCCGGCGCACAAGACCCCGACGAGAGACCCCGTCGAGAGCCCACGGATACCATCGGCCGCCTCATGCTCGAGCGCTTCCGGCAGTTCTGGACCGGCCTGCTGTCCCCGGTCGCGAACCTGCTCCTTCGGCTCGGTGTCAGCCCCGACGTCGTCACGCTGGTGGGCACGGCCGGCGTCTGTGCAGGAGCCCTCGGCTTCTTTCCGCGTGGGCAGCTTCTGCTCGGGGTCATCGTGGTGACCCTGTTCGTCTTCTCCGACCTGATCGACGGCTACATGGCCCGCCAGGTCGGTCGGTCGTCGCGCTGGGGTGCCTGGCTCGACTCGACCCTGGACCGGATCGGCGACGGTGCGGTCTTCGGCGGCCTGGTGCTGTGGTTCGCCTGGGGAGGCGACGACCCGGTGCTCGCCGCGGTGGCTCTGTGGTGCCTGGTCATGGGCTCGGTGACGTCGTACGCCCGCGCCCGGGCCGAGAGCCTCGGCATGCAGGCCAAGGGTGGCATCGCCGAGCGCGCCGACCGGCTGGTGGCCATCCTCGTCATGACCGGGCTGTCCGACATCTTCAACCAGTCCTGGATGCTCACGATCACGTTGTGGGCGCTCGCGGTCGCGAGCACCGTGACCGTGTTCCAGCGGGCCCTGATCGTGCGCCGTCAGGCCCTCGCGGTCGACCCACCCCAGCCCCCCGGTCGTACCGCCCCGCCGACATGAGCCCCGACCCGGACGCCGCCGAGCGAGCGACGGCCTCGGCCTACCGGCTGGGGTGGCGCGTGGGCGCCCGGCTGCCCGAGGGGGCGGCGCACCGTCTCGGTGAGGCCGCCGCCGACGTCGCCTGGCGACGCCGCGGCCACGGTGTGCTGCGGCTGGAGCGCAACCTGGCTCGGGCCGTCCCGGGACGCGACCCGGCCGCGCTGCGCGTGCTGAGCCGTGCGGCCATGCGCTCCTACCTGCGCTACTGGGTCGAGGCCTTCCGGCTGCCCCGCTGGTCGCCCGACGACGTCCGCGACCGGGTCGTGCTGCACCACCCCGAGCGGCTGATCGACGCGCACGCGGCGGGCAGGGGCGTGGTCGCCGCGCTGCCGCATGCCGGCAACTGGGACCTCGCCGGCGCGTGGGCCTGCGCGAGCGGGATGCCCCTCACCACCGTCGCGGAACGGTTGCGACCCGAGTCGCTCTACGAGGACTTCCTCGCCTACCGCGCTTCGCTCGGCATGGAGGTGCTGCCGCTCACCGGCAGCGGGTCGACGTTCGCGGTGCTGGAGCAGCGGGTGCGCGCCGGTCGGTTCGTGCCGCTGCTGGCCGACCGGGACCTGTCCCGGCACGGCGTCGCGGTCGACCTGCTGGGCGAGCGCGCCAGCCTGCCGACCGGGCCAGCCCGCCTCGCCCAGCTGACCGGAGCTCCGCTGCTGCCCATCACCTGCGACTACATCGCGCGTGACGGGTCCGGACCGCCACGGATGAACCTGCGCATGCACGAGCAGGTCGCGACCCGGCCCGGACCGGACGGGCTGCAGGCGATGACCCGCGACGTGGCCGCGGTGTTCAGCCGAGAGATCCGCGCCCACCCGGCCGACTGGCACATGTTGTCCACCCTGTTCGTCGCCGACCTCGAGCCCCGCAGCCCGGCCGCTCAGCGGTTGGACCCGGGCCCGGACGAGGTGCTGACGGACCGGTGACCGCGGCATGAGGGTCGGCCTGGTGTGCCCGTACTCGCTGGACGTGCCCGGCGGGGTGCAGAACCACGTCCTGGAGCTCGCCGAGGCGTTGCTCGGCATGGGCATCGAGGTCTCCGTGCTGGCCCCGGGCGACGACGCCTCCTCGCTTCCTGCCTACGTCGTCGCCGCGGGACGCGCCGTACCCGTGCCGTACAACGGGTCGGTCGCCCGGCTGTCGTTCGGTCCGCCCTCGGTAGCCCGGGTGCGCCGCTGGTCGGCGACCGGTCGCTTCGACGTGCTGCACGTGCACGAGCCGACAGCACCCAGCCTGTCGCTGCTCGCGCTGGCGAGCGCCGAGGTGCCGGTGGTCGCAACCTTCCACTCCGCGATGGAGTCGGGGTCGCGGGCGATGGCGGTCGTCCGCGGCGTCCTGCGGCCGGCGTTGGAGCGGATCAGCGGGCAGGTGGCGGTGTCCGAGCACGCGCGGGCCACCATGCACCGGCACGTCGGCGGGTCGGCGGTCGTGATCCCCAACGGGCTCTGGGTCGACCGATTTGCCGGTGCCGCCGCGGACCCGCGGTGGGCGTCCGCGGACGGGACGCTGCTCTTCCTCGGCCGCCTGGACGAGCCGCGCAAGGGGTTGCCGGTCCTGCTCGATGCGCTGCCGCGGATCCTGGCCGCCCGGCCCGGGGTGCGGCTGCTCGTCGCCGGCGCGGGTGACCCGGCCGAGGTACGCAACCGGCTGCCGCGGGCCGTCGCCGCGGCGGTCGAGGTGCTCGGCCGGGTGGATGACGCGCAGCGGCACGTGCTGCTCGCGTCCGCGGACGTCTACGTCGCACCGCACACCGGCGGCGAGAGCTTCGGGATCGTGCTCGCCGAGGCGATGGCGGCCGGCGCGGCCGTGCTGGCCAGCGACCTCCCGGCCTTCCGGGCGGTGCTCGACGGGGGTCCGGCGGGCGACCTGGGGGTCACCTTCCCGACCGGAAACGCCGGCCGGCTGGCCGACGCGGCGCTGGCGATGCTGGCCGACGAGGACGCTCGCCGGGCGCGAGTGGTGCTGGCGACGCACGCGGTGCGTCGCTACGACTGGTCGGTCGTGGCGCCACGGGTGCTGCGGGTCTACGACGCCGTGACCGCCGGGCCGGTGCGTACGGGGGACCACCGGTGAGCGCGGCGAACCTCGCCGTCGCGCTAGCCGTCGTGCTGGTGCTCGTCGGTGTCACGGTGCTGCTGAGCTCGGTGGCGGGCCGCCTCGACCGGCTGCACATCCGGCTGGCCACCGCTCAGGCGTCACTCGACCGGCAGCTCGTCGACCGGGCCGCCGCGACCGCGGCGGTCGCGCACTCCGGGGTCCTCGACCCCGCCGCGGCCGTGGTCCTGCTGGCCGCCGCCGAGCAGGCCCGCTCGGCGACCGGTGGCGAGCGGGAGGCGGCCGAGTCGGCGCTGTCAATGGACCTTCGGGCCGTCCTCGACGACCCGCTCGCGGTCGAGACCTGGCTGGCCGACCCCGGCGCCGGGCCGCTGCTCGTCGAGCTGGCCGCGAGCTGCGACCGGGTGCGGCTCGCCCGCCGGTTCCACGACGACCTGGTGGCCCGCACGCTGGCGGTCCGGGACCGCTGGCTGGTGCGTACCGCACGCCTCGCCGGGCACGCACCGAGACCGGCGGCGCAGGCGATCGACGACGTGCCTCCCGAGGCGCTGTCCGCCGCGACCAGCCGTGCCACGGCCGGGGGGCGCTGAGCCGTACGATGGTGGACGTCCCACCATCCCCTGCGACTCGCGAGGCAGCACCGTGACCAGCACGCCCGACACTCCGCCCCACACCGGGCCTGACACCGGGCCCGACACCGGGCTCACCACGACCGGCACGCCCGCCGGAGCGGCTCCGGAGGTCGGGACCGCGCGGGTCAAGCGTGGCATGGCCGAGATGCTCAAGGGCGGCGTGATCATGGACGTCGTCACTCCCGATCAGGCCAAGATCGCCGAGGACGCAGGGGCCGTCGCCGTGATGGCCCTCGAGCGGGTGCCCGCCGACATCCGCTCCCAGGGCGGGGTGGCCCGGATGAGCGACCCCGACCTCATCGACGGGATCGTCGCCGCCGTGTCCATCCCGGTGATGGCCAAGGCGCGGATCGGGCACTTCGTCGAGGCCCAGGTGCTGCAGAGCCTCGGGGTCGACTACGTCGACGAGTCCGAGGTGCTGACGCCGGCCGACTACGCCCACCACATCGACAAGTGGCAGTTCACGGTGCCGTTCGTCTGCGGTGCCACCAACCTCGGCGAGGCGTTGCGCCGGCTCTCCGAGGGCGCCGCGATGATCCGCTCCAAGGGCGAGGCCGGCACCGGCGACGTGTCCAACGCGACCCAGCACATGCGCAGGATCCGGGCCGAGATCCGCCGGCTGACCTCGCTCAGCGAGGACGAGCTGTTCGTCGCCGCCAAGGAGCTGCAGGCCCCGTACGAGCTGGTGCACGAGGTCGCGACCACCGGCCGGCTCCCCGTGGTGCTGTTCACCGCGGGCGGCATCGCGACCCCCGCCGACGCCGCGATGATGATGCAGCTCGGTGCCGAAGGCGTGTTCGTGGGCTCCGGCATCTTCAAGGCCGGCAACCCCGCCGAGCGTGCCGCCGCCATCGTCAAGGCCACGACGTTCCACGACGATCCCGACATGATCGCCAAGGTGTCGCGCGGTCTCGGCGAGGCCATGGTGGGCATCAACGTCGACGACGTGCCGGAGCCGCACCGGCTCGCCGAGCGCGGCTGGTGAGCGACCGCGTGCCGGACAGGGATGCCGAGGGCGGGATCTTCCGCACGGGACCCAAGGTCAGCGCCGAGGAACGGGTGCGCGACTTCGCCCGGGCGCAGGTACGGGCCGGGCTGCTCGATGACGGTGCCGTGCTGCGTGAGGTCACCGAGGCGGTGGCACACGACCAGGGAGCGACCGAGCCGGCGGCGGTGGCCGCGGCCCTGGTGTCCGAGGCCCGCGACGAGCTCGTCGCCGAACAGAGCACCTGGACCGACCCCACCGACCACGCTCGGCTGCAGGCGGCGTTCGACGACCTCGCGGCCGCCGACGTGGTCGTGCTCCAGGCGGTCGAGGACCACTGGGTCGCCGACGGCGAGCTGCGTAGGCGGGCCGCTGACGGCGAGCCCACCCGGGGCGTGGTCTGGTTCACCGCTCCCGACGTCTGGCACGCCGTCGACCACGGCATGCTCGAGCTCAACGTCTGGCACGCCGACAGCGCCAACGTCGCGCCGGGCGAGCCGCTGCTCGATCTGGTGATCGACACCCTGGCGCGGCACGGCCTGCCCGCCCACTTCGACGAGGGTCGGGTCGAGGTCACCGCTGCGTGGCAGCGCCGGAGGTGACCGGTCGCACCGTCGGGGTGCTGGCACTGCAGGGCGACGTGCGCGAGCACCTGGTCGTGCTCGGCGCGCTCGGCGTCCACCCGGTCCCCGTGCGTCGGCCGGCCGAGCTCGACGCCGTCGACGCCCTGGTCCTGCCCGGCGGCGAGTCGACCACCATGCACAAGCTGGCCGTCGCCTTCGGTCTCTGGGAGCCGCTCCGGCGCAGGTTGGGCGACGGCCTGCCGGCCTTCGGTACCTGCGCCGGCATGATCCTGCTCGCCGACACCATCGAGGCCGGCACTCCCGACCAGGAGACGCTCGGCGGGCTCGACGTCACGGTGCGCCGCAACGCCTTCGGTCGCCAGGTCGATTCCTGCGAGACCGATGTCGACTTCGCCGACCTCGACCGGCCGTTCCACGCGGTGCTGATCCGTGCGCCGTGGGTCGAGAAGGCCGGTGCCGGTGTCGAGGTGCTCGCCCGGGTGGGCGACGGGCCGGCCGCCGGTAGGATCGTCGCGGTCCGGCAGGGCCCGCTGCTCGCGACCGCATTCCACCCCGAGGTGGCAGGCGACGACCGGATCCACCGCTGGTTCCTCGAGCACCTCGTCGGCTGACACCGGCGGGCACGGGCCAGCACGGCCCAGCACGGGCCAGCACCGACGACCCGCCGATCCGCCGATCCAGGAGGCACCCCGATGTCCGGTCACTCCAAGTGGGCGACCACCAAGCACAAGAAGGCGGTCGTCGACGCCCGGCGCGGCAAGCTGTTCGCGAAGCTGATCAAGAACGTCGAGGTGGCCGCGCGTACCGGCGGCGGCGATCCTGCCGGCAACCCGACCCTGTACGACGCCATCCAGAAGGCCAAGAAGTCGTCGGTGCCCAACGACAACATCGACCGTGCGGTCAAGCGCGGGTCCGGGCTCGAGGCCGGGGGAGCCGACTACCAGACGATCATGTACGAGGGCTACGCCCCGGGCGGCGTCGCGCTGCTGGTCGAGTGCCTCACCGACAACCGCAACCGCGCCGCGGGCGAGGTCCGCACCGCCATGACCCGCGGCGGCGGGAACATGGCCGACGCCGGCTCGGTGGCGTACATGTTCACCCGCAAGGGTGTCGTGATCGTGCCGCGCGACCAGGAGGGGGGACCGCTGGGCGAGGACGACGTGCTGCTCGCCGTCCTCGAGGCCGGTGCCGAGGAGGTCAACGACCTCGGCGAGGCGTACGAGGTCGTGTGCGAACCGACCGACCTGCTGGTGGTCCGCACCGCCCTGCAGGACGCCGGTATCGACTACGAGTCCGCGGAGGCGTCGTTCGTCCCGTCGCTGACCGTGCCGGTCGATGCCGACGACGCCGGGCGGGTGGTGCGGCTGATCGAGGCGCTGGAGGACTCCGACGACGTGCAGAACGTCTTCGCCAACTTCGAGGCCAGCGACGACGTCATGGCCCAGCTGGGCTGACCTCGGCGCGCCTCCTTCGCCGCGGGGGGTCCCGGCACCTACTGTCGTCGTCCGAACAGGTGTTCTAGCGAGCGACGGGTCCGTGGGGCCGCAGGCGGTGATGGCGTGCGTGTGCTGGGCATCGACCCGGGTCTGACCCGGTGCGGCGTCGGGGTGGTCGAGGGCGAGACCGGTCGGCCGCTGACCGCGGTGGCGGTCGACGTCGTCCGTACGCCCGCGGCGAGCGACTTGGCGGAGCGGCTGCTGATCCTCCACGACGCGATCGACGAGTGGCTGGAGACGTACGCGCCGGATGCCGTCGCGATCGAGCGAGTGTTCACTCAGCACAACGTGCGCACCGTGATGGGCACCGCTCAGGCAAGCGGCGTTGCGCTGCTCGCCGCTGCGCGCCGCGGGCTGCCCGTGGCGCTGTACACGCCCAGCGAGGTCAAGGCTGCCGTGACCGGCCACGGTCGCGCCGACAAGCAGCAGGTGACGGCCATGGTGACCCGGTTGCTGCGGCTGCCGACCGAGCCACGACCGGCCGATGCGGCCGATGCCTTGGCGCTCGGCATCTGCCACGTGTGGCGCGGCGGGGCCAGCTCCCGGCTCGACGCAGCGCTCGCCGCGGCCCAGACCCGGAGTGCGTCGTGATCGCCTCGGTGCGGGGGCGGGTCGCGGCGCTGAGCCCGTCCACCGCGGTGGTCGAGGTCGGCGGCGTGGGGCTCGAGCTGCAGTGTGCGCCCGGCACGCTCGCCGGCCTGCGGCTCGGCGCCGACGTGACGGTGGCGACGGCGCTGGTCGTGCGCGAGGACTCGTTGACGCTGTTCGGCTTCGCCGACGACGACGAGCGACAGGTGTTCATGCTGCTCCAGACGGCGAGCGGGGTGGGACCCAAGCTGGCGCAAGCCATGCTGGCCGTGCACGCACCTGACGAGCTGCGCCGGGCGGTGTCCACCGACGACCTGGCCGCACTGACCCAGGTGCCGGGGATCGGGCGCAAGGGGGCGCAGCGCATCGTGCTCGAGCTGCGCGACCGGCTCGGCGCCCCGCACGGGGTGACCGGCGCCAACGGGCACGCCGCCGCCCAGGGGTCGGCGGCGACCTGGCGCGACCAGGTGCACTCCGGCCTGGTGGGTCTGGGCTGGTCCACCCGGGAGGCCGAGCTGGCGGTCGACGCCGTCTCCCCGCTCGCCGACGAGCAACAGGGTTCCGATCCGTCAGGTCCGCACGTCCCGACGCTGCTGCGGGCCGCCCTGCGGACGCTGTCGAGGGCATGAGCCGTGGCTGAGCCCGAGCGCGACCTGCCGGCCGGACCGGACGCTGGACAGGAGGCTGGACAGGAGGCTGGACGGGACGTCGTGACCCCGCTGGCCGTGGTCGAAGAGCGCGCCGCCGAGTCGGCGCTGCGGCCGCGGACCCTCGAGGACCTGATCGGCCAGGGCCGCGTCCGCGCCCAGCTCGCGCTGGTGCTCGAGGCGGCCCGGGGCCGGGAGCGCTGCGCCGACCACGTCCTGCTGTCCGGCCCGCCCGGCCTCGGCAAGACCACGCTGGCGATGATCGTGGCCACCGAGATGGGGGTGCCGCTGCGGCTCACCAGCGGGCCGGCGCTGCAGCACGCCGGTGACCTCGCGGCCATCCTGTCCGGCATCGGCGCAGGTGAGGTGCTCTTCGTCGACGAGCTGCACCGGATGGCGCGCGGTGCCGAGGAGATGCTCTACCTGGCCATGGAGGACTACCGCGTCGACGTCATCGTCGGCAAGGGCCCCGGCGCCACCGCGATCCCGCTGGAGATCCCGCACTTCACCCTGGTCGGCGCGACCACCCGCTCGGGGCTGCTGCCAGGGCCGCTGCGCGACCGCTTCGGGTTCACCGCCCAGCTTGACTTCTACACGGCCGACGAACTGACCGCGATCGTGCACCGGTCCGCCGGGCTGCTGGGCGTCGACCTGCGCCCGGACGGTGCCACCGAGATCGCCGGTCGCTCGCGCGGCACGCCACGCATCGCCAACCGGCTGCTCCGCAGGGTGCGTGACTTCGCCGAGGTGCGGGCGGGCGGTGTCGTCGATGCCACCGTGGCCAGGCAGGCCCTCGAGCTGTACGAGGTCGACGAGATCGGTCTCGACCGGCTCGACCGGTCGGTGCTCGACGCGCTGTGCCGCCGGTTCGGAGGCGGACCGGTCGGCCTCGGCACGCTCGCCGTCGCCGTGGGCGAGGAGCGCGAGACCGTCGAGGAGGTCGCCGAGCCGTTCCTGGTGCGGGAGGGGCTGCTCGCCCGCACCCCCCGGGGCCGGGTGGCCACGCCCGCGGCGTGGACCCACATCGGACTCGCCGCACCCCGCCAGCAGCCGCTCCAGCCGATGCTCGGCGACGACGCGGCGCTCGACGGCGTCTGACGGCGCG
>CAWATY010000012.1:0-15017 GCA_963785115.1 uncultured Actinomycetota bacterium
GACGGCGACCTGCTGCGCGACATCGAGGTCGGCCGCGGGCACATGTACCACCCGGGCGGCATCGACTTCGACGGCCGCCGGGTCTGGGTCCCGGTGGCGCAGTACCGCCCGGACAGCAAGGCGATCGTGTACACGATCGACCCGGAGACCTACGACGTCCGCCGCGAGTTCTCCTACGACGACCACGTCGGCGGGATCGTCCGCGACTACGAGACCGGTCGACTGCACGGGGTCAGCTGGGGCTCGCGCACGATGTTCACCTGGAGCCGGGCCGGTCGGCTGCTCGAGGCCGACCCGAACCGGAGCCACCTCGTCGACTACCAGGACTGCGCGTACGTCGACCGGGGCGACCAGATCTGCACCGGCATCACCGAGCTGCCCGACGCCGAGGGCGACCCGTACGAGCTCGGTGGGCTCGCGCTGCTCGACCTCGACTCCGACGCGATCCTGCACGAGCTGCCGTTCCCGTACTTCTCCGCGGCCGGCCACGTCGCCACCCGCAACCCGGTGGCCCTCGAGCTCGACGGCCGCACGGTGCGGCTGCTGGCCGCCCCCGACGACGGCGAGGAAGCGGCGGGCACCGAGCTGCTGGTGTACGAGACGAGGCGTTGACCCGGGCCAGGTGCCACCGGGCACAGTGGTGCCGTGGACGACGAGCGCAACGTGCTCGGTGAGCCGCTGGAGCCCTGCGGCACCGACCCGATCACCGGCGTGCACCGCGACGGCTACTGCCTGCCGGGGCCGGGTGGCGTCGTGACGCACACGATCTGCGCGGTGGTGACCGACGCGTTCCTCGACCACCAGCAGCAGGTGGGCAACGACCTGCGCACCCCGCGCCCGGAGTACGACTTCGCGGGGCTGGTCGCCGGCGACCGGTGGTGCGTCGTTGCCAACCGCTGGCTGCAGGCGTACGAAGCCGACTGCGCGCCCCCGGTCGTGCTCGCCGCCACCCACGCCCGGGCGGTCGATGTCGTCCCGCTGCCGGTGCTGCGCGGGTACGCCGCCGACGTCCCCGACGACCCGTCCGCCCTGCTCTGACGCACCGGTGCAGACCACGGTGGGCGCGCAGGCCCGCACCGTGGGAACGTGGCGGCGACCAACACCGGGAGGCGTGCAGATGGCGAAGGACATGACCGACACCGAGAGGGTCGAGCGGCGACAGGTCAAGGCCGAGCAGGCGACGGCGGCGTTGGAGCCGCTGCAGGAGCGGGCGGCTGAGACCGGCCGCCGCCACGACCGCGCGTCCCGTCGGCTGGCCGAGCTGAGGGCCTCGCTGAAGGTGGCGCGGTCGGAGGCCAAGGCGCTCGCGGAGAAGGTGGACGAGGCCAGGCAGGTGGCCCGATCCGCCCGCAAGGACCGGGCCAAGGCGGACAAGGACCTCGCCAAGCAGCAGGCGCGGGCAGAGCGTCGGCTGGCCAAGCTCGCGGAGGCGAAGGCCGCGCTGGCCACGGACGAGGCCCGGGCCGGGGTGGAGGCGGGCAAGCCGGACGAGGCGCTGCGGTCGGTGGAGAAGTCGACGGCGAAGAAGTCGACGGCGAAGAAGACGACGGCGAAGAGCACGCCCGCCAAGAAGTCGACCGCCAAGAAGTCGACCGCGAAGAAGACGACGGCGAGAAAGTCGACGGCGAGAAAGACGACCGCGAAGAAGTCGACGGCGAAGAAGTCGACCGCGAAGAAGTCGACCGCGAAGAAGACGACCGCGAAGAAGTCGACCGCGAAGAAGTCCGCACCGCGGAAGCGCTGACCGCCCGAGGACATCCCGTCATGGCGACGTACGAGTGGCGCGGCTCGTTCACCAACGCCGAGGTGAACGCGTTGCACGCCGAGGGGTTCGACCACCCGGTGCTGGACGACGACTGGGAGGGACAGCTGCATCGGCACAGCCTCGGCTGGGTGACGGCTCGTGACGGCGACGACCTGGTGGGCTTCGTCAACGTGGCCTGGGACGGGTGGGGCCACGCCTTCGTGCTCGACACCCTGGTCCCGGTCCGGGCGAGGCGACGGGGGATCGCGACCCGGTTGGTCGCGGTCGCGACCGACCAGGCGAGGGCCGTCGGCTGCGAGTGGCTGCACGTCGACTTCGAGCCCCACCTGCGTGCCTTCTACCTGGACTCCTGCGGCTTCACCCCCACCGACGCCGGCCTGATCGCCCTCTGACCGGCGCGCTCAGGGTTAACCCTGAGCGACACGGCCGACTTTCAGGGGTGACTCGCTGCCGCGGAGCCGCGCGAGGCACCACCATCGAGGCATGAGCACGACCGCGCTGATCGTCGACGACCACGCGATGTTCCGGATGTCGACCCGGCTGCTGCTGCAGGCGGAGGGGTACGACGTCGTCGGCGAGGCCGGCGACGGAGCGTCGGCGGTGGCCGAGGCGACCCGGCTGCGGCCCGACATCGTCGTGCTCGACGTGCAGCTGCCGGACACCACCGGCTTCGAGATCGCCCGCGAGCTGCTCGAGCGCCGGCTGGTGGGCCGGATCGTGCTGGTGTCCAGCCGGCACGCCTCCGACTACGGCGAGCAGGTGGGGGAGTCAGGCGCGGTCGGGTTCATCGCCAAGGACGAGCTGTCCGGTGAGGCGCTGCACTCCGTCCTCGACGAACCCGGGACCCATGATGCGCCTCAGTGACCGGGCACTGCGCCGCTGGGCGTGGGTGGCGGCGGGCGTCTACGCCGTCACGCTGATCGTCGCGACCCTCGCGCTGTTCGCCAGCCTCGAGCAGACCAGAGGTCTGGACGCGGGTGAGAGGGCGGGCTCCGGTCTCGCACCACAGGGCACCGTGAACCCACGCGACTTCGTGGTCGTGGGCGTCTTCGGCCTGTTCCCGCTGGTCGGACTGCTGATCACCCGCAAGCTGCCGCGCAACCGGGTGGGCTGGCTGCTGCTGTTCATCGGAATCGGGTGGTCGCTGGGCGGTGTCCTGGACGCGTACGTCCGCTGGGCGCTGATCCTCGAGCCTGGCTCGCTGCCCGGTGGCGTCGCAGTCCAGGCCGTCGCGTCGTCGGTGTGGCTGCCCCCCGTGGCGCTGACCGGCATCTACCTCCTGCTGCTGTTCCCCGATGGGCACCTGCCCTCGCAACGGTGGCGTCCCGTCGCATGGCTCGGCGTGGTCGTAGTCGTCCTCGGCACGCTGTCCATCAGCCTTGCGCCCGGCCCGATCGAGGGCGCGATCGCCGCGGTCGAGCAGGACAACCCGCTGGGCATACCCGGAGCGGATTCCGTGCTCGAGTGCCTGTTCGTGGTCTGAGCGTGGCGCTGCTTCCCGTGTGCATCCTCGCCGCGGCGACCGCACTGGTGCTTCGCTACCGGAGGTCGCGGGGCGAGGAGCGCTTGCAGCTCAAGTGGCTCACCACCGCCGGGGCGTTCGTGGCCGCGGCCTTCCTGGTCAGCATCGTGGTGTCGCTGGTGTCCGCCACCCGGCCGGCCGAGAGCCGGCTGGACGCGTGGAGCGCCGCCGTCGACACGGTCGCGGTCCTGTCGTTCGGGCTCATCCCGATCGCCATCGGCGTCGCCGTGCTCAGACACGGCCTGTACGGGATCGACGCGATCATCAGCCGCGCCCTGGTCGTCGGTGCGCTGGGTGCGTTCATCACCGCGGTGTACGTCGGGATCGTGGTCGGTATCGGTGCGCTGATCGGGCAGCAGCGGCCGTCGGTGGCGTTGTCGGTGCTGGCAACGGCTGTCGTCGCGGTGGCGTTCCAGCCGGTGCGAGAGCGGGTGCAGCGGTGGGCGAACCGGCTCGTCTACGGCGAGCGGGCGACCCCGTACGAGGTGCTCGCCGACTTCGCCTCGCGGGTGACCGGCCGCTACACGACCGCCGAGCTGCTGCCCCGGCTCGCGCAGACGGTGTCCGACGGCCTCGGCGGCGCGCGGGTCGAGGTGTGGGTGCGTACCGGCGACCAGCTGGTCCGCGAGGTGAGTACGCCGGTGGACGTCGAGCCGGTCGAGCCGGTCAGCGTGGGAGACGATGCGTCGCTACCGCTGGCAGGTGACCGGGTGGTGCCCGTACGCCACCGCGAGGAGCTGCTCGGCGCCCTGGTGGTCAACAAGCCCGCAAGCGAGACCGTCACGCCACCCGAGGACGCGATGCTGGAGCAGGTGGCGACCCAGGCGGGCCTGGTGTTGCGCAACCTGCGGCTGATCGACGACCTGAAGAGCTCACGGGTACGCCTGGTCGCGTCACAGGACGCGGAGCGCCGGCGGCTGGAGCGCAACCTGCACGACGGTGCCCAGCAGAGCCTGGTCTCGGTGGCGCTGCTGACCAGGATGGCCGCGGCCCGGGCCTCCGACGCTGACGTGAAGAAGTCGCTGACCGAGGCCGGTGAGCAGCTGCAGGCGGCGATCGACGAGCTGCGCGAGCTGGCCCGCGGCATCCACCCGGTCGTCCTCACCGAGCGCGGCCTCGGACCGGCGCTCAGCTCGCTGGCCGAACGCTCGTCGGTGCCGGTCATCGTCGAGACCGATCTGCGCGACCGGCTGCCGGACGCTGTCGAGGCGACGCTCTACCTGGTCGCCGCGGAGACCATCCGCAACGCCGGCAGGCACGGCGGCGTCCGCACCGTTCGCGCTCGCCTGACCCGCGAGGACGGGGCCGTCACCCTCGAGGTGGTCGACGACGGCGCTGGCGGTGCCGACCCCGCACTGGGAACGGGGCTGCAGGGCCTGGCCGACCGGGTCGCCGCCGTCGACGGCACGATCGAGGTGCACAGTCCCGCGCGAGCGGGTACCCGGATCACCTGCACGGTGCCGGTGACCGTTGCACACGGCAGCGTCCTGGAGCCCGCGTCGTGACCGCCGTCGGCGTCAGCCGTCACGCCTTGCGCCGACTGGCGTGGGTGGTCTTCGCGCTGTCCGTCGCGATGTTCACGGTGAGCGGGCTCGCCGAGATCGCGGATCCGGCCCGGATCGAGCAGACAGCATGGACAGTGAGCAACGCCGTTGCTCAGGCAGCCCTCGTCGTCGCCTTCGCCTCGTTCTCTGTGGTCGGCCTGCTGGTGGCGAGGCGTCAGCCGGACTCCACGATCGGATGGCTGTCTCTGGTCATCGGCCTCCTCTGGGGGGCCACCGTCAGCACCGAGGAGTACGCCAGGTTCGGCCTGGAGACCCACCCGGGCTCGTTGCCCGCCCCGATCCTGGTCGCTGCCCTCGGCGTCTGGCTGTGGGTGCCTGCGGTCGGGTTGATGGGCACCTTCTTGATCCTGTTGTTCCCCGACGGTCGACTGCCCTCGCCGCGGTGGCGACCAGTCGCCGCCCTGTCGGCCGTCACGATCGCGGTCGTCTCGCTAGTCTCGATGTTCGAACCGACCTCCCTGAACGATTTTGCCGTTCCCGGACTCGAGAACCCGTTGGCTATCCCTGCGGTCAATCCGGTGGTGGAGGCGTTGATGGTGACCATCATCGTGCTGCCGATCTGCATGCTCGCGTGCGCAGTCGCACTGATCCAGCGGTACCGACGGTCCGCCGGGCAGGAGCGGCTGCAGCTGAAGTGGCTGGCCGCCGCCGGAGGCTTCGTTGCCGCCTTCTACCTGTCGAACATCAGCGTTTACGTCGGCAGCGAGATCATCGGCTACGAGCTTCCGGAGGGCACCTGGACGGACGTCTGGACGTCGATGATCCTGGCCTCGTTCGGTCTGGTGCCGGTGGCGATCGGCATCGCGGTGCTCAAGCACCGGCTGTACGAGATCGACGTCGTCATCAGCCGCGCCCTGGTCGTGGGCGCGCTGGGTGCGTTCATCACGGCCGTGTACGTCGGGATCGTGGTCGGTATCGGTGCGCTGATCGGGCAGCAGCGGCCGTCGGTGGCGTTGTCGGTGGTGGCAACGGCTGTGGTGGCGGTGGCGTTCCAGCCGGTGCGGGAGCGGGTGCAGCGGTGGGCGAACCGGCTCGTCTACGGCGAGCGGGCGACCCCGTACGAGGTGCTGGCCGACTTCGCCTCGCGGGTGACCGGCCGCTACACGACCGCCGAGCTGCTGCCCCGGCTCGCGCAGACGGTGTCCGACGGCCTCGGCGGCGCGCGGGTCGAGGTGTGGGTGCGTACCGGCGACCAGCTGGTCCGCGAGGTGAGTACGCCGGTGGACGTCGAGCCGGTCGAGCCGGTCAGCGTGGGAGACGATGCGTCGCTACCGCTGGCAGGTGACCGGGTGGTGCCCGTACGCCACCGCGAGGAGCTGCTCGGCGCCCTGGTGGTCAACAAGCCCGCAAGCGAGACCGTCACGCCACCCGAGGACGCGATGCTGGAGCAGGTGGCGACCCAGGCGGGCCTGGTGTTGCGCAACCTGCGGCTGATCGACGACCTGAAGAGCTCACGGGTTCGTCTGGTCGCGTCACAGGACGCGGAGCGGCGGCGGCTGGAGCGCAACCTGCACGACGGTGCCCAGCAGAGCCTGGTCTCGGTGGCGCTGCTGACCAGGATGGCCGCGGCCCGGGCCTCCGACGCTGACGTGAAGAGGTCGCTGACCGAGGCCGGTGAGCAGCTGCAGGCGGCGATCGACGAGCTGCGCGAGCTGGCCCGCGGCATCCACCCGGTCGTCCTCACCGAGCGCGGCCTCGGACCGGCGCTCAGCTCGCTGGCCGAACGCTCGTCGGTGCCGGTCATCGTCGAGACCGATCTGCGCGACCGGGTGCCGGACGCTGTCGAGGCGACGCTCTACCTGGTCGCCGCGGAGACCATCCGCAACGCCGGCAGGCACGGTGGCGTCCGCACCGTTCGCGCTCGCCTGACCCGCGAGGACGGGGCCGTCACCCTCGAGGTGGTCGACGACGGCGCTGGCGGTGCCGACCCCGCACTGGGAACCGGGCTGCAGGGCCTGGCCGACCGGGTCGCCGCGGTGGACGGAGCCCTCGACGTGCACAGCCCACCGGGTGCGGGCACTCGCGTCACCTGCCGGGTGCCGGTACCGGTCACCGGCAGCCGTTCGTCAGTGCTTACGGGGGTGTCGTAGTGGCCAACAGCCTCAGCGACTCCGCCCTGCGCCGGCTCGCCTGGACCGCGTTCGGCCTGTTCCTGCTCGTCGTCGCCGTGGACATCGCCATGAGTGCGGCGAGCTCGGCGGACTCGACGTTCGCCGACGCCGGTGCCGCTGCCGGTTTCCTAGGCTTCATGCTGCTCATCACCTCGTTCCCGTTGGTCGGCGTCGTGATCGTCCTCAGCCAGCCGCGCAACCGGATCGGTTGGCTGCTGGTCGCCATCGGTGGCGCCTGGACGGTGTCGGGCATCATCGACGTGTACACCACCTGGGCGCTGGCCCTGCAGCCCGGCGCGTTGCCCGGCGGCTTCGTCGCGTTGGCGGTGCTGACGAGCAGCTGGCTGCCCGCCGTCGCTCTGATGGGCATCTGGCTGATCCTGCTCTTCCCGGACGGGCGGTTGCCGTCCCCACGCTGGCGCTGGCTGTCCCGGATCGCCGTGCTGGTCGTGGTGGTCGGCACCCCGGCGCTGGTCCTCACACCGGGCCGCATCGAGTACCGGCCCGAGCCGGACGGAGTCGAGAACCCACTCGGCGTCGAGTCGCTGGCGCCGCTCCTGGACGTGCTGGTGCCCCTCTGCCTAGGCCTCCTGCCGTGCTGCATGGTCGCGGCCGCGGTCGCCCTGGTGCTGCGCTACCGGCGGGCGCTCGGCGCCGAGCGACTGCAGCTCAAGTGGCTCACCACGGCGGGCGCGGTCGTCGCCGTGCTGTTCCTCGTCGGCATCGTGCTGTCGGTGCCCGCGGTGCGCGACGGCCTGGGCATCGGCGACACCGCGATGGACTTCATCGACACCCTGTCCTTGCTGTCGTTCCTGCTGATCCCCTCAGCGGTGGGCATCGCCGTCTCTCGGCACGGCCTCTACGAGATCGACGCGGTCATCAGCCGCGCCTTGATGGTCGGTGCCCTGGGTGTGTTCATCACCGCGGTGTACGTGGCGATCGTGGTCGGCATCGGTGCCCTGATCGGTCAGCAGCGGCCGTCGGTGGCGTTGTCGGTGGTGGCGACTGCTGTGGTGGCGGTGGCGTTCCAGCCGGTGCGGGAACGGGTCCAGCGGTGGGCGAACCGGCTGGTGTACGGCGAGCGGGCGACCCCGTACGAGGTGCTCGCCGACTTCGCCTCGCGGGTCACCGGCCGCTACACGACGGCCGAGCTGCTGCCGCGGCTGGCGCAGACGGTCTCCGAGGGGCTCGGCGGGGCCGAGGTGCAGGTGTGGGTGCGGGCAGGCGACGAGCTGGTGCGCGAGGTGAGCTGGCCGACGGACACAGACCCGGTCGACCCAGTCACCGCCGCCGCCGGCACCGACGGTGCCGAGCTGTCGCTCGCAGGTGACCGGGTGATCCCGGTCCGGCACCGCGACGAGCTGCTCGGGGCGCTCGTTGTCACCAAGCCGGCCGCCGAACCAGTGACACCTCCCGAGGACGCGATGCTCGAGCAGGTGGCGACCCAGGCGGGCCTGGTGTTGCGCAACCTGCGGCTGATCGACGACCTGAAGAGCTCACGGGTTCGTCTGGTCGCCTCGCAGGACGCGGAGCGCCGACGGCTGGAGCGCAACCTGCACGACGGTGCCCAGCAGAGCCTGGTCTCGGTGGCGCTGCTCACCCGGATGGCCGCGGCCCGCGCATCGAACCCCGACGTCAAGAAGTCGCTGACGGAGGCCGGAGAACAGCTGCAGGCTGCGATCGACGAGCTGCGCGAGCTGGCCCGCGGCATCCATCCGGTGATCCTCACCGAGCGCGGCCTCGGCCCGGCACTGACCTCGCTGGCCGAACGCTCGTCGGTGCCCGTCATCGTCGAGACCGAGCTGCACGACCGGCTGCCGGATGCCGTCGAGGCGACGCTCTACCTGGTGGGGGCCGAGACGATCCGCAATGCCGCCCGACACTCGGGTGCGCGGACGGTGCGGCTGTGGGTCCGGACGACGGAGGGCGCAGTCGTCCTCGATGTCGCCGACGACGGAGCGGGCGGCGCCGACCCCGGCCTGGGCGCCGGACTCCGCGGACTGGCCGACCGGGTAGCTGCCGTGGACGGCGTCCTCGACATGGACAGTCCCGTCGGCGAGGGGACCCGCATCAGCTGCCGCGTTCCCGTGGCCACCGCACGGTCCGCCGTGCTGGAGGAGGTCTCATGAGGTCCCCCCGTCAGCTCAGCGACACCGCCCTGCGCCGATGGGCGTGGGCGACCTTCGCGTTCTACGTCGCGGTGATGGTCCTCAGCGCTGTCGCGCAGTTCAGCGCCGACACCGACTACAGCGACTGGGGGTCCAACGGCACGGCCAGCGAGCTGTCCTTTGTAGCCATGGTCTCGCTGTTCCCGCTGGTGGGACTGCTCATCACCCGACAGCTGCCGCGCAACCGGATCGGTTGGCTGCTGCTGGGGATCGGGCTGGCCTGGGCGTACTCCGGAGTGCTGGACGCCTACACCCAGTGGGCGCTGATCGGCCATCCCGGTTCGCTCCCGGGCGGGTTCGAGGTACAGATGCTCTCGTCGGCCAGCTGGCTGCCGCCGATGGCGCTGATGGGGATCTACCTGATCCTGCTGTTCCCCGACGGTCGACTGCCGTCACCGCGATGGCGGGTGCTGGCGTGGATCGGCCTCGCGGTCGTCGTGCTCGGCAGTCTCGCCATCATCCTCGCGCCGGGACGGGTGCAGGACGTGCCCGTGCCTGTCGCGCAGAACCCGCTCGCGGTCGAGGCGCTGGAGCCGGTCATCATCGCCGTGCTCGTGGTCGCGCTGCCGGCGCTGCCGCTGAGCATCGTGGCGGCGGCGGTCGCGCTGGTACTCCGGTTCCGCCGCTCACGCGGCGTCGAGCGGCTGCAGCTGAAATGGCTGGCCACCGCCGGTGCGTTCGTGGCAGTGGCCTTCCTGGCAACGATGGCGGCCTCGTTGCCGTCGGCGTTCTCGGAGACGCCCGCAGCGGACTTCAACCAAGCGGTACTGATCCTGCAGAACGTGTCGCTGCTGTCCTTCGGCCTGATCCCGCTCGCGATCGGGGTCGCGGTCTCCCGGCACGGCCTGTACGGGATCGACGCGGTCATCAGCCGCGCCCTGATGGTCGGGGCGCTCGGCGTGTTCATCACCGTCGTCTACGTGGGCATCGTGGTGGGTATCGGAGCCGCTGTGGGCCAGCGACAGCCGTCGGTCGCGCTGTCGGTACTGGCCACGGCGGTCGTCGCGGTGGCCTTCCAGCCCGTGCGGTCGCGCGTGCAGCGTTGGGCGAACCGGCTGGTCTACGGGGAGCGGGCGACCCCGTACGAGGTGTTGTCGGACTTCGCCGGCCGGATGACCGGGACGTACCCGACCAGTGAGCTGTTGCCCCGGATGGCGCAGATGGTCGGCCGCTGCCTGGGAGGCGCCCAGGTGGAGGTATGGCTGGCCGACGGCCCGCGACTGGTCCGCGAGGCGGCGTGGCCGGACAACGGCGGTGTCGCCGTCGAGGTGCCTCTCGACGACGCACCGACGCTGCCGGTCGACCGGCAGGTCGAGGTGCGGCACCACGACGAGCTGCTCGGGCTGGTCACGGTGACGAAGCCGGCGGGGGAGCCGGTCACGCCGCCGGAGGAGGCACTGCTCGAGCACGTGGCCTCGCAGGCCGGGCTGGTGCTGCGCAACCTGCGGCTGATCGACGACCTGCGCAGCTCGAGGGAGCGGCTGGTGACGGCCCAGGAGGTGGAGCGGCGCAACCTCGAGCGCGACCTGCACCACGGCGCCCAGCAGAGCCTGGTCGGGGTGGCGCTGCTGCTCCGGCTGGCGGCCAACCGGCTGGGCGACGACCCCGACGGGCTCGGCCCCTCGGTGACGGAGGCCGGCAGCCAGCTCAGGCAGGCGATCGGCGAGCTGCGCGAGCTGGCCCGGGGCATCCACCCCGCAGTGCTCAGCGAGCGCGGACTCGGCCCCGCGCTGGACTCGCTCGCCGAACGCTCGCCGGTGCCCGTACTCATCGACTCGGACCTCGCCGAGCGGCTGCCGGCCACCGTCGAGGCGACGCTCTACTACGCCGTCGCCGAGGCGTTGACCAACGTGGCCAAGTACGCGGCGGCGACCCGGGTCGAGGTCAGCGTGCGCCGAGACGCCCAGGCGATCGCGGTCGTCGTGACCGACGACGGTGTGGGCGGCGCCGACCCGACCCGGGGCTCCGGGCTGCGCGGCCTCGTCGACCGGTTGGCCGTCGTGGACGGCACCGTCGAGGTCAGCAGTCCGCCCGGGGCAGGCACCCGGATCACCTGTCGCGTGCCGGTGTCGTCCGGCCACGCCACTGAGCGAGCCGAGCGCGTGGCAGAACGCCCGGTCGAGCTGGAGCCGGCGCGATGACCCGGCTCTCCGACCAGGCGCTGCTCCGGTGGGCGTGGGCGGCGCTGGCCGCCTACGTCGCCGCGGCGGTGCTCGACCGGACGTTGCTGCTCATGGAACCGCCACCAGCGGCCAGCGACTGGAGCACGGGGACGGCGGGGGAGGTGATGTTCGACGTGGCCATCGGCGCCTTCTCGGTGGTGGGGCTGCTGATCATCCGCCAGCAACCGCGCAACCGCATCGCCTGGCTGCTTATTGCAGTGGGGCTCGCAGCAACGTTCGCGTCGTTCACGGGTGCGTGGACCTGGTACGCGCTCGTGGTGCGACCCGAATCGTCACTGGCCGGGCCGCTCGCGCAGGCTCTCGACGCCGCCTCCTGGGTGCCGGTCATCGGCCTGCTGGGCACGTACCTCATCCTGCTGTTCCCCGACGGCCGGCTGCCGTCACCGCGGTGGCGTCCGTTCGCCTGGCTGTGCGGCGTCGTCATCGCCACGCTGACCGTGGGCATCGCGCTCTATCCCGGCCCGGTTCTGGACGGAGCCCAGCCCACGTTGGACAACCCCATCGGCATCGAGACGTTGAAGCCGGTGCTGGACGTAGCGGCGTTCCTCTTCCTGCTGCTGCCCGTGTGCATCATCGTCTGCGCCGCATCCCTGGTGTGGCGCTTCCGTGGGGCGCACGGTGTGCGGCGGCTCCAGCTGAAGTGGTTGGCGACGGCTGGGGCCGGGGTGGCGGTGACCTATCTGGTCGCGATGGCGGCATCACTGCCGCAGATCTTGAGCGACACGCAGCGGGTGAGCCCGGACTGGGTGCTTGCGCTGCAGAACGTCGCGCTGTTCTCCTTCGCCCTCATCCCGATGGCCATCGGGGTGGCGATCTCCCGGCACGGCTTGTACGGGATCGACGGGATCATCAGCCGCGCCCTGGTGTTCGGGACGCTCGCGGTGTTCATCACGGGTGTCTATGTCGGGATCGTCGTGGGCATCGGCGCGCTGGTGGGACAGCACCGTCCGTCGGTGGCGCTGTCCGTCGTCGCGACCGCGGTGGTCGCGGTGGCCTTCCAGCCGGTGCGATCCAAGGTCGAACGGCTGGCGAACCGGCTGGTCTACGGGGAGCGGGCGACGCCGTACGAGGTGTTGTCGGACTTCGCCGGCCGGATGACGGGGACGTACCCGACGGGTGAGCTGTTGCCCCGGATGGCCCAGATGGTCGGCCGCTGCCTCGGCGGCGCTCGCGTGGAGGTGTGGCTGGTGAACGGTTCGGTGCTGGTGCGTGAAGTGGCGTGGCCGTGGCCCGATGAGGACCGTCGTGACGCCGTGGTGCCGCTCGATGAGACGGCGTCGTTGCCGGTCGAGCGAAAGGTCGAGGTGCGTCATCACGAGGAGCTGCTCGGCCTGCTGACGGTGACGAAACCGGCGGGGGAGCCGGTCACGCCGCCGGAGGAGGCGCTGCTCGAGCACGTGGCCTCGCAGGCGGGCCTGGTGCTGCGCAACCTGCGGCTGATCGACGACCTGCGCAGCTCGCGGGAGCGGCTGGTGACCGCGCAGGACGTCGAGCGGCGCAATCTCGAGCGCGACCTGCACCACGGCGCGCAGCAGAGCCTCGTGGGGGTGGCGCTGCTGCTCCGGCTGGCCGCGACCCGGCTGGGTGACGACCCCGACGAGATCGGCCCCGCGGTGGCCGAGGCCGGGGGCCAGCTCAAGCAGGCGATCGGCGAGCTGCGTGAGCTCGCCCGCGGGCTGCATCCCGCAGTGCTCAGCGAGCGCGGACTCGGCCCCGCGCTGGACTCGCTCGCCGAACGCTCGCCGGTGCCGGTGCGGGTCGGCTCCGATCTCGCCGAGCGGCTGCCGGAACCGGTCGAGGCGACCCTGTACTTCGCGGTCGCCGAGGCGCTCACGAACGTGGCCAAGTACGCGGCCGCATCCGCCGCGGTGGTCACGGTCCGGCGCGAGACCGAGGGCGTCTCGGTGGTCGTGGCCGACGACGGGTTGGGTGGGGCGGACCCGACTCGTGGGTCGGGTCTGCGCGGCCTCGTCGACCGGTTGGCGGTCGTGGACGGGACGGTCGACGTGGAGAGTCCGCCCGGACGTGGTACCCGGATCACCTGTCGCGTGCCGCTGGTTGCGGTGCGTACCCCAGAGCTGGAGCTGGCCCGATGAGCGGAAACGCGATCCGGACGTTCATGATCGCCGACGTCCGTGGGCTACACCTCGTACACCCAGACGTACGGCGACGAGGCGGCGGCCAAGCTGGCGGCGGGCTTCGCCGCGATCACCCGCGAGGTCGTGACCGGTTCCGGGGGCGAGCTGGTCGAGCTGCGCGGCGACGAGGCGCTCACCGTCTTCGGGTCCGCGCGGGACGCGATCGCGGCTGCGGTGTCGCTGCAGGAGCGGTTCGTCACCGAGACCGTGCGCGACGCGGACATGCCGCTGCTGGTGGGGATCGGCCTCGACGTCGGTGAGGCGGTGCCGGTCGAGGGCGGCTACCGCGGCGGAGCCCTCAACCTGGCCGCCCGGCTGTGCAGCCTGGCCGCGCCCGGCGAGATCCTCGCCAGCCAGATGACGACGCATCTGGCCGGCCCGCTCGACGGCATCGCGTTCGAGGATCGGGGCCAGACCCGGCTCAAGGGCATGCGCGACGCCGTGCCGGTCGTGCGGGTGAAGGGGCGCGACGACCCGATCGGCCGGCTGGCCGCCACCTCGGGCAAGGGTGCGATGCGGGTCGCGGTCTGCGACGACTCGGTGCTGCTGCGCGAGGGCGTGGCCCGGCTGCTCAAGGAGTCGGGCTTCACCATCACCGCGCAGGCGGGCGATGCCGAGGAGCTGCTCGCCGCGGTCGCGTACGACCCGCCCGACGTGTGCGTGACCGACATCCGGATGCCCCCGACGTTCACCGACGAGGGGTTGCGGGCCGCACACAAGATCCGGGCCCGGCACCCGGAGGTGGGGGTGCTGTTGCTGTCGCAGTACGTCGAGACCGACTTCGCGGTCGAGCTGGTGTCGGCCGGCGCCTCGCGGTTGGGCTACCTGCTCAAGGACCGGGTCGCCAACCTGCAGGAGTTCACTGACGCGGTGCGCCGGGTCGGCGAAGGAGGGTCCGTGATCGATCCCGATGTCGTGTCCCGCCTGGTCGGCCGGGCCCGGGACGCCAGCCCGCTGGACGACCTCACCGACCGCGAGCGCGAGGTGCTGTCGCTGATGGCTGAAGGACGGTCCAACGTGGCGATCTCGCAGGCGATGTCGTTGTCGATCAAGTCGATCGAGGGGCACGTGCGCAACATCTTCACCAAGCTCGGCCTGCTGGACACCCCCGACGACCACCGGCGGGTGCTCGCGGTGGTGACCTTCCTGCGGTCCTGATCCGCACGAGCCGCACACTGACCGGGTGGGGCAAGGGGACGAGCGCGGCCTGGGCGGTGCTGGTGGCGGTGCGGGTGGCGGTGCTGCTGGCGGTGGGCACTGGTCGCGGTGGTCGAGCTGGGCGGCGGTGGGCCTGACCACGACCTCCGACCTGGTGGCGGCAGGTGACGACATCGCCGACGACGTCTGGCTGGACTGGTACGGCCAGGGCAACGGGTATCCGCCACCGAAGGGCTACGAGGACGAGGGCGGGTAGGCGCTCAGCCCCGGGCTCAGTAGCGCTCGACCAGGTGCTGGCGCCCGGACGGGGGCTCGTAGGGCTCGGGCCACCAGTCGGTGACGCGGGTGATCGCACCGTCGTCGTCGAAGGCGAAGAAGACGATCGCCGTGCCGTCGTCCTCGCCTGA
>CAWATY010000013.1:0-98345 GCA_963785115.1 uncultured Actinomycetota bacterium
CGCGCTGCTGCGCGGTCTCGACGAGCGGCTGCGGCACGAGACCGGCATGCCGGTGCATGTGGCCGAGGACCCACTGCACTCGGTGGCCATCGGTGCCGGTCGCTGCGTCGAGGAGTTCGAGGCGCTGCACCAGGTGCTCGTCTCCGAGCCCCGCCGATGAACCGCCCCGGTCTCCGGGGGATCGGGCCGGAGCGTGGCCAGGCGCGGCGGGCGCGTACCGCGCTGGTCCTCTCGGTGCTGACCGCGGTCACCCTGATGACCCTCGACGCCGGCACCGGCGACGACTCGCCCGTCGAGCCGCTGCGGTCCGCGGCCGGCGAGATGTTCGGACCGCTGGAGACCGGGTTGTCGTCGGTCACCTCGCCGGTGGCCGACGGCGTCGACGTGCTCGGCGACCTCGGGGGACTCCGGGAGGACAACGCCCGGCTCGAGCGCCAGGTTGCCGCCCTGCGTTCTGAGTTGGCGACCGGCGACGCCGACCGCAACCGGCTCGCCCAGTACGACGCGCTGGCCGGTGTCACCGAGGGCAGTGGCTTCGACCTGGTGCCCGCCCGGGTGGTCGCGATGGGACCCGCGCAGGCGTTCGCCCGAACGGTCACCATCGATGCCGGTACCGACGACGGGGTCGGCCCGGACATGACGGTGGTGGAGTCCGGGGGGCTCGTCGGCCGGGTGCTCCGCGCCGACCGCTCCACCGCCACCGTGCTGCTGGCTGTCGATGCCGAGTCGGTGGTCGGCGGGCGCCTCGGCTCGTCCACCGAGCTCGGCTTCCTGCGCGGCAGCGGCGACCTCGGTGACGACGGTGCCCTCAGCATGGAGCTGGTCGACCCGACGGTCGTGCCCGACGAGGGCGACACCGTCGTCACCTGGGGCTCGCGCGGCGGCGCCCCGTACGTGGCCGGCGTGCCGGTGGGAAAGATCGTCGACGTCATCGCCAGCGCCGGAGACCAGTCGGTGACGGCCGAGGTCGAGCCGTTCGCGGACATGTCGTCGCTGGACCTGGTCGGCGTCGTCGTCGGACCCGCCGACGACGGTCGGCGCCCCGAGCTGAGCCGGCCGGCCCCGGGTGGGGGGTCGTGACGTGACCGCGCTCCGCCCGCTGGCCGTCGTCGCCCTCGTCCTGGCCACCGTGACGCTGCAGATCGGCCTGTTCACGCACCTGTCGATCGCGGGCGTCGTCCCCGACCTCGCGCTGCTGCTCGTCGTGGCCGCCGCGCTGGTCCGCGGTCCGGCGTACGGCACCGTCCTGGGACTGCTCGCCGGACTCGCGGTCGACCTGGCACCGCCTGCCGACGGGATCGCCGGACGCTGGGCGCTCGCGCTCGCGGTGGCCGGCTTCCTGGCCGGCCTGGCCCGCGGCGAGGCCCGGCAGTCGGCGGTCGCCACCGTGGTGACCGTGGCCGTGTCGTCGTTCGCGGCCACCTCTCTCTATGCGCTGACCGGGCTGGTGCTGCAGGAGCCCGGGGTGACGGTGGCAAGGGCGCTGGAGGTGCTGCCGGTCTCGGTGCTCTACGACGTGGCGGTGACACCGTTGGTGGTCCCGCTCGCCGTTCTCGCCTTCCGCCGGCTCGACCCGGTCCCGGTGCGCTGGTGAGCACGGCGGTGGCCCCGTGACCAGTAGGCCGCGGGCGACGGACCTGTCCCGTACCCGCCTGGTCGTCGTGCAGGTGCTGGTGCTGTCGCTGATGGCCACGCTGTTCGCCCGGCTCTGGTACCTGCAGGTGGTCAGCGGCGACGCCTATCAGGCCCAGGCGGCCGAGAACGCCGTCCGCGACGTGTCCGTGCAGCCCCAGCGCGGCCTGATCGTCGACGCGATGGGTCGCCCGCTGGCCGCCAGCCGGCAGTCGTGGGTGCTCAGCATCGATCGCACCGCCCTCGCCGAGCTCTCGTCCGAGCGGCGGGGCGACCTGCTGCACCGGGTCGCGGACATGAGCGGCGTCGGCTACGGCGAGATCCGCGACCGGCTGATGCTGTGCGGCGAGCCCGCGGCCCCGCCGCCGCCGCGGTGCTGGAACGGGTCGCCCTACCAGCCGGTGCCGGTCGCCGAGGACGTGCCGGAACGGGTGGCGGTGGCCGTCCAGGAGCGCACCGAGGACTTCCCAGCGGTGGTCGCCGAGCGGCAGACCCTGCGGGACTACCCCGCGCCGTTCGGGGTCAACGCGGCGCACCTGCTCGGCTATCTCAGCCCGGTCACCGGCGAGGAGTACCAGCGGGCGGAGGACCGCGACGACGACACGCTCACCCCGAGCTCGCTGGTGGGCCGCTCGGGCTTGGAGCGTCAGTACGACCGGTGGCTGCGCGGGGTGCCGGGGTTCGAGGCCCTCGGGGTCGACTCGCTGGGCCGGGTGCTCGGGCTGGAGAACAGCAGCGACCCGGTGCCGGGCGACACGCTGGTGACGAGCATCGACGCCCGCGTGCAGGCGGTGGTCGAGAGCGAGCTGCGGGAGGCGATCATGCTCGCCCGACAGACCCAGGACGAGGTCACCGGCCGCCCGTACGAGGCGACCTCGGGCGCCACCATCGTGCTCGACCCCGACGACGGCCGGGTGATCGCCATGGCCAGCTTCCCCAGCTACAACCCGGAGGTGTGGGTCGGCGGGATCAGCAGTCGCCAGCTGGAGCAGCTGTACTCGCAGCGCTCCGGCGAGCCGCTGCTGTCCCGGCCCACCCAGGGCCAGCTCGCGCCGGGGTCGACGTTCAAGCCGTTCAGCACCGCCGGCGCGCTGCAGCACGGGTACTCGACCTCGACCCAGCTGGAGTGCTCCAGCAGCTACACCGTCGGGGGACGCACGTTCAAGAACTACGAGTCCGCGGCGCACGGCTACCTGACCTTCGCCGAGGCGCTGCAGCTGTCCTGCGACACGTTCTTCTACCGGATCGGCTATGCCAAGTGGCTGCAGCAGGGCGCCGACGCGGCCGACGTCAACGCCCCCGACGTGCTGGTCGACAACGCCAAGGACTTCGGCTTCGGACGGCCCACCGGCATCGACCTGCCGGGCGAGGCCAGCGGCCGGATCGCCGACCGGCGCTGGAAGCTGCAGTACTGGAAGGACAACAAGGACTACTACTGCAAGGTCGCCGAGGAGTCCGGCAGCGACTACCTGCACGTCTTCGCCCGCGAGTTCTGCGTCGAGGGCTACGCCTATCGCGCCGGCGACGCCGTGAACTTCATCATCGGCCAGGGCGACACGACGCTGACACCGATGCAGCTTGCGGTCGGCTACGCGACGCTGGTCAACGGCGGCGTGCTGTACGAGCCGCGGGTGGCCAAGGCGATCCTCAGCCCCGACGGCGACGTCGTGCGCCGCATCCCGCCCGAGTCGCGGGGCCGGGTCCCGGTGCCGCAGCGCTACCTCGACTACATCGACAACGCGCTGCAGGGCACCCCGCGGATCGGCACCCTCGCCTGGAAGATGGGCGGCTTCCCGCTGGACCAGGTGCACATGCGTGCCAAGACCGGAACCGCCGAGGTCTACGGCAAGCAGACGACCTCGTGGCTGGCCACCTACAACGAGGACTTCGTCGTCGTTCAGATGATCGAGCAGGGCGGTACCGGGTCGGGGGCGTCCGGCGACGGGGTGCGCCGCATCTGGGAGGCGCTGTACGGGATCGACGGCTCGACGGTGCACCCGGGCCGCGCGCTCATCCACGGCGTGCAACCGCCGATCACGCTGCCGACCGTGGACGCCGCCGGCGTCATCGAGCCGCCGGGCGAGCAGCGCAGCACGCCACCACACCGGTCCGGCCGAAACCGGTCCCGGCGCGGGGGCGACACGGCGGAGACAGGCCGGCGACAGGTCGGCGACAGGTCGGCGACATGGCCGGCGACACGGGAGGCAACGGTGGTAGCGACGCTGCCGACGCGTACCGCCCGGCGGCCGGCGATGGTGGCACCGCGGCGGCCGCTGCGCTGGTGGCGGCAGGTCGACTGGCTGCTGGTCGGCACGGTGCTGGCGCTGTTGGGCATCGGCATGGTGCTGGTGTGGTCGGCGACCCTGCACCGAGACGACCTCACCCACGGCGACCCGGCGGCCTACCTGCGCAAGCAGGGGATCAACGCGGCGATCGGCCTGGTCCTCGCGGCCGTGGTGGCAGCGACCGACCACCGCTGGCTGCGGGTCTGGGCGCCGGTGGTCTACCTGCTCTCGATCGCGGGACTCGCGCTGATCTTCGTGCCCGGTGTCGGCGCCACGGTCAACGGGTCGCACTCGTGGCTGATGGTCGGCGGACTGTCGCTGCAGCCGGCCGAGATGGCCAAGTTCGGCGTGGTGCTGGGGATGGCGCTGGTGCTCGCAGAGCGGACCGAGGCGCACCTGCGCCGCGGGGTCAACGCCGTCGACGTGGTGCCGGCGCTCGTGATCGCGGCCGTGCCCGCCCTGCTCATCCTCGCCCAGCCCGACCTCGGCACCTTGATGGTGCTCACCGCGACGGTGTTCGGCGTGATCGGGCTGTCCGGTGCCCCGAAGCGCTGGCTCGTCGTGCTCGCCGGTGGCGGGGCGGCCGTGGTCGTCGCCGCGGTGCAGACCGGGCTGCTGGAGTCGTACCAGCTGCTGCGCTTCGAGGCGTTCACCGACCCGTCGCTCGACCCGCGCGGAGCCGGCTACAACACCATCCAGGCCAGGATCGCGATCGGCAACGGGGGAGCGACCGGACAGGGGTTGTTCGACGGCACGCAGACCCAGTCGGGCTTCGTGCCCGAGCAGCACACCGACTTCGTGTTCACGGTGGCGGGCGAGGAGCTCGGCCTGGTGGGCGCCGGGGTGGTGGTCGCGCTGTTCGCGCTGCTGCTGTGGCGAGCACTGCGGATCGCGCGCAACGCCGACGACCTGTTCGGCCGGGTGGCCGCCGCCGGCGTGGCCTGCTGGTTCGGCTTCCAGGCCTTCCAGAACATCGGAATGTGTCTCGGCATCATGCCGGTCACCGGCGTGCCGCTGCCGCTGGTGTCGTACGGCGGCACCTCGATGTTCGCCTCGCTCACCGCCGTCGGCCTGCTGCTCAACATCCACCTGCGCACCCAGCGCCGAGCCGGCCACGGCGTCGTCGTCCAGTCCCGCCTCTCCCGCTCCCGCTTCTGACCGGGTTTCGCAAGTCGGCTTGCGAAACCCGCACTCGCCCCGCGTCATATGACGGGGCGAGTGCGGACTTCGCGGGGCGAGTGGCGTCAGGTGCTGGATGAAGCCCGCATGCCCTGGCGCTGCCGCAGGACACCGATCGCCGCGATCGCGGCGGTCAGCGCCAGGGTGAGCCACAGCAGCAGCTTGAAGCCGTCGCGGAAGGCCATGAAGACCACGGTGAACGTGATGAACCCGATCACGATCCACGTCAGCACCGGGTAGGCCCACATCTTCAGCTCGAGCTCGGACTCGTCGGTCTGCCGGCGCATCAGCAGCTGCGAGACCGCGATCACCAGGTAGACCAACAGCGCGATCGCGCCGGAGGTGGCCAGCAGGTACTCGAAGATCTTGCTCGGCAGCACGTAGTTGCCGATGACCGCGGCGAAGCCGACGGCCGTGCTGGCGAGGATCGCCCAGGTCGGGACACCGTTGGCGCGCACCTTGCTCCAGGACTTCGGCGCCTCACCGCGCTTCGACAGCGAGTACGCCATCCGCGAGGCGGTGTAGAGCGCGGAGTTGAGGCAGGACGCCACCGCGGTCAGCACGACGAGGTCGAGCAACCAGGACAGCTCGCTGAGTCCCATCACGTCGAGCGCCGCCTGGAACGAGCCCTTGGGCAGGCTCGGGTTCTGCCACGACACCAGCGAGCAGACCACGAACATCGAGCCCAGGTAGAACAGGCTGATCCGCCAGATCACCGAGTTGACCGCGCGCCGGATGCCCTTGGCCGGGTCGGCGGACTCCGCGGCCGCGATGGTCACGATCTCGGTGCCCATGAAGGTGAACATCGTGATCAGCATCGCCGTCAGCACGGCGCCGAACCCCTCGGGCATGAAGCCGCCGTCTTCGTACAGCCGGCTCACCCCCGAGACCTCCGACGACGGCAGCATGCCGAAGATCGCCAGCAGCCCGATCGCGATGAAGCCGACGATCGCGACGACCTTGATCAGCGCGAACCAGAACTCGAACTCGCCGTAGTTGCCGACGCTCACCAGGTTGGTGCCGGTCAGCAGCGCCGTGACCAGCAGCGCGAAGACCCACTGCGGCACGTCGGGCACCCACTCGGCCAGGACGACCGCGGCCGCGGTCGCCTCTACCGGGATGACGATCACCCAGAACCACCAGTACAGCCAGCCGATCGAGAAGCCCGCCCACGGCCCGATCGCTCGCTCGGCGTACGTCGAGAACGACCCGCTGTCCGGCTGGCTGACCGCCATCTCGCCGAGCATCCGCATCACCAGCACGACCAGCGTCCCGGCCAGCAGGTACGACAGCAGCACGGCCGGACCGGCAGTCGCCACCGCCTCGCCGGACCCGATGAAGATGCCCGCACCGATCACGCCGGCGATCGAGATCATCGTGATGTGTCGCTGCTTCAGCCCGTTGCCGAGCTGGCCGGAGCCGGCCGCCGGGTCGTCGGTGCGCGTGTCCGCCATGGGCGTCAGCATCCCCCCGCCCGGCCGCGCCCACACCTCGGGGACCGGCCAGGCGGGGCCGCGGCGTTACCCTGGACCGACCGCGTCCCGTCACACCCCCGTCGAAACCGGAGTCCTCTCCCGCATGCCCGTCGAGTCGGTCTTCGCGCAGCTCGAGCCGTTGCTGCCCCAGGTGAGCAAGCCGATCCAGTACGTGGGCGGCGAGCTCAACTCCGTCGTCAAGGACTGGGAGGCCCCCGACGGCTCGACGATGGTCCGCTGGGCGCTGATGTACCCCGACGCGTACGAGGTCGGGCTGCCCAACCAGGGGCTGCAGATCCTCTACGAGGTGCTCAACGAGCGTGACTGGCTGCTCGCCGAGCGCACCTACGCGGTGTTCCCCGACATGGAGCGCCGGATGCGCGACCACGGGGTGCCTCAGTTCACCGTCGACGGCCACCGTCCGGTGGGTGCGTTCGACCTGCTCGGCGTCTCGTTCGCCACCGAGCTCGGCTACACCAACCTGCTCACCGCCCTCGACCTGGCGGGGATCCCGCTGCACAGCGCCGACCGGACCGACGACCACCCGGTCGTGGTGGTGGGCGGGCACGCGGCGTTCAACCCCGAGCCGGTCGCCGACTTCGTCGACGCCGTGGTGCTCGGCGACGGCGAGGAGGTCGTGCTCGCCATCAGCGAGGTCGTGCGGGAGTGGAAGGACGAGGGTCGCCCCGGCGGGCGCGACGGGGTCCTGCTGCGACTGGCCGCCTCGGGCGGGGTGTACGTGCCGCGCTTCTACGACGTCGACTACACCGATGACGGCGCGGTCCTCGCGGTGCGTCCCAACCGCGACGGCGTCCCCTGGCGGGTGCGCAAGCACACGGTCATGGACCTCGACTCGTGGCCGTACCCCAAGAACCCGCTGGTGCCGCTGGCCGAGACCGTGCACGAGCGCTACTCCGTCGAGATCTTCCGCGGCTGCACCCGAGGCTGCCGGTTCTGCCAGGCGGGCATGATCACCCGGCCGGTGCGCGAGCGCAGCATCACCGCCATCGGCGACATGGTCCAGCGCGGCATCGAGCGGTCCGGGCTCGACGAGGTGGGGTTGCTGAGCCTGTCCAGCGCCGACCACTCCGAGATCGGCGCGGTGGCCAAGGGGCTCGCCGACCGCTACGAGGGCACCAACATCTCGCTGTCGCTGCCCTCGACCCGCGTCGACGCCTTCAACGTCACCCTGGCCAACGAGCTCAGCCGCAACGGCCGGCGCTCCGGGCTGACGTTCGCGCCGGAAGGCGGCAGCGAGCGGCTCCGCAAGGTGATCAACAAGATGGTCACCGAGGACGACCTCATCGAGACGGTGACGACCGCGTACGCCAACGGCTGGCGCCAGGTCAAGCTCTACTTCATGTGCGGTCTGCCGACAGAGACCGACGACGACGTGATGCAGATCGGTGAGTTGGCCAAGCGGGTGATCGAGACCGGCCGCGAGGTGTCGGGCCGGCGCGACATCCGGTGCACGGTGTCGATCGGCGGCTTCGTGCCCAAGCCGCACACGCCGTTCCAGTGGGCCTCGCAGCTCGACCACCAGACGACCGACGCCCGACTCGCCCGGCTGCGGGAGTCGGTGCGGTCGGACAAGCGGTACGGCCGCGCGATCGGCTTCCGCTACCACGACGGCCGCCCGGGCACGATCGAGGGACTGCTCTCGCGCGGCGACCGGCGGGTCGGCCGGGTCATCGAGGCGGTGTGGCGTGACGGCGGCCGCTTCGACGGCTGGAGCGAGCACTTCTCGTACGAGCGGTGGGAGCAGGCCTGCACCGAGGTGCTGGCCGACGAGCCCGTCGACCTCGACTGGTACACGACGCGCGAGCGCGGCGTCGACGAGGTGCTGCCCTGGGACCACCTCGACGCCGGCCTCGACCGCGACTGGCTGTGGGAGGACTGGCAGGACGCCCTCGACCCGGAGGGCGCCATCGAGGTCGAGGACTGCCGCTGGACGCCCTGCTACGACTGCGGTGTCTGCCCCGACCTGGGCACCGAGATCCAGGTCGGCCCCACCGGCAAGCAGCTGCTGCCGCTCTCCGTGGTGTGAGCGTGGCAGGGGCCGTCCGGGTCGCCGGCGACTCCGACGTGCCGGCGATGGCCACGCTGCGGGCCGCCTGGCGGGAGCAGCCCGCCGACCACGACTTCGTCGCGGCGTTCGAGGCCTGGTGGGAGCGGGAACGCGACCAGCGGGTCACCTGGCTGGCCGAGGTGGACGGCACGCCGGTGGGCATGCTCAACATGCTGGTCTTCACCCGGATGCCGTCGCCTGGCCGGGTGCGATCGCAGTGGGGGTATGTCGCGAACGCGTTCGTGCTGACTGCCCACCGGGGTGCCGGGCTCGGCACGGCGCTGGTCGACGCCGCGACGTCGTACGCGGACGCGCACGACTTCGTCCGGCTGGTGCTCAGCCCCTCGGAGCGATCGGTGCCGTTGTACGAGCGGGCCGGCTTCAACAGCGACCACTCACTGCTGGTCCGCGAGGGCTGATGCCGACCGGCAGGCCGGCCCCATCCGGGCGCGATGTCGTGACGTTGAGGTGGCCATAGCAACCCGGATGTCACGAGATCGGTCCCCCGGCGGCGTCCAGTTGTGGCCGGTCTGCACCGGGCATACGTTCACATCAGGGGCGCAAACGGCGCCCAGGGTGCGCCGCTCGGTGGTCACCCGCCGTCCGGCGTACCGACCCACGACGAACCGGAGGCGGCACCGACATGGCCGACAGCAACAGGGCAGTTGCGTACGCAGGTGCAGGCAAGGTCGACGTCCACGACATCGACTTCCCGACGTTCGAGCTCCAGGACGGGCCGGGCGTCAATCCCGACAACGTCGGTCGCGAGCTGCCGCACGCGGTGATCCTCAAGACCGTCGCGACGAACATCTGCGGCTCCGACCAGCACATGGTCCGCGGGCGTACCACCGCCCCCGAGGGACTGGTCCTCGGACACGAGATCACCGGTGAGGTCATCGAGGCCGGCCCGGGGGTCGAGTTCATCAAGGAGGGCGACCTCGTGTCCGTCCCCTTCAACATCGCGTGCGGCCGGTGCCGCAACTGCAAGGAGGGCGCGACCGGGGTCTGCCTCAACGTCAACCCGGACCGCCCCGGGTCGGCCTACGGCTACGTCGACATGGGCGGCTGGGTCGGCGGGCAGGCCAACTACGTGGTCGTCCCGTACGCCGACTGGAACCTGCTGAAGTTCCCCGACAAGGACCAGGCGATGGAGAAGATCCTCGACCTGACCATGCTCAGTGACATCTTCCCCACCGGCTTCCACGGCTGCGTGACGGCGGGCGTCGGCGTCGGCTCGACGGTCTACATCGCGGGCGCCGGCCCGGTCGGGCTCGCCGCGGCCGCCAGCGCCCAGCTGCTCGGCGCCGCCGTCGTGATCGTCGGCGACCTCAACGAGGGCCGGCTGGCGCAGGCGCGCAGCTTCGGCTGCGAGACCGTCGACGTCTCGAAGGGCGACCCGAGGGACCAGATCGAGCAGATCCTCGGCGTCCCCGAGGTGGACTGCGGTGTCGACGCCGTCGGCTTCGAGGCCCGCGGCCACGGCGAGGGCTCGGCGCAGGAGGCGCCCGCAACGGTGCTGAACTCGCTGATGGACATCACCCGCGCCGCCGGCGCGCTGGGCATCCCCGGTCTGTACGTGACCGGCGACCCCGGGGCTGCGGACGACGCCGCCAAGGAGGGGTCGCTGTCGATCCGACTCGGCCTCGGCTGGGCCAAGTCGCACAGCTTCACGACCGGTCAGTGCCCGGTGATGCGCTACCACCGCGGACTGATGATGGCGATCCTGCACGACCGGGTGCAGATCGCGAAGGCGGTCAACGCCACCCCGATCCCGCTGGAGGAGGCGCCGCGCGGCTACGCGGAGTTCGACTCCGGTGAGGCGAAGAAGTACGTGCTCGACCCGAACGGGTACCTGGGCACGGCCGCCTGACCAGAGGGTTGCTCATGGGTGACGGTTGCTCTACAGTAACCGTTACCCATGAGTGACCAATCGACAGCCCGCGCGGACGACGTCCTGGACGCCCTCGGCGACCCCAGCCGGCGGCGGCTGCTCGAGCTGCTCGCCGCCGGACCGCGCCCGGTCGGCGCCATCGCCGACCAGATGCCGATCGGACGCCCCGCAGTCAGCAAGCACCTCCGGGTCCTGGAGACCGCCGGCCTGGTCGAGCACCGCAGCCAGGGCACCCGCAACCTCTACGCCCTCGCGCCCGACGGCCTCGCCCCGCTGCAGCAGTGGGTGGTGCGGCACTGGGACACCGCCCTGCACGCGTTCGCCGACTACGTCGAGGGGCGCGGCGTCGCTCCCGGCGATGACCCCGAGGAGTCCTGATGAGCACCGTCCCCCCCGTCCGGCGCGAGGTGCTGGTGACCGCCGGCCTGAGCACCGCCTTCGAGCTGTTCACCGCCCACGTCGGTGCCTGGTGGCCGCTCGTCGGACACAGCGTGTTCGGGGAGCGCGCCTCGGTGGCCTTCGAGGGCGACCGGCTCGTCGAGCGGCGCGGCACCGAGCACGCGGTGTGGGGCGAGGTGCTGGAGTGGGAGCCGCCGCACCGGCTGCGGATGACCTGGCACCCGGGCTACGAGCACGGCCCCGCGACCGAGGTCGCCGTCGACTTCGCCGAGCGCGGCGAGCAGGTGCTGGTCACGCTCGTGCACACCGGTTGGGAGCGCCTCGACGACCCACAGGCCGCGGCCGACGAGTACGCCTCCGGGTGGGTCGGGGTCCTCGACCGCTATCGCGCGGCCGTCGACCGCGACGACGCGAGCGCCACGGACGATCTCGACGTCCCCGACGGCGAGCGCTGGTTCGCGTTGCTGCACAGGCCGGGACCGGCACTGGGCGACGGGGGCTCGGTCTTCGCCCACCCGCTGTTCGGCGAGCACGCTGCCTTCCTCGACCGGCTCGAGCACTCCGGTCGGCTGGTGGCCGCCGGACCGTTGCCGGACGAGGACGGCGCCGGCATGGCGGTGCTGCGGCTGCCCGCCGGGGACGATGTCGACGTCGAGCACCTGGCGAACACCGACGACCAGAGCGTGGTGGGCGGGCTGCTCACGGTGCAGGTGCGGCCGTGGCGGGTGCTGGTCAGCTCCTGATCCCGAGCTCGTCCTCGAGGACGCGCGGGCGGGCGAAGCGCAGCCCGGTCACCAGCATCGGGGCGGTGAGCGCGATCAGCAGCGCGATCGGCACGGTCCAGTCGCCGGTGGCGTCGTACAGCAGCCCGGTGCCGAGCGGCCCCACCGCGGCCAGCAGGTAGCCGGTGCTCTGCACGAAGCCGGACAGCGCGGCGGTGCCGTCCATCGTGCGGGCGCGCAGCGCGAGCATGGCCAGCACCCAGGGGAACGAGCAGCCGCCGAGACCCAGCAGCGCCGCCCACAACCAGGGCAGTGTCGTCGGCACGAAGAGCAGCCCGCTGAGGCCCGCGACGGTGACAGCGCAGAACACCAGCACCAGCGGTCGGTGGTCGCTCGTGCGCCGGGCGTAGGCCGGCAGGACCAGCGGGGCAGGCACCCCGACCAGCGTCGTCACCGTCAGCATCAGCGCCGCGTGCTGCGGGCTCAGCCCGGCGTCGGCGTAGATGCTGGGCAGCCAGCCGAACTGCGCGTACGCCTGCGCCGACTGGGTGCCGAAGAACACCGCCATCGACCAGGCCAGCGGCGAGCGCACCAGCCGGCGAGGAGAGACGGTCACCTTCAGGTCCGACTCGGTCACGTCGTGGCGCAGCAGCCCGAGCCAGGGCACCGCCGCCACTGCGGCGCAGACGGCCCACAGCCCCAGGCCCCACCGCCAGCTGCCGCCGGCGTCGGCGATCGGGATGGTCAGCCCGGCGGGTACGGCGGCGCCGGTGAGCAATGCGCAGGAGTACAGGGCGGTCATCGTCGAGATGCGGTCCGGGAAGTGCAGCTTCACCAGTGGTGGCAGCGACACGTTGCCCATCGCCATGCCGGCCAGCGCCACCGTCGAGGCGGCGGTGAAGACGGCGGGTGAGTCGGCCAGCGCCCGCACGAACGAGCCGCCGGCGACCGCGCCCAGCGCGAGCAGGGCGGTGCGGTGCAGGCCGAGCCGGTGGGTCAGCGGGTGGGTGATCGCGCCCACGCCGGCGAAGCAGAGCACCGGCAGCGTGGTGAGCACACCCGCCAGCCAGCCGGAGATGCCCAGGTCGGCCCGCACCTGCCCGAGCACGGCGCCGAGTCCGGTGACAGCAGGTCGCAGGCTGATGGCCAGCGTGACGATGCCGACCACCACCAGCATCCGCTGGGCCCGGCTCTCCGGCACGGCTGCCTCGGCGTCCGGGCCGGTTCCGGCTCCGGTGGCGGTCACCGCGCCATCCTGCCGGGTCACCCGACGACGGCGTCGACCACCTCCGCGAACAGACCGGTGTGCCGGTCGACGTCCCGCTCGGTGGTGGTCGGGCACATCAACGCCATGTTGTGGAAGGGCGTGATCAGCACGCCCCGGTTGAGCAGCGCCAGGTGCAGGTACGACTCGAGCTCGGCGTCCTCCGCGGCTGCGGACTCGGTGCCCGTACGGGGCGCCGGCGCACAGAACCGGTACTCGGCCCGGGCGCCCAGCGACACCACCGACCACGCCAACCCATGTCGGTCGATGGTCTGCTGGACGCCGTCGCTGAACCGTTGCCCCAGCGTGCACATCCGCTCGAAGGCGTCGTCGGTGAGCACCTCGCCCAGCGTCGCCCGGGCCGCGGCGAGCGACAGCGCGTTGCCCGCGAGCGTGCCCCCGACGCCGCCGACGTCGACGAGGTCTGCCTCCTGCTCGGTCACCGCGCGGTCGACCTGCTCGGACAGCTCGGCGGTGAGCCCGTAGGCCCCGATCGGAACCCCGCCGGCGATCGCCTTGCCGATGACCACGATGTCGGGCCGCAGCTCGCGCTGCCCGGTCATCCCTCCCGGTCCGGCGCTGAACGTGTGCGTCTCGTCGATCAGCAGCAGCGCGCCGTGCCGGTCGCACGCCTCGCGCAGGCCCTCGAGGAAGCCGTCCTCGGGCAGCACGATCCCGATGTTGGTGAGCGCCGGCTCGGTGATGACGCACGCGACGTCGCCGTGGGCGAGAGCCTCCTCCACCGACTCCAGGTCGTTGAACTCCGCGACCCGGGTCGTCTGGTCGACCGGGACCGCCGGGCCGACGTTCCCGGCGCGGGCCCGCGCCGCACCGTCGTCGTCGCGGACCACGAACGTCTCGTCGACGGTGCCGTGGTAGCAGTACGCGAACGCCAGCACGCGGGGCCGACCGGTGACCATGCGGGCCAGCCGGAGTGCCCAGCGGTTGGCGTCGGTGGCCGAGAGGGCGAACGACCAGCGGGGCACGCCGAACCGACGCGCGAGCTCGCGGGCCACCGCCGCGCCGTCCTCGGTCGGGAGCATGGTCGTGAGCCCGCCGTCGACCGCGATCCGGCGCATGATCGCCGCCACGGTCGGACCGGGTGAGTGACCCGCCATGGCCCCGGTGTCGCCGAGCGCGAAGTCCACGTAGGTCAGGCCGTCCAGATCAGTGACCAGGTTGTCGGCCGCCGTGGCGTAGGTCAGCGGGAATCCACCCGCCCACTTGGCCATCCACGGCATGGGCACGCCCCCGACCAGCCCAGAGGAGGCCGCGGCCGCGGCCTTGGACCGCGGCCGCGCCGCGACGAAGTCGTCCTGCTCGGCGGTCAGCTGCGCCTTCAGGAGGGAGCGGTCGATCTCGGCCATGGGTCATGGTGGCGCACGGCCTCCTGCGTTGCCGAATCGTCCGGCCGGGTGCGCGCCCGGAGGGTCGCGGCGCCGGAAGATCGCAGCGGTTCGACCCACGTACGCTGCGGGGTCGTGCCGCCCGCCGATCGACCCACCCAGCAGCCGCCGCCCGTGCAGCGGGTCCGGGTGCGTTACGCCAAGCGCGGCAGGCTCCGCTTCACCAGCCACCGCGACATCGGCCGGGCGATGGAGCGTGCGCTGCGCCGGGCCCAGGTCCCCATGGCCCTGTCGTCGGGGTTCAACCAGCACCCACGGATCTCCTACGCCGGTGCCGCACCGACCGGGGCGGCGAGCGAGGCCGAGTACCTCGAGGTGGCACTCGCGACTCCGTACGACCCGGAGCGGCTGCGGGCGGCGCTGGACGAGGCCCTGCCTACCGGGCTCGACGTGGTCGAGGCGGTCACGGCCGGCGCCGGGGGGTTGGCGGAGCGGTTGCAGGCCAGCCGCTGGGAGGTCGAGCTGCCCGGCGTCGCGGTGGCTGCGGTCGCCGACGCCGTCGAGCGCTTCCTCGGCGCCGAGCGGGTCGAGGTGAGCCGGGTGACGAAGAAGGGGCTGCGGACCTTCGACGCGCGGTCCGCGGTGGTGTCGCTGAGCGTGGCCCGGAGCGGTGAGCCAGGCGGTGATCCAGGCGGTGATCCAGGCGGTGACCCAGGCGGTGATCCAGCGGGCGGCCCGAGCGATGCCAGGGGGGCCTCGAGCGACTGTGCGATACTGGAGGTGGTCGTGCGGCATACAGAACCCGCCGTCCGACCCGACGACGTCCTCGCCGGTCTCCGCGAGGTTGCCGGGCTCGACACCACCGCAGCACCGTTGGTGCGGCGGCTGGCGCAGGGTCCGCTAGACCTCGGGACAGGCACGGTGGGCGACCCGTTGGCACCCGACCGCGACACGTCCACCCCGCCGGGGTAGGCGTCGACCGCGGTCGAGCCGGCGGAGCGGCCACCGACGCGCACAGGAGGGCGTCGCCGCTCGGCGGCGACACTCCCGTTGCCCGCCGGGTGCACCACAGGCTTGCGTCCGTAGCCGCTTCGGCGGTGGGGGCGACGACAGGCCCCCGTGCGGCGCCGCGCAGCGCCCGGGGGCGGAGGAGAGCGCATGCTCGACCCGGACTCGAACGAGACCAGCGACACCACCAGCACCACCGACAACACCGACACCACCAGCACCAGCCCCGCGGGGACGGCATCACCGCCACGCAGCCGCCGGGCTGCCAGTCGTGCCGCCGGGCCCCCCCAGGCCCGGGCCGAGGCGCCTCCGGCGCCCGCGGAACCCGCAGCCCCAGAGGACGACGGCACTAGCGACGGCACTAGCGACGGCACTGGCGCCGCCGACAAGCCCGCGCCCCGGCGCCGGGCGACGGCGGCGAAGAAGACCGCGAAGACCGCGAAGACGGCCAAGACCGCCAAGAAGTCGACGACGGCGGCCAAGACCGCGTCGTCGACCAGGACCGGCAAGAAGGCCGCCGCCACGACCACCGACCCAGCGGCTGAGCCGGTCGCCGACCCGGCCGCCGACGCTGCCGCCGACCCGGCCGCCGACGCTGCGTCCGACGCTGCCTCCGACGGGGCGTCCGAGGCAGCCGGATCGCCGTTGTCGACCCCCCTGTTCAAGGCCCCCGACCCCGCCGCAGCCCCCGCACCGCGCCGCGCGCGACGCGGCGCCGGCGCGGCATCGAAGGCCACGACCGACGAGGACGCCGACGCGTCGCGGAGCACGTCGCGGAGCACGTCGCGGAGCACGCCCCGGGACGACGCGGGTGACGACGCGCCTGACGAGGCACGAGACGACGGCCGGGACGGATCGCGCGACGACGAGGAGTCCGGCGAGGAGGGCGGCTCGCGCCGCCGCCGCCGCCGTGGCGGTCGCCGCCGGCGCAAGAGCAGCGGCGACGGGGACTCAGGAGCAGAGGAGTCGACCTCCGGCTCCGGCGACGACGGGGCCGACTCCGACGACGCCGGATCGGACGCCGGATCAGACTCCGATGCTGACCAGGACGCCGACAAGGGCGACGGGCCCGACCAGGAGGGCGCCGGGACGTCCAGCTCGAGCCGCCGCCGGCGTCGCCGCCGGCGCAAGGGCGAGGTCGAGGCACCGTCCGACGACGATCCCGAGAACACCGTGGTCAAGGTCCGCAGCCGCCGCAGCGCGGCCGACGAGATCACCAGCGTCGAGGGATCCACCCGGCTGGAGGCCAAGAAGCAGCGGCGCCGCGAGGGCCGCGAGGCGGGCCGCCGGCGGGTGCCGATCCTGTCGGAGTCGGAGTTCCTGGCCCGCCGCGAGGCGGTGCAGCGCGAGATGGTGATCCGCCAGCGCGCCGACCTGACCCAGATCGCCGTGCTCGAGGACAACGTGCTCGTCGAGCACTACGTGGCCCGCGAGTCGCAGACGTCGATGATCGGCAACGTCTACCTCGGCCGGGTGCAGAACGTGTTGCCCAGCATGGAGGCGGCCTTCGTCGACATCGGCAAGGGCCGCAACGCCGTGCTCTACGCGGGTGAGGTCGACTGGAAGTCGTTGGGCTTCGAGGGCAAGCCGCGCAAGATCGAGGACGCGCTGTCGTCCGGCCAGTCGGTGCTCGTCCAGGTCAGCAAGGACCCGTCGGGCAACAAGGGCGCCCGGCTGACCGGGCAGATCAGCCTGCCAGGACGGTTCCTGGTCTACGTGCCCCGCGGTCACACCAACGGGATCTCCCGCAAGCTCCCGGACAGCGAGCGCACGCGGCTGAAGAGCCTGCTCAAGCAGATCCTGCCCGAGAACGCCGGCGTCATCGTGCGTACCGCCGCCGAGGGTGCCACCGAGGAGCAGCTCACCCGCGACGTGTCCGCCCTCACCGCCCGCTGGGAGGACATCGAGAAGAAGGCGTCCGGACAGGGACCCAAGGCGCTGTACAGCGAGCCCGACCTGATGATCAAGGTCGTCCGTGACCTGTTCAACGAGGACTTCGCCTCGCTGGCCGTCCAGGGCGACGACGCCTGGGACAACATCCAGGCGTACGTCCAGCACGTCGCGCCCGACCTGGCCGAGCGGCTGCAGCGCTTCGAGGGCGACGACGTGTTCAGCAACCACCGCGTCGACGAGCAGATCGCCAAGGCCATGGACCGCAAGGTGTTCCTCCCGTCGGGAGGCTCGCTGGTCATCGACCGCACCGAGGCGATGACGGTCATCGACGTCAACACCGGCAAGTTCACCGGATCGGGTGGCAACCTCGAGCAGACCGTGACGCGCAACAACCTGGAGGCGGCCGAGGAGGTCGTCCGCCAGCTGCGGCTGCGCGACATCGGCGGAATCATCGTCGTCGACTTCATCGACATGGTCCTGGAGTCCAACCGCGATCTTGTGCTGCGGCGGCTCGTCGAGTGCCTCGGCCGGGACCGCACCCGGCACCAGGTGGCCGAGGTGACGTCGCTCGGGCTGGTCCAGATGACCCGCAAGAAGATCGGCACCGGCCTGATCGAGGTCTTCGGCGAGACCTGCGAGCACTGCAACGGTCGCGGCCTCCTCGTCCACTCCGAGCCCGTCGAGATCACCCGCGGCGGCGGCGATGACTCCCGCAAGGGTGGCAAGCGACGCGGCGGCCGCTCGCGCGGCGGCGCGTCCGACGGTGCCAGCGACGCGTGCCGGCGACGGTGCCGGCGACGGTGCCAGCGACGGTGCCGGCCACGACAAGCAGTCGGACGACGACGCTGGCGGCAAGGACGACAAGAAGCGGGACGGCAAGAAGCAGGACGGGAAGAAGAAGGGCGGCAAGAAGGGCGGCGGCAAGAAGAAGGCCGAGCCGGCGGCTGAAGCCCCCGATGAGTTCCCGGAGCCGCCGCGCGCGGACCAGCCTGCCGCCGAGGCGGAGCCGCAGCCGGCCTGAGCCCGCTTTGACCCCCGCCCGCCCGGGTCCGTAGACTGGGCGGTCGGCGTGCGGCTGCGCGCCGTCGCGCACGCCCGCGAGTGCGTGCCCCGAGTTCCGTACCGAGTCCGAGACGAGAGTGAGCCTGCCGTGTACGCGATCGTGCGCACTGGCGCCCGCCAGCACAAGGTCGCTGTCGGCGACGTCATCGAGATCGACCGCGTCAGCGACGAGCCCGGTGCCAGCCTCGAGCTGCCCGCGGTGCTGGTGGTCGACGGCGAGAAGGTGACCACGGACGCGAAGAAGCTCGCCAAGGTGGCGGTCACTGCCGAGGTCGTCGCGGCCACCCGGGGACCCAAGATCGACATCATGAAGTTCAAGAACAAGACCGGCTACCGCAGGCGCCAGGGCCACCGCCAGCACTACACCCGGGTCAAGGTCACCGGCATCAAGGGCGCCTGAGCGCCACCGCCCCAGACCACCCCCAGACCACCAGGCCCACCTGAACCGAGCGAGGACAGAGCAATGGCACACAAGAAGGGCGCCGCCTCGACCAAGAACGGTCGGGACTCCAACTCCCAGCGGCTGGGCGTCAAGCGCTACGGCGGCCAGGTCGTCAACGCCGGCGAGATCATCGTTCGCCAGCGGGGCACCCACTTCCACCCGGGCAACGGTGTCGGCCGGGGGGGCGACGACACGCTGTTCGCCCTGGTCGAGGGCGCCGTCGAGTTCGGCACCCGCCGAGGTCGCCGCATCATCAACATCGTGCCTGCCGCGGACTGACCGGAGCGATCCGGGACGACCGCGTCCTGAGCTGAGCAACCGCGCCGTCCGGCGCACACGTTGGGGTGGTCCGCTGGTGCGGGCCACCCCGACGTCTTGAGAGGGGCAGCAGTGGCCGTGCCGACGTTCGTCGACCGGGTCGTCCTGCACGTCGCGGGAGGACGCGGGGGCGACGGCGTCGCGTCGGTCCACCGTGAGAAGTTCAAGCCGCTCGGCGGACCCGACGGCGGCAACGGCGGCAACGGTGGCGACGTGGTGCTCCGGGTCGACCCCGGGGTGACGACGCTGGTCGACTACCACCATCAGCCGCAGCGGCACGGCACCGCCGGCGGCCACGGGGCGGGGTCGAACCGCAGCGGCGCCAACGGCGACTCGCTGGTCCTGGCCGTGCCCGACGGCACCGTTGTGCGCGGCGACGACGGCGAGGTCTTCGCCGATCTGGTCGGGGTGGGCACCGAGCTGGTGGTGGCCCAGGGTGGCCGCGGTGGCCTCGGCAACGCCGCCCTGGCCTCGGCCCGCCGCAAGGCCCCCGGCTTCGCGCTCAAGGGCGAGCCCGGCGACGAGCGCACGATCGTGCTCGAGATGAAGGTCGTGGCCGACGTCGGTCTGGTCGGGTTCCCCAGCGCCGGCAAGTCGAGCCTGGTGGCTGCGGTGTCGCGGGCCAGGCCCAAGATCGCCGACTACCCGTTCACCACCCTCGTGCCCAACCTCGGGGTGGTGACGGCCGGCGACACGACGTACACGGTGGCCGACGTGCCCGGGCTCATCGAGGGCGCCAGCGAGGGGCGCGGCCTCGGCCACGACTTCCTCCGCCACATCGAGCGCTGCGCGGCGCTGGTGCACGTGATCGACTGCGCCACGCCGGAGCCCGGCCGGGACCCCGTCAGCGACCTGGACGTGATCGAGGCCGAGCTGGAGCGCTACGGCGGCCTCGACGACCGGCCGCGGCTGGTCGCGTTGAACAAGATCGACGTGCCCGACGCTCGCGAGCTCGCCGAGCTGGTCCGCCCCGACCTGGAGGCACGCGGATGGCCGGTGCTGACGGTGTCGGCTGCGTCGCACGAGGGCCTGCGCGAGCTGATGTTCGCGATGGCCCGGGTGGTCGCCGAGGTACGCGCCGCCCGGCCCGCTCCCGAGGCGACAAGGATCGTGCTGCACCCACCCGCCGTGTCCGGCCCCGACTTCACCGTGGCCCGCGAGGGCGAGGTCTGGCGGGTCCGCGGGGTGAAGCCCGAGCGGTGGGTGCGCCAGACCGACTTCTCCAACGACGAGGCGGTCGGCTTCCTCGCCGACCGGCTCGCCCGGCTCGGCGTCGAGGAGCGACTGCTCGAGCTCGGCGCCGTACCCGGTGAGGCCGTCGCCATCGGTGCCGGCGACGACCCGGTCGTCTTCGACTTCGACCCCACCGTCGCCGCCGGCGCCGAGACCCTCCTCGGCCCCCGCGGCACCGACCTCCGCCTCGACTAACCACCCACCCACCTCGCGATCCGCGCCAAATGGTTGCGCGATCCGTGAGTTCTGGTTGCGCGATCCGTGGCTGGTGGTTGCGTCAGAGGTGCTCAGCCAGGACGACGACGCCGTCGCCGGAGAGGTCGTCCAGAGCGCTCGCACGGCCGAGCAGGCTGAGTGCCAACGCTTCCGACGGCCCGGCCGCCTCGGCGCCGTCGCCGGTCGCCCAGTCCTGGTCGGTCGCGCGCAGCGCGAGCCCGTCCAGCCGACCCTTCGGGACGAAGACGCCCCGCGCCGCGGCCGAGGTGAGGAACTCGAGCACCACCCGCCAGGTGGCGGTCGGGGCACTGACATCCAGGCCGAGCGGCCTCGCGACGTCGCGCGTGTGCACGCAGACGTCGGTCAGCGGTGCCGATGCCCCCTTGCCCGGTGGCGTCCACCGGCTGGTCGCGCGGTCGCGCAGCGTCGCCACCAGCTCCGCCGCTGGCCGGGCACCCGCGGCGCGGGACGCCTGGGTCGACCAGCGGTCGAAGCTGCCCCGGTTGGCGAGGATCCCGAGCACGGCCCGCGGCTTCGACACCAGGAACGGCAGCGTCAGATGGCCGGCCATGTCCCGTACGGTCCATGCGGTGCACAGGGTCGGCGTCGCCCACTGCCTGTCATCGAGACCTTCGAACATGTCGGCCGCCCGCCGGCGCTCGGTCGCGACCAGCGCGAACACCGCGTCGTCGTCCACGGCAGCAGGCTAAACCGATGGCGCCAGCAACCCGCTTGCCGTCGCCGATACGATGGATGCACAGGCATCGACCCGGCCATCACCGGCGAGCCTCCGGAAGAACGGGCACCGCCGCCGACCTGCTGCGGCGCCTCAGTAGAACCGGACGGGACCGGCCCGTCACAGCCGACGAACGAGCGGTCCGCAAGCCACCCGGCCGGCGGGCACGCGAGGTGGTACCGCGGTTCCCGCCGAGACGGCGGGCGTCGTCCTCGCACCCCAGCAGTGGCGTGCGAGGAGTGCGATGCCGTATCCGAAGGCCGGCGGGGAGCGCGTGCCCGCGACCCCGTCGTTCCCGTCCCTCGAGCTCGAGGTCATCGACCACTGGCGGGCCGACCACACGTTCCAGGCGTCGATCGACCAGCGCGACGCCGGTGTCGACGGCGCCAACGAGTTCGTCTTCTATGACGGCCCCCCGTTCGCCAACGGCCTGCCGCACTACGGCCACCTGCTGACGGGCTACGTCAAGGACGTCGTCCCGCGCTACCAGACCATGCGCGGGCGCCGGGTCGAACGCCGGTTCGGCTGGGACTGCCACGGCCTGCCCGCCGAGGTGGAGGCCGAGAAGCAGCTGGGCATCGGGCACAAGGCCGAGATCGAGGCGATGGGCGTCGCCGAGTTCAACGCGGTCTGCCGCGCCTCGGTGCTGCGCTACACCGGCGAGTGGCAGGAGTACGTCGAGCGGCAGGCGCGTTGGGTCGACTTCGAGAACGACTACAAGACCCTCGACCTCGACTACATGGAGTCGGTGATGTGGGCCTTCAAGTCGCTGTGGGACAAGGGCCTCGTCTACCAGGGATTCCGGGTGCTCGCCTACTGCTGGCGCTGCGAGACGCCGCTGTCCAACACCGAGACCCGGATGGACGACGTCTACCGCCAGCGGCAGGACCCAGCCCTCACGGTCGGGTTCCGACTCGACTCCGGTGAGCTCGCCCTGGCCTGGACCACGACCCCGTGGACGCTGCCCAGCAACCTCGCCCTCGCGGTCAATCCCGACGTCGACTACGTCGTCGTCGCGCACGAGGGCGAGCGCTACCTGCTGGCCGAGGCGCGGCTGGACGCCTACGAGCGCGAGCTCGGCGGCGGCGAGGTCGTCGAGCGGTTCCGTGGCGCCGACCTGGTGGGACGGCGCTACACCCCCCTGTTCGACTTCTTCACCGACACCGAGACCTACGGCACCGGCAACGCCTGGCAGCTGCTCGCCAGCGACCACGTCACCATCGAGGACGGCACCGGCATCGTGCACATGGCGCCCGCCTACGGCGAGGACGACCAGAACGTGTGCGCCGCCGCCGACATCCCGGTCGTGCTCACCGTCGACGACCAGGCAGTGTTCACGGCGGTCGTGCCGCCCTACCAGGGCCAGCACGTCTTCGAGGCCAACCGCGACATCGTGCGCGACCTCAAGGCGCAGGGCGCGGTGCTGCGGCACGAGTCGTACGAGCACCCGTACCCGCACTGCTGGCGCTGTGACAACCCGCTGATCTACAAGGCGGTCTCGAGCTGGTTCGTCAAGGTGACGGCGTTCCGCGACCGGATGGTCGAGCTCAACCAGCAGATCGCATGGACTCCGGCGCACGTCAGGGACGGCAGCTTCGGCAAGTGGCTCGAGGGTGCCCGGGACTGGTCCATCAGCCGCAACCGCTACTGGGGCAGCCCGATCCCGGTGTGGCAGTCCGACGATCCGACGTACCCCCGCACCGACGTCTACGGCTCGCTGGCCGAGCTCGAGCGCGACTTCGGACCGCAGGGGTCCACCCGCCTCGATGACCTGCACCGCCCGGCCGTCGACGAGCTCACGCGGCCCAACCCCGACGACCCGACCGGCAGCTCCACGATGCGCCGGGTGCCGGAGGTGCTGGACTGCTGGTTCGAGTCCGGCTCGATGCCGTTCGCCCAGGTGCACTACCCGTTCGAGAACACCGAGTGGTTCGAGCACCACTACCCGGGCGACTTCATCGTGGAGTACACCCCGCAGACGCGTGGCTGGTTCTACACGATGCACGTGCTGGCGACGGCGCTGTTCGACCGGCCGGCGTTCCGCTCCGCGCTCGTGCACGGCACGCTGCTCGGCTCCGACGGCCGCAAGATGTCCAAGAGCCTGCGCAACTATCCGCAGGTCACCGAGGTGTTCGACCGCGACGGCTCCGACGCGATGCGCTGGTTCCTGATGAACTCGCCGGTGATGCGCGGCGGCGAGCTCATCGTCACCGAGCAGGGCATCCGAGAGGGTGTGCGCCAGGTCCTGATCCCGCTGTGGAACGCCTGGTACTTCTTCGCGCTGTACGCCAACGCCGACTCGTACGAGGCCAAGCGGGCCACCGACTCGACGGACGTGCTCGACCGCTATCTGCTGGCCAAGACCCATGAGCTGGTGGGTGCGGTGACCGGGCAGATGGACGCCTACGACGTCGCCGGCGCCTGCGCGTCGGTGCGGTCCTACCTCGACATGCTCACCAACTGGTACGTGCGCCGATCCCGGCAGCGGTTCTGGTCCGGCGACCAGCCTGCGTTCGACACGTTGTGGACCGCACTCGAGGTCCTGACCCGGGTCACTGCGCCTCTGCTGCCGATCACCACCGAGGCAGTCCACCGTGGGCTCACCGGTGCGCGCAGCGTGCACCTGACTGACTGGCCGGACCCCGCCGAGCTGCCCGCAGACGTCGCGCTGGTGTCGGACATGGATGCAGTCCGCGAGGTCTGCTCGGCGGCTTCTGCGCTGCGGAAGTCACGCGGTCTGCGGGTCCGACAGCCGCTGCAGCGGCTCACGGTCGCCGCACCGGACGCGGCGAGGTTGAAACCGTACGAGGACCTCATCCGCGCCGAGGTCAACGTGCGCGAGGTCGCGCTCACCGACCCGGTCGAGGGCGACCATGGCGTCCAGCGGCGTCTCACCGTGCTGGCGCGCAAGGCCGGGCCACGCCTCGGAGCAGCCGTGCAGCAGGCGATCCGCGGCAGCAAGACCGGTGACTGGAGCGACGCGGACGGACACGTGGTGTCCGGGGGCGTCGAGCTGGAGCCGGGGGAGTACGAGCTCGACGTGGTCATCGAGGGCGCTGGCGACGACCCCGACTCCGCCTCGGCGCTGCTCGGCAACGGCTCGGTCGTGCTCGACACGACCGTGACCCCCGAGCTCGCGGCGGAGGGGCTGGCGCGCGACCTGATCCGGGTTGTCCAGCAGGCCCGCCGAGACGCCGGACTCGACATCTCCGACCGGATCAGGCTCGGCGTCGACGCCGGTGACGACGTCAACGCCGCCGTCGAGGAGCACCGCGACATGATCGCGGCCGAGACGCTGGCCACGGTGGTCGAGCTCGGGGCGGTGCCCGCCGAGAGGTGTGTCGACGCCGAGGTGGGCAGCGGCCTGCAGGTGCGGGTGACGGTGGAGCGCACCGGGTGAGCGCGGCGGTACGACGATGAGCGGGCGCCGCGTGGTCGTGAAGGTGGGATCGACGTCCCTGACCACCGCCCGGGGCGGCCTGGACCCCGACCGGCTGGACGCGCTCGTCGACGTGCTGGCGGAGGCGCGTACCGACGGCGACGAGGTGGTGCTGGTCAGCTCGGGCGCGATCGCTGCCGGGCTGGCACCGCTCGGGCTGTCCCGGCGGCCGCGCGACCTCGCCACCCAGCAGGCGGCCGCGAGCGTCGGGCAGGGGCTGCTGGTGCACCGCTACGCCGACCGGTTCGCCCGGCACGGGCTGGTGACCGGCCAGGTGCTGCTGACCGCTGACGACGTCACGCGGCGCAGCCACTACCGCAACGCCTACCGGACCTTCGAGCGGCTGCGCGAGCTCGGCGCGGTGCCGGTGGTCAACGAGAATGACACCGTCGCGACCACCGAGATCAGGTTCGGCGACAACGACCGGCTGGCCGCTCTGGTCGCGCACCTGGTGCACGCCGACCTGCTGGTGTTGCTCTCCGACGTCGACGGTCTGTTCGACGGGGATCCACGCCAGCCCGGCTCGCGGCGGATCCCCGACGTGCGCGGCGAGGAAGACGTGGCGGGGGTACGCCTCGGGCGGGCTGGCGGGGCGGCCTCGGCACCGGCGGCATGGCCACCAAGGTGGAGGCCGCACGGATCGCCACCGGCGCGGGGATCCCGGTGATCCTGACCACGGCCGCGCTCGCCGGACCGGCCCTGGCGGGCGAGCAGGTGGGTACGCGGTTCCACCCCACCGGGCGACGTCGCCCGACCCGGCTGCTGTGGCTCGCCCACGCGACCGAGGGGCGCGGCCGGCTGCTGCTGGACGCGGGTGCGGTCCGGGCGCTGACCGAGCGCCGGGCATCGCTGCTGCCCGCCGGGGTGGTGGGGGTGGAGGGCCGGTTCGGCGCCGGGGACCCGGTCGACCTGCTCGGACCGGACCGCGAGGTGGTGGCCCGAGGGCTGGTCAACTACGACAGCGACGAGGTGCCGAGCCTGCTCGGGCGCTCGACCCGGGAGCTGGCCCGCTCGCTCGGGGCGGGATACGAACGCGAGCTCGTGCACCGCGACGACCTGGTTCTCCTCGGCCGATAGCGAGGGTGGCCGGCATGCCCGCGTTGTCGTGCGTGTCACGGTCGTGACATTCTGCCGCGCGCCGCTGCCCCCGTACCGCAGACTGACGTCCGACATGCAGGGAGGGACTGTGCCGGTGGACGACGAGCCGCGGCTCTGGCACGTCACGGTCACCGTGGCGGGCGCGCTGCACGACCCCGAGGTCGTCCGGCAGGCCATGGTGCGGCTGTCGGAGGAGCGACCGTTCCTGCACGCACTGCGCTTCGCCGGCGCCCGAGCCGAGATCCGGTACTGGGAGGAGGCGTACGACATGCTCGACGCCGCCTCCCTCGCGCTGCGGGTCTGGAGCGAGCACCGCGAGACCGCCGGCCTGCCGCGCTGGGAGGTCGTCGGGCTCGAGGTCCTGGAGCGCGAGGCGTTCCAGCGCCGCGGCCACGAGCGCACGCCTGTCGCCATCGGCCTGCACCGCCCCGTTCCGCAACCCTTCTGACCCTCGTACCGCCGACCTGTCACCCTCAGATCGCCATCTAGGCGATGTCGCGGTGACAAGTCGTGGGGCGTGGAGCGGCGGCCTACGCTGATCTGGTGAACGAGGCGGAGGAGCAGGTACGCGACGCGGCACTGCGGGCCCGGGAAGCGGCCCGGCCGCTGGCGCTGGTCTCCCGCGCGGACAAGGACAGGGCGCTGCACGCGTTGGCCGACGCGCTCGGAGCGCGGACGATCGACGTGCTGGCGGCGAACGCCGCTGACGTACGCGCCGCCGAGGACGCCGACACCCCCACGCACTTGGTCGACCGGCTGCGTCTGGACGAGAGCCGGATCGCCGCGATGGCCAGCGGCCTGCGCAAGGTGGCGGACCTGCCCGACCCGGTGGGCGAGGTCGTCCGCGGCGTCACACTGCCCAACGGCCTCGAGCTGCGCCAGCGCCGGGTGCCGCTGGGCGTCGTCGGGATCATCTACGAGGCCCGCCCCAACGTCACCGTCGATGCCGTGGGGCTGTGCCTCAAGGCGGGCAACGCTGTACTCCTCCGCGGCTCCGGTTCGGCCGCCCGCAGCAACGCCTGCCTGGTCGAGGTGCTGCGCGAGGCGCTCACCCGCGCCGGCCTCGCCGCCGATGCGGTCCAGCTGCTCGACCCGTCGAGCCGGGACAGCGCGACCGCACTGATGCGCGCCCGCGGCCTCGTCGACCTGGTGGTTCCCCGTGGCGGAGCCGGACTGATCCAGACCGTCGTCGAGCAGTCGACGGTGCCCGTCGTCGAGACCGGCGTGGGCAACTGCCACGTGTACGTGCACGCCGACGCCGATCCCGACATGGCGCTGGCCCTGCTGCTCAACGCGAAGACCCACCGGCCCAGCGTCTGCAACGCCGCCGAGTCGCTGCTGGTGCACGAGGCGTTGGCGGAGTCCTTCGTCCCGAAGGCGGTGGCAGCCCTGCACGAGCACGGCGTCACCGTGCACGGCGACGCCACCTTCCAGGACGCGTCGCCCGACGTGCTGCCGGTGACCGACGACGACCACGCCAACGAGTACCTCGCGCTCGAGATCTCCGCCTCCGTCGTCCCCGACCTCGACGCGGCTCTGGCGCACATCCGGCGCTGGTCGACCGGTCACACCGAGGCGGTGGTGACGTCGTCGCTCGAGGTCGCCCACCGGTTCACCACCGAGCTGGACTCCGCCGCGCTGATGGTCAACGCCTCCACCCGCTTCACCGATGGTGAAGAGCTCGGCTTCGGTGCCGAGATCGGCATCTCGACCCAGAAGCTGCACGCCCGCGGCCCGATGGGGCTGGCCGAGCTGACCACCACGACGACCGTCGTGACCGGGCAGGGCCACGTCCGCTGACCGGCCTGCGCCGCGGACCCACCCCGCCCGGACCTCCTGACGTCGGCGCGCCCCGGCCGGGCGGCTAGATTGGGCCCATGATGCGCACGGTCGTCCATGCCGAGGAAGAGTTGCGTGAGCTGCCGGTCGACCCGGTGTGGATCGGCGTCATCGTCCTGGCGATCTTCGTGGTCCTGCTGATGGTCCTGCTGTCCTTCGGCAAGGGCCGGCCGCACACCTGAGCCGGGGAGCAGCACGAGTCCGTGGCCCACGCCGCCGCACCAGAGTCACCCAGCCCCGTCGGACCCGACGAGCGGCTCGAGGACGCCGCACCGTCCCGCCACACCCGGACCCGCCGGGTGGGCATCATGGGCGGCACGTTCGACCCCATCCACCACGGTCACCTGGTCGCCGCGAGCGAGGTGCAGGCCTGGTTCGGCCTGGACGAGGTCGTCTTCGTCCCGACCGGCCAGCCCTGGCAGAAGGGCGGGCGCCGGGTGTCGGAAGCCGAGCACCGCTACCTGATGACGGTCATCGCCACCGCGTCCAACCCGCACTTCTCGGTGAGCCGGGTCGACATCGAGCGCGACGGCCCGACGTACACCATCGACACCCTGCGCGACCTGCGGTCCCGGCGCCCGGAGGACGACTTCTTCTTCATCACCGGTGCCGACGCCCTTGCCCAGATCCTCACCTGGCGCGACCACGACGAGGTGTTCGAGCTGGCCCGCTTCGTCGGGTGCACCCGGCCGGGGCACCGGCTCGACGAGAACACCCTGTCCGGGCTGCCGACCGATCGGCTGACGCTGGTCGAGATCCCTGCGCTGGCGATCAGCTCCACCGACTGCCGCGACCGCGTGGTTCGTGGCGAGCCGGTGTGGTACCTCGTGCCCGACGGGGTCGTCCAGTACATCGGCAAGCACGGCCTGTACGGTGACGCGGAGCCCGACTTACCACTCCGAGAGAGCACGTGACAGCCACCGACCACGCACTCACGCTGACCGCCGCCGCGGCCGAGGCCGCCGCCGACAAGCTGGCCCGCGACCTGGTCGCCTTCGACGTCTCCGAGCAGCTCGTCATCACCGATGTCTTCCTGGTCTGCTCGGCGGCCAACGACCGCCAGGTGCGCGCCGTGGTCGACGCTGTCGAGGAGCGGTTGCTGACGCTGGGCGTCAAGCCGGTACGGCGCGAGGGGCAGCGTGAGGGGCGCTGGGTGCTGCTGGACTTCGTCGACATCGTCGTGCACGTCCAGCACGAGGAGGAGCGCGTCTTCTACGCCCTGGAGCGGATCTGGCGGGACTGCCCCGCGATCCCGTTGCCCGAGCACGTCGCCGACGTGGCCCGGGACGCGCGGTGACCCGGTGACGCGGTGACCCGGCGGATCGTCCTGTGGCGGCACGGGCGCACGCAGTGGAACGCCGACGGGCGCACCCAAGGACAGTCCGACGTCCCGCTCGACGACGTCGGCCGTGAGCAGGCGGCGTCGGCAGCGGCCCGGCTGGCCTCGCTGAACCCGGCCGCGCTGGTGTCCTCCGACCTGTCCCGGGCCGCGGACACGGCGCAGGCGCTCGCCGACCTGACCGGCCTCGAGGTGACGTACGACAAGCGGCTGCGCGAGATCCACTTCGGTGAGCGCGAGGGGCTCACCTGGGACGAGTCGGTCGAACGCTTCCCCGAGCAGATGCGCCGCTGGCTGGAGTCGCAGGACGTGAGCTTCCCGGGCGGCGAGTCCTACGTCGACACGGCCCAGCGGTTCGCCGCCGCAGTGCGCGACATCGCGGACTCGATGGGGCCCGATGACACCGTCGTGGTGGCCTCGCACGGCGGCGCGATGCGTGCGGGAGCCTGCGAGTTCCTGGGCTTCCCACCCGAGCTGTGGACTGCTCTCGGCGGCTTCGCCAACTGCAACTGGGCGGTGCTGCGCCAGACCCGGCTGGGCTGGCGGGTCGAGGAGTGGAACGCCGGCTCGCTGCCGGAGCCGGTGATGAGCGACGACGAGGACCAGCGCGATCCCGGCGGAGCCCGGTGACGATCGCCCCCGAGCTCGACCCCGGCAAGGTCCGGTCGTTCCAGCGGGTCACCAGCGCTGGCGGCTTCTTCGAGATCTGCGCCCTCGACCACCTGTCCGACTTCGCCGACCTGCTCGGCCCCGACCCGGCGGCGGTGAGCTTCGCCGAGGTCGTCCGCGCGAAGGACGCGATCGTGCGGGCGGTGTCCCCGAGCGTGTCGGCCGTCCTGCTCGACCCGCTGTACGGGCTCGGACACCTGGGCGTCAGCGGCACGGTGCCGCGCGACGTCGGTCTGATGTTGCCGATCGAGGACGAGGACTACGCGATCCCCGACGGCCCGCGGCGTACCCGTTTGCGCGCGGGTTGGGCGATGCCGCAGATCAAGGCGGCGGGCGCCGACGTCGCCAAGCTGCTGTGGTTCTTCCGCCCCGACGGCGACGTCGAGACGGCCGACGGGCAACGCGAGCTGGTGCGCGACCTGGTGGCGCAGAGCGCCGAGCTGAGCCTCCCGCTGGTGGTCGAGCCGATCTGGTACCCGCTGCCGGGGGAGGACCCGGACTCCGCGGCGTGGCGGCAGGCGCGGGTCGAGGGGATCGTCGCGTCCGCGGTCGAGGCCGACGGGCTCGGGGTGGACATGCTGAAGGTGGAGTTCCCCGGCTACGTCGACACCGACGACGGATTCGCCGCGGCGCAGCAGGCCTGTGGGGAGCTGGACGCGCGCGTCAACAAGCCGTGGGTGATCCTGTCGGCCGGGGTGGGGTTCGAGGACTTCGTGACCCAGACCCGGATCGCCTGCGAGGCCGGCGCGTCCGGCTACCTGGCCGGCCGCTCGGTGTGGCGCGACGCGGTCATGACCCCCGATCTCGAGGCCCGCGCTCGCGCGGTGGAGGAGACGGCGGGCCGCATCGACCGGCTCAACGACGTCACCCGCAAGCACGGGCGGCCGTTCCGGCCCGGCGTGAGCCTCGACGACGCGCTCGACCGGCAGCCGCAGGACTGGTTCATGGGTTGGCACACCGAGTGACGTCGACGACGGCAGGATGCCGCCATGACGACGATCGCGCAGGTACGCGCCGCTGACCTGTCCGAGCTGGTGCCCCTGATGGAGGCGTACTGCCGCTTCTACCAGACCGCGCCCGGCGCCGATGCGCTCACCAACCTGGCCGAGGCGCTGCTGGCCGACCCCCGGGAGGGGCTGCAGCTGATCGCCCGTGACGGTGCCGACCGGGCGGTCGGTTTCGCCACGCTGTACTGGTCGTGGGACACCACCGAGGCGCTGCGGGTCGCCGTCATGCACGACCTGTACGTCGATCCCGACACCCGCGGCGGCGGGGTCGGCCGGGCGCTCATCGATGCCTGCGCGGCGGAGGCCGACACCCACGGCTGCCGACGCCTGGACTGGACGACGGCGCCGGGCAACGCCACCGCGCAGCGGGTCTACGACCGCACGGACGCCGACCGGTCCACATGGGTGCACTACGCGTTGCCCCTGTGAGGCGAGTGCCTGACTCACCGGTATGCTGACCGGGCTCGACGGGCGTGTCTCGCGGGCAGACCCGGGGCTGTGGCGCAGCTGGTAGCGCACCTCCATGGCATGGAGGGGGTCAGGGGTTCGAGTCCCCTCAGCTCCACCACCCGATCGACTCCCGGCTGGCTGCGGTCGGGAACTGCCAGCGGTTTCGTGCATGTCCTCACCCTGCTGTCCGACAGATCGCCAAACCGATTTGCGCTCGGCGCCAGTTGCGCAAGACTCGCGGCGTGAGAACGCGTCGCGTCGTCCTGCTGGTCGTCTCCTTCGTGCTCGGCCTGGCAGTGCTGCCGGGCGCCACCGGCGCCTCCGGCACTTCCGGCCCCACCGAGGGTGATCGGGGTGTTCCCGCGCCGGTGCGCGGGACGTACCACAACCCGGTGTTGGACCGGGACTTCCCGGACCCGGACGTCATCAAGGGGCCGAAGGGCTGGTACTACGCGTACAGCACCAACACCGAGACACCCCAGGGACACGTCAACATCCAGGTCGCCCGGTCGCGCAACCTGGTGGACTGGCACTGGCGCGGTGAGGCCCTGCCCGAGCACCCGAGCTGGGCCGATGACGCCGCGGTCAGCTGGGCACCGCAGGTCGTCCGACACGACGACCGCTACTACCTGTACTACTCGACGGTTCCCGACGAGCTGCAGGACGACTTCGGGCTGTGCCTGGCCGTCGCCACGGCAGAGCGGCCCGGAGGACCGTTCGTGACCACCGACGAGCCGCTGTACTGCGGACCGACGCTGGCCGACATCGATGCCTACGTCTTCCGCGATCGGGCGACCGGGCACTGGCGGGTCTACTGGGGGTCCGGCGGCGACATCGTCACCGCACCACTGGCGCCGAGCATGACCAGGATGGCGCACCCGGACGCCGATCCGAGGCTACTGCTGCGGGGTTGGTCGGCGAAGGTCGATCGCCCGTACGAGCACGGCATCGAGGGTCCGTTCGTGCTGAAGCGGCGCGACTGGTACTACCTGTTCTACTCCGGCGACAACTGCTGCTCCTACCCGCCGCACTACGCCACGATGGTCGCCAGGTCGCACCACGCCAAGGGTCCGTACCAGCGGCTCGCCGCGACCCGACCCGGGCGGAGCAGCGTGATGCTGCACTCGAGCCGGTGCTGGGCCGGCCCGGGCCACAACTCGGTGATCCGCGATCGGGTCGGGCACGACTGGTTCGTCTACCACGCCATCGACCGCGGCCACCCGTACCTGCCCGGCGGGGACTCGGTGCGGCGTCCGATGCTGCTCGACCGCGTCGTCTACCGGGGCAACTGGCCGACGATCCGCGGCGATTCGCCCTCGGGGAGCTGCCGGCCGGGTCCGCACCCCCGCTGATCCGGGGGGCCGGGCCCGCCCCGAGGTGCCCGTCTCTCCCGTCCTGCGAGAGCGGACCTTCGGTGGTGCAATGACCGCGTGCGCTGATGGCCGCACGAACGGATGCAGGAGCAGCTGGACACGGGTACCTGGCTCCCCGGACAAACGCCCGATCTGTTGACATGTGAGCGTTAACACGGCAGCCTCGACCCTCGATTGATCGGGAGGTCGACGGTGACCGGACAGCCCTTGAGCCGACGCTCGTTCCTGCGCAACACCTCGCTGCTGGCGGCCGGTGCGGCGGGCACCGCGGCACTGCCCGGCTGCGGCGCGGTGCTGAACCCGGGCGGGGGTGGGACTCCGGTCGCCTACTGGAACTTCTTCACCGGCGGCGACGGCATCCGGATGGTCGACCTCGTCAACGCGTTCCGCGACGAGGAGACCGACACCAACGTCACCGCGACCACGCTGATGTGGGGCGCGCCGTACTACACCAAGCTCGCGATGGCCTGCGAGGGCGGCCGGGCGCCAGACCTCGCGACCCTGCACGCCACCCGGCTGCCGATCTTCGCGCAGGAGCTGGTGGAGCCCTGGGACCTCGACGAGCTCGGCAAGCGCGGCATCGCACTGGAGGACTTCCCGCAGCCGGTGCTCGACCGGGTGATGATCGACGACGAGCTGATGGCGCTGCCGCTCGACACCCACCCGTTCGTCCTCTACTACAACACCGACATCTGCGAAGAGCTCGACCTGCTGGACTCCGACGGCCAGCTCAAGAGCCTCGACTCACCGGAGCTGTTCCTGGACGCCGGCAAACGGGCCGCGGAGGTCACCGGCAGCACCGGCATCGCGTTCGGTGGCAACGACGCGATGATGTGCTGGGAGCTGTTCTGGACCTTGTACAGCCAGCAAGGGGCCACCATCGAGCTGCCGATCGGCGGCAAGGCCGAGGTCGACCGCGACGCGATGATCCAGGCGATGTCGTTCATGGCGGACCTGTGCGACGGCACGATCGCGTCGCAGACCCTGGACGGCGGCGGCGCGTCGGCGCTGTTCGCCAGCGAGCAGACGGCCTTCCTCACCCAGGGAGTCTGGGAGATCGTGACGGCGGAGACCGCGGGGATCCCGTTCTCCATGACGCTGTTTCCCGCGATCTTCGGCGACAAGCACATCGCCCGCGCCGACAGCCACATCTTCGTGCTGCCTCGCCAGCTCAATCAGGATGACGCCACGCTCTCGGCGACGTACGACCTCGCGGCCTCGATGCTGGACAACAGCCTGTCCTGGGCGGGCGGCGGCCACGTCCCCGCGTTGTCGGCGGTGGTGGAGAGCGAGGAGTACCAGGAGCTCAAGCCGCAGTCGAACTACCAGGAGGCGGCTGAGCTGGCCGCCTTCGATCCCCGTGCCTATTTCGCCGGGTCCGGGTCGAACATGATGAACCGCGCCTTCCAGGACCTCGGGGCGGTGTGCTCCCACGCAATGCCCCCCGAAGAGGCAGCCGACGGCCTCATCGGCTGGCTCAACGACCAGCTCCAGCTGCCGCCGCCGGTCTGACCCGGCCGTGCCGATGCCGACGAACCCCGCACCTCGAGAGGTGGCGTAGCCATGGCAACACCTGACACCGTCACGCGCCTGCCGGCCACTCCGGGGGCGCGTCGAGCGGTCGGCAAGGCGGCCGGTCGCAGCGGCAAAGGCATCGGCACCAACTCGGGCGGGCCGTGGTTCGTGCTCCCCTTCCTCCTGGTCTACGTGGCCTTCGCGATCTGGCCGATCCTGTACGGCCTCGGGATGAGCTTCTTCGACGTCAGCCTCGTCGGGGGCAGCTCGGACTTCGTCGGTCTCGAGAACTACCGCGAGATGGTCGGCGACGACCTGGTCTGGACGACGCTGTGGCACACGGTGCTGTTCACCATCCTCAGCACTGTCCCGCTGGTCTTGATCGCGCTGATCATGGCCCTGCTCGTACACACGGGCGTCCGCGGTCAGTGGTTCTGGCGCTTCGTCTACTTCGCGCCCTTCCTGCTGCCGGTCGCGACCGTCGTCCTTATCTGGAACTGGCTGTTCCAGAACGACTTCGGGCTGATCAACGGCCTGCTCGACAAGGTTGGCCTGCCCACCATCGGCTGGCTCAACGACGCCGGGGTGGCCCTGACGTCGACCGTCGTGCTCACCGTGTGGTGGACCGTGGGGTTCAACTTCCTGCTCTACCTCGCCGCCCTGCAGGCCATCCCGCAGCAGCTGTACGAAGCGGCCGACCTCGACGGGGCAACTGGGTGGCGCCAGCTCCTGTCGATCACGCTGCCGCTGCTCAAGACCACCACCGTGCTGGTGATCGTGCTCCAGGTCCTTGCATCGCTGAAGGTGTTCGACCAGATCTACATCCTCTTCTCCGGCAGCGGCGGTCCGGAAGCGGCAGCCACCCCGCTGCTGCAGTACGTCTACGACACCGGCTTCGTCAACTACCGGCTCGGCTACGCCGCCGCGATCTCGTACATGTTCTTCGCGTTGATCGTCGTGGTGTCGCTCGGTCAGGCCTGGTTCACCTCACGGCGGGAGAGGACCTCATGAGCGTCGCCACCGACCTGATCGGCACCGGCGGGCGAGCCGGCGGCGACGCCACCGAGCGTCGCGGCGGCCGCGACCCGCGGCGCAGCCCACTCACCGTCCGGATCCTGGTCGTCACCGCACTGTCGGTCGTGGCCCTGGTGTGGCTGGCCCCTCTGATCTGGGCGGTCCTGACGTCGCTGAAGGCCGAGAAGGACACCACGACGGTGCCGATCGAGGCGGTTCCGGACGACGGCTTCACCCTGGACGCCTATCGCACGGTGCTCAGCAACGACAACCTCTGGATCTGGTTCGTCAACAGCACGATCGTCGCCGTCGCGGTCACCCTGCTCACGCTGGCGATCTCGACGGCGGCGGCGTACGGCTTCTCCCGGTGCAAGTTCCGGGGTCGCGGCGCGCTGTTCGCGCTGACCATCGCGGGGATCATGGTGCCGCCACAGATCCTCATCGTGCCGCTCTACAAGCAGGTCGTGGCGATGGGCCTCGGCGACACGTACCTCGGCATCATCCTGCCGCAGCTGGTCGCCCCGACGATGGTCTTCATCCTGAAGAAGTTCTTCGATGGTCTGCCCCGCGAGCTCGACGAGGCGGCCCGCGTCGACGGTGCCAGCTCGTTGCGGATCTTCGTGCAGATCGTGCTGCCGCTGTCGCGACCGATCCTCGCCGCAGTGGGGATCTTCGTGTTCATCCATGCCTGGAACAACTTCCTGTGGCCGTTCATCATCATCTCCGACCCCAACCTGATGACGTTGCCGGTCGGGCTCGTGCAGGTGCAGAGCAGCTTCGGCGTCATGTACGCGCAGATCATGGCCTCGGTGCTGCTGGCCGGCCTGCCTCTGGTCATCGCGTTCATGCTGTTCCAGCGCCAGATCATCCGCGGAGTCGCGACCACCGGACTCGGCGGGACCTGAGCCCGTCCGTCACGGCGCCACCAGGACGAGACCGAGAAGCACCGAGAGAGGACCCCTGTGCCCACTGCCCGCCTGACCGCCGATCCCGCCTTCACCGTCGCCCCGGTGCCCCCGCGGCTTCTCGGCTCGTTCGTCGAGCACATGGGGCGCTGCGTCTACACCGGCATCTACGAGCCGGATCACCCGAAGGCCGACGAGCACGGCATCCGGCAGGACGTGGCCGAGCTGGTTCGTGAGCTCGGGCCGACGGTGGTGCGCTACCCGGGCGGCAACTTCGTGTCCGGCTACGACTGGGAGGACGGCGTCGGGCCGAAGGACGAGCGTCCCCGCCGGCTCGACCGCGCGTGGAAGTCGCTGGAGACCAACCAGTTCGGACTGGCCGAGTTCGCCGAGTGGTGCCGGCAGGTGGACACCGAGCCGATGCTGGCCGTCAACCTCGGCACCCGTGGCGTGCAGGAGGCGTGCGACCTGCTGGAGTACGCCAACCACCCCGGCGGGTCCAAGTTCTCCGACCTGCGGCGAGCGCACGGCGTCGCCGACCCCTTCGGCGTCAAGCTGTGGTGTCTCGGCAATGAGCTGGACGGGCCTTGGCAGACCGGGCACAAGACGGCGTACGAGTACGGCCGGCTGGCCAACGAGACCGCGCGAGCGATGCGTTCGGTCGACGCTGACATCGAGCTGGTCGCCTGCGGCAGCTCCGGGCGCAAGATGCCGACGTTCGGCGAGTGGGAGCGTGTCGTCCTCGAGGAGGCGTACGACGCCGTCGACTACATCTCGGCGCACGCCTACTACCAGGAGCACGAGGGAGGGGCCGCCGACTTCCTTGCCTGCGCCGTCGACATGGACCGCTTCATCGACGATGTCGTCGCCACCGCCGACGCCGTGCGCGCCCGCGGCCGGCACAGCAAGCGGATCAACATCTCCTTCGACGAGTGGAACGTCTGGTACCAGTCGCGTCCGCACAAGGCCGCCGACATCCCGGACTGGACGGTGGCCCCGCGCGTCATCGAGGACGAGTACTCGGTGACCGACGCCGTGGTCGTCGGCACCCTGCTGCACTCGCTGCTGCGGCACGGCGATCGGGTGACGGTCGGGTGCCAGGCCCAGCTCGTCAACGTGATCGGGCTGCTGCGCAGTGAGCCCGGCGGCGCAGCCTGGAAGCAGACCATCGCGCACCCGTTCGAGCTCGTGCGCCGGCTGGCGGTGGGCGAGATCCTGCACCTGCAGTCGCAGAGCGACCGCCACGAGACCACTCAGTACGGCGACGTCGACCTGGTCGACGCCGCGGCCACCTGGAACGCCGACACCGGGCGGCTGGCCCTGTTCGTCGCCAACCGGGACCTCGACGAATCCGCCACCGTCGAGGTCGCGCTCGGCGGGTTCGGCGACCTGCGGCTCGAGCGCGCCCGGACGCTGGCGACCGCCGACGACCAGGACCGGCACACGACCAACTCCGCGGACCAGCCCGACCGGGTCGGGCTGCGTCCGTTGGACACCGCCGAGGTCACCGACGGCACCCTCCAACTCCGAATCCCCGCCTGTTCCTGGAGCGCCGTGGAGCTGACCCGCGGCTGACCCTCAGGTGACGGTGAGCCAGATCAGCAGCACGTTGAGGACGATGATCAGGGCCGCCACGAGGGCGGCGACGGCGGTGGTGACGGGCCGGTTGACCAGGGCGCCCATCACGTCGTGCCGGCGGGTGAGCAGCACCAGCGGGACCAGGGCGAAGGGGATGCCGAACGAGAGGACCACCTGGGAGAGGACGAGCGCCCGGGTGGGGTCGACGCCGATGGCGAGCACGATCAGGGCGGGAGCCAGCGTGACCAGTCGGCGCAGGGTGAGCGGGATCTGCCGCTGCAGGAAGCCCTGCATCACGACCTGGCCGGAGTAGGTGCCCACGCTCGACGCGGCGAAGCCCGACGCGAGCAGCGCCAGCGCGAAGAACATCGCCGCGGCCGGCCCTAGCGCGCTGTCCAGACCGGCGTGGGCCTCGTCGAGCGTCTTCACCGGCTCGTCCGACGCCAGCACCTGCGCGGCGATGACGAGCATCGCGAGGTTGACGAGACCGGCGATCGTCATGGCCACGATCACGTCGACCCGCTGGCTGCGCAGCAGCAGCCGACGGCGTCTCTCGGTGTCGCGTGCGTACCGACCCTGGGTCAGCGCCCCGTGCAGGTAGATCACATGCGGCATCACGGTGGCGCCGAGCATCCCGGTGGCGAGCAGCACGCTGTCGGTGCCCTCGAAGCGGGGCACCGCTCCCGCGGCGAAGGCGCCCGGGTCGATGCCGCCGGTGATGAGGCTGTAGCAGAAGCCGACCAGGATCACCGCCAGCAGGCCGGTGATCGCGGTCTCGAACGGCCGGTGTCCGCGGCCCTGCAGCAACAGCAGGGCGAACGCCACCGCAGCGGTGATCGCCCCGCCCGCGAGCAGCGGTACGCCGAACAGCAGCTGCAGGGCGATGGCGCCGCCCAGCACCTCCGCGAGGTCGGTGGCCATGGCCACGACCTCGGCCTGGACCCACAGCCCCCGGGTGACCGGCCGCGGGAAGTGCGCGCGGCACAGCTCCGGCAGGCTCTGACCGGTCGCGATGCCGGCCTTCGCGGACAGGTACTGGATGAGCATGGCCATCGCGTTGCTGACCAGCAGCACCCACACCAACAGGTAGCCGTAGGTCGAGCCGGCGGTGATGTTGGTGGCGAAGTTGCCGGGGTCGACGTACGCGACAGCCGCCACGAAGGCAGGGCCGAGCAGCGGCAGCGGGCCGCGTACGTACGCCTGCGCCCCCGCGGCCGCCGCGGTGCTCATCGTGCGGTCCACAGTGCGGGCATCCTCCCACGCGGGCAGACGGCGCCCCGCCCCCGTGCGGTCAGGGGACGGGGCGCCGTGTCTGTGCCCGGGCGCCGCGGCGGCCGGGGTCGATCGTCGGTCAGCTCTCGAGTCGGCCCGGCCCCATGCTGGTGTTGACGGGTCCGTTGACGCCCTGGGGGAAGAAGCCACCGCGCGTGGCCTTCTTCGGCGTCAGGTAGACGATGTTGAGCACGCGAGCCGCGTTCCGGCTGCGCACCACACCGGCCTTGTTCGTCGGCACGATATTGGCCAGGTTGGGCCAGCCGATCCCGCCGTCACGCTCCATCGGACCGTCGAGCTTGTCCCGCGCCGCCGAGATCTTGCGGGCCGGGTCCTGCAGTCCCTTCTCGAACAGGCTCGTTCGCACCGTGGCGGCGTGGTACGCCTCGGTGGCCAGGATCCCGGCGGCAGCCTCCAGGTACCCCTTGTTGTGGATCAGCGGTGCGGCGCCCTTGTAGGCGGTCACGCCGACGTCCTCGAAGATGAAGGCGGCCAGCAGGAAGTTGTTCTCGTTCGCGTACGGGTCGAACGTGTCGCGCGGCCCGATCAGACCGGCCGCGCGGGCCGCCGCAGTGAAGCTGTTGCGGATGTTGATCTTCGGCCGCGACACCTTCGCCGACCCGAGGGCCGCCCGCAGGAACTTGACGTGGTGCAGCTCGTCGCCGGCGATCTCCTTGGCGTAGAGCCGGATCCGCTTGGTGCTGAAGTTGACCTTGCGTCCGCCGACGACGGGGCCGTGGTCGCCCTTGCCAGTGGTCAAGTACTGCGGGAGCCCGTGTCCGAACACCGCGTGCAGGTAGAACTCAGCCTCGAGGTACTCCAGGTTGAGGGCGAAGTTGAGCACGGCCGCATCGCTGGGTGCCGCATCGGCGGCGCTGCCGACCAGTCCGGAGGCGGCGGTGGCGCCGACGGCACCCAGACCGGCGATCCCGGCGCTGCGCAGGAACGTCCGCCGGTCGGCGTCGTTCTCCGCGCTCCGGTTGATCATGTCCACAACGGTTCGTCTTCCGAACACGGATCCTCCTCCGTGATGCGCAGCCCGACAGGCGGACGTGCGCACGGGCGGTCAGACCCGGAGCGGCCCGACCGGCGAAGGCCAGGCCCGCGGCGGTCCGCGGAGCGGTGACCTCACTCTCCTCATCCGTGGCCACCGACCATGTGGATTGGTCCGGTTCGCGGAGAACTTCGCTGGTCTCGCGAGTTTGACTCGCGGTCGCCCGCCGGCGGCTTAAGGTGCGCCCATGTCCGCTCCCCAGACCTCACCATCGGGTGCCGATCCCGTCTTCACCGCCGTTGACGGGCTCGTCCGCGACGGCACCCTCGACCATGCGCAGGCCGACCGGGTGTATGCGGTCATGCGCGAAACGCCTGGTGCCGCCGCCACGACTGGTGCCACGTCCGCTGACGAGACTGCTCCCCGGTGGCAGCTGCTCGACCGGCTCGCGGGCGGGCTGGCGCTCTTCGGGGCCTCGGTCGCGCTCTCCGCCGCGCTGGTGGGGTCGTCACTGGCCAGCGAGTTCGAGGACGGCTTCGAATGGCAGCCGTTCGTCACGGCGCTCGGCGTGGCCCTCGCACTGGTCGGACTCACCGCCGGTGCGTACCTCCTGGTCGCCGACCGCGGCTACTCCCGCTGGTTGGTCGCCGGCCCGGCCGCCCTGGGCGTCGTCGCCCTCTCCCTTGTCGTGGAGATCGCGCTGACCGACTGGGACCACATCGCGTACCTCACCGGGGCGGTGCTCCTGCTCGGCGGTGCCGGCGCCTACGTGCTGCTGCGGTCCGGGGCCGCGGTCGCCGTGACCATCATCGGCGGCCTGGTGCTGGTGAGCGAGCTGCTGGGCGATGTCTCCCCGTCGGACACCGACTCCCTGTTGTGGTTCAGCGTTCCCGCTGTCCTGTACGGCGCCGGGGTGGCGGGTGCCGGGTGGGTACTGCCGACACGCCACGTCTCAGGGGTGCTCGGCGGCGTGATCGCGCTCGGCGGCGTGGTGCTGGTGCTCGGCGTCGCCACCGTCGCGGGTGCGTTCACCGCGGCCTTCGCCGGTCTGGGTACCGGCGCCGACGAGACGGGGCCTGACTACACCGGGGACGCCGCGACCTCGCTGGCGCTCGGGGTGCTCGTCTGCCTCGCGCTGGCCGGGCTGTACGCCCTCACCGAGCACAGCGGCTACGCCGTGCTCGTGGGCGTGGGCGGCGCCGCCCTGCTGTTCACCGGACTGTTCGCCCTCGACCTCGACCACACGCTGCGCTGGGCTGCCGGGGTCGGTGCGCTCGGTGCCGCGCTGGCCGGTGCAGCCGGCGTGCTGGCTGTCACGCGTCACGGGCGACCCAGGGCGCCGCGCGGCCGTCGGCAGGCGTCACCCCCGTCGCCGCAGCAGTACCCGCCGTCGCCGCCCACGGAGCAGTACCCGACGGGGCAGTACCCCAGCGCAGCAGTACCCGCAGCAGGGCTACCCCCAGCAGGGCTACCCGCAACAGGGCTACCCGCAACAGGGCTACCCGCAACAGGGTTACCCGCAGCAGGAGAACCCGACGCAGCAGTTCCCCGCCCCCCAGCAGTACCCACCGCCGGCGCCTCCGCCCGCTCCGCCCCCGCCTCCCCCCGCTCCGCCGGTGCCCCCGCCGCCCCCGCCCGCTCCACCGGCACCACCACCGCCGCCGCCTCCGCCGCCGCCGCCGCCCCCGCCGCCGCCGCCGCCCCCGCCGCCACCTGCGCCACCGGCGCCCTGACCAGCGGGCAGTCTCTGCATCTGGGCTGATCGGCACGTCGACGGGCCGAGTCGGCCCGGCACCGTTACGGTGACCACCGCCCCGGGGCAGGGGCGACGGGGGCATCCGCCACAGGGACCGGAGGACGCCGATGCTGCTGGCTGCCGAGACAGACCTCAGCCTGGACGCACAGTTCGTCGACTACACCATCGTCGGTCTGTACTTCGTCTTCGTCCTCGGCATCGGCCTGCTGGCCCGGCGGTCGGTGTCCGACAGCCTCGACTTCTTCCTGTCCGGGCGTGCGCTGCCCGCCTGGGTGACCGGGCTGGCGTTCATCTCCGCCAACCTCGGCGCCATCGAGGTCATGGGCATGTCCGCAAACGGTGCGCAGTACGGCATGGCGACGATGCACTACTTCTGGGTCGGCGCTATCCCCGCCATGGTGTTCCTCGGCGTGGTGATGATGCCGTTCTACTACGGCTCCAAGGCCCGCAGCGTGCCGGACTACATGCGGATGCGCTTCGGCACCGGCGCCCACCTGGTCAACGCCGTGACGCTGGTGGTGGCCCAGGTGCTCATCGCCGGACTCAACCTGTTCCTGCTGGCCTCGATCGTCGAGGCACTGCTGGGCTGGGCACTGTGGGTCTCCATCGTGGCCGCCGCCGCGATCGTGCTGACGTACACCGCGCTCGGCGGGTTGTCGGCGGCGATCTACAACGAGGTGCTGCAGTTCTTCGTGATCGTGGCCGCGCTGCTGCCGCTGACGCTGGTGGGGCTGCACAAGGTGGGCGGTTGGGGCGGTCTCGTCGACGAGGTGACGGCCGACGCCGGCGCCGAGCAGATGTCGTCGTGGCCGGGCACCGAGTTCACCGGGCTGGACCCGTTCTGGTCCGTGGTCGGCCTCGTGTTCGGGCTCGGCTTCGTCCAGTCGTTCGGTTACTGGACGACGAACTTCGTCGAAGTGCAGCGGGCCATGGCGTCGAGCAGCCTGTCGGCCGGCCGCCGGGCGCCCATCATCGGCGCGTACCCGAAGATGCTGGTCCCGTTCATCGTCGTGGTGCCGGGCATCATCGCGGCCGTGCTGGTGCCCCAGCTCGCGGCCTTCAAGGCCGGTGACACTGCCAAGGCGGAGGGCGTCGACTTCAACGACACGATGCCGCTGCTGATCGGTCAGCTGCTGCCCAACGGCATGCTCGGGGTCGCCCTGGCCGGCCTGCTGGCGGCGTTCATGGCCGGCATGGCGGCCAACATCAGCGCCTTCAACACCGTGTTCAGCTACGACATCTGGCAGACCTACATCGTCAAGGACAAGCCCGACCACTACTACCTGCAGGTCGGGCGGGTCGTGACCGTGATCGCGACGATCATCGCCATCGGCACGGCCTTCATCGCGTCCAACTACGACAACCTGATGGACTACCTGCAGACCCTCTTCAGCTTCTTCAACGCGCCGCTGTTCGCGGTGTTCATCGTTGGTCTGTTCTGGAAGAAGCTGAGCCCCACCGGGGCCTGGGTGGGCCTGGTGCTGGGCACCGCCGCCGCCGTCGTGCTGTTCGTCGCCAACGAGAACGGTACGTACACGCTGCCCGGGCAGGGCGGCGCGTTCGTCCAGGCGGGTGCCGCATTTGTGGTGGGCTCGCTGTCGGCCGTACTGGTCAGCTTCGTCACGAAACCGCGCGACGAGGCGGAGCTGGACGGACTGGTCTGGTCGGAGACCTCGACCAAGCTCGGCGACGAGGAAGGCACACCGTGGTGGCAGTCGGTGGTCAAGCTCGGCTCCGGTGTGATGATCCTGACCATCGCCCTCAACCTCGTCTTCCGCTGAGGAGCACGTCGTGACCGACACGTCTGGCAGCTCGACCGGCAAGAAGACCGCCGGTGCCTTCGACATCCGCGTGATCATCGCGGCGCTGATCGGCATCTACGGGCTGATCCTCGTCGTCACCGGTCTGGTCGGGACCAGCGACGCCGACCTCGACCAGGCCGACGGCATCAACATCAACCTGTGGGCTGGCATCGGCATGGTCGTCGTCGCCGGGGTGTTCCTGGCCTGGGCGCGGCTGCGCCCGATCGTCGTGCCGGACGACCCCGACGACCCCGCGCCCGAGTCCTGATCATTCGGCCCGTGCTCCCGTGACGCACGGACCTGACGTCATCGGCGGCGGGGTCGCGCGCGAGGACGCCCCGGTTGACGCTCCGGCCGCCGCGGCTGCTGAAGGCATAGGCGCCCTCGGTCACGACCTGCTCGCCTCTACTCCCGGGCTGCGCGCTGAAGGCAACGTCGTCGTCAGCGCCTCGAGCCTCGCGACGGCGTTCGCGATGCTGCGCACCGGTGCCCGCGGAGCGACCGCCGACGAGATCGATGCGGTGATGCACTTTCCTCGCGCGGGCCTCGGCGGCGCGTACAACGCGCTCACCCGCCACTGGGCGGACGCAGGGACCGGAGACGGAAGGACCGCCCCCGAGCTGGCCGTCGCGAACGCGGTCTGGGCCCAGCGCGGGCTGCGTCTGGAGGCTGCATTCCTCGACACTCTTTCGCGCGACTTCGGCGCCGGGGTGCGTGCGGTCGACTTCGCCAACCCTGAGGCGAGCGAGCAGATCAACGCGTGGGTCCGTGCGCAGACCAGGGACCGCATCCAGGAGCTGTTCGCCGCACTCGACCCCGCAACGAGAATGGTCCTCGCCAACGCGATCTACCTGAGGGCACGGTGGGACCTCCCGTTCGAGCCCCACGACACGTTCGCCGCCGCCTTCACGACGGCTGGCGGTGACCAGGCGCCGGTCCAGACCATGCACCGGACCGGTTCGATGGGCTTTGCCTCCAGCGAAGGCTGGCAGGCGGTGCGACTCGGATACCGAGGCGGCCAGCTCTCGATGTGGGTCCTCGTACCGACCGGACCCGCCGACCCCGTACGCCTGCTCGACCCCGCCGTGCTCGCCGACGCCGCCCGCCGTCAACGACCGGCGATCGTGCGCCTGGCCCTGCCGAAGTGGGAGTTCCAGAACACCATGGACCTGATCGGCCCGCTCGCAGGCCTCGGCATGGAGGTGGCGCTCGGTCCGGGCGCCGACTACAGCGCGATGTCAGCAGCCGGACTGGGCATCGCGGAGGTCGTGCAGTGTGCCGACATCACTGTCGACGAGCTGGGCACCGAGGCGGCGGCAGTCACGGGCATCGTGATGCCGGCGTCGGCGCCCGCTCGTCCGGCCGCCGACGTGGTGGTCACCGCCGACCACCCGTTTGCCTTCGCGGTGCTGCACGACGCCTCCGGCACACCTCTGTTCGAGGGCATCGTCGGCAACCCCGCCGGCACCCGGTAGTCGTGCGCTAGGCTGGACGCATGCGGAGAAACCTGCTCCTTGCCGAGCCGCGTTGACGACATCACGACAACGCGGCTGCCCCTCATGCATGAGGGGCTTTTTCATGTCCGGAGCAGGAGACAGGAGAGAGTCGTGACGGGCCACCAGGGGACCACCCAGCCGGCAACCGGCGAGCGCGCGACGTACGACGTGCGAGCGGCCGAGGACAAGTGGCGGCCGGTGTGGGAGAAGCTCGACCCGTACCGCGTCGCCGACGACGGCAGCAAGCCGCGCCGCTACGCCCTGACGATGTTCCCGTACCCGTCCGGCGACCTGCACATGGGTCACGGCGAGGTGATGGCGCTGCACGACGTGTTGGCGCGCTTCTGGCGGCTGAAGGGCTTCGACGTCCTGAACCCGATCGGGTGGGACTCCTTCGGGCTGCCCGCCGAGAACGCCGCGATCCGCCGCAACGAGCACCCCGCGGTGTACACCTACGCCAACATCGAGGTGCAGGCCGAGTCGCTGCGCCGCTACGCGGTGAGCTTCGACTGGTCCCGGCGGCTGCACACGTCCGACCCCGACTACTACCGCTGGACCCAGTGGCTGTTCCTGCGCTTCCGGGAGAGGGGCCTGGCCTACCGGCGCGGGTCGTACGTCAACTGGTGCCCCAACGACCAGACGGTGCTGGCCAACGAGCAGGTCGTGGGCGGGGTCTGCGACCGCTGTGGGGCCCAGGTCACCAAGCGCCAGCTGACCCAGTGGTACTTCCGCATCACCGACTACGCCCAGCAGCTGCTGGACGACATGCCCGGCCTGGCGGGCCACTGGCCGGAGAAGATCCTGGCGATGCAGCGCAACTGGATCGGTCGCTCCGAGGGCGCGTTCGCCGACTTCGCGGTCGAGGGCCCGGACGGTCGGCCCCGGGAGCCGCTGCGGGTCTACACGACCCGCCCGGACACCCTGTTCGGCGCCACGTTCATGGTGGTGGCACCGGAGTCACCGCTGGCCGCCGAGCTGGTCAGTGACGAGCAGCGCGCGGCGTTCGAGGCCTACCTGCAGGAGGCGCAGCGCGCCACCGAGATCGAGCGACTGTCGGCCGACCGACCCAAGACCGGCGTGTTCCTGGGCGCCCACGCCACCAACCCGGCCACCGGGCAGCGGATCCCCGTCTGGGCGGCCGACTACGTGCTGGCCGACTACGGCACCGGCGCCATCATGGCGGTCCCCGGACAGGACCAGCGGGACTGGGACTTCGCGACCACCCACGAGCTGCCGATCGTGCGGACGGTGCAGCCGCCCGACGACTTCGAGGACGACGCCTACGTCGGCGAGGGTCCGGCGATCAACTCGGCCAACGACGAGATCAGCCTGGACGGGCTGGGCGTCGACGAGGCCAAGGCGCGGATCACCGACTGGTTGGAGGCTCGCGGACTGGGGGAGCGGACGATCAACTACCGGCTGCGCGACTGGCTGCTGAGCCGGCAGCGCTACTGGGGCTGCCCGATCCCCGTCGTGCACTGTGACCGGTGTGGGGAGGTGCCCGTGCCCGACGACCAGCTGCCGGTGGAGCTGCCCCACCTGGAGGGCACGGATCTCGTCCCCAAGGGAACGTCGCCGCTGGCCGCGGCGACCGACTGGGTCGCGACCACCTGCCCCTCCTGCGGTGGTCCCGGCCGGCGCGACACCGACACGATGGACACCTTCGTCGACTCGTCGTGGTACTTCCTGCGCTACTGCTCGCCCGACGTCGACGACCGTCCCTACGACGTGGAAGCGGCGAACCGGTGGATGCCGGCGGCCAACTACTTCGGCGGGGCCGAGCACGCCGTGCTGCACCTGCTGTACTTCCGGTTCTTCACGATGGTGCTGCACGACCTGGGGATGCTGGACGCCGTCGAGCCGACGCAGTCCCTGCTCTGTCAGGGCCAGGTGATCAACCAGGGCCGGTCGATGAGCAAGTCCCTGGGCAACGGTGTCGACCTGGGCGAGCAGCTGGACACCTTCGGCGTCGACGCGGTGCGGCTGACGATGGTCTTCGCCGGCCCGCCGGAGGACGACGTCGACTGGGCCGACCTGTCACCGGGCGGGTCGCTGCGGTTCCTGCAGCGGGCCTGGCGGCTGGCGCGCGACGTGACCTCGGCACCCGGTACGGAGCCGGGCGCCGGTGACGTCGACCTGCGCCGCGTCACGCACCACACGCTGCACGAGATCGACCACCTGGTGGAGTCGCACCGGTTCAACGTGGCGGTGGCGCGGGTGATGGAGCTGGTCAACGCCACCCGCAAGGCGATCGACTCCGGCCCCGGCGGTGCCGACCCGGCCGTGCGCGAGGCCGTCGAGGTCGTGGCGCAGACGCTGAGCATGGTCGCGCCGTACACGGCCGAGGAGATGTGGGAGGCGCTGGGCCACCAGCCGACGGTGGCGACCAGCCGCTTCCCGGAGGTCGACGAGTCGCTGCTGGTCGAGGACTCGGTGACCTGCGTCGTCCAGGTGCAGGGCAAGGTCCGCGCCCGGCTGGAGGTGTCGCCGGACGTCGACGCCGCCGAGCTGGAGCGGCTGGCGCTGGCCGACCCCGCCGTACAGCGCGCCGTCGACGGCCGCGAGATCCGGCGCGTGGTGGCCCGGCCTCCCGGCCTGGTCAACCTGGTGGTCTGAGCCGACGTCTTCCCGCGGCGTCCCGGGGTACGGCTGTCAGCCGGCGGCCTCCTCGAGCAGCCGCTGCTTGGCGCCGGCGTACGCCACCATCCAGTGCGGCTGCACCCGGGCGTAGTAGATGTCCTGCTCCGTCCAGGTGCTCGGGTGCGAGCCGTAGTGCGCGACCAGGTGGTCCTCGACCTCCGCCCGGTAGGGGTGGTCGGGCGTCAGCTCCTCGACCCGCCCGTGGCAGAAGATCCCCAGGTCGTCGCCCACGATGTGCGCGACGCTCACCACCGGGCGGGCCCGAAGGTGCTGCACCTTCACCGAGTCCTCGGCGGTGGTGAAGACCCAACGGGCGTGCATGAAGTGGCCGTCGGCGCCGCTGATCCGTGGCTCACCCGTCGCGGTCACGCTCGCCAGCGCCAGCGTCCGCATCCCGGTGAGGACGCGGCACATCTCGGCCGCGTCGAGCGTGCGCTCGCCCTCGCGGACGATGCTGCGCAGGTGCGCGCTGGACCCGTGCAGTGACGTGGTGAGGAGGGTGTCGAGCTCGTCCAGCTCACTCGGTGTCTCGTACATGAGCACAGCATGCCGCGTCGCGGCGCGTGTCATCATCGGCGCGTGGACGTGAGCGGGCGGGCCGAGACCGCCACCCAGGCCGAGATCCTGGTCATGCTCCGTGACGGCGGCCCGCTGTCGCGGGTGGCGCTCGCCCACGAGATCGGCGTCTCCCGCACCACCATCGGCTCGGAGCTGCGCCGGTTGCACGAGCTGGGGCTCACCGTCGACGCCGGTCCCGCCGCCTCACGAGGGGGTCGCCGCAGCACGCTGGTCGACCTCGCGCCCGACATCGGCTTCCTCGGCGTCGACATCGGCACCACGTCGATCGACGTGGCACTCACCGACGCGCGGATGCACGTCGTGGCCCACCTCGCCGAGGCGTGCGCCGTGCGCGAGGGGCCGGAGTACGTGCTCGGCCGGGTGCTGGCGATGGCGGGCAAGGTCCGTGCCCAGCGCCCCGACGTGCGACTGCTCGGTGCCGGCGTCGGCGTGCCCGGTCCGGTCGACTTCGACCGCGGCCGACCGGTCTCGCCGCCGATCATGCCCGGCTGGCACCACTTCCCCGTCCGCGACACGGTGGCCCGCGAGCTCGGCGGGGTCCCCGTCGTGCTGGACAACGACGTCAACCTGATGGCCCTCGGCGAGCTGCACGCGGGAGTGGCCCGCCGGGTCGACTCGTACCTGTTCGTCAAGATCGGCACCGGCATCGGCTGCGGCATCGTGGTCGCCGGCCGGCTGTACCGCGGCGTCGACGGCTGCGCCGGGGACATCGGGCACATCCAGGTCGAGGAGACCGGGCCGGTGTGCGCGTGCGGCAACCTCGGCTGCCTGGAGGCGTTCTTCTCTGGTGCCGCGCTGGCCCGCGACGGCGAGGCGGCGGCGGTGTCCGGCGCCTCACCGGTGCTGGCCGCGCTGCGCGAGGAGCGCGGCCTGGTGACCGCGGTCGAGGTCGCCGAGGCGGCCAGCAGGGGCGATGCCGCGGCCACCGAGCTGGTGCGTGCCGGCGGGCGTCGGCTGGGGGTCGTGCTGGCCGGCCTGGTGTCCTTCTACAACCCGGCCATGATGGTCATCGGGGGACAGGTGGCGCAGATCGGGCACGAGCTGCTGGGCGAGATCCGCAGCGTGGTCTACCGCCGCTCGCTCGGACTGGCCACCAACAACCTGCCGCTGGTGCACAGCGAGATGGCGCAGGTCGGCGGCGTCGTGGGCGCCGCCCGGCTCGCCTTCGACGCGCTGCTGCTCGGAGACTTTGAAAAGTAAACGGCAAAAGTCGTCCAGATGGCGTTGATCTAGCGTACGGTCATCGCATTACCAGCCCTGGGTCGAGGGAAAGCGGGGAGCACATGGTCGATGACGGCGTGCTGCTGACGATGGACGGCATCGTCAAGGTCTTCCCCGGCGTGCGTGCGCTGGACGGTGTCTCGTTCGACGTCCGGGCCGGCGAGGTGCACTGCCTGCTCGGCCAGAACGGCGCCGGCAAGTCCACCCTGATCAAGATCCTCGCGGGCGCCTACCAGCCCGACGACGGCACGATCACCTGGGAGGGCGAGGAGGTCCGGCTGACCACGCCGGTCGCGGCGATGCGGCGCGGGATCGCGACGATCTACCAGGAGCTCGACCTCGTCGACGGCCTCAGCGTGGCCGAGAACATCTTCCTGGGCCACGAGCCCAGCCGTGCCGGGTTCAGCCTCCGCGGGTCGGTGCGTACCCAGGCACGGGCTCTGCTCACCCGGCTCGGGCACCCGGAGATCCCGGTGCGCCGCGAGGTGGGCCGGCTGTCCGCCGCCGCCAAGCAGGTCGTCTCGATGGCGCGGGCGCTGTCCCTCGACGCCCGGCTGATCGTCATGGACGAGCCGTCGGCGGTGCTCGACCAGGAGGAGGTCGCCCGGCTGTTCCGCGTGATCGGCGACCTCACCGCGTCGGGCGTGGCCGTCGTGTACATCTCGCACCGGCTCGAGGAGATCCGCCGCGTCGGCGACCGGGTCACCGTGCTGAAGGACGGCCGGGCGGTCGCCACCGGGCTGCCGGCCAGCGGGACGCCGACGGCGGAGCTGATCCGGCTGATGACCGGCCGCTCGATCGAGTACGTCTTCCCGCCCCGGCCCGGCGTCCCTGCCGAGGCCGCCGAGGTGCTCACCGTGCGCGGGCTGCGCCGGGCCGGCGAGTTCGACGAGGTGTCGTTCTCGGTACGGGCCGGCGAGGTGCTCGGTTTCGCCGGGCTCGTCGGAGCCGGCCGCTCCGAGGTGGTCGAGACCGTGTTCGGCGCCCGTCGTGCCGACGCCGGCACGGTCGAGGTCGCTGGTCGCCCGCTGAAGGCTGGCTCCGTCGGCAGCGCGGTGCGTGCCGGCGTCGGGCTGGCACCGGAGGAGCGCAAGAGCCAGGCGCTGCTGCTGGACGAGTCGATCGCCCGCAACATCAGCGTCTCGAGCCTGGACCAGTTCTCCCGTGCCGGGTTCGTCGACCGCCGGGCGGAGCGCCGGGCGGCAGACGCCCAGGCCACCGGGCTCGACCTGCGACCCGTGGACGTGGCCCGGGCGGTGCGCACGCTGTCCGGCGGCAACCAGCAGAAGGTGGTGCTGGCGCGCTGGCTGCTGCGCGACTGCCGGGTGCTGCTGCTGGACGAGCCCACCCGTGGCGTCGACGTCGGCGCTCGCTCGGAGATCTACCTGCTGATCCGCCGGCTGGCCGACGCCGGCGTGGCCATGGTCGTCGTCTCGAGCGAGATCGAGGAGGTCCTGGGCCTCTCGGACCGCGTCGTGGTGATGCGCGAGGGCACGGTCGTGCACGAGGGAGCGGCCGCAGACCTGGACGAGAGCCGGGTTCTCGACCTGGTGATGGAGGGCAACGCCGCATGAGCGACCAACAGACGATCACGGCGGCAGCCGACGGTCCGTCCCCGGCCGGCCGGATGCGCAACTCGAACGCGGTCGTGCGCAACGCCGGCCTGGTGCTCGCGCTGGCCGCGCTCTGCATCGCGGGCTGGATCAGCAAGCCCGACCAGTTCGCCACCGTCGACAACACCCTGACGATCCTGCGGCTGGCCGCAGTCATCGGCGTCGTGAGCATCGGCATGACGTTCGTCATCACCGGTGGCGGCATCGACCTGTCGGTGGGCGCGATCGTCGCCCTCGCCTCGGTGTGGTGCACCACCGTCGCCACCCAGGACATGGCGACCGACGTCCACTGGGTGCTCATCGTGCTCGCGGCTGTCGCCGTCGGTGCCGGCTGCGGGCTGGTCAATGGAGTGGTGATCGCGTACGGCAAGGTCGCGCCGTTCATGACCACGCTGGCCATGCTCGCGGCCGCCCGTGGGTATGCCGAGATCCTCTCCGACCGTCAGACGCAGGTCGTGACCGTGCCCGACTTCGCCGACTTCTTCCGCAACACGATCCTCGGAATCCCGTTCCTGGTCTGGATCTTCGCGCTGGTGGCAGCCATCGGCTGGGTGCTCCTGAACCGCACGACGTTCGGGCGCCGCACGTTCGCCATCGGGGGCAACCCCGAGGCTGCGCGGCTCGCCGGCATCAACGTGCAGCGGCACACCCTGCTGTTGTACGTCCTGCTCGGTGTCTGCTGCGGAATCGCCGCGGCGATGCTGGTCGCGCGCACCACGACCGGTACGTCGACACACGGCAGCCTGTACGAGCTCGACGCCATCGCCGCCGTCGTCATCGGCGGGACGTTGCTCTCCGGTGGGCGCGGCACCGTCGTCGGCACCGTGTTCGGCGTCCTGATCTTCACCACGCTGTCCAACCTGTTCGTGCTCAACAACCTGTCCACGGCGGCGCAGGCGATCGCCAAGGGCGCGATCATCGTCGGCGCCGTCCTCCTCCAGCAGCAGTTCGCCCGTCGGGGCAGCTCGCCCTAGCGCCGCGTCCGTGCGGTTCCCTGCCGACCATCCCGCTTGATCCCGGCCCCGGCCCCCGGCCCCTACCCCGCCTGACCCCCTCGAAGGAGACACCATGACCAGCAGCTCACTCCCCCCCGGCCTCGGCCGGCGCCGCTTCCTGCTCGGCGGCGCGGCCGTCGGTGCGGGTGCCGTCCTCACCGGGTGCACCGGCAACAGCAGCGACGACGACGAGGGCGGCGAGGCCGTCGTCGGCAGCGGCGACACCGACAACGCCGAGTCCGGCCCCGACGTCACCATCGGCTTCATCGCCCCGGCCGCCGACCACGGCTGGATCGCGGCGATCTCCAAGAACGCCAAGGCGCAGGCCGAGGAGTTCGACGACGTGACGCTGAACGCCGCGGAGAGCAGCAACGACCCCAGCGTGCAGATCTCGCAGATGGAGACGTTCATCAGCGACGGCGTCGACGCGATCGTCGCGCTGCCCTACGACGGCAAGTCCCTCACCCAGGTGGCGCAGGACGCCATGGAGGCCGGTATCCCGGTGGTCAACCTCGACCGGATCTTCGCGTCGTCGCTGGCGTACCGGACGTACATCGGCGGCGACAACTACGGCATGGGCGTCGCGGCCGGCAACTACATCGGCAGCCGGCTGGAGGACACCGACTCGCCGGTGATCGCCGAGATCCAGGGCATCGCCGCCCTGCCGCTGACGCAGGACCGCAGCCAGGGCTTCGCGGACGCGCTGGCGACGTACGGGTTCGAGGTCTCCAACCAGGTCTCGGCCGAGTTCACCGTCGAGAGCGGCGAGGAGGTCACGTCGAACCTGCTCCAGGCCGCACCCAAGATCGACGCGATCTGGAACCACGACGACGACCAGGGCCTCGGGGTGCTGGCGGCGATCGCCAACGCCGGGCGTGACGAGTTCTTCCTGGTCGGCGGCGCCGGCTCGGCGAACATGATGCGGGAGATCCAGAACGGGGACTCCGTGGTCGAGGCGACCGTCACCTACTCGCCCACGATGGCGTCGTCGGCGATCATGCTCGGCCGGCTGATCGCGCAGGGCAAGAAGATGTCGGACCTGGTGGAGAACGAGGTGCCGGCCTCGATCACGCTGGCATCCGCCACGATCACCGCCGACAACGTGGAGGAGTACCTCCCGCTGGGCTTCGAGTCCTGAGCCGGGGATCGACATGACGCAGTCCATGCCTGCGCAGGTCCCGACGCTGGGCGTGGGAATGGTGGGGCACGCCTTCATGGGTGCCGCCCATTCCCACGCCTGGCGCACCGCCGGCCGGTTCTTCGGCCTCCCGCTCGCCCCTCGGCTCGCGGTGCTCTGCGGCCGCGACCCCGAACGAACGGCCGAGGCGGCCGACAGGCTCGGGTGGGAGTCGTCGGTCACCGACTGGAAGCAGCTGCTGACCCGCGATGACGTCGACCTGGTCGACGTGTGCACCCCCGGCGACACGCACGCGGAGATCGCCATCGCGGCGCTCGACGCGGGCAAGCACGTGCTCTGCGAGAAGCCGCTCGCCAACACCGTCGACGAGGCCGAGGCGATGACGGCCGCGGCCGAGCGCGCCGGGTCGAGAGGCGTGCGTGCCATGGTCGGGTTCACCTACCGCCGGGTGCCGGCGGTGGCGCTGGCCCGGCGGCTGGTCCAGCAGGGGCGGCTCGGCGACATCCGGCACGTACGGGTCCAGTACCTGCAGGACTGGATCACCGACCCCGACTTCCCGTTGGTCTGGCGGCTGCAGAAGGACCGGGCAGGCTCGGGCGCGCTCGGCGACATCGGGGCGCACGCCGTCGACCTGGCGCAGTTCGTGACCGGTCTGCGGGTCGACTCGGTGAGCGCGGCGCTGGAGACGTTCGTCAAGGAGCGGCCGCTGGCCGACCAGGCGGCGGGCCTGTCGGCCAGTGCCGGAGCGACGGTCGAGCGCGGCCCGGTGACCGTCGACGACGCGGCGGTCTTCATCGGCCGGCTCGGTGCTGCGCTGGGCAGCTTCGAAGCCACCCGGTTCGCCACCGGCCGCAAGAACGCCCTGCGCCTGGAGGTCAACGGCAGCCTGGGCAGCCTCGCCTTCGACTTCGAGTCGATGAACGAGCTGTCCTTCCACGACGCGACCGGTGACAGCGAGGTGGCCGGCTTCCGCCGGATCTACGTGACCGAGCCCGAGCATCCCTACGTCGGCGCCTGGTGGCCACCGGGTCACGGCCTCGGGTACGAGCACGCATTCACCCACCAGGTGGTCGACCTGGTCGGTGACATCGCGGGCGGACGCGACCCGGAGCCGTCGTTCGCCGACGGGCTGCAGGTGCAACGCGTGCTGGAGGCGGTCGAGACCAGCGCCGCCGACAGGTGCTGGGCCACCGTCGCCGGGTAGCCTGCCCGCCATGTCGGGCCGGGTCGCGATCGTCACCGACTCGACCGCCTCGCTGCCCGACGACATGGCCGCCACCCACGGCATCGTCGTGGTGCCGCTCCAGGTCGTGGTCGGCGCGGAGGCGTACGACGAGGGTCCGCGAGCGTCCCAGCAGACCGTCGCCGACGCGTTGCGGGCGTTCACACCGGTCTCGACGTCGCGACCGGCGCCGGAGACGTTCGCCGCCGCGTACGAGAACGCCGCCGCCGAGGGGGCGACCGGAGTCGTGTCGGTGCACCTGTCGGCCGAGGTGTCGGGCACCTACGACTCCGCGGTGCTCGGCGCCGAGCAGGTCGACGTCCCGGTGACCGTCGTCGACAGCCGGCAGGTGGGGCTCGCCACCGGCTACGCCGCGGTCTCGGCGGCCGAAGCGGCTGCGTCGGGGGCGGATGTGGCGGGAGCCGCTGCCGCCGCGCGGGAGCGGGCTGCCGCCGCGTCCTCGTACTTCTACGTCGACACGCTGGAGCACCTGCGCCGAGGAGGGCGGATCGGTGCGGCTGCTGCGCTGCTCGGCACGGCGCTGGCGGTCAAGCCGTTGCTGACGGTCGCCGACGGGCGGGTGGAACCGCTGGAGAAGGTGCGGACCGCCGCCCGCGCACTGGCACGGATCGAGGAGCTGGCGTGCCAGGCGGCCGGCGACGGCGCCGTCGACGTCGCCGTGCAGCACCTCGGCGCCGAGGTGCGCGCGCGGGCGCTGGCCGAGCGGTTGCGCACGCGGCTACCGGGCGCCGTGGAGGTGCTGCTGCGGGAGGTGAGCGCCGTCATCGGGGCCCACGTCGGACCCGGCATGGTGGCCGTGACCGTGGCTCCGCGCTCTGGCTGACGAGGCCGCTGCACAGCGTCCCGGGCCTGTCCACAGCCAGCCCGCCCGGCCGGAGCCGTCCACAGGCCGTGCCGCACCCGCGGTTGGCGCGGTACGCACCGGCCTAGCGTCCGGTCATGTCCCGTCTGACCCGTCGCTCCGAGCGCGCCGAGCCGTCCGATGTCGCGCAGCGCCGCCTGGCGCTGCTCGCCGACCAGCTCTCTGCCCGTCGGCCGTCCCTCCCCACCGATCAGCGTCCCCGTGACGAGGAGCCCGGGCCGCCGGCGGACCCGACCCCGAGCCCTCCCGGATCCGACCGCGCACCGCCGGGCCGGCACCGGGCGCCGTCGTTGTCGCCGGGGCGGCGCGCGGGCGCCGCGGTCGCCGACCTCGTGCCGGGCCCTGCTCACCGGCCAGGTACCGAGCGCGGGGTCGGCGTCCAGCACGTCGCCGTCGTCGCGCTCGTGCTGGCGGCGCTGGTGTCGACCGGGGTCTGGTGGGTCCTGGCGGGCCGGCCCGGCACGCCGCACGCGATCGCACCGCCCGCTACGGTCACCGCCGGAGCCTCGGACGGCACGCCCACGCCCGTCCCGGGTGCGCCGGGGACCGCCGCGGCCACTGGCGTCGATGCCGGTGGTGGCAGCGGCGACGGGACGGTGGTGGTCGATGTCGCGGGCAAGGTGCGGTCGCCCGGCCTGGTCACCCTGCCGGAGGGGTCTCGAGTCGCCGACGCACTCGAGGAGGCGGGCGGGCCACGCCCCGGCGTCGACCTCACGACGCTCAACCTGGCGCGTCCGCTGGTCGACGGCGAACAGCTGCTGGTCGGTCTGGCGCCGGCAGTCTGGCCGCCGCCCGAGGTGGGCACCCCGACCCCGGGCTCGGTTCCCGGCGAGCCTGGGGCCGTCCCGCTGGTCGACCTCAACACCGCCACCCTCGAGCAGCTGGACACCCTGCCCGGCATCGGTCCGGTGACCGGGCAGGCCATCCTCGACTGGCGGGCGGCCAACGGGTCGTTCACGTCGGTCGACGAACTACTCGAGGTCGACGGGATCGGCGACGCGACGCTGGCCGACCTTCGCGACCTCGTGACGGTCTGAGGGTGCCGACGGCGGCGACGCCGAACGCAACGCCGACTGAAGCCTCGGCCGCCCGAGGCGACGCCCGGCTCGTCGGGTCTGCGGTCGCGGCCTGGGCGGCCGCGGCGCTGGCGCTGCAGACTCCGGCCTGGGCCGCTCTCGCCGGGGGGCTGCTGCTGATCGGCGGCGGGCTCGCTGCACGTGGCCGGCACCGCCCGTCGGCGCTTGCGCTGCTGGCCGGTGGCGCGGCCGCGGTGGTAGCGGCGCTGCGTGTCGTCCAGGTGGCGGCCGGCCCGGTCGCCGACCTGGCCGAGCAGGAGGCCGTCGTCGAGGCGACGGTGGTCGTCACCGGCGATCCCCGCACGGTCAGTGGTGGCTTCGCGGACAGCGACATCGTCCGCGCATCGGTGCGCGAGGTCAGCGGCCGCGGCACGCGTACAGAGGTGCGGTCGCCGGTGCTGGTGACGGCCGCGGCGGGCGAGCTCACCGACCTCGCGCTGGGCAGCCGGGTCCGGCTGGTCGGGCGGCTCGAGCCAGCCGACGACCCCGAGCTCGCGGCGGTGCTGCGGGTCGAGCGGGTCGAGACGACCGAGACGCCACCACCGTGGTGGTGGTCGGTGGCCGAGGGTCCCAGGCGCGGCGTGCGCGACTCCGTCGCCTGGGCCGGCGACGCCGGTGCCCTGGTGCCGGCGCTGGTCACCGGTGACGATCGTGCCCTGCCCACCGACCTCGCCGACGACTTCCGCACCAGCGGCCTGACCCACCTGCTCGCCGTGTCGGGCACCAATCTCACGCTGTTGTTGGGCGCGTTGCTCGGCGTGTCGAGGGCGGTGGGCCTGCGGGGACGCGCGCTCGCCGCCGTCGGTGTGCTCGGTGCTGCGGGGTTCGTGCTGCTGGCCCGTCCGGATCCGAGCGTGCTGCGTGCCGCGGCGATGGGCCTGGTCGCCCTTGCCGGCCTGACCGCCGGCGACCGGCGTCGCGGCGTGCGCTCCCTGTGCGTCGCGGTGCTCGTGCTGGTCCTCGTCGATCCCTGGCTCGCCCGGTCGGCAGGGTTCCTGCTGTCGGCTCTCGCCACCGCAGCCATCGTGGTGCTCGCGCCGCGCTGGCGCGACGCCCTCTGCCGGTGGTTGCCGCGCTGGGCGGCGGAGGCGTTGGCGGTGCCGCTCGCCGCGCAGGTGGTCTGCACGCCGGTGGTGGCGGCGTTGTCCGGTCGCGTCTCGATGGTCGCGGTCCTCGCGAACGTGGTCGTGGCGCCCGCGGTCGGCCCGGCCACGGTGCTCGGCCTGCTCGCGGGGGTGCTCCAGGTCGTCGCCTCGCCGCTGGGACACCTGGTCGGGGCGTTGGCCGTCGCTCCCGCCTGGTGGATCGTCACGGTCGGTCGGCACGCCGCCGACCTGCCCGGTGCCGACGTCGGCTGGGGCACGGGGCCTGCAGCCCTGCTCGTCCTGGTCGGGCTCTGTGTCGCCTGCGTGGCCGGCACCCCCTGGGTCCTGCGCCGTCGTTGGGCCACCGCCGGGTGCGCGGTGCTGCTCGTCGTGGTCGTGCTGCGTCCGCTTCCCACACCCGGCTGGCCACCGGACGGCTGGGTGCTGGTGGCCTGCGACGTCGGCCAGGGCGACGGTCTGGTGCTCTCGACCGGCGACGGGTCGGCGGTGGTCGTCGACGCCGGTCCCGACCCCGACGGCGTCGCCGAGTGCCTGCACCGGCTTGGGGTACGCCAGGTGTCCGCGGTGGTGATCACCCACCTGCATGCCGACCACGTGGGCGGGCTGGCCGGCGTGCTCGACGCCGTACCCGTCGGCGAGGTGGAGGTGGGGCCGGTCCGCTCACCACCGACGGCGTGGGCAGACCTGCAGCGACTGGCGGCCCGGGCAGAGGTTCCTGTCCGTACGGTCGTCGCAGGTGAGCAGGCGGGCGTCGGCGACCTCCGGTGGCAGGTGCTCTGGCCGCCGCCCGCGACCCCGGCGGCGCTCAGCGACGAGGGAGGCGAGGGGTCGAGGCTCAACGACGCCAGCGTGGTGCTGCTGGTCGAGACCCACGGGTTGCGGCTGCTGCTGACCGGTGACGTCGAGCCCCCGACCCAGGCGGCGCTGGAACGACTCGGCGCGGATCTCGACGTCGACGTGCTGAAGGTGCCGCATCACGGCAGCGCCTTTCAGGACCCGGCGTTCCTGGCCGACACCGACCCCGAGGTCGCCCTGGTGAGCGTGGGTGCGGACAACGACTACGGCCACCCCAGCGGGCAGCTGTTGTCGATGCTCACGACCGGCGGCGCAGTCGTCGGTCGCACCGACGAGGACGGCGACCTGGCGGTCGTGGTCGACGGCGGCCGTCCCGTTCTCGTGACCCGGTGAGCCCCGTCCGCGCGGCGGGGGTGCCCGGTGCCAGACTGACCGCGATGGCTGCATCGTCCCCCGCTCGGACTCCTCGCGTGCTCGGTTCCGTCGTGCTCGTGACCGGGCCGGCGGAGTTCCTGGCCGAGCGGGTGGTCGCGCAGGCGCGAGACGCGCTCCGCGACGACGACCCGGGCGCCGACGTCACCGAGGTCGAGGCGAGCGCGCTCGATCTCGGGCTCTTCGCCGAGCTGACCAGCCCGTCGCTGTTCGCCGTCAGCCGCGGCATCGTCGTGCGCGGCCTCGACGGACTTCCCGAGCACATGCAGGAGTCCCTGGTCGGCTACGTCAGTGCCCCGGCCGATGACATCGCCCTGGTGCTCGTGCACCCCGGCGGGACGCGCGGACGCACCGTCCTCGAGCGGCTGCGTGCCGCGGGGGCGCGTGAGGTGAAGGCCGAGACGCCCAAGCCGTGGCAGGTCGGGGGATGGACGGTGGCCGAGGCCCGCCGGCTCGGCGCGACGCTCGACGAGGACGCCGCCGACGCGCTGGTCACCGCCATCGGCGCCGACCTCCGCACGCTCTCGGCCGCCCTCGAGCAGCTGGTCGCCGACCGGCCCGGCGAGCGGCTGGACGCCGACGTGGTGCGGTCGTCCTTCGAGGGCCGGGCCGAGGTGAAGAGCTTCGACATCGCCGACCGGGCGATCGCCGGTGACGCCGCCGGCGCGCTGGAGCTGCTGCGCTGGGCGCTGGGTCAGCGGGTCCCGCACCCTCTGGTGACGTCCGCGTTCGCGGTCAGCATCCGCCGGCTGATCCGGTTCAGCTTCGCGCCTCGCGGGCTGCGCGACGCCGACCTGGCCCGCGAGGTCGGCTGCAGCCCGTACCAGCTCAAGCGGCTGCGGGTGCAGACCCGCGGCTGGGACGCCGCCGGCTGGACCCGTGCCCTCGACGCCGTCGCGGTCGCCGATGCCGCGATCAAGGGCGCGGAAGCCGACGGGGGTCACGCCCTGGAGCGGATGGTGCTGACCGTGGTCGCCGCCGGCCCCGACGGCCGGGTTGCGGAGCGGGCATGACGAAGGGCGCCACCCGGCACGGGTGACGCCCTTTCAGCGGGCTCGGGGATCTCGGCGGGCTAGAGCGCCGCGCTGCGCTTGGCGATCGACGACTTGCGGTTGGCGGCCTGGTTCTTGTGGATCACGCCGGAGGACACCGCCTTGTCAAGGTCGCGAGCCGCGGTGCGGCCCAGCTCGCGGGCGCGCTCGGCGTCGCCCTCGTCGGCGGCCTCGCGGAACCGGCGGACGGAGGTCTTCAGCGCCGACTTCACGGCCTTGTTGCGCTCGTGGCGCAGGTCGTTCTGCCGGTTGCGCTTGATCTGGGACTTGATGTTCGCCACTGAGCAAGGCCTCGCTGGTGTCGTACGGAAGGATGGGGAGTCGCGGCGCCTGCGGAGTCACCTCGGACGCGACCGCCAACGATATCAGCGGCGGTGCGGGGTACCCAAATCGGCGCAGTCGGCCGGCATTCGATAGGCAGGGGACTATGTCCGACCTCCCGCACCTGCTCGGCGACCGCTACCGACTGGTCTCCGTGCTCGGTCGCGGCGGAATGGGACAGGTCTGGCTCGGCGAGGACGAGCTGCTCGGCCGCCAGGTGGCGGTGAAGGAGATCCGCTTCCCGCACGACATGGCGTGGGAGGACCGGGAGGTGGCCCGCGAGCGCACCATGCGCGAGGCCAGGCTGACGGCACGACTGAACCACCCCGGCATCGTCACGGTCTTCGACGTGGTGTCCGAGGACGGTCGGCCGTTCATCGTGATGGAGCTCGTCCGGGCCGAGAGCCTGGCCCAGCTGATCGACCGGGAGGGCCCGCTGGCACCCGCCCGGGTCGCCTGGATCGGGCGGTGCCTGCTGGACGCGCTCGACGTCGCGCACGCCGAGGGTGTCGTGCACCGGGACGTGAAGCCGAGCAACGTGCTGCTCGACGGCGACCGGGTGGTGCTGTCCGACTTCGGCATCGCCACCAGCAGCACCGACTCGACGCTCACCACGACCGGTCTCGTCGTGGGGTCGCCGTCGTACATGTCACCGGAGCGACTGCGCAGCGAGGGCATCGGCCCCACCGGCGACATGTGGTCGCTCGGCGCGACCCTCTACGCCGCGCTGGAGGGCCACCCGCCGTTCCGGGCCGGCAACGTCATGGGCACGATCACCACCGTCCTCGCCGACCCGCCCGAGCCGCCCGCGGTCACCGGCCCGTTGCGCGAAGCCGTCCTGGGCCTGCTGGTGAAGTCGCCGGACGACCGGCTGGACAGCGCCGGTGTCCGACCGCTGCTGGAGGCCGCGGAGGCCCGCCTGACCGGAACCTCGGAGGAGGAGGGGCCGGCCGCGTCGACCGATGACCTGCCGGTGATGGCGCCCGTGGGCGGCGGCTGGCACGACACGCCGGCGCCGGAGCCCGCAGCGTCGGAATCCCCGGCGCCGCCCGCATCGCCGCCGGCTACCCCGCCTGCTGCCCAGCCGGCTGCCCCGCCCGGTCCGCCGCCCGGTCCGCCGCCGTCGTCGGCGCCCACGCCCACGGCGTCGGCATCAGTCGATCCGGCAGGGGGAAGGGTGCCTCTGCGGAGGCGTACGGCCGTCCTCATCGTGCTCGTCGTCGCGGTGCTCGTCGCCGTGGTGGTCGTGCTGATCACCCTGCTCCGCGACGACGGGACCGATCCCCTCGCCGGCTCGGACAACGACTCCAGCCAGGGCACCGACGGCGGGACGGGTACTGAGCCTGCCGAGGACGGCAACGGGGCCGAGCCTGAGGTTCCCGACGGCTACCGGCTGGTGCACGACGACCTCGACTTCACCGTGGCCGTCCCCGACGGCTGGGAGCGCAGCCTGGACGGGCCGACGCGGGTGGACTTCGTCTCGCCGGACGGCACCCAGTTCCTCCGGGTCGACCAGCGGGCCCAGGCGGGGCCCAGTGCAGAGCAGGCCTGGCTCGCCAGCGAGCCGGGCGTCGCCGACTCGCTGTCGGGCTACTCCCGGATCCGCATCGAGCCGGTCGACTACCGCTGGCAGGCGGCCGACTGGGAGTTCACCTGGGAGGGCGACTCCGGCACCATCCACGTGCTCAACCGCGGCTTCATCACCGACCCTCGCGGGTTCGCCCTGTACATGTCCGGCCCCGACGACACGTGGCAAGAGGAGTCGCTGCCGGTCTTCGAAGTCGCCGCGGAGACGTTCGAGCCGTCCCGATAGCCGCCACGGCGCGTCGGACCGTCAGGTCCATCCGCGCCGCTCGCGCAGCCACTGCCAGCCGACGGTGCCGTACCAGCGCTGGTGCCGGCGGATCCACGGCGACGTCGGTGGCACCGGGTCGTGCTGGGCCACCAGCCAGTAGCCGGTGAGCAGCGCCAGGAACCCGTCGAGCGCGTCCGGGTCGACGTCGCGGGTGAGGGGTCGCTCAGCGAGCAGCCGGTCGCAGTCGATTCCGTCGCCGCGAGCGGACAGCAGCAGGGTGAGGGTGTCGATCCAGGGGGCGCCGAGCATCGGCCAGTTCCAGTCGCAGACCCAGAAGCGCCCGTCGTCAGCGACGATGACGTTGTCGTCGCGCAGGTCGGAGTGCGTGAGCGTGCTGCCGTCGCCGCCGACCAGCCCGGCCGCGCAGAGGTCGGCGGCGCGCTCCGCGTACGGTCCGACGATCTCGTCGCCGCCCAGCGCCGTCCAGTATCGGGACACGTCGGCGAAGTCATCGGCGAACCTGGTCCACGCGAACCCCGCCGGAGCCGGCGTCAACGCCGCCGCGGCCCGCTCGAGGCACGTCAACGCCCCGTCGAGCTCGGTGGAGTCCCACGGGCGGCTCGGCGGCCGGCCGCCGACGTCGTCGAGGCACAGCACCATCCAGTCGCCGGTGTCCGCCGACCAGCGCAGCCGTGCGGCGGGGACGTCCACCGGGAGCAGGGCGAGCTTGCGGGCCTCCTCGCGGTAGCCGTCGATGGCGTGGTCGGCGAAGGCGTTGCCGGTGAGTCCCGCCGCCTTCACGAACACGCGCGACCCGTCGCGCAGCAGCAGCCGGGAGGCGAAACCGGCGGTGAAGCCGGAGGTCGCCGAGCGGGCCTCGACGACGGCGGAGCCGCAGCGGTCCTCCACCAGCGCCCGGATCTCGGCCGGCAGGTCGTCCCACCCCGGACGCACCGCGGTTGCCGACACCGGGTAGTCGGGCGGGAGCGGGGGATGCTGCGGCATCCCCGCATGGTGGTGGCCCGGGCGCCTCGGCCCAAGTGGATAACGGTCCGATAACGATGGAGGCGTACCCCCTTATGCGCGGTCTGCCCGAGACCGTCCACTGTGCCCACACCCGACGCGCACCCCCACCCGGGCAGCGTCGGGTCGTTCCACGTCCCGTGCTCCTCGGACCGAGCGGGCAGGACGCGCGCGCTTAAGGAGCAGGATGAGGATCAGCAAGCTGACCGCCCTCACCACGGCGGTGCTGCTCGGAGGTGCCGCTCTCGGCCCCCTCGCGACCAACGGGGCGACGGCGGCAGCGCCGGCCGCCGGCGCGGACGAGGCGGCCCCCGCCGTCACCCGCGACTACAGCGACGACCTGACCAGGCCATGGCAGGAGCGGTACGCCGCCCTGCGCCAGGCCGGCCTGGAGGCCAAGCTCCGCGGCAAGGCGTCGGGCGACGTCGTGCGGCTGGGCAAGAACCGGTTCGCCGACACCCGGGTGACCGGCACCGACCGTATTTTCGTGGTCCTGGCGGAGTTCGGGAACACCGAGCACCCGTCGTACCCCGACGGGGAGTCGGACGCCGAGAAGTTCAACGGCCCGCTGCACAACAAGATCCCGCGCCCCGACCGGGCCGATGACAACACCACCCTGTGGAAGCGTGACTACGACCGCTCCCACTTCGAGAACATGTACTTCAACCGGATGCAGTCGTTCTACGACGACCAGTCCTCGGGTGCCTACTCGGTGGACGGTGACGTGACCGAGTGGGTCAAGGTGCCGTTCAACGAGGCCCGCTACGGCCGCAACTTCTGCGGTGGCGTCGCCTGCAGCAACACCTGGTTCCTGGTCCGCGACGCCCTCGCCTACTGGGTCGACGGGCAGCTCGCGGCCGGCCAGACGATGCCGCAGATCCGGCAGTACCTGCGCACGTTCGACAAGCAGGACCGCTACGACTACGACGAGGACGGCGACTTCACCGAGCGCGACGGCTACATCGACCACTTCCAGATCGTGCACGCGGGCGGTGACGAGGCAGACGGCGACCCGACGTACGGCGAGGACGCCATCTGGAGCCACCGTTCGTACGCCGGGATCCAGCCGGTGGGCACCGGTCCTGCGGTGGGCCCGGACCTCGGCGGGGTCAACGTCGGCGAGGGGGGCGTCTCCGGCGACGGTGTGCAGATCCCCGACCACAAGACGAACATCTGGGTCGGCGACTACACCATCCAGCCGGAGAACGGCGGCCTCGGCGTCTTCGCGCACGAGTTCGCGCACGACCTCGGCCTGCCGGACCTCTACGACACGTCCGGCAACACCGGGGGTGCGGAGAACAACACCGCGTTCTGGTCACTGATGAGCCAGTCCCGCGGCACCGCCGTGGGCGACCCCGGCATCGGCGACAAGGCGATGCCGATGGGGGCGTGGGAGAAGTTCCAGCTCGGCTGGCTCGACTACGACGTCGCACGCGCCGGCCGGGTTTCTGAGCACACCCTGCGTCCGAACCAGTCGGAGGGTCGCCAGAAGGATGGCCTGATCGTGCTGCTGCCCAACAAGCACGTGCAGCTCGAGCTTGGCGAGCCGTGCGCGGAGTGCGGCGAGAAGTACTTCTACAGCGGCAACGGCAACGACTACGAGGCGTCGATGACGCACGAGCTCGAGGCCGGCGGGGAGCTCACCGCGCAGGTCAGCTACGAGATCGAAGCGGGTTATGACTACGCGTTCCTGGAGTCGACCAGCGACGGCGGGGAGACCTGGGACCCGGTCGAGACCAGCCAGTCGTACGAGGGCGAGGACGACGGCGGCGCCGACCCGTCCGACACCGGCATCAGCGGCAGCACCGAGGGTCAGTGGCTCGAGCTCACCGCCACGATCCCGGTCGACGCCGACGGCGTCCGGTTCCGCTACCTGACCGACCCCGCCACGAACGAGCAGGGCTTCCAGGTCGACGAGATCGCCGTCGGCGGCGAGGTCATCGGGGGGGCCGAGGTGCCGGAGGGCTGGGAGCTGGACGGCTTCCGGACCACTACCGGTTCGGAGGACCAGGAGTTCCTCAACGCCTACATCGTGGACAACCGCCAGTACGTCGGGCGGGACAGGCTGCTGGCGCACGTGTACAACGCCGGCTGGCTGACCACGCGGCCGGACCACGTGGAGTTCCACCGGTACATGGCGGGGCTGTTGATCAGCTACTGGGACACGTCGTACACCGACAACAACGTCGGCGACCACCCCGGTCACGGCGAGGTCCTGCCGGTCGACGCGCACCCGGAGTTCACCCACACCGCGGACGGTTCGCTGGTCCGCAACCGGGTGCTCAGCTACGACTCGACCTTCGGGCTCGAGCCGACCGACCGGCTGGCGCTGCACTATCTCGGCACGCGCTACGCGGTGCCCAGCCGGGCCGGCGTCCGGTTGTTCGACGACACGATGGACTGGTGGTACGGCTTCGACGAGCACGGCTCGACGCACCCGGGCCGCTACCAGCCGGGCTGGTACAGCGTCGACGTGCCCAAGACCGGCACCACGGTGCGCGTCGTCTCTGAGAAGGACGGCATCCTGGTGGTCAAGGTCGGGCGCTCCGCCCGGTAACCGTGGCGCAGGTCGGCGGCGCGGACCCGCGCCGCCGGCCAGCCCCGGCGGGCGTGGCAGTGCCGTCCCTGGGTGCGTGCGGCGGTGCGGCGTGCGTGGTCTGGGATGATGGGGACGCCCACACCACCTCGATCCGAAGGGCGTCCGTGCCCAAGCCCGTCCTCGCGTCCGCGCCCGCTCCCGGTGCCACGGACCCGTCGATCCTGCGCAACTTCTGCATCATCGCCCACATCGACCACGGCAAGTCGACGCTGGCCGACCGGATGCTGCAGCTGACGGGCGTGGTCGACGACCGGACCATGCGCGCGCAGTACCTCGACCGGATGGACATCGAGCGCGAGCGCGGCATCACGATCAAGAGCCAGGCCGTCCGGCTGCCCTACACGCCGGTGAGCGGCCCGCAGGCGGGTCGTACGCACGTGCTCAACATGATCGACACCCCTGGTCACGTCGACTTCACCTACGAGGTGAGCCGCAGCCTGGCCGCGTGCGAGGGCGCGGTGCTGCTCGTCGACGCGGCGCAGGGCATCGAGGCCCAGACCCTCGCGAACCTCTACCTGGCGCTCGAGGCCGACCTGCACCTGATCCCGGTGCTCAACAAGATCGACCTGCCGAGCGCGCAGCCGGAGCGGTACGCCGCCGAGCTGGCGCACGTCATCGGGTGCGACGTCTCCGAGGTCCTGCGGGTGTCGGCCAAGACCGGCGACGGCGTGGAGGAGCTGCTCGAGCACATCGTCGCGCACGTCCCGCCGCCGCGCGGCGAGGTCGATGCGCCGCCGCGGGCGATGATCTTCGACTCCGTCTACGACACCTATCGCGGCGTCGTCACGTACGTGCGCGTGATCGACGGCAGGCTCACCCACCGCGACCGGATCCAGATGATGTCGACCGGCGCGGTGCACGAGATGCTCGAGGTCGGCGTGATCTCGCCGGAGCCGATCAAGGCCCAGGAGATCTCGGTGGGCGAGGTCGGCTACCTGATCACCGGGGTCAAGGAGGTCCGGCAGAGCCGGGTCGGCGACACGGTCACCTCGGCGGTCAAGGGCGCGACCGAGGCGCTGCCGGGCTACCGGCACCCCAACCCGATGGTCTTCGCCGGGCTCTACCCGATCGACGGCGACGACTACACCGACCTGCGCGAGGCGCTGGACAAGCTGCAGCTCAACGACGCCGCGCTGGCGTACGAACCCGAGACGTCGGGGGCGCTCGGCTTCGGCTTCCGCTGCGGGTTCCTCGGCCTGCTGCACATGGAGATCGTCCGGGAGCGGCTCGAGCGGGAGTCCGGGATCGAGCTCATCTCGACTGCTCCCAACGTGATCTACCGGGTGGTGATGGAGGACGGCACCGAGCACGTCGTCACCAACCCGAGCGAGTACCCCGAGGGCAAGATCGACGAGGTGCACGAGCCGGTCGTGCGGGCCACGGTGCTCACCCCGAAGGACTACATCGGCACCGTCATGGACCTCTGCCAGACTCGGCGGGGCTCGTTGCAGGGCATGGACTACCTGTCCGAGGACCGGGTCGAGATGCGCTACCTGCTGCCGCTCGCCGAGATCGTCTTCGACTTCTTCGACGCGTTGAAGTCGCGGACCCGCGGGTTTGCCAGCCTCGACTACGAGCCCGTCGGCGAGCAGACGGCCGACCTGGTGAAGGTCGACGTCCTGCTGCACGGCGACCCGGTCGACGCGTTCTCCGCGATCGTGCACCGGGAGGAGGCCTACACCTACGGGGTGGCCCTTGTGCAGAAGCTCAAGGAGCTCATTCCCCGCCAGCAGTTCGAGGTGCCGATCCAGGCTGCGGTCGGGGCCCGGGTGATCGCCCGGGAGACGATCCGCGCGATCCGTAAGGACGTGCTCGCCAAGTGCTACGGCGGTGACATCACCCGCAAGCGCAAGCTGCTGGAGAAGCAGAAGGAGGGCAAGAAGCGGATGAAGATGGTCGGCCGGGTCGAGGTGCCGCAGGAGGCCTTCATCGCCGCCCTCTCCACCGGTGACCACTCACCCCCGAAGAAGTAGCCGTTGGCGATCGAGATCCCTCCGCGCTTCCTCGAGTACGCCGCCCGCGGCGACGAGTGGCGGCGCTGGATGGACGCCCTCCCGGGACTGCTCCGCGACGTCATGGGCGAGTGGCGGCTGACCCTCGACGGCGTCATTCGGCACGGATTCACCGCGCTGGTCGTGCCGGTGCGCGACGACGACGGCAGGCCCTGCGTCGCCAAGTTCTCGTGGGCGCACGAGGAGCAGGAGCACGAGCACGTGGGACTGCAGACGTGGGCCGGCAACGGGACGGTGCTGATGTACCGCGCCGATCCAGGTCGCGGGGTGATGTTGCTCGAGCGCCTCGACGCGGGTCGAGACCTCACCACGGTCGACCCCGTGCGGGCCTGCGAGATCACCGCCGGCTTCTACCCACGCCTGCACGTGCCCGCCTCGCCGAAGCTGCACCGTCTGTCCGGCTACGTGGACCGCTGGACCGACGATCTCGTCCGACTGCCCCGGACCGCACCTATCCCGCGCCGGATGGTGGAGCAGGCGGTGTCGCACGGGCGGGCCTTGACGGCCGACGGAGCCGCCGACGGCACCACGATCCACGGTGACCTGCATTACGAGAACGTCCTGGCCGGGACGCGCGAGCCCTGGCTGGTCATCGACCCGAAGCCGATGTCGGGCGACCCGCACTACGAGGTCGCGCCGCTGCTCTGGAACCGCTGGGACGAAGCGGTCGCGAGCGGCGATCTGCGTACCGCGCTCCGCCGCCGCTTCCACACCGTCGTCGACCTCGCCGAGCTCGACGAGGACCGCGCCCGCGACTGGGTCGTCGTGCGGATGATCCACAACGCCCTCTGGTGCGTCCAGGACAGCCCGCACGGCCTCGACGCCGACGACCAGGCGTACCTCACCTTGTGCATCGCGGCGGCCAAGGCCGTCCAGGACTGACGCGACGGGCGGCGGTCAGGACCGGAGCGCAGCCTCGAGCACCTCACGGTCGGCGGGTGTCAGGTGCTGCTCCTGGACGGTGAGGTCGAGGACGTCGCCGGTGAGCCGGTACGCGTACCGGTCGGGCTCGGGGCGCCCGCCGACCGCGGCCGCGAGCCGGCCGGACCTGAGCAGCGCCCGCAGGTCCGACCCAGCGGGGGTGTCGAGGTCGACGTCGACAGTGACGCGCAGGCCGGCCAGGCCGCCACTGCGGGTCACCTGCACCCGGCCGGTCACCGACGCCCTCGCACGGCAGCGACGGTAGCCGCCTAGGCTCGTGCCGTGGGCGTCCTCCTGTCGGCAAACATCGGCGTCATCCGCGAGATCCGCTTCGGTGACCACCGCGAGGTCTCGGCGATCGACAAGCGCCCGGTCGACGGGCCGGTGCGGGTGCGACGGCTCGGGCTCGAGGGTGACTTCCAGGCGGACGCCAAGTACCACGGCGGGCGCCACCAGGCGGTGTACGCCTACGCCGCCGAGGACCGCGAGATGTGGGCCGAACGGCTCGGCCGACCGCTGCCTCCCGGTTCGTTCGGCGAGAACCTGAGCCTCTCCGGCGTGGCCCTCACCGAGGCCCGGATCGGCGAGCGCTGGCGGATCGGGACGGTGCTGCTCGAGGTCAACTACGTGCGCATCCCCTGCAACACCTTCCAGACCTGGCTGCAGGAGGCCGGATGGGTCAAGCAGTTCGCCACCGAGGGCCGCCCGGGGGCGTACCTGCGGGTGCTCGAGGAGGGCGAGCTGCGGGCCGGAGACGACGTCGAGGTGGTCGAGACCCGCGACCACGACGTCACGGTCGGGCTGATGTTCCGCGCCCTGATGACCGAGCGCGAGCTGCTGCCACGACTGCTGGACGAGCCACGTGCCCGCCCGGAGGCGCTGGAGAAGGCCCGGCGGTACGTGGCCAAGCACCCTTCTGCTGCTACCACCCGGTAGCGGTCTGCTCTACTCTCTGCTGCATCGTCCGCCCCGCGAAGGATGCCCATGTCGACAACGCTGCCGGCCGCCGAGGACATCTCGCGGGTGCACGACCGGGCTCCCAACGTCGCGCAGATGTTCCTCGACCGGGTGGCGGCGACCGCCTCCGGCGAGGCGTACCGCTTCCCCGACCCCGATCCCGAGGGCGATCCCGACGTCTGGGTGTCACGCACCTGGCAGGAGACCTCCGACCAGGTGCACCGGGTGGCTGCGGGGCTGGTGGCACTGGGGGTCGAGTCCGAGCAGCGGGTCGCGATCGCGAGCAGCACCCGTTACGAGTGGATCCTGGCCGACCTGGCGATCATGTGCGCCGGGGCAGCCACAACCACCGTGTACCCGTCGACGATGGCCGACGACGTCGCGTACATCCTGTCCGACTCCGAGAGCGTGGTCGTCTTCGCGGAGGACGACGACCAGGTGGCCAAGCTGCGCGAGGCGCGCGACCAGCTGCCCCGGGTGACGCGGGTCATCAGCATCGACGCCGGCCCGGACGAGGGCGCCGACGGGTGGGTGATCTCCCTCGCTCGCGTCGAGCAGCTGGGCCGCGAGCGGCTCGACGAGCAGCCCGACGTGGTGGAGCAGCGGGTGGCGGCGATCGAACCCGACAGTCTCGCCACGCTCATCTACACCTCAGGCACGACCGGGAAGCCGAAGGGCGTCCGGCTCAAGCACAGCGGCTGGACGTACGAGGGCGAGGCGGTCGCGGCCACCGGGATCCTGCGGCTCGAGGACCTGCAGTACCTGTGGCTGCCGATGGCGCACTCGTTCGGCAAGGTCTTGCTCACCACCCAGCTGGCGATCGGGTTCCCTACCGCGGTCGACGGGCGGGTCGACAAGATCGTCGAGAACCTCGCCGTGGTGCAGCCCACCTGGATGGGCGCCGCCCCGCGGATCTTCGAGAAGGCACTCGGCCGGATCGTGACGATGGCGCACAACGAGGGCGCCGCGAAGGCCAAGATCTTCGACTGGGCCGTGGGCGTCGGGCTGAAGGTGTCTCGCGCGCAGCGGGCGGGCGAGAAGGTGTCGCCGGTGCTGGCCGCCCAGCACCGGGTTGCCGACAAGCTGGTGTTCTCCAAGGTGCGGGCCCGCTTCGGGGGGCGGGTGCGCTTCTTCATCTCGGGCTCGGCCGCCCTCTCCACCGACGTGGCCGAGTGGTTCCATGCTGCGGGGATCCTCATCCTCGAGGGCTACGGACTGACCGAGAGCTCGGCCGGCTCGTGCGTCAACCGGCCCGACAACTACCGGCTCGGGACGATCGGGCTGCCGTTCCCCGGCACCGACTTCCGTATCGCCTCCGACGGCGAGATCCTCATCCACGGCCCGGGTGTGATGGAGGGCTACCACGGCATGGACGAGCAGACCGCCGAGGCGCTCGACGCCGAGGGGTGGCTGCACACCGGCGACATCGGCGAGATCGACGACGACGGCTTCGTCCGGGTGACCGACCGCAAGAAGGACCTGTTCAAGACCTCCGGCGGCAAGTACGTCGCGCCGTCGCACATCGAGGGGTTGTTCAAGGCGCTGTGCCCGCTGGCCAGCCAGATGGTCGTGCACGGCCACGAGCGCAACTTCTGCTCGGCGATCATCACCCTCGACCCCGACGCCGTGAGCGAGTGGGCCGGTCGGCACGGCATGGCCGGCGCGTCGTACTCCGAGGTCGTCGGCAGCGACGCCATGAAGGCCGAGGTCGACGGATACGTCCAGCAGCTGAACGCCAAGGTCAACCGCTGGGAGTCGATCAAGAGGTACCTGCTGCTCGACCACGACCTCACCGTCGACTCCGGCGAGCTCACCCCGAGCATGAAGGTCAAGCGCAAGGTGGTCGAGGACAAGCACCGCGACGAGCTCGACGCCCTCTACCGCTGATTCAGGTTTCCCAAGTTCGCTTGGGAAACCGAGGGTTACACCGCGTTGCGACGCGGTAGAACCCTCGGTTTCGCGGTAGGAGCTCGGTGCCCGGCACACTGGACGGGTGCCGTCGACCCTGCCTGCCGGTGAGCCCGCGCCCAGCGACGGGTCCGTGCCGGCCACCGCGCTCGCCGAGCTCGGCACCCGGCCGTTCGGCGTCTACGTGCACGTGCCGTTCTGCTCCGTGCGCTGCGGCTACTGCGACTTCAACACCTACACCGCCGCCGAGCTGGGCTCCGGGGTGTCCCGCGCGACGTACGCCGACAGCGTCATCACCGAGCTGCGGCTGGCCGCCGAGCGGCTCGGTCCGGCGACTCGTGGTCTCCCCAACGTGGACACGGTGTTCGTCGGCGGCGGCACGCCGACCCTGCTGCCCGCCGCCGACCTCGTCCGCGCCCTGCACGAGGTGCGGAGCCTGTTCGGGCTCGCGTCCGACGCCGAGGTGACGACGGAGGCCAACCCGGACAGTGTCGACGCCGGCGGCCTCGAAACGCTGCGCGCTGGCGGCTTCACCCGGATCTCGTTCGGCATGCAGTCGGCCGTGCCGCACGTGCTCGCGACACTCGACCGCACCCACGACCCCGAGAACGTCCCCAAGGCGGTCGCGATGGCGCGCGAGGCCGGGTTCGAGCATGTGAGCCTCGACCTGATCCACGGAACGCCGGGGGAGTCCCTCGCCGATTGGCAGACGTCGGTCGAGGCCGCCGTGGCCCTCCAGCCCGACCACGTCAGCGCCTACGCGCTGGTGGTCGAGGAGGGCACCGCGTTAGCGCGTCGCGTCGCCCACCACGAGCTGGCGGCACCCGACGACGACGACCAGGCCGACAAGTACGTACTCGCCGACGAGCTGCTGCGCGGCGCCGGCTACGACTGGTACGAGCTGTCCAACTGGGCGCGCACACGTGCCGCGCAGTGCCGCCACAACATCGGCTACTGGCGCGGCCACGACTGGTGGGGGGCCGGCCCCGGCGCGCACTCGCACGTCGGCGGCGTGCGGTGGTGGAACGTCAAGCATCCCGCCGCGTACGCCGCGCGGCTGGCCGCCGGCGACAGTCCGGCGCACGCCCGTGAGGTCCTGGACCGCGAGACCCGCCGGGTGGAGCGGGTGCTGCTCGAGACCAGGCTGGCGCCCGGTCTCCCGGTCGAGGTGTTGGACGACTCCGGCCGGACCGCGCTGGGCGGGTTGGTCGCCGACGGCCTGGTGGCGGCCCACCCGGCCGACCGGGTGGTGCTCACCGACCGCGGCCGGCTGCTGGCCGATGCCGTGGTCCGCGCACTCGTGCCGTGAGACCGTCGAGGCGCTGGTCGGCAGACGCCCGCGCGTGACCCCGGGACCGGCAGGCTCGTTGCCGTACGGGGCACCCGAAGGGATCCACATGCAGCGTCGCACCGTCCAGACCCTCCTTGCCACCGTCACCGCCACCCTGACCGCGACGGCTGTCATGGCCGTACTGGCACCGGCACCGGGCGCCGCCGCACCGCCGGCGACGACCCGCCCGGCCGCGGCCGGACAGGACCCGGCGCCGCCAGGGGCCAACGACTGGGAGTGCCGGCCCGACGCGCGCCACCCGCAGCCCGTCGTGCTGGTCAACGGGACCTTCGAGACGATGATCAAGAACTGGCCGACGATGTCGCCGTACCTCGCCGACAAGGGCTACTGCGTCTTCGCGTTCAACTACGGGGACAACGCGACCGGGCCGATCGGCACGTCGGCCAAGCAGCTGCGGCACTTCGTCGACCGCGTGCTGCGCGTCACCGACGCCCGCCGCGTCGACCTGGTCGGCCACAGCCAGGGCGGCATGATGCCGCGCTACTACCTCCGGTTCCTCGGGGGCACCCCGCACGTCGACGACCTGGTGGGCCTCGCGGCCAGCAACCACGGCACCGAGCTGGCGATCACCCCAGGCCCCGGCGACCCGGTCGGACCGTGCCGGGCGTGCGAGCAGCAGCGGGCGGGCTCGCGCTTCCTGCACCGCCTCAACGAGGGCGGGGACACGGTCCCGCACGTCGACTACACGGTCATCAGCACCGAGCACGACGAGGTCGTCACGCCGTGGCAGAGCCAGCGGCTGCACGGCGCGCCGCAGCGGATCACCAACGTGCTGCTGCAGGACGTGTGTCCCACGGACGCGTTCGAGCACGACCAGATGCCGAACGACCCGGTGGCCCAGCAGATCGTCCTCAACGCGCTGCGCCAGGACGGGCCCGCGCGCGAGGACGTGCAGCCGACCTGCTGACCGGCTACTCGGGCCGCCCCGGCGGGTGGTGCAGCAGGCAGAACTCGTTGCCCTCCGGGTCGGCCAGCACCTCGAAGCCCTCTTCGCCGGTCTGCCCCACGTCAGCACGGCGGGCGCCGAGCCCGATCAGCCGCTCGACCTCGGCGTCGACGTCGCCGTCGACCGCCACCAGGTCGGGGTGGTTGCGGTTCTTGTCCCGCTTCGACGCCGCGCTGGCCTGCAGCCACACCGTCGGCTCGCGCGCCGCGTCGTCGGGTGGGTAGAGCTTCGCCGAGCCGTCGTCGCCTGCGATTGCGCGGTAACCGAGGGCCTGCGACCAGAAGGTCGTCATCGTGTCGATGTCGTGCACGTCGAGCGTCCACTGGCAGATGCGTGCGGTCATAGGCTCATCTCAGCGCACGGCGCGCGCGCCCGCAGGCCTCAGGACACGAAGCGGAACGTCAAGGGGTAGCGGTAGTCCTGTCCGTTGAGCGCCCGCACGCCGGCCAGGATCACGACCACGAGATAGAACACGACGACGCCCAACGCGACCGGCCCGATGATGATCAGCCCGACTCCTAACGTGACCAGCGTGAGCACGACGCCGATGCCGATCCAGATCAAGATCGTGATCTGGAAGTTCAACGACTCCACGGCGTGCCGACGCACGTAGGGCGACTGGCCGCCCTTCGCGAGCAGCACGATCAGCGGGGCGAGCAGCCCGAGCGCGACGTAGGCGGCGACGAAGGCCCCGAGGTGCGCGGCGCCGGCCCAGTTCCGCTCCTCCTGCGTGGGCGCGCTTCCCGCGGTCTGGTACGCATCGGGCTGGCTCATGGGCCCATCCAACCGCTCATCGGTCGTCGTTCCCAGCCGTCACGAAGTCGATGAGCTCCTCGACCCGCCCGAGCAGGGTCGGCTCGAGGTCGGCGTACGAGCTCACGGCGGCGAGGATCCGCCGCCAGCCGGCGGCCAGGTCGGCCTGGGTGCGGTGCGGCCAGCCCAGCGCCTGGCACACGCCCTGCTTCCACGGCACCGACCGGGGGACGCGGGGCCAGGCGGCCAGCCCGAGCCGATCCGGCTTCACCGCCTGCCACACGTCGACGTAGGGGTGCCCGACCACCAGCACGTGCGACCCGTGCGGGCCGCGTCGCACGGCAGCGGCGATCCGGCTCTCCTTGGAGCCGGGCACCAGGTGGTCAACCAGCACGCCGACCCGCCGACCGGGCCCCGGCCGGAAGTCGGCCAGCCGGGCGCCGAGGTCGTCGACGCCCTCGAGGTACTCCACGACGACGCCCTCGACCCGCAGGTCGGCGCCCCACACCCGCTCCACCAGCTCCGCGTCGTGCCGGCCCTCGACGTAGATCCGGCTGGCCCGGGCCACCCGGGCGCGAGCCGCGGGCACCGCGAGGGAGCCGGACGCCGTCCGGGTGGCAGCCCGCGGTCCGGAACGTACGGGCGCGCGCAGCAGTACCGGCCGGCCCTCGAGCAGGAACCCGGGCCCGAGCGGGAAGGTTCGTCGCGTGCCCCTGCGGTCCTCGAGCTCGACCGTGCCGAGATCCCGGTCGCACCGCACGATCGCGCCGGACCAGCCGGTGAGGACCTCCTCCACGACGAGGTCGCGGACCGCATCGACGGGGCGCGTGGCCGGGCGGGCGGGTGCCCCGCCGCCCGCGAGGACGTCGCTGCCGTACCGATCGCCAGGGTGCTGCGGGGTCATCCCTCGACGTTACGGCCGTCGCCCACCGCCGCCGGGTGACGTTCCGGCTCGACACGCCGGGCGTCTGCCTCAGCGCTGTCCGGCGCCGTGGGCCGGTGGTCGATCTCACGCCACTGCGGCAGCAACGCCGGCAACGTCGTGGCGATGAAGTAGCCCGCCCCGAACAGCGCCAGCGCCGGTGCGAGGCCGACGGCGGCGATCGTCGCCCCTCCGGCTACGCCGCCGAACGGGATCAGCGCCCAGCACAGCGAGGTGTTGAGCGAGCTCACCCGGCCCACCAGGTGCGGCGGGATCCGCTCGAAGATCACCGCGCCGAGGATGGGGTTGATGAAGCCGGAGGAGAAGCCGGCGAGCACGGCCACGGCTATCACCCAGGCCAGCGGCGCGTCCAGCGCCATCACGACGAACCTCGGCGCGCCCGCGAGCAGGAACGCGACCAGGTAGGTCGTGTGCCGGGGCAGCCGGTTGGCGACGGTCGCCGCGATCATGCTGCCGACCGCCGAGGTCCCGCCAAAGATCGCGAACAGCAGGCCCACGGTCGCCGCGCCACCTCCGGCGTCGTGCGCCCACACCGGCACGAACACGACCGCGAACCCCTGGTCGAGCAGGTTCGTCACGGCCACCATGGTGGTGATCGCCACCAGGACCCGGTCGCGGCGCAGGAAGTCCCAGCCCTCGCGCAGCCGGGTGGCGTACGAGCCCTCGTCGGCCTCGTCCGTCGCCGGCCGACCGTGAGGTGCAGTGAGCCAGATCAGCAGCCCGGCGACGCCGAAGCTCGCGGCGTCGACGACGAGCGCCTGTGCCGGTCCCACCGCGGCGACCAGCACGCCGCCGACGGCGGCTCCCACCATCCCGGCGGTGCGCTCGACGGCGCTGCCCAGCCCGGTGGCCCGCTCCATCGGCACGCCGGCCTCGGCGACCAGCAGCGGCACCAGCGCCTGCTTGGCGCCGTCGCCGGGCCCGCGCAGGGTGCCGGCCAGGGCGACCAGCACCAGCAGCAGCGGGAGGCTCAGCACTCCAGCCGCGTGCGCGAGCGGGATGGCGCCGACCACCAGCACGCTGGCAGCGTCGGCGGTGACCGCGACCCGACGCGGCCCCACCCTGTCGACCAGCGGTCCGCCGAGCGCCTTCGCCGCGACGTACGGGGCCATCTCGGCGAACGCCGCCAGACCGGTCTGCGTCGCCGAGCCGGTGGTGGTGAGCACGAACCACGGGATGGCGATCATCGACACCCGGGTGCCGGTGATCGAGACGGCCTCGGCGGCCAGCCAGCCGACCAGCGGCGTCCGGTGCCTCACGACGGGTCCTCCACGGTGACGCCGCCGGGACGCGGGTAGGTGTGCAGCACGACGATGAAGTCATCGGCCTCCGCGACGTCGTCGGCGTCCTGCTCCCACTCACTGATCAGGTCGGTGACGACATCCATGAGCTGCTCAGCCCGCTCGGGGGTCAACCGCAACCTCCAGTCGCTGAGCGTGGAGGCTCGCAACCAGGCCGTCGGCAGCAGCGGCTGCTCCTCCATCGCGCGCTGCAGCTGCTCGGTGTGCACCACGGCGACGGCTTGCTCGAAGGCCGCGGTGGCGTCGCGTCCCTCGGGGGTCTCGAGGGCCTCCGGCCCGGTGTGCGTCGACCGGTGCGCGGCTTGCCACCACCGGTCCCGCGCGTTGCCGCGCTCGGGCACGTCCACGACGAAGCCGTGCTGGGCGAGCTGGCGCAGGTGGTAGGACGTGGCGCCGGAGTTGAGCCCGAGCCTGGTCGCGAGGGCACTCGCGGTCGAGGGTCCCTCGTAGCGCAGCAGACCCAGCAGCCGGAGCCGTACCGGGTGTGACAGCGCCTGCAAGGCGGCGGGGTCGGGGGTGATCGACTCGAGGGGCACGTCGGGCATGCCGGACACCGTAGAACAGCAAAGACTCCTTTGCAAACAGTTCTTTGCAGTCGAGACCGGAGCTTCTACCGGGTAGCCCGAGGTTCTACCGGCTTGCTACACGGGCGAACCCCGGGTTTCCCAAGTGAACGTGGGAAACCGGGCCACCCCAGCCCGGGTCTCAGCGGCCGAGGGCCGCGTAGGCGCGGCGGGCCGCCTTGTCCAGTCGGGCGTCCGGCCAGGGCCAGCTGCCGCGGGCGGCGGCCTCGTCGACCGGCACCCCGGAGTCCGCGAGAGCCCGCAGCTGGCCGGCGACGTCGGCGAGGTCGCCGCGCTGGGCGTGCACGAAGCCGCGGTCGACGGGGGCACCGTGCCCGGGCACGACCACGGAGGCGTCGGTGAGCAGGCCGCTCAGCAGCTCGAGCTGCTGCGCCCACTCCAGCGGCCAGCAGTCCGTGCCGTACGAGGGCGGGGCCGACTCCTCGACCACGTCGCCGGCGTAGACGACATCGGCGTCGGGCACCCGGATGGCCACATCACCAGCGGTGTGGCCGTGCCCCAGGGCGACCGCCTCCACCTGCCGGCCGCCCAGGTCGACCGACCACACCGACGCGAGTCCGCGGTCGGGGACCAGGCCCGCCGGATCGATCCCGTCCTGCTCGCAGTCGGCCAGGATCTCGTCGGCGAGCGACTCATGACCCGCCACGACCACCTCCGGGTACGCCGCCCGCACCGCCGCCGTGCCGCGTACGTGGTCGTGGTGCGCGTGCGTGAGCACCACCGCGGCCACCGGGAGCGACGACAGCCGGCGCACGTCGGTCACCAGCTCCTCGCCCTGCGAGCGGTCGTCGCGGGTGTCCACCAGCAGCAGGCCGTCGTCACCGGCCACCACTCCGCAGGACACGTCATAGGGGTCGTAGCGGCGGACGAAGCACCCGGCGCCGACCTCGAGCCAGCCGTGGTCCATGCCGCGTAGACTGGCACTCGGCTCATCGGAGTGCCAGCGAGGGGTGATGACGTGGTCGACGACCGCAAGCTCGCGGTGCTGCGTGCCATCGTCGAGGACTATGTGTCCACCCGGGAGCCGGTCGGTTCGAAGGCCCTTGTCGACCGGCACAGCCTCGGCGTGTCGCCCGCCACCGTGCGCAACGACATGGCAGCGCTGGAGGAGGAGGGCTTCATCACCCAGCCGCACACCAGCGCCGGCCGGGTCCCCACCGACAAGGGCTACCGACTCTTCGTCGACCGGCTGTCGGCGGTCCGGCCGCTGTCGACCCCCGAGCGGCGGGCCATCGCCACCTTCCTGGACGGGGCGGTCGACGTCGACGACGTCGTGCAGCGCAGCGTGCGGTTGCTGGCCCAGATGACGCGGCAGGTCGCGATCGTGCAGTACCCCACGCTGTCGCGCTCGACGGTGCGCCACGTCGAGCTGGTGGCGCTGGCCCCGACCCGGCTGCTCGCGGTGCTCATCACCAGCACCGGTCGGGTCGAGCAGCGGGTGGTGGAGATGCCGAGCGCCGTCTCCGACACGCTCGTCGCCGACATGCGGGCCCGGCTCAACACCGCCACGGTGGGCCAGCGGCTGGCCGACGCCGTCGAGCGGCTGACCGAGCTCGCCGCTGCGGTGCCCGCCGCAGACCGGCCAGCCGTCGCGGTCATGATCAGCGCCCTGGTCGAGACCTTCTCCGACGACCGCTCCGACGAACGCGTGCTGGTCGGCGGCACCGCCAACCTGGCCCGCTTCGGCGCCGACTTCGACGTGTCCATCCGGCCGCTGCTCGAGGCGCTGGAGGAGCACGTGGTGCTGCTGCGCCTGCTGGGCGAGGCCACCGACCCGTCGGCCGTCACGGTGCGGATCGGGCACGAGGTTCCGCTGGCCGAGCTCACCAGCACCTCGGTCGTCGCGAGCGGCTACGGTCGCGACGGCGAGCCGCTGGCGACGCTCGGGATCGTCGGGCCGACCCGGATGGACTACCCGGGGTCCATCGCCGCAGTACGCGCGGTCGCCCGTTACGTCGGCCGCGCGCTCACCGACGGGTGAGCGGCAGCAGGCACCGCCGACGACCACTCACCACGACCACTGAGCCCCGACCCCTGGCTGGAGCATGAGCGACTACTACGAGCTCCTCGGCGTCTCGCGTGACGCCGGGCCCGACGAGATCAAGAAGGCCTATCGTCGGCTGGCCCGGCAGCTGCACCCCGACGTCAACCCGGACCCGCAGACCCAGGAGCGGTTCAAGCAGGTGACGGCGGCGTACGAGGTGCTCTCCGACCCCCGCAAGAAGGAGATGTACGACCTCGGCGGCGACCCGCTCGGCGCCGCGGGCGGCGGGTTCGGCGGTGCCGGGGCGGGCTTCTCGTTCACCGACATCATGGACGCGTTCTTCGGCCAGGGTGGCGCGCGCGGGCCTCGGCCCCGGATGCGGCGCGGCCAGGACGCCCTGATCCGGCTGGACGTCCAGCTCGCGGAGGCGGCGTTCGGCAGCACCCAGGAGCTGACCGTGGACACCGCGGTCGTCTGCCAGCGTTGTGCGGGCAGCGGCGCGGCCGAGGGCTCGGAGCCGGTGACCTGCGAGACCTGCGGGGGGCGCGGTGAGGTCACCCAGGTGCAGCGCTCGTTCCTCGGCGAGATCCGCACCGCCCGCCCCTGCCCCGCCTGTCGCGGCCACGGAACGGTGATCCCCAACCCCTGCCCGGAGTGCGCAGGCGACGGCCGGGTGCGGTCGCGGCGGACGATCACCGTCAAGATCCCCGCCGGCGTCGACGCCGGCACCCGGGTGCAGCTCGCCGGTCAGGGCGAGGTCGGCCCCGGCGGTGGGCCGGCCGGTGACCTGTTCGTCGAGATCGACGTCGCGCCGCACGCGGTGTTCAACCGACGCGGCGACGACCTGATCTGCGAGGTGCACCTGCCGATGACGGCGGCCGCCCTCGGCACGCGGGTCGACCTGCCCACGCTCGAGTCCGACACCGGTGCGCCCGACGTGGAGGCGACGGTCCCACTCGACGTGCGGGCCGGCACGCAGTCGGGCGAGCAGCTGTCCGTACGCGGCCGAGGGGTCCCGCGGCTACGCGGTGCGGGCCGCGGCGACCTGGTCGTGCAGGTCATCGTCGACACCCCGACCAAGCTGGACGACGAGCAGGAGGAGCTGCTGCGGCGACTGGCCAAGCTGCGCGACGAGGAGCGGCCGACGGGGCACTTCGTGCCGTCGCACAAGGGCGTCTTCGGCCGGCTGCGCGACGCCTTCGGCCAGCGCTGACGTCATGGGCCGACCGGTGTTCTGGTGCGCCGACCTGAGCGGCGACGTGCTCCGGGTCGACGGCACCGAGGGCCATCACGCGGCCGTCGTGCGGCGGCTCGAGGTGGGCGAGCCGGTGCGGCTGACCGACGGCCTCGGCGACGTGGCCGACGGTCGGATCTCCGCCGTCGACCGGCAAGGGGATGGAGGTCACCGTCGAGGCGCGCAGTGTGCGTCCTCGGCGACCGCCCACCGTGACCGTCGTACAGGCGGTGCCCAAGGGTGACCGCGCCGAGCTGGCCGTGCAGGCGCTCACCGAGGTCGGCGTCGACCGGATCGTGCCGTGGGCTGCAGAGCGCAGCCAGGTGCGCGTCAGTGGTGAGCGCGGCGACAAGCTGCTGACCAAGTGGCGGGCGTGGGCGCTGGAGGCGTCCAAGCAGTCGCGCCGGGCGTGGTTCTGCGAGGTGGCCGACTTCGCCTCCACCGCCGACGTCGCCCGGCTGCTCGCGGGCTCCGACCTCCCGGCCGTGCTGCACGAGGAGGCCAGGGCGCCGATCGGCGCCGACCCCGCCGTGCGCGACGCGGTCATCGTCGTCGGGCCCGAGGGCGGCATCAGCGACGGCGAGCTGGAGATCCTCGGCCAGCGGCCGGTACGGCTCGGCGACACCGTGCTGCGTACCTCGACCGCCGGAGCCGTCGCCGCCGGCATCGTTCTCGCCGCCACCCGCTGGCGCTGATCCACCACCGCGGGCGCGGGGTGTCACTAGCATCCCGCCATGAGCGTCGACCCAGACACCGCGATCCGTGTCCGCCGGCTCGAGCAGCTGGTGGAGCACCTCTACCGGCAGCTGGGGCAGACGATGCCCGAGTTCGGCGCGGGCGTCTCCGCCGAGGTGCAGGAGCTGGCCCGGTCGGGCAACGTCATCGGCGCGATCAAGCGGCACCGCGAGGAGACCGGCACCGGCCTCGCCGAGGCCAAGGCCGAGGTCGACCGCCTGCTGTAGACCGGCCCGCCCCGCGCGCAACCCCCGCCCGATCTTCCGGTCTCGCAGGCGTCGGGAGGATCATCTGGCCGGAAGATCGGCGGGGGTGGGGGTTACTCGACGGTGACGGTCGTGGTGTCCTCGGCAAACAGGCTGCCGTCCTCCATGCTGATCTCGAAGACCCGCACCGTGTAGTCGCCGGGCTCGAGGTCGACGGTGAACGAGAACGGCCGGAAGTCACCCATGGTCCCGGCGGTCTCGAAGCCCTCGTCGACGACCTGGTCGCCGGCCAGCACCTCCCACTGCACGTTGCCCTCAAACGTGTTGCCGCGGCCCTCGACGGTGAGGGGGCTGTCGACGGTGGCGCCGTCGGTGGGGGAGTCGAGCAGGACTGGCGACAGCGCGTTGGGGTCCGCGGTGATCGGCTGCGGCTGGTCCGGGCCAGCAGTCTCGAGCACGATCGAGACATCGACGCCCAGCGCGTCGCGCACGGTCCACGCGAGCTGCTGCCGCTCGGCCTCCAGCGCTTCTGGTGTCGTCCTGCAGGTCGCCCCCGGGGTTCCCGTCAACGCAACGGTGACGACCTCCCCGGAACGGTCAATCGACCGCAGCTCTCCACCCGGGCACGCCTTCCAGATATTGGTCCGGGGGCTGCCGAAGGCGAGCAGGGCCGAGACCGCGTCATGCGCTGCGTCTTCACTGTCCTCGGTGCTGACTTGGGTCGGCTGCAGCCACGGCCGCCCGTCGACCGATCGCACCTCGTAGACGGTCACGGACGTGGTGGCCGCGACAGGGGTGTTCTCGCCCGCGTCGTCGGTCGGGTTGACGAGCACCACGAAGCCCAGCACCACGGCGGCGGCCAGCACCGCTGCGCCGCCGGCGAGCAGCCACGGGCGCGTACGCCGCGGGGGCGTCGCCACCGCTCGCCGGATCTCGCCCAGCCGGTCGGCCGGCTCGATGCCGGTGGCGAAGGAACGCACGGCGGCGCGCAGGTCGGCGTCCACCTTGTCTACCGGGCGGTCCGATCGGTCAGCGGGTCCGTTCATGCGTCGCGCTCCAGGGTTGCGCGCAGGGCGGTCAACCCGCGCGAGGAATGGGTCTTCACCGAGCCGCGGGACACCCGCAGCGTGGCCGCGATGTCGGCCTCGGACAGATCGAGCCAGTGCCGCAGCACGAGCACCTCACGCTGCCTTCGCGGTAGCCGGTCCAGCGCCGCGAGCAGCTCATCGCGCTGCTCACGGGCCAGCACGCTGGTCTCGGCGCTGGACACGTCGCGTACCGGATCGGGGACGTGCCGCTCGGCCACCGTGCGCCGGCGCTGGACCGAGCGGCAGCCGTTGACCACGCTGCGGCGCAGGTAGGCCACCGCCTTGTGCGGCTCACGGACCGACGCCCACCGGCGGTGCAGGGCGATGAACGCGTCCTGCGCCACCTCTTCGGCGACCATCGGGTCGCGCAGCAGCAGCGCGCCGAGCCGGACCAGGCTGGCCCAGTGCTCGGCGTACAACCGCTCGACGGCATCGTCGGCGCCCTCGGCGGCGGGCATGGCGACCCCCTGACTCGCGGGTGCTGAGTACTGTGCCGTCACACCTGGTTGACGCGCGACCCGCCGCGCTGGTTGACCGCGGGGTCGACCAGAGCCGTCCGAGAGGGGAATCCGCAGGTGAGCGACGACTGCCTGTTCTGCCGGATCGTGCGCCGCGACGTGCCGGCCGAGCTCGTCCTCGAGACCGAGCACGCCGTCGCGTTCCGCGACCTCGAGCCGCAGGCGCCCACCCACGTCCTGGTGGTGCCGCGCCGGCACGAGCCCGACCTGGCGGCGCTGGTCCGCGCCGACCCGGAGGCGACCGTCGGCGTGCTCCAGGCGATCGCCGAGGTGGCCGACGCCGAGGGGCTCGGCGAGGGCTACCGGACGGTGTTCAACACCGGGGCGCAGGCGCACCAGTCGGTCTTCCACTGCCACGGCCACGTGCTCGGTGGGCGGGCGATGAGCTGGCCCCCCGGCTGAGCCGACCGGCCGCAGCGACCGGGTGGCAGCAAACGGGTAGGCAGGGGGCAGGGTCCGCCCCGTAGCATGGACCGGTCAGCGTCCCGTACCAGAAGCGGAGGACCGGTCCCCGAGGGGACTGCCGATGAGCGAAGCGACTCCTCACCAGCACACCGTCACCGTCCCGGCGAGCATCGACATGGTCGGACTGCTCGGACCGAGGGACGAGTTCCTCGCCATCATCGAGCGCGACTTCGCGGCCGACGTGCATGCCCGGGGGAACACCATCACCGTCACCGGTGATCCCTCCGAGGCCGCGTTGGTCGAGCGGCTGCTCGACGAGCTGGTCACGATGATCCGTACCGGCCAGGGTCTGTCCGGAGAGGTCGTCGAGCGCGCCATCGGCATGCTGCGCACCGAGACCCAGGAGCGCCCGGCCGAGGTGCTCAGCCTCAACATCCTGTCCAACCGCGGGCGCACCATCCGGCCCAAGACGCTGAACCAGAAGCGCTACGTCGACGCGATCGACAAGCACACGGTGGTGTTCGGCATCGGGCCGGCCGGCACCGGCAAGACCTACCTGGCGATGGCCAAGGCCGTGCAGGCGCTGCAGGCCAAGGAGGTGAACCGGATCATCCTGACCCGGCCCGCGGTCGAGGCGGGGGAGCGGCTCGGCTTCCTGCCGGGCACGCTGAGCGAGAAGATCGACCCCTACCTGCGGCCGCTGTACGACGCGCTGCACGACATGCTCGACCCGGAGACGATCCCCAAGCTGCTGACCGCGGGCACCATCGAGGTCGCGCCGCTGGCGTACATGCGCGGCCGCACCCTCAACGATGCGTTCATCATCCTCGACGAGGCGCAGAACACCTCGCCTGAGCAGATGAAGATGTTCCTCACCCGGCTGGGCTTCGGCTCCAAGATGGTCGTCACCGGCGACGTGACCCAGGTCGACCTGCCCGACGGCACCCGCTCGGGGCTGCGGGTGGTGCGCGACATCCTCGACGAGGTGCGCGGCGTGCACTTCTCGATGCTCACCCAGCACGACGTCGTCCGGCACAAGCTGGTCGGCCGCATCGTCGCGGCGTACGAGACCTACGAGGACGACCGCCGGCAGGTTGCCGACGACGCCGAGGCGCACGCGCACGGGCCCAGACGCCCGCGTCGCTCCTGAGATGACGTCCGCGACGGGGGAACGAGCGTGAGCGTCGAGGTGCTGGACGAGTCCGGTGCCGACGTCGACGTCGACGCGCTGGCCGGGCTGGCCCGCTTCGTGCTGGAACGGATGCGGCTGCACCCGGCCACCGAGATGTGCGTGCGGCTGGTCGACGAGGGCACCATCGCGACGCTGAACAAGCACTGGATGGACTCCGACGGGCCCACCGACGTACTGGCCTTCCCGATGGACGAGCTGCTGCCTGGTGCGGTCGACGACGACGACGCGCCCGAGGGCTACCTCGGCGACCTCGCGCTGTGCCCGCAGGTGGCCGCACGACAGGCGCCAGAACACCACCACGGCGCCGGTGACGAGATCGACCTGCTGTGCGTGCACGGCATCCTGCACCTGCTCGGCTACGACCACGCCGAGCCCGACGACCACCGGGAGATGTTCGGGCTGCAGACCCGGCTGCTCGCCGAGTGGCAGGGCGTCCGCGAGGGCCAGCCGCTCGAGGACGAGCGACCGGTGGCCGCTCCGGGCACGGACGGCACGGCATGAGCACCACCGACGTCTGGATGATCGCCATCGCCGCGGTCCTGGTCGTCGTGGCGGCGGTCATGGCGAGCGCCGAGGCGGCGCTGTCCTCGTTCTCGCCGGCTCGCGCCCAGGAGCTGGCCAAACAGGGGCGACGCGGCGCGACCCGGCTGCTGGCCGTCACCGCGGACGCCCCGCGCCACCTCAACACGGTGCTGCTGCTGCGCAAGGTCGCCGAGACCACCGCCATCGTGCTGGTGGCGCTGGTAGTGGCCGATGCGTTCTCGGCCTGGTGGCAGCGGATCGCGCTCGCGGCAGGGGTGATGGTCATCGTCTCGTACGTGGGTGTGGGGGTCGCCCCGCGTACGCTCGGCCGCCAGCACAACGAGCGGGTCGGACTCGCCACCGCCGGCATGGTCACCGCGGTCACCAGCGTGCTCGGTCCGCTGCCGCGACTGTTGATTCTGCTGGGCAACGCACTGACCCCCGGCAAGGGCTTCCGGCAGGGTCCGTTCCAGTCCGAGACCGAGCTGCGCGAGCTGGTCGACCTCGCCGAGCAGAGCGCGCTGATCGAGTCCGGCGAGCGGGCGATGATCCACTCCGTCTTCGAGCTCGGAGACACGATCGTGCGTGAGGTGATGGTGCCGCGTACGGAGATGGTCGTGATCGAGCGGCACAAGACGCTGCGTCAGGCGACCTCGCTCGCGCTGCGCAGCGGCTACAGCCGGATCCCGGTGGTCGGCGAGAGCCTGGACGACGTCGTCGGGGTCGCGTACCTCAAGGACGTCACCCGACGGGTCTTCGACAACCATGAGGCCGAGACGACCGAGCGGGTCGAGACGGTGATGCGCCCGTGCACGTTCGTGCCCGACTCCAAGCCGGCTGACGAGCTGCTCCGCGAGATGCAGCAGCAGCGCACCCACGTCGCGATCGTCGTCGACGAGTACGGCGGCACGGCCGGCATGGTGACCATCGAGGACGTGCTGGAGGAGATCGTCGGCGAGATCACCGACGAGTACGACGAGGAGCCCGACGCGATCGAGCGGTTGGCCGACGGTGCCGTGCGGGTCAGCGCCCGGTTCCCGGTCGACGAGCTCGTCGACGTGTTCGGGATCGACGTCGACGACGAGGACGTGGACAGCGTCGGCGGGCTGCTGGCCAAACACCTGGGCAAGGTCCCGATCGCCGGCAGCGAGGTAGACGTCGACGGCCTGCGACTCACCGCCGAGGCGCCCACCGGCCGCCGCAACCGGATCGGTCAGGTCGTCGTCCGCCCCGTCCCCACCGAGTCCGATCACACCGACTCCTCCGCCGAGCAACCCACCGCCGCCGGCTGAGGCCCCGACGGGGTTTCCCACGTTCGCTTGGGAAACCCATGGTTCCCCCGGGTTGTGACACGGGCGAACCTTCGGTTTCCCACGTTCCCTTGGGAAACCTGAGGAGCCACTGGATAGCGTGCGGGTCGTGACGGGAGACGCCAGTACGGCCGGCAGCGAGCTCGAGGCGGAGGACGCCAAGATCGTCCAGCTCGCCCGGGCGACCCGGGCTCGCACCAGGGCCGCCGAGGGCGCCGCCGTCCGCGACCTGGACGGCCGCACCTACACGGCCGCGACCGTGGACCTCCCGTCGCTGCCGCTGTCGGCACTCGCCCTCGCGGTCGCCATGGCCGCCTCGTCGGGGGCCAAGGGCCTGGAGGCGGCGGCGGTCGCCACCGACGGCGGCCAGGTCACCGACGCCGACCTGGCCGTCGTCCGCGACCTGGCCGGCGCCGGCGTCCCGGTACTGCGTGCCGACGCCGCCGGCACGGTCCAGGACCGGGTGCGCACCTAGGCGCAGCCCGGCCCCGGACGCCTCACAGGTGTGCGTCGGGGTCCTGGGCGAGCCCCGCAAGCTGCTCGACCGTGGCGGGCAGCTCGGACAGCGGCTGACCGGCGTGGTCGCCGTCGAAACCGCTGAGTGCCTGGGTCGCGGTGGCGAAGACGAGCTCGCCGTTCGCCCGCTCGTACCGGACCGTCAGGACCTGTGCGCCGTCGTCGCCGCCCCGACCCACCAGGACGGTTGTGCCGTCGTCGAGGGTCATCGGCTCACAGGTCATCGCGGGTGGCTCGTCGGCCAGCGGGTCGCTGCACCGGTCGCCGCCGCCGTCGACGTCGTTCGCCACGGTCAGCGCCACGCTGCCCGTCCCGTCACCCTCGACCCACTCGCCAGACACGCCAGCCTCCGACACGTCGAACTCGTCCGGGCCGCCGCCGGTCCCCGTCTGGTCGTCCTGCTCGTCGAGCCCGCCGGGTTCACCGCCCGGCTGCGGCGCGACGGCCACGTGGCTCGAACCCACACCGGCGATCGTCGACCGGATGTGCTCGTTGCTGGGGTCGAGGACGCGGCGCAACACCTGCTCGAGCCGTGGCGTGACGTCGTCCTCGATGACGTAGTCGTCGTCCGGGCTGACCGGTACGCCGCACTCGGCGACGTAGGCCTCGGTGGGATCGAGCTCGACCGGCTGTCCCTTCGGCCCCGAGGCGCTGCCCGATGCGCTGCCCGATGCGCTGCCCGATGCGCTGCCCGAGGCTGCCCGACCCGCCCCGGGCCTCGTCCCCAACGACCCCGACTCGCTGACCACGGTGCAGTCAGCCTCCGAGCCGTCCTGCTCCACCTCGGTCGCCGTGCCCTGGCCGCCGTCGGCGAAGCCGCCGTTGCCGGGGGAGGAGCTCAGGTCGACGGCGCCGACCAGGCTGCCGCCGACCACCAGCACCACCGGAACGGCCGCGGCAGCCGCGATCGCCGCTCGCGTCCGGCGCCGACGGCGCAGCCGCTGACCGCGGGCCAGGTCGTCGGCCGGCCGGGACGCCATCGGCGGCTCGCCAGCCAAGACGCCGTCCAGCGCGGAGCGCACCTGCAGGTCCTGGTCCTCGTCGTGAACGTTCATGACTGTCCTCCCGTGCTGGTGCCGGCGGTCGTCGGGCGACCCGGTGCGACAGGCTCCTGATCCAGCGCCTCGCGGAGTCGCAGGACCGCGCGGGCCGTCTGGCTCTTGACCGTGCCGGTCGAGCAGCCGAGCTCGTGCGCCGTCTCCTCGACGGAGAGCCCGAGCCAGTGCCGCAGCACCACCGCGGAGCGCTGCCCCGGGGGCAGCTCGGCGAGCGCGGTCAACAGCGCGTCCCGGTCCTCCGGCGCCAGCCTCGGTGCCGCCGGACGGTCGGGGAGCTGGCCGGTGCTGCGCTCGCGGCGCCACGGACGCCTGGTCTCGTCCACGTGGCTGCGCACCAGGATCTGACGCACGTACGGTTCCGGCCCGGCCTCCCGCTGCACGCGGTGCCAGGCCACGTAGAGCTTGGCCAGCGCGGTCTGCACGAGATCCTCGGCCTGGTGCCAGTCGCCGCAGAGCAGGTACGCGGTACGGCGCAGCTGGCCGCGACGCGCGGCGACGAACTCGGTGAACTCGTCGTCATGCCCTCGCCGTAGCGCCACCAGCTGCTCCCCGGTCGTGGATCCCCTGTCGACCTAAGGACGGATCGGAGCGGTCATTCGTTGTCACGTCCCGCGCCCTAGGGTGAAGTCGTGACTGAGGAAGCGGGCGGGTCGGACCGGTCGGGCGCGGAACCCGACGCAGGTCAGGCCGCTGCCTTCCGCTCCGGTTTCGCCTGCTTCGTCGGGCGTCCCAACGCCGGCAAGTCGACGCTCACCAACGCGCTCGTGGGCGCGAAGGTCGCGATCACGTCGTCGAAGCCGCAGACCACGCGGCACGCCATCCGCGGCCTGGTGCACCGCCCGGACGCCCAGCTGGTCGTGGTCGACACACCCGGGCTGCACCGGCCGCGCACGCTGCTGGGCGAACGGCTCAACGACCTCGTCCGCAGCACCTGGAGCGAGGTCGACGTCATCGGCGTCTGCCTGCCGTGCAACCAACGGATCGGCCCCGGCGACCGCTACCTGGTGGGCGAGATCGCCAAGCTGCGGCGGCGACCCGTGCTGGCGCTCGCGACCAAGGCCGACACGATCAGCCCGGTGCGGATGGCGCAGCACCTCGCTGCGATCGCCACGCTGGGCACGGAGACCGGGGTCGACTGGGCCGACGTGCTCCCGGTGTCGGCGCTCACCGGCGACCGCGTCGACCTGCTCACCGACCTGCTGGTCGCCCAGCTGCCGGAGGGGCCGCCGCTCTACCCGGAGGGCGACCTCACCGACGAGCCCGAGGAGACGCTGGTCGCCGAGCTGATCCGTGAGGCAGCGCTCGAGGGCGTGCGCGACGAGCTGCCGCACTCGATCGCCGTGGTCGTCGAGGAGATGGCGCCGCGAGAGGGCAGGTCCGCGGATCGCCCGCTGGTCGACGTCCGCGCCAGCCTGTTCGTCGAGCGGGACAGCCAGAAGGGCATCGTGATCGGGCACCAGGGCGCCCGGCTGCGCCAGATCGGCGCCGACTCGCGGGTCCAGATCGAGCGGATCCTCGGCACCCCGGTGTACCTCGACCTGCACGTCAAGGTGGCCAAGGACTGGCAGCGCAACCCGCGCCAGCTGCGTCGCCTGGGCTTCTGAGCAGCGGGACGTCAGTCGGAGGTCTCGGCGAAGCAGAGGACGAAGCGCTGGCCGCGCGTCCAGTCGTCGCGGGTGGGCAGCAGCCAGCCGTAGTCGAAGCTGGTGAGCGGGTCGTTGACGTACGCGCGCACGTCGTCCAGGCACTGCTCCTGGGTCTGGTCCCGCACCTCGGCCAGGCCGGGGAACTCGTCGGCCCTGTCGCCGAGCCGGTGCGCGCTGATCGCGCGCCAGTCGTGCGGGCCGCTGCACAGCACCTGCTCCTGACCCGCTCCGAGGTCGCCCTCGACGCAGGTCGCCCAGATGTCGGCGCGGTCACCGGCCAGCAGCTCCTCCGTCGTCACCGGAAGGTCGCGCAGCTCCTCGGCACGCGCGGTCGCGTACGTGTCGCAGCGCCACCAGCGGGCGCCTGCGGCGAGGTCGTCGGCCGACGGCACGGCCACCACGTACGCGAACATGCTCAGCTCGTAGTCGTCCTCGCCACCGCCCAGCCACTGCACGACCGCCGACCGGCACTCGCGCGACACGCTGTCGGCGACGTCGTCGGGGTCGACGTCGGGGTCGAGGCCCTCGGCGAGCTCGCCGGTCGCGACGGTCTGCGCGGTGTGGTCCTGACCGCACGGGAGAGGCTCGGCGCCAGAGTCCGTGACCGCGCCCTCGGTGTCCGCCCAGGCCAGGTCGCGACAGTCACCGACCTGTGGCGGCGGAGCCTGCGGGATGGTCTTCTCCGTCGGTTCCGGCGACGACGGTGACGACGGTGTCGGCGTGGTCGTGTCGGCCGCCTCCCGGGCGTCGTCGGAGCCGTCTCCCGACCGCCCGCTCATGGCGAACACGCCCACCACGACCGCCACGACCGCGCCGACCACCAGCAGGGTCAGCACGGTCCGGCCGGCACTCCTCGAGCGCCGGTGGCCTGCGGCGGGCATGGGTTTCTCCTTCGAGCTCGCGGACGTCAGCCCTCAAGTCTAGGAGGCGGTGCAAAGAGCGGTTTCTAGCCGAGGTCCTGCTGCACCAATTGTCCGCGGGCCACTACGTAGCAGCCGAGCCGCTCGTTGACGGCGATCATGTGGGTGTTCGACTCGGCGTTCCAGGTGTCGACCAGCGTCAGCTGCGGCTCGAGCTCGCGCAGCCCCAGCAGCATCGCCACCTTCAGCCGCAGGCCGAGCCGGTGGCCCCGGTGCTCGCCGACCACCGCGGTGTCCTCCTGGAACCCGTGCTCGGGCGTTTCCGGGTCGACCAGCACCACCGTGTAGCCCGCCAGCACGCCGTCGGAGCGGCGACGAGCCATCAGCCGGTGCACCCGCAACCCACGCCCGGCCAGCGAGGCCTCGGACGCGACCAGCCGCTCGGGCGACCACTCGTCGTCCTCGATCTCCAGGTCGTCAAGCGGCGCGTCGTTCATCGCGCGGTGCACGTCGAGCAGACCCTCGACCAGGTCTTCGGGCGTCGGCGTCGGCAGCTCGACCACGTCGTACGCCTCCGACGTCCGCTCCGCCTCGGCCAGCTGGTGGCCGAGCCGGTCCAGGTCGAGGGTGGCCATGTCCAGCCGGCGCTGCGCCGCTCTCGACGCCACCGGCCAGCCCGTCCGCTCCCAGTAGCCGGCAAGCCAGCTGTCCCGCCAGCTGTCGGAGAGTCCCTTGGTGCGCCCGTCGGCGCGGGCGATCTCGGTCGCGCGCTGCCGCAACGCGTCGGCGACGGAGTCATCGGCCCGGCTGGACGGGAGCACGTGCAGGAAGATCGCCGCCACGTCGGGGTTGTCCCAGTGCCCGTACGACACCTCGCCGAAGCCCACGACGCCGCTGGAGTCGCGGGCCACGAGGAGGTGATCGGTCGGGTAGCCCTCCCAGCCGTGCCGCAGCCGCAGCTGCAGCTGGCGGGCGGACTCCGGTGGCTGGTGCGGGGCGTCCGCGAGCCGCTCGGCCTCGACCAGCGCGCCCAGGTCTGCGAGGTCGGCACCGTCGAGGACCCACGGGTCCACCTCGTCGACGCGCACCGTTGTCTCCACGTCCGGCAGGGTGACACGCGCCGGCGCCACGGTCGACCGACTTTCGACGGCCGCCGCCGTTGGGGCTAGGCTGGAACCGATGCGGACCGTGCAGCTGCTCCTTGCGCGCCGCGGCGAGGCCTGACCAGGCCGGATCCTCGCCGCGGAGACTGCGCTGCGCCGGTCGCCTGACCGCCTCGATCCGCAGAGGAGCCCTCGTGGCCATCCATCCCCAGCAACCCAGCCCCATGCCCTTCCAGCGCTACCGCGCGTACACCCCCGTCGCACTGACCGACCGCACCTGGCCCGACCGGACCATCAGCCAGGCGCCGCGCTGGTGCGCGGTCGACCTGCGTGACGGCAACCAGGCCCTCATCGACCCGATGAGCCCCGACCGCAAGCGCCGCTTCTTCGAGCTGCTGGTGCGGATGGGCTACAAGGAGATCGAGGTCGGCTTCCCCGCGGCCAGCCAGACCGACTTCGACTTCGTCCGGCAGATCATCGAGGACGACGTCATCCCCGACGACGTCACGATCCAGGTCCTCACCCAGGCCCGCGAGGAGCTGATCGAGCGGACCTTCGAGTCCGTACGCGGGGCCAAGCAGGCGATCGTGCACCTGTACAACTCGACCTCCACGCTGCAGCGCCGGGTCGTGTTCGGGCTCGACCGCGACGGCATCCGCGACATCGCCGTCCAGGGTGCGCGGGTCTGCGCGAAGCTGGCCGAGGGGATGGGCGACACCGACATCAGCTTCGAGTACTCGCCCGAGTCCTACACCGGCACCGAGCTCGAGTTCGCCGTCGACGTCTGCAACTCGGTCAACGCCGTGTGGCAGCCGACCCCGCACCGCAAGACGATCGTCAACCTGCCCGCCACCGTCGAGATGGCGACGCCCAACGTCTATGCCGACTCGATCGAGTGGATGCACCGCCACCTCGACGACCGCGACTCGGTCGTCCTGTCGCTGCACCCGCACAACGACCGCGGCACCGCCATCGCGGCCGCCGAGCTGGGCTACCTGGCGGGGGCGGACCGGATCGAGGGCTGCCTGTTCGGCAACGGGGAGCGCACCGGCAACGTCTGCCTGGTCACGCTGGGGATGAACCTGTTCAGCCAGGGCATCGATCCGCAGATCGACTTCACCGACATCGACGAGATCCGGCGCACGGTGGAGCACTGCAACCAGCTGCCGGTGGGGGAGCGGCACCCGTACGGCGGCGACCTCGTCTACACCGCGTTCTCCGGCTCGCACCAGGACGCCATCAAGAAGGGTCTGGAGGCGCTCGAGCAGGAGGCGGCCCGGGCAGGCGTGCCGGTCGACCAGCACCACTGGGAGGTCCCGTACCTGCCGATCGACCCCAAGGACGTCGGCCGCTCGTACGAGGCCGTCATCCGGGTGAACAGCCAATCCGGCAAGGGCGGTGTCGCCTACGTGATGAAGGCCGAGCACAAGCTCGACCTGCCGCGCCGGCTGCAGATCGAGTTCAGCCGCGTCGTCCAGCAGCACACCGACGACGAGGGCGGCGAGGTGTCGGCCGAGGCGATGTGGCGGATCTTCTCCCGCGAGTACCTCGACCCGCAGGCGCGGCTGCGGCTCAACTCCGTGCACACGTCGTCCGCGGCCGGCGAGCGCGACGCGCTCACCGTCAACGTCTACGTCGACGGCGAGCCACACGTGCTCACCGGCGAGGGCAACGGGCCGATCGCCGCGTTCCTCGACGCGCTGTCCACCACCCTCGAGGTCGACGTGCGGGTGCTCGACTACGCCGAGCACGCACTGTCGGCGGGCGGCGATGCGAAGGCCGCGGCGTACGTCGAGTGCGCGGTGGGCGACCAGGTGCTGTGGGGCGTGGGGGTCGACCCCAACATCGTCACCGCCTCACTGCGGGCGGTGCTGTCCGCGGTCAACCGGGCAGGCTGAACCCGCGCAGACACAGAACATCCGCGCGCCCCGTCGCCCAAGGCGACGGGACGCGCGGATGATCGCGTGCTGGTACCCAGGCTCAGATCAGGGCTGGATGCCGATGCTGAACTGCACCGACCCGGCGTCGTCGACCTGCGCGTCGAGCACCTTGTCGGCGAGCGTCTGCGCGGCGGTCTCCTCCAGGAAGACGCGTGCGCCGTCCTCCACGAGGACCTGGTCGCCCTCGAGCGGCGACTCAGCCGGAGCCACCTGGAGCGCGTCGGCACCCTCGTGGCTGATGCGCAGTCCGGCGGTGTCGTTCTCGGTGGTCTGGTCGGTGATGGTCTTGACGACTGTGCTGGCGTTCTCGGTCAGGGTGAGCACGATGCTCCTCGTCTCGGATCGCTTTGCTCGGTCCCCACCACCGTGTCGAGAACTCGCCGCGGACTCAACCCGGCAGGCGCCGCCCGGGCGTGTCGCTACTCCACGATGCAGGCCGTGCCCACGTCGGTGAAACCGATGCGGCGGTAGACCCGGGCGACGTCGTCGGAGTCAGCAGACAGGAACACCGTGCGGACGCCGGAGTCATGCATTTCCCGCACCAACAGGGCGGTGAGCGCTGCGCCGAGGCCTCGTCGTCGGGCCGAGGGCAGCGTCGCGACGCCCACGATCTCGCTGGTCTGTCCCCGCCGGTTGGCCGAGCCGGTGGCCACGACCCCGCCACCGAGCGCGCCCGACGTGTCGAACGCCACAGCCGCTGTCGACGTACCGCGCTCGATCATGGCTCGGACGGCGTCGACGGCTGCGGCCGCAGCGGGGTCCGCCATCCGGGCATCGCGCTCGGCCACCCCCTCGGTACCTGACCGGGTGCCGCCGTGGGCGAATCCCACGTGCGCGACGGCAGGCGCCTGGGGCAGCAGCGGGTCGTCGGCGGCCAGCACCCGCAGCTCGACGCCCTCCGGCGCCTCGACCGGCAGGGGTCCGGCGAGCACCAGCAGCGGCAGCTCGTCGACGGTGAGGCCGGCCGCCCGGGCGGCGGGCAGCAGGCTCGGCGTGGTCTGGTGCACCCACTCGATCGTGTGCGGCAGGTCGAGGGCGTCCTGCCGGGCGAGCAGCGCCCGCACGTCGTCGGCGGTCACGTCCCGGTCGAGGCCGAGCCGCGGCCGCCCGTAGTAGGGCCAGGGCTGCCGGGAGCGAAACAGCGTGAACGGCCCGACCTCCTCGACATCGGCCGCTGCCCGCGGGGCGGTGTCGTAGTAGCGCTCGAGGTCGGCCAGCAGGCTCACGGCGGCCAGCCTCACACGGTGCCGTGACCCGACGCGACCGGTTTCGTTACCGGTGTTACCGGGGAGTAACGACAGCGACACCCGAGGAGGCGATCCGTGCGCCGCGCACCCGTCCTGACCGTCGGCACCACCCTGGCCGCCGGCCTGGCCCTGCTCGCGGGCGTCGCATCGCCGCCGTCGGCGGCCGCGCCCGCCGCGCCGGCCGGCGACGGCTACGGCCGGGTCTGGAACATCCTTCCCCCCGGCCAGTCCGGCAGCATCAACGCCGTCGAACTGGCGGTGGTCCTGGCCACCGACCCGGTGAACCGGATCGCGATCGACGGGGTCAACGCCCCGCCGAACTTTGCCGACCAGCTGGAGACGTACGACGCGCTGACCACCGTCGACCCGTCGTCCATCGAGACCTCCGACATCGGTGACTTCTACAAGGACGCCGGCTTCACGCCCCAGCAGGTCGTCCGGGAGGAGACCCCGACCGACGGCGTGCGGTTGCGCTGGGACCAGTACGGCGTCCCGTACGTCAACGGCGACACCTACGCCGACACGCTGTGGGGCGCGGGCTACGCCGCGACGCTCGACCGGATGTTCCTGATGGACGTGCTGCGGCATGCGGGGGCCGCCCGGCTGGCCGAGTTCGCCGGCGGCACCGAGGCCAACCTGGAGATGGACCGCTCCCAGCTGCGCGGCGCGTTCTACACCCACCGCGAGGCGTCCCGGCAGATCGTGGCCGCCGCCCGCCGATACGGCACCGAGGGTGCCCGGCTGCTCCGCGGCGCGGACGCCTACCTCGACGGCATCAACGCCGCGCAGGAGGCGTTGTGCCCCGGCGGCCTGCCCACCGGCCAGGAGTGCCCGGCCGAGTACGTGGCCTTGCAGCAGACCCCGCAGCCCTGGACCCGAGCCGACCTCGCCTACGTGGCCTCGCTGGTCGGCGGCATCTTCGGCAAGGGCGGCGGCGGCGAGTACGCCAACGCCCGCTGGTTGCAGCAGCTGCAGCACCGGCTCGGCGACCGCCGCGGCCTGCAGGTCTACGAGGACCTGCGCGAGCGCAACGACCCCGAAGCACCCACCACCTCCGACATTCACACGCCGTACGGCACCGGCGTGGTCGATCCCGAGCGGCCGGGCGTCGCGATGCCCGACCTGGACGGGCCGATCGCCCCCGGCACCGGCAGCGAGCTCGGAACGGGCGGCGGGACCCCGAGCCTGCCCGAGCTGCCGGCCGAGCCTCCGGCGGTGGTCGACGGACCCTTCGGCCCGATCCAGCTGAACCTGGCGGGGCAGGGCATGAGCAACGCGCTGCTGGTCGGCGCCGACCACACCACCACCGGTCACCCGGTCACGGTGTTCGGGCCGCAGACCAGCTACTACACCCCGCAGCTGCTCACCGAGCAGGTGCTCGTCGGACCGCACGTGCGTGCACGCGGCGTGGCGTTCGCCGGCGTCAATCTGGTGGTGCAGCTCGGTCGCGGTCCCGACTACGCGTGGTCGGCGACCAGCGCCTCCAACGACAACGTCGACACCGTCGTCGAGAGGCTGTGCGACCGCGACGGCACGGCGCCCACGGTGCGCTCGACCGGCTACCGGGTCGGCGACCGGTGCGTGCCGATGGACCGGCACGTGCACACCGAGTCGGTGATCCCGAACATCACCGCGCCCACACCGCCGGAGACGCACCGTTACCTGGTGCTGCGCACCCGGCACGGGATCGTGCAGCTGCGGACCACCGTCAACGACCGGCCGGTGGCGATCGTGCTCCAGCGCAGCACCTACGGCCGGGAGGTCGACTCCGTCGCCGGGTTCGCCCGGCTGAACGACCCCGGCTACGTCGATGACGCGGCGTCGTTCGAGGACGCGGTCGAGGCCATCGACTACACGTTCAACTGGTTCTACGCCGACGACCGCGACATCGCGTACTACTCCTCCGGCCGGCTGCCGCAACGGGCGGCCGGCACGTCGTTCGACCTGCCCCGGTGGGGGGACAAGCGCTACGACTGGCAGGGCTTCCTGCCCTCGTCGGCGCACCCGCAGCAGGTCAACCCGCCGGATGGCTACCTGGTGAGCTGGAACAACAAGACGGCGCCGGGGTTCGCCGCGGCCGACGACGTGTGGGGCTACGGCGCGGTCTACCGCAGCCTCGCGCTGGAGGACCGGATCCGCCGCGCCACCCGCGACGGCGGCACCGTCGACGAGGGCGAGCTGGTGGGCCTGGTCGCCGGCGCGTCGACCGTCGACTCACGGGCGCGCTACACGCTTCCGCTGCTGCTCGACGCGCTCGGTCGCCCCGGCACCGAGACCGGGCTCGCCCGCGCGGTGCACCTGCTGCGGGCCTGGGTCGCCGACGGGGCGCACCGCGTCGACCGTGACCGCGACGGTTCGTACGCGCACGAGCAGGCGATCGCGATCTTCGACAGCTGGTGGAACAGCGGCACCAACGACGAGTCGGTCGCCCGCTCGCTGCTCGCCGACCGGATCGGTGAACAGCTGGTGCGCCGCCTCCCGCAGGCGATCGACGACCACCCACGGCTCGGCCGCGGGTCGTCGTGGAACGGCGTGGCCTGGTACGGCTACCTCAACAAGGACCTGCGCACCCTGCTGGGCCGTCACGTCGACGCGCCCTACTCGGCGCCGTACTGCGGGGAGGGTCACCGCGTCGTGTGCCGCAACACCCTGCGCGAGTCGCTGCTGCTGGCGATCAAGCGGGTCAAGCGGGTGCAGGACGTCGCATCCGTCGACGCGCTGACCTACGACAAGTCGCTCGACTTCATCCGGTCGGTGACGGCCGGGACCGTCGGCGTGCGGCCGATCGACTGGCAGAATCGCCCCACCTTCCAGCAGGTCGTGTCGTTCGTGCGGCACCGGCCGCGCTGACCCGGTCGACACCCAGGAACGGAGGACCGGCGTGCCCGTGCTCGTCTCCGAGCGGATCGGCGAGCTGACGTACGCAGGCCGCCGGCTGGAGTACACCGAGTTCGGCTCCGGTGAGCGGGCTGTGGTGCTGCTGCACGGACAGCTGATGCCGCGCCGGATGCAGCAGCCGCTGGCCCGCAAGATCGCCGCGGCCGGCTTCCGGGTGCTCACCCTCGACCTGCTCGGCCACGGCCGTTCCGACCGCCCCGCCGACCACCGGCTCTCGACGATGACGGTCTTCGGCCAGCAGGTGCTCGCGCTGCTGGACGACGTCGGCATCGACGAGGCGGTGGTGGGCGGCACCTCGCTCGGCGCCAACGTCACGCTGGAGGTCGCCGAGGCGGCACCCGAGCGGGTGCGGGGAATGCTGCTGGAGATGCCGGTGCTCGACAACGCGCTGAAGGCCGGGATCATCGCCTTCGGTCCGCTGATGCTCGCCGCGCGCTTCCTGCCGTGGACGGTGTCCGCGGTGGGGGCGGCCAGCAGGCTGGTGCCGCGCGGCGTCGTGCCGTTCTGGCCGGGGGTCCTGCTGGACACCCTCGACCAGCAGCCGGCCGCGATGGCCGCGACCATCCACGGCATCTTCTTCGGCAGGGTCGCGCCCCCGCGCGACGTGCGCACCACCTTGCAGGCGCCCGCCCTGGTGGTCGGCCACCCGCACGACCCGATCCACCCGGCCGCCGATGCGGCAATGCTCGCCGACGAGCTGCCCCGCGGTCGCTTCCTGGCCGCCGAGTCGCTGCTGGAGTGGCGGGTACGTCCCGACCGGCTGGACGCCGAGGCCGTCGCCTTCGTCCGCCGCTGCTGGCGCGCCCCGGCGAGGGCAGCCACCGCCCCCTGACCCACCCCGGCCCCAACCGCCCTGACCGACCACCGCCCTCACCGCCGCTCATCCGACCCTTGTGCCCGGCGTCCCCCGCTTCCGCTCACCGAGTCACACGCGGGGAGGGTCGGATCGGCGGGAGAAGTCGGCACAACGGTCGGACGGGTGCAGGTGTAGGCGGTACGGAT
>CAWATY010000014.1:0-20723 GCA_963785115.1 uncultured Actinomycetota bacterium
CGCGGCTCTGGGACGCTGGGCTCTGGGACACTGGGTCGGTGCCTGTCCCGACCGAGCTGCGACTGGGCGACCTGGTGGTCGCACCTCCGGTCGTGCTCGCCCCGATGGCAGGGGTGACCAACGCGGCGTTCCGTCGGCTGTGCAGCGAACAGGGTGCCGGCCTGTACGTCTGCGAGATGATCACCTCCCGGGGGCTGGTGGAGGGCGACCGGGTCAGCCTGTCGATGGTGCACTTCGACCCCGCCGAGCGGGTCCGGTCGGTGCAGCTCTACGGCGTCGACCCGGTCTACGTGGCCAAGGCGGTCGAGATCCTCTGCGGTGACCACGGGGTCGACCACGTCGACCTCAACTTCGGCTGCCCGGTCCCCAAGGTCACCCGCCGCGGTGGGGGAGCCGCCCTGCCCTGGAAGCGGCGGTTGCTGGGCGACATCCTGTCCGGGGCCGTGCGGGCGGCCGAGCCGTACGGCGTCCCGGTCACCATGAAGACCCGGCTCGGCATCGATCGGGCGCACCTGACCTATCTGGACGCGGGCCGTGAGGCCGAGGCCGCCGGTTGTGCGGCGATCGCCCTGCACGGGCGTACCGCCGAGCAGCACTACAGCGGTACCGCCGACTGGGACGCGATCGGCGAGCTGGCCGCGGCGGTACGCATCCCGGTGCTCGGCAACGGCGACATCTGGGAGGCCGCCGACGCGATCCGGATGGTGGAGCACACCGGGTGTGCCGGCGTCGTGGTCGGCCGCGGCTGCCTGGGTCGACCGTGGTTGTTTCGCGACCTCGCCGCGGCCTTCGCCGGCCGGCAGGCGCAGGCGCTGCCGACGCTCGGCGAGGTGACGAGGGTGATGCGCCGGCACGCCGAGCTGCTCTGCGAGCAGTACGGCGAGACGAGGGGCTGCACGGAGTTCCGCAAGCACGTGGCGTGGTACCTCAAGGGCTTCGCCACCGGAGGCGAGATGCGGTCGCGGCTGGGACTGGTGTCGACGCTGGCCGCCCTGGACGAGCTGCTCGCCCACCTCGATCCCGCCGAGCCCTACCCCGTCCGCGAGCTCGGTACGCCCCGCGGTCGGCAGGGCAGTCCGAAGCGGGTGGCGCTGCCCGACGGTTGGCTCGACGACCGTGACGACCGCCGCATCGACGCCTCCGCCGAGCTCGGCGTCTCCGGCGGCTGACGTCCGGGGCCTGGCTTACGAGCCAGCTACCGGGGCCGTGCGGCGTTCCCCGGCCGACAGGGCCAGCAGCACGATCGGTGCCGAGATCGCCGCCACCAGCAGCAGCGCCCGGTCGAGGCCGACCCGGTCGGCGAGGAGCCCGATGGTCGGCGAGCCCAGGATGAAGCCCGCGTAGCCGATCGTGGACACCACCCCGATGGCCCGGGCGCCCCGACCGGGCACGTCACCGGCGGCGGACATCCCGGTGGGGAACACGACCGAGATGCCGAGCCCCCACAGCACGCCGCCGACCAACGCCGCCGCCACCGAGGGGACCAGCGCGACGAGCAGCACGCCGACGGTGCCGAGCAGGCCCGCCGCCTGCAGCACCCGGACCCGGCCGTAGTGCGTGATCAGCCAGCCGCCGCCCAGGCGCCCGGCCACCATCGAGATGTTGAAGCAGGCGAAGGCGAGAGCACCGGTCGCCTCGGACGCGTCGCGCACCTCGACCACAAGCAGGGCCAGCCACTCGTTGGCGGCACCCTCGGCCAGCGCACCGGCGAGCACCATCGCGCCCAGCACCAGCTCGACCGGCGTGATGCGGTTCCGCACCGCCGTCGCGTGCCGCTCGGCCGCCGCCTCGTACGGGTCCTCCGGCGGCGTCGTCCGCGCGCCTTCGAGCTGGTCGGCCTGGAAGGTGCGGGTGGCCGTGAGCACGCCTGCCAGGCAGAGTGCTGCCGCCGCGGGGAGCTGTACCTCGAGTGGCAGCCCGATGTGGGCGGCACCCGCACCCGCCAGCGCTCCGGCGACGGTGCCGATCGACCAGCCTGCGTGCAGACCGGGCATGAGCACCAGGCCGTCGCGCTGCTCCTGGGCGTGGCCCTGGACGTTCATCGCGACATCCCAGACGCCGACGCCCGCCCCGCACAGGAACAGCAGGACGGTCAGCGTGGCCGGGTCGGGGGCGAATGCCACCCCGGCCCACGCCGCGCAGGAGACCGGCGCTGCACAGCGCACCACCAGCGCGCTGCCGTACCGCTGGGCGAGCGCGCCGGTCCAGGGCATCGCCACGACCGATCCGACACCCATGGCGAGCAAGGCGAGACCGAGCCGCCCGGTCGAGGCGTCGACCTGGTCCTTGATGGTGGGGATCCGCGCCAGGGCCTGGGCGACCTGGAAGCCCGCGAGGACGAAGACCCAGTGGACTCCCCGGACGCGGCGCAGCACTGGTTCACCCTCGCAGAGCAGAAGCGAGCTGCCGCACGGGGATAGCCTGCGCAGCGATGTCGACCGATCCGCCGAACGAGCCCGCGAACGAGACCGTGCCCGCTGGCTACACCGCCCACGCGGTCGCGCGGGTGGTCGACGAACCGGCCAAGCGCAGCGGCCGCTCGCCGTTCGAGCGGGACCGCGCCCGGGTGCTGCACGCGGCGTCGCTGCGGCGGCTGTCCGACACCACCCAGGTGGTCGGGCCGGGCACCCACGACTTCGCCCGCAACCGGCTCACCCACTCGCTGGAGGTGGGCCAGATCGCCCGCGAGCTCGGGCAGGCGATCGGCTGCCACCCCGACCTGGTCGAGACCGCCGCCCTGGCCCACGACCTGGGCCACCCGCCGTACGGGCACAACGGCGAGAAGCTGCTGGACGAGATCGCATCGCCGTGCGGCGGCTTCGAGGGCAATGCGCAGACGCTGCGCATCGTCAGCCGGCTGGAGGCAAAGACCGTGGCCGCCGACGGCCGGAGCGTCGGCCTCAACCTCACCCGGGCGACCCTCGACGCGATGGTGAAGTACCCGTGGACGAGGTCGGACGCCGCCGGCAAGTTCGGTGTGTACGCCGACGACGTCCCGGTCTTCCGCTGGATCCGCGAGGGCGTGGCAGGTACGCGGCAGGCGGTCGAGGCGCAGGTGATGGACCTCGCCGACGACGTGGCCTACTCGGTGCACGACGTCGAGGACGGCGTCGTCTCCGGGAGGATCGACCTGCCGCGGCTGGGCGACGTGGCAGAACGACGGGTGATCTTCGGGGTCGTCCGCGACTGGTACCTGCCCGAGCGCGGTGACGACGTGCTGGACGCGGCGCTGTCCCGGCTGGAGGAGCTCCCGATCTGGCCGCCGCGGTCCTTCGACGGCAGCCGCGCCGGCCTGGCCGCCCTCAAGCGGCTCACGTCCGGCCTGATCGGGCGGTTCTGTGAGACCACCCGCATCGCCACCCAGGAGGTCTTCGGCCAGGGGCCGCTGGTGCGGCACGACGCCGACCTGGTGGTCCCCACGACAGTCCGCGACGAGATCGCCGTGCTCAAGGGTGTCGCCGCGCACTACGTGATGCGGGCCGACGACCGGGTCATCGAGATGGAGCGGCAGCGCGAGCTGCTGGCCGGGCTGGCAGCACGGCTGCTCCGGCACGCGCCGGAGGCGCTGGGGCCGGTGTTCCGTGAGGACTGGGCCGCGGCCGCGGACGACGCCGGGCGACTGCGGGTGCTGGTCGACCAGCTCGCGTCCCTCACCGACGTCTCCGCCCCGGCGTGGCACCAACGCTGGGCGTAGGGTCCCGAGACATGCCAGCCGGATGCGTCATCGTCGGAGGGGGTGTCTCGGCCGCGCGTGCGGTCGAGACGCTGCGCGATCAGGGGTACGACCGGCCAGTCACCGTCCTCGCGGCCGAGCCGCGGCTCCCGTACGACCGCCCACCGCTGTCCAAGCAGGTGCTCTGGGGCGAGGACGAGCCCGACAGCGTCGTGCTGCACGACGAGGGCTGGTACACCGACAACGACATCGAGGTGCGGCTCGGCGCCGAGGCGACGTCACTGGACCTCAGCGGTCACCAGGTCGCGCTCGCTGACGGCAGCTCGCTGGCGTACGAGCGGCTGCTGCTGGCCACCGGCTCGAACGTACGCACGCTCCCCGTCGCCGGCGCCGACCTCGACGGCGTCGTGACGTTGCGGACGCTGGAGGACTCGGTGGCGCTGCGCGACCGGCTCGCCCAGCGGCCCCGCGTGGTGGTCGTCGGGTCGGGCTGGATCGGGATGGAGTCCGCCGCGGCCGCCCGCTCCCACGGTGCCGAGGTGACGGTCGTGTCGCCCGAGTCGCCGATGGTGCGCGCGCTCGGCCAGCAGGTCTCCGACGTGTACGCCGCCGCCCACCGAGACGCCGGGGTGACGCTGCGCATCGGCGACGGCATCGAGTCGTTCCGTGGCGGCGACCGGGTGGAGGCGGTAGTGACCTCCGACGGGGAGGTCCTGCCCGCCGACCTCGTGGTGGTGGGGGTCGGCGTGACCCCCCGGGCCGAGCTCGCGGCGGCCGCCGGCCTCGAGGTCGACGGCACGCTGGGCGGCGCGGTCGTGGTCGACGGCTCGCTGCGCACGACCGACCCCGATGTCTTCGCGGTCGGCGACTGCTCGGCGTGGCCGTGCGCGCCGCTGGGCGGTCGGCGGCTGCACGTCGAGCACTGGGCCAACGCCCACGACGGTGCGCCGGTCGCGGCGCGGGCCATGATCGGGCAGGACGTGACGTACGACGTCCTCCCGTTCTTCTACTCCGACCAGTACGAGCTGGGGATGGAGTACGCCGGCCACGTCGCCGACCCCGAGGGCGCCGAGCTGGTTCTGCGCGGTGACGTCGACGGCCACGAGTTCATGGCCTTCTGGCTGGTCGACGGCCGGCTCGAGGCCGGCATGCACGTCAACGTCTGGGACACCATCGACGACGTCCAGTCGCTGATCCGGTCCGGCCGCACTCTCGACCCCTCCCGGCTGGCCGACTCGTCGGTGCCGCTGACCGACGTCTGACGGGCGACCTAGACTCGCGGCCGTGGCAGGCCGGATCAGGGACGAGGACGTCGCGCTGGTCCGCGAGCGAGCCCGGATCGACGAGGTCGTCGAGGCGTACGTCACGCTGCGCAACGCCGGAGGCGGCTCCCGCAAGGGGCTCTGCCCCTTCCACGACGAGAAGACGCCCTCGTTCACGGTCACCCCGAGCCGCGGCTACTGGCACTGCTTCGGCTGCGGCGAGGGCGGCGACGTCATCGCGTTCCTGCAGAAGATCGAGGGCGTCGGGTTCCCCGAGGCGGTCGAGCGGCTGGCGGTCCGCTTCGACGTCGAGCTGCGCTACACCGAGGGTGGCGCACCCGGCCGGAAGACCGAGCGCGGCCAGCGGCAGCGGCTGGTCGAGGCGCACCGGATCGCGGCGGAGTTCTACTCCGCCCAGCTGGAGGAGTCCGCCGACGCCGTCGCCGGCCGCCAGTTCCTCACCGAGCGGGGGTTCGACAAGGACGCCGCCGCCCACTTCAGCGTCGGCTTCGCCCCGCGTACGGGCGAGGCGCTGCTCAGGCACCTTCGCGGACGCGGGGTCACCGACGACGACATGGTGACCGCTGGGCTGGTCGGCCGCAGCGAGCGTGGACTGTACGACCGCTTCCGCGGCCGGCTGCTGTGGCCGATCCGCGAGCTGTCCGGCGAGGTCGTGGGGTTCGGCGCCCGGCGGCTGTTCGACGACGACCGGATCGAGGCCAAGTACCTCAACACGCCGGAGTCGCCGATCTACAAGAAGAGCCAGCTGCTTTACGGCGTCGACCTGGCCCGTCGCGAGATCGCCCGCGCCTCGCAGGCGGTCGTGGTCGAGGGCTACACCGACGTGATGGCCTGCCACCTGGCAGGTGTCCCGACTGCGGTAGCCACCTGCGGCACCGCCTTCGGCGCCGACCACACCCGGATCCTGCGGCGGTTGCTGCTCGACCACGACGAGTTCCGCGGCGAGGTCATCTTCACCTTCGACGGTGACGAGGCCGGCCAGCGGGCGGCGCTGAAGGCGTTCGAGGGCGACCGTGAGTTCGGCGGCCAGACCTACGTGGCCGTCGAGCCCGAGGGCATGGACCCCTGCGACCTGCGGCTGAAGCGCGGCGACGCCGCGGTCCGCGAGCTGGTGGCCATGCGGGTGCCGCTCTACCGCTTCGTGCTCCGCAACGTCGTCGAGCGCTACGACCTCGACCGCGCCGACGGACGGATCGACGCGATGCGGGCGGCGTCGAAGCTGGTGACGAGCGTCCGGGACAGGTCCAAGATCAGCGCCTTCGTGCGTGAGCTGTCCGACATGGTCGGGGTCGACCCCGACGAGGTCCGCACCGAGGTGCGGCGCGCCACCGGTCAGCCGGTCGGAGCTCCTCGACGCGGCAAGCCCGCGGACGACACGGCCGACGCGCCGCTGCTCGACGACCTGCCCGATGTCGGCGAGCCGAGGTTCCGCGACGAGCGGGAGGCGCTCAAGGCAGTGCTCCAGTACCCGCACCTCGCGGGGGCGGTCACCGAGCTCGACGCCGACGACTTCACCCACCCGCTGCTGCGTGCGGTCTGGGCGACGGTGACGGCCGAGCCGTTGCCGGCCGACGCCGACTCCGGGTGGCTGGCTGCGCTCGGCGAGCGGCTGCCGGAGCCGGCCCGGCCGCTGCTCTCACCCCTCACCGTCAGCCCGTTGCGTACCAGCGGACCGGTCGGAGCCCGGCTGGTGGACGCCCTGCTCGCCCGGGTGCAGGAGCTGACCACCGCCCGCCGCATCGATGAGGTCAAGTCCCGGCTGCAGCGCACCAACCCGGTAGAGAACACCACCGCCTACAACAAGATGTTCGGCGAGCTGATGGCCCTCGAGACGCACCGGATCCAGCTGCGCGAGCGCGCGATAAGCGGTGGTGCCGCGTGAGCGTCGGGGCGCGCTGACCCGTGGCGTCCTGGGTCGAGGCCGGCCTGTGGGGCCTGGTCGGCGGAGGTGCCCTCGTCCTGGGCGCGGCGGTGGCGTGGTTCGTCGCCGTGCCGCAGCGGATGGTCGCGGGGGTGATGGCCTTCGGTGCCGGCGTGCTCATCTCGGCGGTCGCGTTCGACCTGATGGGCGAGGCCGAGGAGATCGGCGGTCTGAAGGCCTCCGGCTACGGCTTCGTCACGGGAGCGGTGGCGTACGTCGCCGCCAACGTGGTGCTCGCCCGCCGCGGCGCCCGGCACCGCAAGCGCTCGTCCGACGGTATGCAGCCGTCGGAGGACGAGCAGAGCGGAAGTGGTGCCGCGATCGCCCTCGGTGCGCTGCTGGACGGGATCCCGGAGTCCATGGTGCTGGGTGCCTCGATGCTCGGGGGAAGTGCGGTGAGCACGACCGTCGTCGCCGCGGTGTTCATCTCCAACGTGCCGGAGGGCCTGTCCAGCGCGGCGGGGATGAAGAACTCGGGGCGATCGGCGCGGTACGTGTTCGGCGTCTGGACGGCGATCGCCGTGGCCAGCGGGGTGGCCGCGGTGCTCGGGCTCGTGCTGCTCGACGGAGCGGCCGGCGAGACGGTCGCGTTCGTCACCGCGATCGCAGCGGGCGCCATCCTGGCGATGGTGAGCGACACCATGATTCCGGAGGCCTTCGAGCGGGCGCACCTGCTCACCGGGCTGATCACCGTGGCGGGTTTTCTCAGCGCGTTCGTGCTCGAGCGCGCCTGACCGACCGCCCGTCCACACCCGACGCGGTCCCCGCCGGCCGTCCACAGCTCGAGGCGCCGCCGCCGCGCTGCCGGTGGCCTTCCGCCGAGACTGCCCGCCATGACGGCTGCGGCGATCGACGGGACCGGTGACTCGTGGGCGCGCTACCTCGACGAGATCGGCCGGATCCCGCTCCTCGACGCCGACGAGGTGCACCGGCTCGCGCACCTGGTCGAGGTCGGTGTGCTGGCGCGCGAGCGGCTGGCATCGGTGGGCCACGACGCGCGAGAGCTGCGGGCCGAGCTGGCGGTGCTGGCCGGAGAGGGCGACCGGGCGTTCCGACAGCTCATCACCGCCAACCTGCGCCTGGTGGTGGCGGTGGCCAAACGCTTCGCCGGGCGCGGCATCGGGCTGCCCGACCTCGTCCAGGAGGGGGCGTTCGGGTTGATCCGTGCGGTGCAGAAGTTCGACCACCGGCGGGGCTTCGCGTTCTCCACGTACGCAACCTGGTGGATCCGGCAGGCGGTGGGACACGCGGTCGCGGAGCAGTCGCGAGCGGTCCGGCTGCCCAAGCACGTGCACGACGACGCCCGCGCATGCGCCTGGGCGCGCGACGAGCTCGCCGCCCGCACCGGCCGCGAACCGACCGTGCGCGAGGTGGCGCAGGCGGCGGGCGTCAACGAGGGGTGGGCCGAGACGCTGCTGCTCGCCGTGGCACCGACCGCGTCGCTGCAGCAGTCCACCGCCGGTGGGGCGCTGGAGAGCGTCCTCGCCGCCGACCTCCCTGATCCGGTCGAGGCGGTGGCACTCGGCGACGTGCGCGAGCGCCTCGACGCAGCGCTGCAGCGGCTCCCGGAGCGGCACCGCGAGGTGGTGGCCGCGCGGGTCGGCTGGGGCGACGGCCGGCCACGCAGCGTACGGGCGGTCGCGGACCAGTCAGGGCTAGGCCGAGACGTCGTGCATCGGCTGGAGGCCGAGGCGCACGCGATGCTGCGAGCCATGCCGGGGGTGGCGCCGCTGACCGGCTGGCTCGGGTGAGGCCGAGAAGAGGTCAGCAGTCACACTGTGGAGGTGCGTACCTGGCGGCGAATCGAGCTCCCTGCCGACGTACGCGCCCGGCTCCGGCTCCAGCCCGGCGAGCGGGTGCTCGCCGCTGCTGACGCGGGTGGGGGCGGCTGGGTGGTCGGCACCGACAGGGCCCTGCACCTGCCCGCCGGCGACGGGTGGCAGGTGCTGCCCTGGGAGCGGGTCGACCGGGCCAGCTGGGACCGCGAGACCGAGCGGTTGGTCGTGATCGAGGTCGCCGACTTCGGTGAGCCGGAGCCCCAGCACCTGCTCGCACTCGTCGAGCCGCGCCGGCTCCTCGACCTGGTGCGCGACCGGGTCACGTCGAGCGTGCTGCTCACCCGGCACGTGCCGGTGGAGGGGAGCCGCGGGTTCAAGGTGGTGGCCAGGCGGTCCCCGACCGGGCAGGGCGAGGTCGACTGGTCGTGCTGGCTCGACGAGGACCTCGACCCCGCCGATCCGGCGGTCCGCCGGGCCGTCGACGCGGGGCTCGCGGCGGCCAAGGCCGAGCTGGGGCTGTGACTGCGGCCCTTGCTACCCTGTCCGGGCTCGGGCACTCGCCCGACGGTCCCGTGTAGCTCAATCGGCAGAGCAGCCGGCTGTTAACCGGCAGGTTCCTGGTTCGAGTCCAGGCGCGGGAGCACGCTGCCGCCTTCTGACCCTCACCCGGGCTGGAGGTGTTTCGGTGAGGCTTCCCCGCATCTCTCGTGACTACTCCCCGCAATCGACGCAAACCTCCCGTGACGTCGCGGTGTGCCGGGTCGGTCACCGCCAGCGCCCCCGCCCTGCTGACTCCAGGGCGAAACGTTTCGGCATCCCCTGACGTGGGGTAGAGGTACCTCAGCCGCAGGGGGTAGGCGCGAGACGGCAGTCGAACGCCGATGGTTCCTCACGGGTGGGAGTCCACGATGGTGCTCGTCTATCTGGTGTTGTCGCTGTGGATCGGTTCCGGGGTTCTCACGGTCGTCACCGGCCGCTTCCTGATGGCACACCGCCGGTATCGCGACCTGCACGCGTAACGCGCAGGTGCCCGGGACGGGTCCCGGGGGTTCCAGGTGCGTGCTCCGTTCGCCAGGGTGGTTCAGCCGCCCCAGCCCATCGGGAACACCTCGAACGAGGTCGCCTTCGGCACGCCCAGCCGGGTCCCGGTCTGCCGGGCCATCCCGTCGAGGAACTCCTCGGGGTCGAAGTCGGTCCAGCCGAGCCCCTCGATGTAGGCCTTGTGCGCAGCCAGTGAGGCGACTCCCGCGTCGAAGGTGTCGGTGATATCGACGCCGTGCGTCGCCTCCGGCGAGCCGCCGGTCCAGACTGCCGTGACGCCGCCCCACGGCTCCAGCCCGGCTCCGAGCTGCTCGGGGAAGACCCATCGGTTGCCCGCGTCGCGTACCGCGTCGAGCGTCGCCTTGCCGACCGCGATGTGATCGGCCTGGTTGAGGTTCCGGCCCCCGTAGGTGGCCGCGAAGTTGTTGGTGATGACGATCTCGGGTCGGTGGCGCCGGACCACCTCCGCGAGCGCCCGGCGCAGCTGGACGCCGTACTCGAGGATCCCGTCGGGAAGCCCGAGGAACTCGACGATAGGCACGCCCACGATCCGCGCCGACTCGACCTGCTCGGCCTCGCGGACCTCGCGGGCGGTGGCCGGCTCCATGCCGTCGATGCCGGCCTCGCCGCTGGTCACCATGCAGTAGACGACCTGCTTGCCCTGGCCGGTCCAGCGCGCGACGGCCGCCGCGCCGCCGAACTCCATGTCATCGGGATGGGCCACGATCGCGAGCGCTCGTTCCCAGTCCTCGGGCAGGGGCTCGAGCGGGGGCGGGGTGGCGACGTGTGCTCCAGCGGTCTCAGTCACGTCGCTGAACGTACCGTCCTCGGGCCTCCGGCATCAGCCCGCGCCCGACTCGTCACCGCGTGCGGCCCGCTTCCGATGGCGGCCGACGCGGCAGCGTTATCGTGACCGTCGCCGCGGGGCGGTAGCTCAGCCGGTCAGAGCAAGGGACTCATAATCCCTGGGTCGCGGGTTCGATCCCCGCCCGCCCCACAAGGGGCCTGTGCTACTTCGCCTGAGAGGTGACACTCGGCCTTCGGCTGATGGGTTACACACCTTCGGGTGATGGGTGACACTCCCGAGCTATGCGGGAGTTGAGTGTGGCGGAGCAGCGGTATCAGGCCGTGCTGGCGGTGATCAGCGACGGCGAAGCGGTCACGGAGGTGGCGACGCGGTTCGGGGTCACCCGAAAGACCGTGCATGCCTGGCTGGCCAAGTACGAGGCCGGCGGGCTGGAGAACCTCAAGGGTCGGCAGGTTCGTGCTGGCTGATGGCCAAGGTGCTGTCCGGGGGTCGATGACCACTCCCGGTACTGCATCAGCGCCGACTGATGGTACGAGCAACCTCGGGGAGCGTGTGCGAGGGGCTTGCCGATGCCCTGCGCATGCATGGGGTCCCGGCCCAGATTCTGACCGACCACGGGAAGGTGTTCACCGGCCGGTTCAACCAGCCCCCGTGCTGATCGGAGGCGGGGTGCTCTTTGACAGGGTGCTGACATGGTGGCGGTAAACGCGCGGACGACTGTCAGCACGAGTCGATGGTGCCCTGGCGCCGGCCCATCGCCCGCAAGCCCCCGACCTGGCCGCGCTGGACCGCCTTGACGGTAGGCGCCGACTCCCTTGCTCTGCAGCGCCGGCTACCTGCAACAGCAAGGGATGCCGCAGACAGCCGGCGGCGTGCCACGTGAGCACGTCGAGCACCTTCTGGCCGAGCTGCGCGGCCGGGTGTCACTGGCCGGCGAGCGCCTATGCGACGGCTCAGACCTCTGGACGCCGGCAAGGTCAGCCAGGCAGCCGAGCGGCTGGCGGCAGCGAAACCCCACTGGGAAAATCCGCCCGCAGAGTTCGATCTCGGTCACCGCGGCGATGCCTAGCAGCCCCAGCCGGCGACGATCGCCGACGTGCTACGCGCGGCCGGCGCATCTGAAGGCGCGGGGGCGACAGCGAGGACAGCGGCAGTAGCGGGCGCATCAGGCAGAACGCGAGACCTCGCCTCATTGATCGCGGCATCCTGAGGTCCCAGAAGATCAACGGAGGTGCAACCTTGTTCGCACGAATCGCAGTCTGGGAGCCCATGCCAGACGATGATCGCCAATGGGTGATCGACGCCGCCAAGACCGTTCCCGGCGTACTCAATGCCTACCACTTGATCGACGAGGCGACCGGAAACGGCCTGTCGATCGCCTTCTTCCAGGACGACGTGGACGTGACCCGGGTCAAGGCGGCAATTGCGCAGCAGGCCCTCGAGATCGGATGGAACGACGTGCCTCGACCTGCCGCCTCATCCGAGACGATCTACCGGGTTCTCCGCCGCGGCTGAGTCGCCCTGGCATCGGCATAAGCGGACGCTTCGCATAGCCCCCTTTCGGACAGGCGGACAGGGGGCCGGGGGAGGTCCCCCTTCCTATTGCTGCAGGCCCCCTCGCGGCGTAGGGCCATTTCTCTGCCCGATGGTCAGAAACGCACCAGCCCATCTGACGCCAGGCGCATGAGCCGGACGTCGCTGCCCGGCGCCGGGGCAGTCGGCCGCGCCAACGCCTGTCTGCCGTATGTCGGCGTTGTCAGCCGTTCTGGCAGCCGTGGCTCGCCCGGTCTGGGGCTGGCTGGGGGTGCGGGCGCACGCCTCGTAGAGGGCTGCACGTCCACGTCGGTCCCGAGCTGCTGCAGTTCTACGACGGCGACGAACTCCTCAAGACCGTGCCACGCATCAGCCGAGGGGAGGTCCGCAAGAAGCGCGCCACCAACGGCTGAGCGCCATCCACCCGTTAACGAGTGTCAAGCATCAACCGACGCACAACCGTCAAGCATCAACCGAAGGTGGACAGCCCCACAACAGGCCTCTGACCTGCGCTGATGCAGATCAGCGCAGCGACTTTGGTCCCGCATCGCGCGCGAACAGGCAGGTGGTCAGGAGGAGAGCAGCTTCCACTGCCCCTCGGAGACAACGTCGACGGTGCCGTCGACCACTCTGATCGCGGTCTCGTCGTCGATCACGTACGCAGGACCTGCGATGCCGGCCGCCCACTGTTCTGCCTCGGCCATGGAGTTGCCCGGCATGCCCTCCGGAGCCAGATGCGGACAGATCGAGAAGTCCACGATCCCCAGCGTGCTGTCGTCACCACCGGGCAGCTTCCACTGAACGAAGTCGTCTCCGACCCGGGGAGTCATCACCATGCTCCCCGCGCTCAGCCCCACCCAGACCGTCTCCGTCAGGGACGGCAGCAGGTCGGCCAGTCCGGACTCCCGCATCCAGTGGCACAGGTACAGGACGTCGCCGCCGCCCACCAGTAGCACGTCCGTCTCCCGAACCAGCGGGACCCACTGCTCCTCGTCGATGCTGGGCAGCGCGGTGAGCTCCAGCACCCCCACGGACTTCCAACCCAGCTCGCACATCGGATTGCCGGATGTTCCGCTGATGAACTGCCAGACGCGCTCTCCGGGACCCACACTGGGGTGCCCGTACGCCGCGGTGGGGATGCAGAGGGCGCTCGATTCGGCGATCGGTTTGCCCAGCAGCTCGACCAGAGCGTCCTGGATGCTCGGGTTCTTGACGCCACCGGATGTGAGCAGCAGCCTCACGCTTGCCTCCTGTACGTAGCGGTCATGACGCCCTCGGAAGTCGAGGGATCGGCCAAGCAGGATCGGGACGGAAGTCCTCCCATCCGTCGCAGAACGGCGGGCCCCAGGCGGCGACGACGGCTTCCGCGTCGGCGGCGTCTGCCTCGATCGCTGCCGCGGTGGCGGGGTCGAACAGGCGCTGCTCGACGGCGAGGGCGAGCTCGTCCTCATCCTTGCGCGCCATGGTCCGATCGGGCTCGATCACGACGTCGAGCACGTGGTCCTGCGTGTGCAGCTCGTGTCCCTCCCGGATGTGCGGCTTCTCCAGGTTCACATACCAGCCCGCAAACTCCCCGGTGTGCTCCGCGAAGAACAGGCACACGGACCAGGGCTTGCCCGTGGGCGCGACGCGCAGAACGTCGTAGTACATCCACACGCCGATGTCCTGCACCGTGTCAGCAGTGAACAGCGTGCTCTTGTCGTCCCGCTTGCCCAGCCCATCGGCCCGCACCGCCCGCATGACCGGCGTGCCCGCTGGCAGCCACGCGACCAGACCATCGGCGTCGTCACGTACGACCGTCACCGGTTCGGCGAAGTGCGGCACCGAGGTGTCTCCGTCCCGGGCGATCGCAGCACCCGCTGCGAGTGGTCCGTCGCCGTACCGCCACAAGATCTGGGTTCCGGTGGGCCAGTACGGCCTCTCGCCGGACGGACGGCGGCGGTCCAGGCTCATGAACGGAGACCATAAGCGAGCCCGTCATGCCGCGTGACGGCGGCAGATACGCGTCTCGCAGAGGACTAGTTCACGCAGAACTCGTTGCCGTACGGGTCGCGCATGACCGTCCAGGACTCGCCTGCCTCATCCTGGCGAGCGACGACGGTGGCGCCCAGGTCGGTGAGGCGCTGCACCTCCCTGTCGCGGTCGTCGGCGAGCAGATCAATGTGGACGCGGTTCTTCCCCTGCTTCGCCTCGGGGACCTGGATGAACAGCAGCCGGGGTGCTCCTTCGGCCGGCAGGCTCACCCGTGCCGCAGCGCCCCAGTCGCCGTCGAGTGCGCCTGACAGCGCGATGGACCACCAGCGGGCGACCGGGCCGGGTGGTACGTCACAGTCGACCGTGACGTTCATCAGGGAAAGACTCATGGCGATCATGCTGCAGCACACGCTGGCGGCTGGCTGCTCGTGGCGGCCAGGTCGAAGTCGAAGACGTTGAAGTTCTCAGCGATGCGGTGCGGCTTGGTGGACTTGGGGATGACCGAGCGGCCCTGCTGCGGGTGCCAGCGCAGCATCACCTGCGCCGCAGACTTGCCGTGCGTCTCCGCCAGCCCAGGGATCACGGGATCCTCGATCGTGCTGCCATGACTGCCGTCGCGGTAGAAGGTGATGCCGCCGATGGGCGACCACGCCCGCGTCAGGATGTCGTGCTCAGCACCGAACGCCTGGACCTCGCGCTGCTGGAAGTAGGGGTGCAGCTCGATCTGGTTCACGGCCGGCACGACGCTCGCCTTTTCGAGCAGCGTGGTGAGGTGGTCGACCATGAAGTTGCTGACGCCGATGGCGCGTACCTTGCCGTCCTGGAGCAGCGTCTCGAGCGCCCGGTAGGCCTCGTCGCCCGCGACGGTCGGTACGCGGCGGGCGGCGAGACCACTGCCTCGTGAGCTACCTCGGGTTCACACCCTCCCGCAGCAGGCCGCTGCGGCGCGATGCGAGGTTGCGCGGGCTCAGATGCAAGGTTCCGGCGGTGCGGAGGGGCGAGTCAGCCAGTCGGCCTATGCCGCGGGGTGCCGCCTTGGCCATGTCCAACGCCCACACGGTGGGCTTCTCTGCGAGGGTCACCCTGTCCCACTGTTTGAGCCGCAGGTCCATGCCCCCGCCAGCCAATACGTCGATGATCAGGAAGTTCACATTCTCGCCGCGGAACATCAGCGATCCATGACTGATCTGGGCGGTGCCGGTCTCGGCGTAGGCCGTGGTGTCATGCACCTCCCCGCACAGGTAGAGCTCGACGTCATGGGCACGCATCACCTCCCAGAACAGGGAGTCGACACCCTGCCGCACCGTCAGGCCTGACGAATGCCGCCGACGGACCGGGACGATGACGGGGCAGTGACCCTGCACGATCAGCGCCCGGGCCCCCGCGGCGCGAGCGGCCCCGAGCGACGCGTCCATCCAGACTGCGTGTTCCCCAGTCACCGTGACCAGAACCGTGTCGGGCGTGGTGGTGAACTCGTCAACACTCAGGACGTACACGTCACCGACCCGCTTGCCATAGCTGGTCATCTCCTGCTCAGTGCCGACCGGGCGGTCCGGGTAGCGGGGCGACCCGTCATGGTGCTCGGTGAAGTGTCGGGCGAACGCAGCCTTGTGCTCGGCCTGGGTCGCCAGCTTCCACCCGGCCCACGGGTTGTCGCCCATCTCGTGATCACCGACCGCAGGTAGCACGCGCAGCCTTCGTCTGGCGAAGCGGCTGGCCCAGGCGCGGTAGTAGTGGTCAGCCGCCCGACGCATCTGCGCGGTGCGCTCGGCAGCGCTTCCTACGGGCCCGAAGATGCCGGTGTGCAGAGAGTCCATGCCCCAGTGGCCCTCGACTAGGTCACCGGCGACGAGGACGGCGTCGGGGGCGTAGGCGGCGATGCGGTCGAGCACATGATTGATGTTGGCGAGCTGGTCCGGGCTGATCGAGTTCCCGTACTGCTCCACGTGCTCGGAGTGCGTGCCGGCGACGCTGGCAAGGTCGCTGTTCAGGAAGTCGGGAATCGAGATGATGCGGGTGACGACGTCGGCCGGACGGCCGGTGTCGGCGAACGCTGCGACCGGGGCGAGCCTGCTCGAGGCGCCTAGCGCGGCGGAACCAGTGAGGAAGGTTCTCCGGGTGAGCACGTTGCCCCCTCCGCGATGAGGCGCGCCACCCTGATGCCGATCCGACCCGACAGGGATGCGGCAACGGGCGGCTGTCGCGACGCTACCGCTCGAGGTGCGCGTCCCGCCTCCCGGCGTAGCGTGCGACGCATGACGACCAGTACGCCGGAGCCCGGAGAGAACATCGACCCGTCGGTCAGCAACGCAGAAGACCTCGAGCAGACCGACGTGCGGGGTGGCCTCGATCGGGACCCCGACGAGGTGCCCAATGCCGACTACTCCGATCCCGACACCCGCCCGGCGATCGCCCCGGACGAGGGAACTGAGGACGGCGAGGACTGACCGGCGGGTCCGGCGACCCGTCAGGCGCGTACGGCCGCTTCCGGCCGCGGTACGCCGGCGAACGTCGACAGCGCGAACCAGCGCGGCAGGGCCCGGCGCATGTCAGCCGGGCCGTGCAGCTCGATCGAACCGGAGCGCAGCGCCGCGGGCCAGTCGAGGTCACCCATCCATACCTCGACCATGGGCCGCAGGCTCGCGCTGACGGTCACCGACACGTCGTGGCCGGGGTCGAAGTCGCAGACGTCGACGTCGTCGGGCGTGATCACCAGCCACCAGTCGCGCTGCGCCGCCGGCACGTCGTGGAAGCGGAACTGGATGACCGTCCGCCCCTCCGGAAGCTCATCCCGGTTGACGTGCCGGTGCATGTCCCACATCAGCAGATGGGGGTCGAGATCCTGATCCCCGAGCTCACCGATCCACCGCACGCCCCAGATGCCCAGCGCCTCCACCACCGGCCGCAGCTCGCGACCGGCCTGGGTGAGCACGTAGCGCACCTCGTGGCCGTCGGTCTGCCGGTCGACGATGCCTGCCCGGGCGAGCTGGTTCAGCCGCTTGGACAGCAGCGTCGGCGACATCCGCGGCAGTCCGCGACGGAGCTGGTTGAAGTGCTGGCTGCCGGTCACCAGCTCACGCACGATGAGCAGCGTCCAGCGCTCGTCCAGTAGCTCCATCGCCTTGGCGACGGGGCAGAACTGGTGATACGAGGTGCCCACGACGGCAGGCTAGCGGTACAGATCTGGTACTACGCAGCCGAATGTCGACTCCTTAGCGTGATCGCCAACGCGAAGCACGTCTCCAGCCTGCCTGGAGCCCACCGTGAGGAAACCGACATGAGCGACACCATGACCCCGACGGACGCCGATCAGGCACTGAAGGCCAAGCACCGGGCGATGTGGGCCCTGGGCGACTACCCGGCCGTGGCCACCGATCTGATCGCCGACCTGGGACCGCGCCTGGTCCGAGCCAGCGGCCTCGCGGCAGGCCAGCGCGTCCTCGACGTGGGCGCGGGATCGGGCAACGCCTCGCTTCCCGCAGCACAGCTGGGGGCCGAGGTGGTGGCCAGCGACCTGACCCCCGAGCTGCTCGACACCGGCCGTCGTGCCGCCGAGCAGCAGGGCCTCGAGCTGGACTGGCGCCAGGCCGACGCCGAGGCGCTGCCGTTCGGTGACGGCGACTTCGACGTCGTGATGTCGTGCGTGGGCGTGATGTTCGCCCCGCACCACCAGTCCAGCGCCGACGAGCTGGTCCGCGTATGCCGCTCGGGCGGGACGATCGGGCTGCTGAACTGGACGCCCGAGGGCTTCATCGGGCAGATGTTCGCCACGATGAAGCCGTACGCGCCGCCGCCCCCGCCCGGTGCGCAGCCCCCGCCGCTGTGGGGCAGCGAGGACCACGTCCGGACGCTGCTCGGCGACCGGGTGACAGAGGTCGTCGCGCGCCGGGAGACCGTGCGGGTCGACCGCTTCGCCACCGGCGAGGAGTTCCGCGACTTCTTCAAGGCCTGCTACGGGCCGACGATCGCCGTCTACAAGGCGATCGCGGACGCCCCCGAGCGGGTCGCGGCGCTGGACCAGGAACTCGCCGACCTCGCCCGTCGCCACGACCTGGGCGGCGGAGCGATGGACTGGGAGTACCTGCTGCTCACCGCGACTCGCGGCTAGCGCGGTGGCGACGACGACGCGGCGCGTGGGCAGGGTGCCCGTCGTCGTCGCCTTGGCCACCTTCGGGTTCGTGGTGCCCGTCGGCCCTGCTGACGCCGGCACGTACGAGGTCACGAAGACGGCCGACACCAACGACGGGAGCTGCAACGCCGACTGCTCACTGCGCGAGGCGGTGGTCGCCGCCAACGGCACCGTCCGACCCGACATCATCGAGGTCCCGCCGGGGACGTACCCCTTGACCCACGCCGAGGGTGACCTCGACATCTCCACGAAGATGACGATCCGGGCCGCCGGCGGCGGACCCGTCGTGCTCGACGCCGAGGAGCACGACCGCGTCGTGGATGTCCTGCAACCGGGTGACGCCACGCTGCGCGGCCTGCGGATCACCGGAGGACTGCACCCCGACGAGGGCGGCGGCATCCTCAACCTCGGGTCGCTCACGCTGGTGAACAGCGTGGTGAGCGGCAACGAGACGGTCGACTTCGGGGGCGGCGGGATCTTCAGCGAAGGGCCGCTGACGCTCGTCAACAGCGTCGTGAGCCGCAACACCACGGGCTCGGGCGACGGGGCGGGGATCCTGGTGTCTGGTGGCACCGCGGTGATCACGAACAGCACCGTGACCCACAACACCACCAGCGACGGCCAGGGCGGCGGGCTCTACAACCTCGGCACCGTGCGCCTGCGGAGCAGCACGGTGAGCGGCAACACGGCACTCCGCTCGGGCGGCGGTTGGGGCGGCGGGATCCTCAACGCCGGCACGATGAGCGTCGCGAGCAGCACGATCAGCGGCAACCGGGCCGAGTCCGGGGCCGGCATCTTCCACTACTACCTCGACCTGACGATCACGAACAGCACGGTGAGCGGCAACCGGGCGCTCGACTGGGGGGCGGGGCTCTACGTCGACACCAGCGACGAACCGGTGACGATCACCAACAGCACCATCGTGCGCAACCGTGCCGACACCAACGGCAACGGAGGCGACGGGGGAGGGGTGTTCGTGGCGGTCGGCAACCCGAACGTGTCGATGCGCAACTCGCTGGTCGCGGGCAACGTCGACGTCGGGCCGACGAGCTACCCCGACTGCTCGGGGCCGGTCACGTCGGCCGGCTTCAACATCGTCGGCACCACGACCGGGTGCGCGATGGCCCTGCAGCCGACCGACTCGCCCGGATCGCCGGCACTCGGCTCGCTGGCCGCGAACGGTGGCCCGACCAGGACGCACGCCCTGCCGGTCGGCAGCATTGCGGTCGGTCACGGGCCCTCCGGACCGGCGTGCAGCGGCTTCGACCAGCGGGGCGTGCCTCGGTCGGGCGGGTGCGACACCGGGGCCTACCAGCGGGTCTCGTGCCGTGGCCTCGTGGTCAACGTGGTCGGCACGGCGACCGCCGATCGGATCGCAGGCACCTCCCGTGCGGACGGGGTGCTGGCACTGGCGGGCAACGACCACGTGCGCGGGGGCGCCGGAGCCGACCGGCTCTGCGGCGGGAACGGCAACGACACGCTGCTCGGCGAGGCCGGCAACGATGTCCTACGCGGCGACGACGGCAACGACACGCTCAACGGCGGTACGGGCAACGACGCCTGCGCCGGAGGCGGGGGCCGCGACACGGTGCGCAGCTGCGAGTGACGCCGCGCGTCAGGTCAGGACCGGCGCGCGGAGCGCGAAGTAGCCGATGACGAGTCCCCCTTGCGGGGCGGCCTTGTTCAGGTGCACCACGAAGGAGCCGTTCCGGGGCTCGACCCCGGTGACCCACACGCCGGGCTTGTGCTGCTGCGGGGTGACCAGCACCAGCCCAGTGGCGCGAGCCTGCCGCTCATCAACCGTCAGCTGGCTCCTGCCGGCGGGGATCCTCGCCCTGCCGGTGCAGCTGAACCGCGCGGCACCCCGCGCGTCGAGGGCCACCCCCCTGTTGGCGAGGGCCAGCACGCCACTTCCGCGCTCGGAGAACCCGACCACGCCAGGGCCGGCGGCGTCGTGAATCCCGGACACACCGGCCGCGGGCGTTTCCGCCGCGATGCCCTGGACGCCGGCGCCGTCGTTGTCTCCGAGGTTGAGTCCGACAATGCCACCGCTGCCTCCGGAGGCCTGCACAGCGATACCCGTGGAGCCCACGATCAGGCCTTGCCCGCTGTCGCCCGTACGGGTCAGCACGGTGGGCTGGTCGGCCTCGTTCTCCTCTCCGAGCGTCATCGCGTCGCCGGTGTCTGCCGAGGCCGCGGGCGCGGCCAGCACGTCCGCGACCGCTACGGTGCCGGCGGCGGCCGCCCCGGTGAGGAAGAGTCGTCTGCTGCGGCGGGTAGGCGTCGAGCGGTTGCGTCGGAAGCGGGTCCAGGTCATGGCGACTGATGGTGCCCGCTGCCACCGCCCGCCGTCCCCGGAACGGGTCACACCCGCACCGGAACCTTCGCCACCGTCACGGGAACACAGGCCGGGGGCGGGCGTCACTACCAGGTGCGCTACACCTCGCGCCCGGCTCAGGTCCGGGGAGCCGCATAACGCAGTCCGGCGAGTGTGCGCAGATCCGCCACCCGTGACCGTTGCCGTGCCTGGTTGGCGCACACTCGAGGCGATGGGTGGCGACCGGTGAGCGTTCCAACGGATGA
>CAWATY010000015.1:0-6780 GCA_963785115.1 uncultured Actinomycetota bacterium
TCATCGCCCGCTACCTCGCCGAGGGCACCGACCCGTGCGAGAACTCGTTCGAGGAGGACGCCGGTTACGAGGACGGCGGCTACGAGTGCAACTGACGTGCTGAGGCTGCGGGTCTGCGCCGTCGGCCTGCTGCTCGTCGGCCTGGTGGTCGGCTGCGACTCCGACACCGCCCGTCCCGTACGCCTCGGCGGCGTGCAGGTCGACGGCAACGAGCTGCGCTACTGGCTCGGCACGTACTGCGACACCGTCACGTCGGTGTCGGTGGAGCTGACCCTCGACCGCGCCGATGCCGCCGACGAGGAGCTCGACACCTGGGCGGTCGCGGCGGACGTGTCGGAGACGGTCGGGACGCTGACCCTCGGCACGGTGCCGGAGGGGTTCCGCGAGGTCGACCCGCTGGAGGCCGACTGGCGCGACGCCGACGTCGCCCGCTGGACGTTCACCTTCGACGACGCCGACACGCTCCAGGTCATCGACCTGCGCACGGTGCGCGACGAGGCGCCGGACCACGAGGGCGAGTGGTACGTGACCGACCTCGCCGAGATCACCGACGGCGACACCGACGCCGGGTGGTACGACGAGGACGGCTACGCCGACCTGCTGGTGCCCGACGAGGGCATCACGCCGATGTGCGACTCCTGAGCCGAAGCCCAGAAAAGCTCTTGACAGCGCCTCCCCCGCGCGGTTCTCTGGTTACCCATACCCCCTAGGGGTATTCACCGAGGAGGAGCCATGATGACCGAGACCGCACCTCTCGCTCCGGCCCGGCCCGCCGTCCGGTGGCGGCGCTTCGCCCGGCACTACCTGGAGATGATCGTCGCGATGCTGGTCGGGATGGCCGTGCTCAGCCCGCTCGAGGCGCTCGCCTTCGAGCCGCTGGGCTGGTCGGACACGGCCGAGCGCGCCGACGTCGGGGCGATGCTGATGGCCACCAACATGACGGTGGCGATGGGGGCCTGGATGCGCTTCCGCGGCCACCGCTGGGCGCCGGTCGCCGAGATGGGCGCGGCCATGTACCTGCCCTTCGTGGTGCTGCTGGTGCCGCTGTGGACGGGCCTGATCTCCGAGACCACGCTGATGGTGGCCGGGCACGTCCTGATGCCGTTCACGATGCTCGCCGCGATGCTGTTCCGCCTGGACGAGTACTCCGCCGACCACGCCGGCCACGAGTAATAGGTCGCCCCTCAGCCGAAGGAGAGCACCTGCCGCTCCAGCGGCAGCCTCAGCAGATGCAGTCCCTGCCAGCGCTCGCGGAGCGTCACCGGGTCGCGGATGTCGATCGTGTTGACCGGCGGCGACGAGCCCGGGCTGCGGTACGCGGCCAGCACCCACGGGACGCCCTCGGAGCCGAGCAGCGACGGTCCGTCGGAGACCTGGAAGTGCAGGTGCGGCAGGGTGGTGTTGCCGCTGTTGCCCAGCCGCCCCAAGACCTCACCGACGCGGACCACGTCACCCTTCTCCACCCGGACACTGCCCGGCGCCAGGTGCGCGTACCAGACCACGCGGCCGTCACCGGTGGCGACGCCGACGTGGTTGCCGCCGGCGTCGGTCAGGCCGACCGGCTCGGGATCGAGGGGCACCTGGTCGGGGTGCTCGTCGACGGCCCGCACCACGGTGCCGGCGGTCGCCGACCGCACCGGCGAGCCGTACCCGGGATAGCTGGACACCTCGTCCAGCGGCCCGGTGACGATGCGCCGGCGGGGAGACAGCTGCACCAGGTCGACCGCGTAGCGCTGGGCCAGGTGCAGGTCACCGTTGACCGGCAGCAGCGCCTTGCGGTGCGCGCTCGGTCCGCAGCAGCCGCCGATGTTGAGCCAGCGGCGACCTTCCAGCGGCGGGGCGACGACCAGCGGCTGCTCCTGCTCGACCCGGACCACCCCGCCGCCGATCCGTACCTCCGGGCCGCTGCCCGGCGGCAACGGCTGCACGCTGAACCGGTGCACGAGCGCCGTCGGCGCCGGCGTGCCGCGTGGCAGCCGGATGTCGAGGACCACGACACCCTGCTGGCCGGGCCCGAGCCGGGTGCCGGGCCGGCCCGCCACGGTGCTCATCGCCGCGGTGAGCTCGTCGCCGGACGTCTGCTCCAGCACCTCGCGGGAGCTCCGGTCGAGGGCGTCGACCTGCCGGATCGCCACGGCGATCCCGTTGGCGTTGGTCACCAGCAGCTCGTAGACCAGGTGCAGGCGGCCGTCCGCGGTACGCACCGGGCTCGGCGGGGACACCGGTTCCGCGACCACCGACGTCACTTCGTCGGCGCGGGCCAGCACCCCGCCGCCGTCAGCCAGCCGGGGCGACCCCTCGTCCGCGGCGACTGAAGCCGGCGCCAGCCGCCACCGCAACGGCGGTCACGGTGATGGCGGTGCGGGTGGTCCAGGAATGCGGTGCGGACATGCCGCTCATCCCGCCCAGGCGCGGGCCACCGCCAGGCTGTCCTCGTACACGTGGTGCCGGGTGATCAGCCCGTCCTCCACCGTCAGGTGCAGGGCGAACCGTGCGTCGTACGACGCGCCCGTCCGCCTGACCGTGTTCGAGATCGTGCCGGTGATGACCGCGTCGGCACCGTCGACGAGGATGCGCTCGATGTCGACGCCGGCGCGTTCGGGGTCGTGGTGCGCGGCGATCTCGGCGTAGTGCTCGGCCACGTCCGCGCGGGTCGACCGGTCCTTGATCCACGGCACGTTCGTCCCGTGCTCGTCGGCCGGCCAGTCCAGCCGCCAGTCGACGTGCTCGGCGTACACCGCGGCGACCTTGTCCGCGTCGCCCTCGGCCAGCCGGCCGAGCAGGTCCTGCACCACCTCACGGGTGCTCATCGGTCAGCCACTCCCCTGGCAGATCCGTCGAATGGGCACGCGACAGCCATCGCTCGACCGTCGCGGCGACCCATTCAAGCCAACGCCGGGTCAGGGGCGTCAAGCCGGTTTCATCTGGATTGAGATGGTTCTCGGAAGCACCACCCCCGAGCCGCCGGCGCCGCACGACCCGACCCGCGGCGCAGGTAGCGTGCGCGGGTGCACGCGCTTCTCGTCTCGGGGATCCCGGGCGCGGGCAAGACCACGGTGGCCCGCCTGTTGGCCGCCCGGCTGCCGCGCTCCGCGCACCTCGAGGGCGACCTGATCGGACACCACTTCGTGGTCAGCGGGATGGTGCCCCCGCAGGGGCCGCCGGCGGACGAGGCCGAGGCACAGCTCCGGCTGCGGCGCCGGAACCTCTGCCTGCTCGCCGACTCGTTCGCCGAGGACGGGTTCATCCCGGTGATCGACGACGTCGTGATCTGGCCGGCGGTGCTCGACGGCTACCTGCAGCAGCTGCGAGACCCGGCCGCTGCTGCTGGTCCAGCTCGTCCCGTCACTGGACGTCGTACGCGCGCGCGACGCGGGCCGGGACAAGCACGTGTACGAGCTGTGGCAGCACCTCGACGCCGAGCTGCGGACGGGCATGCCCCGGGTCGGGCTGTGGCTCGACACCTCGCGGCTGACCGCCGACGAGACGGTGGACCAGATCCTGGCGCGGCTCGACGAGGCCGATCTCCGGCAGTGACCCGCGGGCGACCGGCGTGCATGCGGTGAGCCGACAGCTCGAGGAGGTACTCGGCGACGCCGTGAGGTCGGTCTTCCCGAACCCTGTCGTCGATAGGGTCCACCCCACTGACCGAGCTCGTTGCCAGGGGGACTTCATGGAGACCGGTACCACTAGATGCGGGGTCTGTGGCCGCGAGTACTCGGCGCGACTCGCCGAGTGTCCCCGCTGCGCGAGCCGGAAGGCCGCGGAGGAGCACACGGCGCATCAGCAGGCGTCGGCCGGGCGGGGCTCGGCTCTGCCATGGCTCGGCTGGCGCCCGCTCGTCTTCTACGGCCTGGTCGGTCTCGTGGTCGGCGTCATCGGATGGTTGATCGCCTACGCCGCCTGGCCGGAGACCAAGGCCCGGGACGCGTTGCAGACCGGCGGCCAGGTCGAGGAGACCGGCTCGACCTTCCTGAGCTTCGTCGGGCTGCTCCTCGCGTCGGTCGGGAACCTGGTGCTCTTCGTCTCCACCGTGGCCCTGGCCGTTGCCGTGGGCATCCGCGCGGCTCGCGACTAGCCGCGAGCCTCCCGCGCCACCTCGAGCCGCTTCATCATCGGGCCGGCGGCCACGCCGTGGACCACGACCGACAGCGCGACGGTGAAGCCGATGGTGGCCCACAGCGCGTCGAGGTCGGCGAACTCGGTCTGGTTGCTCGCGTACGCCAGGTAGTACAGCGAGCCGACGCCGCGTACCCCGAACGCCGCGGTCACCCACCGCTCACCGCGGCCGAGGGTGTGGTGCCCGATGTGCGCGCGGGGGCCGACCGCCAGCGAGACCCACCCGGACAGCGGCCGGAGCACGAGCACCAGCGCGACACCGACGGCGACGCCCTGCCAGCTGAGGGCGTCGAGCAGCCCGTTGGTCAGCGTCACGCCGAGCAGCAGCAGCACGGCGAGCGTCAGCAGCCGCTCGAGCCGGTCGACCACACCGTGCATGTGCACGTGGTAGTCGTGGCCGCGCTCGGCCGACCGCAGCGCCATGCCGCAGGCGAACACGGACAGGAACCCGTAGCCGCCGGCGACCTCGGCGAGGCCGTACGACAGCAGCACCGCCGCGAGCGCCAGCAGCGGCTCGCCCGTCTCGGCCAGCCGCAGCGAGGGCCGGCGGGACCGGAACGCCATCCGGGCCAGCACCCACCCGGTCACTGCACCGATCGCGACCCCCACCGCGACCTTGCCGACGAGCTCCCAGCCGAACCAGCGCAGCCCCCACTCGGCGAACGACCCCATGGTCGCGACCATGATCGCCAGGTAGACGAACGGGAACGCGAGGCCGTCGTTGAGGCCTGCCTCGGAGGTCAGCGCGAAGCGCACCTCGTCGTCCTCGTCGATCTCGTCCTCGCCCTCGACCTGTTCGGCCGACGTCGGCCCCCCGACCTGGACGTCGGAGGCGAGCACGGGGTCGGTGGGTGCCAGCGCGGCCCCGAGCAGGATCGCGGCGGCCGGCGCGAGGCCGAGGGCCCACCAGCCCAGCAGCGCGACGCCGGCGATGCACAGCGGCATCGCGATCGCGAGCAGCCGCCAGGTCGCTCCCCACCTCAGCCAGCTGCGGGGCCGGCGCGGGTCGAGCGGGCGGTCGAGCGCCAGCCCGACACCCATCAGCGCGACCACGACGGTGACCTCGGTCAGGTGCTCGGTGAAAGCGGGGTGATCGGTCGGGAGGACGTCGACACCGGAGAACTCCGGCAGCAGCCCGATCAGCGCGCCCACCAGCAGCAGCACCATCGGCGCCGACACCGCCAGCCGCTCCAGCAGCATCGGCAGCAGCACCGCGAGCAGCAGCGAGAGACCGGCCAGCAGGAAGACGAGGTCTGCGCTCATGCGGCGGCACACCGGCAGGGCGTGGGATTCACCCCGCGACAGTACGGGCCGGCACGTGACCGCGCCGCCGGGCTGCTACTGGTCGCTGGCTGGAGTCCGGCGCACGCAGAAGTTGTAGCAACCGGCCACGACGTTGCGGACGTGCACGACCTCGACCTCGGGTCGGGCCAGCAGCTCGGCGACGGCGCGCTCCGCCTCGGCCCCGTCGTCGACCAGCACCCCGTCGCCCATGTCGGCGTGGGTGTCGTACGCGCGCACGACCTGCCGCCGGTGCCGCAGCCCGGGCGGGTAGACGTCGACGTCGGCGTACCCGTCGCAGGCGTCGGCGTGCACGAAGACCGGCCCGCGCTCCGCGTACGGCCCCGCGCCACCGGGTGGCGTGTACGCAATCAGCAGGACCCGCTCCCCCGGCCGGCTGTCGCGCAGGCAGCAGCGCAGCGGGTGGCCGCCCTCGTCCTCGACCCGCACGACGAGCGGGTTGCCGGCCTCGTCCAGCCCGGCGGTCCGGACGTGGTCGAGGTACGCGACCGGGATCGGCTCGTACCGGAGGGTGGCGGCTGTGGCTGCGGTGATGGTCATGCCTCCAGCGTGCCGTCCTAGAGGTGCGGGGTCTGGCGGAAATCGGTCGCTGCGATTGAGCCGGATTTGTTCCTGTCCGTACGGTCTCGGCACACTGCCCGGATGCCCGCTGCGACCCGCTCGTTGATCGACCGGCGACTTCGATCGCTGGCCGTGCTGGAGCTGGTGAACATCCCACTCCAGGCAGTGGTCTGGTTCGGGGTGCTGGGCCTTCCGGTGACCGCAACGAGCGCGGTGGGCTTCGCGCTGTTCGCGCTGCTGCTGATCGAGGGCGCGGCGTACTGGTGGGCCAAGCGCCGCCAGACAGCGGCACCGGGGGCGGCGCTCCCCTACGTGCGCGTCTTCGCGATCGCCCGGGTGGCGAACCTGCCCCTGCTGGTGGCCGGCCTGCTGTACGTCGGCTGGGCGGTCGTCGATGACGCGGGCGCGGGCAGCTGGGTGGGGCTCGGGTTCGCGGTGTTCGCGGTGCTGGAGCACGTGAACTACTTCCACACCCAGCTCATGTACGACAACGCCGCAGACCTGCGCTCCCTGCGTCGTCACGGGTTGCTTCGCGCACACCTCGCCCGCGACCTCGCGCTGGCAGGGCGGGGGCCGCCGAGGGAGACGTAGGCGTCGATCCGGGTGACCCACGCGGCGATCTCGGCGCGTCGGGCGGCGCCGAGCTTGGTGAGGATGTGCTCCACGTGCGCCGAGACCGTCTTGGGCGAGACAACCAGCTTGGCGGCGATCTCGCGGTTCGTCATGCCGGCGGCGACCAGGGTCGCGACGGAGTGCTCGCGCTCGGTCAACGGGTGCCACGGCTGGTCCTCGCGACGT
>CAWATY010000016.1:0-21172 GCA_963785115.1 uncultured Actinomycetota bacterium
AGAAGCAGATGCGCGGCACCAGGAGCCACATCTTCTTCTCCTCGACGTCGGAGACCGGTGTGCATCCGTCGCCGAGCGTGCAGTCGACCGTCCGGTAACCGCCGTCGACCGCAGTCATCACGAGCACGCTGCCGTCGGTGTCCCAGGCGTACTCGACCGGCTCACCGGGCGCGCCCACCGCGACCGTGGCCGCGGGATCGTCGACCGGCCACGCGGTGCCGGATCCGTCGACGACCCACGTCCCGTCGTAGGACAGCCGGAGCTGTCGCCCGCGCTGTGGCGGGGTGGCAGTCCAGCCGGGCGGCAGGTGGGTGAACGCGTCACGTGTACGGGTGACGAGCACGGTGCCGGCGTGTGCCTGGTCCACTGTGCCCACGTCGGGTCCACCGATCCGCCGCAGCTGGCGGGACGGCGCGGCGGTCGGGTCCCACGCGAAGTTGTCCTCGTAGGTGTAGAGCAGGACCACCCCGTCGGTCATGGCCGAGACCTCGAGAAGGTACTCGGATCCCTCCGATCCCTCGGATCCCTCGGATCCCTCGGCCCCCGAGCCGCCGAAGTCCCAGGTGCGGCGCGCGACCTCCGCGCCGGTCGAGGTGTCGACGACCACCAGGGCCGGCTCGTCCGGGTCGGGGAAGGCCACCAGCGGCTGTGTCGGGTCGGCCGCGAACGAGCGCACCGGTCCGTCGCTCAGCGTCCGATCGGCTTCTCCCGGCGTGTACGCGTGCAGCACACCGTCGCTGTCGCGGTAGACCACCTGGTCACTGCTGGCCGCGATGTCGGCCAGGTCGGCAGGCTCGGACACCGTGCCGTCCGTGGCGATGCGGCCGTCGGCGTACCGGAACACTCCCTGCAGGCCCGGCACCGGATCGGGACCGTCGGGTCCGTCCACGAACCCCGTGCCGCGGCGGTCAGTCCCCTCGTCACCGAGCTGATCGATCCCCAGCACCGTGCCGGCGACGACGGCGACGGTGGCCAGCGCGGCAGCGCCGTTGATGAAGGTGCGCCGCCGCCGGCCGCGACGGATGAGGGCGCCCGGGTCGACGGGTGGCGCAGGCGCCTCGGCGTGGCCGCGGATCGACGCGCGCAGCAGGTCTTCGACGCTCATCGGTGGCTCCCGGACGTGGTGGTGGAAAGCTCGTCGCGCAGCGACCTGAGTGCCGCGCTGCACTGGCTCTTGACCGTGCCCGGCGCGATCCGGAGCAGGTTGGCGATCTCCCGTTCGGAGAGGTCCTCGTAGTAGCGCAGGACCACGACCGCTCGACGACGCGGAGGCAGCGTGGCCAGCGCGTGCCACATCGCAGTGGCCTCGGTCACCGCGGTCTCGGGGCCGGGAGTCGCCCGCTCCGGCGGGGCATCGGTCGGCACCTCGGCCCGGTGCCGGACCCGGCGCCGCCAGCTCAGCAGCTGGTTGACCAGCATCCGCCGCACGTACGCGTCGCGGTCGTCAGCCGCCCGCACCCGGCCCCACGACGAGTACGCCTTGACCAAGGCGGCCTGAAGCAGGTCCTCCGCCTCGTGCTGGTCACCCGTCAGAGCGTGGGCGGTGCGGAACAGCCGTGACCACGCCGCCTCGATGTAGGCGGTGTACTCGTCGTCGCGCGCCATCTCCGCCCCCTGGTCGTGGTCCCCTACCCGAAAAGACGCCGGCAACCGGCCCCTCGGTTCGTCGGGTGGGCCCAAGATCGTCCGACGGGCGGCGCGCTGCGAGCCCTCCCCTCACGTGAAAACGCCGCCGCTCACGTGGCGTTGCACGTGAGCGGCGGCGCGTTCGCAAGGGACCGTGGGGAAACCCCCAGCCCCCGGGGTTTGATCAGTGGCCGTGCCCGTGGCCGTGGCCGGCCGCGGAGTCGTCCTCCTCCTCGGGCTTCTCGACCACCAGCGTCTCGGTGGTGAGCAGCATCGAGGCGATGGAGGCCGCGTTGGCGAGCGCCGAGCGGGTGACCTTGACCGGGTCGAGGACACCCTGGGCGACCAGGTCGCCGTACTCGCCGGTGGCAGCGTTGTAGCCGACACCCTCGCCGTGCTCGCGCACCTTGGCGACGATGACCAGGCCGGGCTCGCCACCGTTCTCGGCGATCCAGCGCAGCGGCTCGGAGGCGGCCCGGCGCACGATCTGCACGCCGACCTTCTCGTCACCGCTCAGGTCGAGGCCACCGTCGAGCACCAGGGACGCGTGCACCAGGGCGGAGCCGCCGCCGGCGACGATGCCCTCCTCGATCGCGGCGCGCGTCGCGGAGACGGCGTCCTCGATCCGGTGCTTCTTCTCCTTGAGCTCGACCTCGGTCGCGGCACCGACCTGGATCACGCAGACGCCGCCGGCCAGCTTGGCCAACCGCTCCTGCAGCTTCTCGCGGTCCCAGTCGGAGTCGCTGGCCTCGATCTCGGCCTTGATCTGCGAGACGCGGGCGTCGACCTCGTCCTGCTTGCCGCCGCCGTCAACGAGCGTCGTGGTGTCCTTGGTGACCACCACGCGCCGCGCGGTGCCCAGCACCTCGAGACCGACCTGGTCGAGCTTGAGCCCGACCTCGGGAGCCACGACCTGCGCGCCGGTGAGCGTCGCGAGGTCCTGCAGCATCGCCTTGCGGCGGTCGCCGAACGCAGGCGCCTTGACCGCGACGGAGGTGAACGTGCCGCGGATCTTGTTGACCACCAGGGTCGACAGCGCCTCGCCCTCGACGTCCTCGGCCACGATGAACAGCTGCTTGCCGGCCTGGACGACCTTCTCCAGCAGCGGCAGCAGGTCGGAGACGGCCGAGATCTTGCCCTGGTGCAGCAGCACGTAGACGTCGTCGAGCACGGCCTCCATGCGCTCGGCGTCGGTCACCATGTACGGCGACACGTAGCCCTTGTCGAACTGCATTCCCTCGGTGAACTCGAGCTCGGTGCCGAGGGTGTTGGACTCCTCGACGGTGATGACGCCGTCCTTGCCGACCTTGTCGAAGGCCTCGGCAATCAGCTCGCCGATGTGCGAGTCGCGCGCCGAGATGGTGGCGACGTGTGCCATGTCGCCCTTGTCGGCGACGTCGCGCGCCATCTTCAGCAGCTGGGTCGACACCGCCTCGACGGCCGAGTCGATGCCGCGCTTGAGGCCCACCGGGTTGGCTCCGGCCGCAACGGCACGCAGGCCCTCGTGGACCATTGCCTGGGCGAGCACGGTGGCGGTGGTGGTGCCGTCACCGGCGATGTCGTTGGTCTTGGTCGCAACCTCTTTGGCCAGCTGCGCGCCGAGGTTCTCGAACGGGTCGTCCAGCTCGATCTCACGCGCGACGGTCACGCCGTCGTTGGTGATGGTCGGGGCGCCCCACTTCTTGTCGAGGACCACGTAGCGGCCCTTGGGGCCGAGGGTGACCTTGACGGTGTCGGCGAGCTTGTCGACACCGCGCTCGAGCGCGCGACGCGCGTTCTCGTCGAACTCCAGGATCTTGGGCATGGGTGTTCCGGTCCCTTCGTCAGTCCGCCCCGGCGCCCAGCAGGGCCACCGGGGCGGTCTGGTGTCTCAGGTGCAGTCGGGTGTCACTTGTTGACGACGGCGAGGACGTCACGCGCGGAGAGGATGAGGTACTCCTCGCCGTCGTACTTGACCTCGGTGCCGCCGTACTTGCTGAAGACGACGACGTCGCCGGTGTTGATGTCGAGTGGGACGCGCTGGTCGCCGGCCTCGTTGAATCGGCCGGGGCCGACCGCCATGACCTCGCCCTCCTGGGGCTTCTCCTTGGCGGTGTCGGGGATGACCAGGCCGGAAGCGGTGGTCTGCTCCGCTTCCAGGGCCTTGACCACGATGCGGTCCTCGAGCGGCTTGATGCTGATCGACACTGTGCCGACCCTCCCTCTCTCAGGGATGTTGGATGCTGACGGGTATGTGGGGCTCGGCTGTCGCACGCCGTCGCGGGGATCGTGGACGAGCCGCTGGCAATCTCGGGGTGAGAGTGCCAAGGACGAACATAGGCCGCAGTTAGCACTCGGTCAACCCGAGTGCCAGGTCCGGACCCGGTCGGGAGGCTTGCCGTGGACGCCTCGACCGTACGTGCGCTCGCCACCGCGGAGGGCAGCGCGCTGCTGGAGCGGGTCGCGGCGGCCGAGGCGGTCCACCCGTTGGCGCTCGGCGAGGCGCTGCGACGCGACCACGGCCCCGGCCTGGTAGCAGCCGCCACCACCCTGGTCGAGCTGCGCCGGCACGCGGTCGGCAAGCTCGGCGGCGACGCCGCCGCGATGGTCATGGACCGGACCGGCCTCGAACAGGCCACCCGGGCGACGGTCGCGCGGCACCGGGCCGATCGGCTGGCGGCGAGCGGGGCGCTCACCGTCGTCGACCTCGGCTGCGGTATCGGGGCAGACCTGATCGCCTTCGCCCGCGCCGGGCTGGAGGTGACCGGGGTCGACCACGACCCGGTGCGGGTGGCCATGGCGCGCGCCAACCTGGCGGCGCTGGGCCTGCCCGGCCGGGTGCTGGAGGCCGACGCGACGACCGTCGACCTGTCCGGCTACGACGCGGTCTTCGTCGACCCGGCCCGCCGGGCCGGCGCCGGGCGCACCTTCGACCCGCACGCGTGGTCACCGACGTGGACGTTCGTCCTGCGGCTGCTCGGCGCGGACGTGCGCGCGGTGGTCAAGACCGCGCCCGGTCTCCCGCACGCACGGGTCCCGGACGGCGTCGAGGCGGAGTGGGTGAGCGACGACCGCGACCTCGTCGAGACCGCGCTGTGGAGCCCGCCGTTGGCCGGCTGCCGGCAGCGCGCCACCCTGCTCCCCGGCGGTCACACCCTCACCGACGCCGACGACCCCGGCCCGCTGCCCGCAGGGCCGGTGCTCGCGCACCTGTACGAGCCCGACGACGCGGTCACCCGGGCTGGTCTGGTCACCGCGGTCGCCGGTCTGGTCGGCGGCCGGCTGGTGGACACCCATCTGGCCTACGTCACGTCCGACGCGCTGGTCACGACCCCGTTCGCCCGGGCGTACACCGTCGTGGCGGAGGTGCCCTACCGGGAGAAGCCGCTGCGGGCCGAGCTACGACGCCGCGATGTCGGGAGCCTGACGATCAAGCGACGTGGGGTCGACGTCGTGCCCGAGCAGCTGCGCCGCCGGTTGGCGCTCACCGGAAACAACTCCGCGACCCTGGTGCTGACCCGGGTCGAGGGCAGCGCCCGCGGATATCTGGTGGAGCCGGTCAGTCCGGTCCCAGCCGACCCGGGCCGACCTCCGCCGCCGGCTCCTTGAGCTCGACGAAGATCGTGTGCGTCTCGGTGGCGCCGATGTTGTGCCCGAAGTGCTGCTGCGCCGGCAGCCAGTGCGCGCGGCCGGCCTCGAGCTCGACGTCGCGCTGCTGGTCGCCCATGTGTAGCCGACGGCGGAACGAGCTCAACGTGACCATGACGCTGTCCGGGTGACCGTGCACCGTCGTGACGTCGCCGGGCGCATCGGTGTAGTCCAGCACCCGCACCCGGTCGTTCTCGAAGACGACGGTGTAGTGCTGGGGATTGGTCACGGTGGGATCGAGATCCATCCGGTGACGCTAGCGGGGTGGGGCAGTGTCCGCCGCATATTCGGTGGAGGCGCTCGCAGCGGCCCTCTAGCGTCGGCTTCCGTGACCAGCCCGATCGAGCGACGCGTGGTCGGCCGCGAGGGTGTGGCGCCGCTGATCACCGCGCTCGAGGAGTGGGCCGCGCCGGGCGGCCACGTCACCGGCCTGCACGCAGGTGACGTGGGCTGGCACCTGCGACTGCCCGACGAGGTGCTGCGCCGCCGGCCCGGCGACGGAATCGTCGGCTGGTGGCGGGAAGGTCAGGTCGTCGCCGTCGCGCTGATGGAGGGCGACGTGGCGCGTCCCGAGGTCGCGCCGGACTGTGTCGACGACCTGGCGGTGTGCCAGGCGGTCGCTGACGCGGTCGAGGAGATCCCGGACGCCGAGGTGTGGACCGACGCCCAGCCGGGGTCGCTGGTGCGCACCCTGCTGGCGGCGCACGGGTGGCGGCTGGACGCCGACCGCTGGCTGGCGCTGCACCTGGCGATCGCGCCACCGGTCGACGAGCTCGCGCCGGCGGTGCTGCGAGAGGCCGCGGCGGTCCCCGGCGTGACGGCGACGCTCACCGAGGCCGACGTCGAGGCCCGGGTGGCGGTGCAACGCGCGGCGTTCGCGCACTCGACCTTCACGCTGGACGCCTGGCACCGGATGGCGGCCGGACCCGGTTTCCGCCAGGACCTCGACCTGCTCGCTCGCGACGGCGACGGCACACCGGTCGCGGCCGCCACCGGTTGGCTGGCCGGTCCCGGCCGCTGCGGCCTGCTGGAGCCGGTCGGCACCCGCCGCGAGCACCGCCACCACGGGTACGGCCGGCGGATCGTCCTCGCGGCGATCCACGCGCTGGCGACAGCCGGAGCGTCCGGCGTCGGGGTCTGCACTCCGGGGCGCAACGACGCGGCCGTCGCGATGTACGAGTCCTGCGGGCTGCGCCCCGTCGAGACCGTCCAGGCGATGGTCCGCACCCGTTGACGACCGCAAAGGCTGGCCTGCACCGGTGGCACGCCGTGCGACGCCGCCAGCGGTGCGATAGGCCGGGGTCATGACCGCATCCGTCGCCGTCCGGCCAGCCGCACCGTCCGACCGGGAGGCCGTGCTCGCGCTGGCCCCTCGGCTCACCGAGGGCGTTGCCGCCTGGCGTGATGCCGACGCGGTGGGCAGCGCCGTGCGCGGCTGGGTCGAGGAGTCGTTGGCCACCGCGGGCTCCGACGACTCGACGGTCCTGGTGGCCGAGACCGGCGCAGAGGTCGCGGGCTTCTGCTCGGTGGCCGTGCGCGAGCACTGGGCGAGCGGGGCGGACGCGTACATCGGTGAGCTGGTGGTCGACAAGAGGCACGAGGGACGCGGCGTGGGCCGCGCGCTCGTGGACGCCGCCACTCGGTGGGCCCGGCAGCGCGGGCTCACCGGGCTCACGCTCGAGACGGGCGCCGCGAACACCGCGGCGCGGGCGTTCTACGGCCGGCTCGGGTTCGCCGAGGAGGACGTCCGGCTCACCCTGGTCCTCGGCGACGGGTGAGGGGCGGGTGAGGATGGCGACATGCGGGTCTTGGTGCTGGGCGGCACGCGGTTCATCGGGCGAGCGGTGGTCGAGCGGCTGCTCGCCCGCGGCGACGAGGTGCTGGTCGTGCACCGCGGGGAGTCAGAGCCCGACGACCTGCCGCCGTGCGCCCACCTGCACGCGGAGCGGCCGGAACTGGGCGGGCACTCCGACGAGCTGGTGGCGTTCGGGGCCAACGCGGTCGTGGACACCTTCGCCATGACCCGTACCGACGTCGAGGCGGTGTTGCCGGTGCTGCCGGTGCTGCCGGACGTGCCCGTCGTCGTGCTGTCCAGCCAGGACGTCTACCGCGCGTTCGAGGGTGTGCAGCACGACCAGCTGCTCTGGGAGGGGCCCGTCACCGAGACCGCCGAGCTCAGGCACGACCGCTACCCCTACGGCGAACGCGAAGGCATCGGGGCGTACAGCAAGCTCGACGTCGAGGACGCCTACCGAGCACGCCGGGCCACCGTGCTGCGACTGCCGATGGTGTACGGGGCGCACGACGGGCAGCGGCGGGAGGAGCCCGTGCTGCGGCGGGTCAGGGCCGGGCGGGACGCGATCCCGGTCGGCGCCGGCACGCTGCGCTGGAGCCGCGCGCACGTCGACGATGTCGCGCTCGGCGTCCTCACGGCGCTCGACGTGCCCGCCGCACGCGGCGAGACCGTCAACCTGGCGGAGCCCACTGCCCCGACGATGACCCAGTGGCTGGACCAGGTGCTGCGTGCCGCGGGCAGCCGGGCGACGCTGGTGCACGTGCCCGACGAGGCCGTCCCCGACGACCTGGGCCTGACCTGCGCGGTCCCGCAGGACCTCGTGGTCGACCCGGCCCGGGCACGTGAGCTGCTGGGGTGGCAGGCCACCGACCCACAGCGACGGGTGGCGGAGTCGGTCCGCTGGCACCTTGCGCACCCGCCTCCGGACGACTGGACCGAGGCCGCCGCAGCCGCCGACGACGCCGCCCTCGCCCTCGCGGCCGACTCACCGAGGCGGTAAAGGGCTCGACAGGGCTCGCAGCGGCTGTCAGCGTTCGCCGCGATGACGACGACACGTACCGACGCCCCCACCGCCTGGGACGAGCGCACGACGCTGCTGACGATGCTGGCCTACGTCCGGGAGACCACCCACGCCAAGTGCGAGGGGCTGACCGACGAGCAGTCCGGCCACGCGCCGCTGGCGACGTCGCCGCTGACCAGCATCGGCGGCTTCGTCAACCACCTGCGCTGGGTCGAGCACTCCTGGTTCGAGACGGTCTTCCTCGGCGAGCCCGACCGGGGTCCGTGGACCGACGAGGAGCCCGACCGCGAGATGACGCTCGGCGCAGTGGGCCCGCTCGCCGCCGTGCTCGACGGTTACCGGGAGCAGGCCCGGCGCACCGACGAGATCATCGCCGCGCACGATCTCGACGACCTCGCCGAGCGGACGCTTCGCGAGGGTCCGCATCCCACCCTGCGCTGGATCGTGCTGCATATGATCGAGGAGACGGCGAGGCACAACGGCCACATCGACATCCTGCGCGAGATGGCCGACGGCACCGTCGGCTCCTAGCGGGCGCGACGGGCGGCGCGGGCCGCCTTCTCCTCCGCGTCGAGCTCGGCGGCCCGCTCGAGGGTCGGGGCCGAGCCGCCGTACGACGCGGGGAGCCACCATGCCCCCGGCGGCTGCTCGGGGTAGCGCCGGATCGTCTCGTCGAGCAGCACGCCCATCTGCTTGCGCAGCTCGGCGGTCTCGGCGACCGGGTCGGCGCCGGCCGGGCGGATCGGCTCGCCCACCGTGATCGACACCGGCAGACCGCGGGAGAAGTCCCGCGGGTGGTCCTTGGTGAACATCCGCTGCGTTCCCCACAGCACGGCGGGCACCAGCGGCACCTGCGCCTCGGCCGCGAGCCGGACGGCACCGGTCTTGAAGTCCTTGAGCTCGAACGACCGGCTGATGGTCGCCTCCGGGAACACGCCCACGACCTCACCGGCGGCGAGGTACGCCACCGCCGTGTCGTACGAGGCGTGGCCGGCGCCGCGGTCGACCTCGATGTGGTGCAGCGAGCGCATCAGCGGACCGGTGAGCCGGTGGTCGAAGAGCTCCCGCTTGGACATGAACCGCACCAGCCGTCGGCTGGGCTGCGCCGCGTAGCCACCGAACACGAAGTCGACGTAGCTGACGTGGTTGAGCACCAGCACCGCCCCGCCCTGCGTGGGCACGTGCTCGGTGCCGCGCAGGTCGAACCGGATGCCGAGCGCACGGAACGCGGTCTTCACCGCCATCACGACGGGCGGGTACGTCAGGTCGCGCACGCCGGTCACGCTAGCCCCTCGTCGGCGTCCCGCCGCATGACGACCGCATCGCGGCCCGCGGAGAAGTAGCCCCGGCGCCTGGCCACCTCGAGGAAGCCCGCCGCCGCGTAGAGCCCGGCCGCGGCCGGGTTGTCGGCCGCCACCTCCAGCAGCACCCGTGCGCAGCCGCGCCGGCCCGCCTCGGCGACCAACGCGTCCAGCACGGCCCGGCCGATCCCGGCGCGCCGGTGCCCGGCATCGACGACGACCCGCTGCACGTCCGCGGTGTCGGCGACGCTCAGCAGCACGCCGTAGCCGAGCACCGTCGCGGCCTGCTCCGCCACCACCACCCAGCGGGTGGCGGGCACGGCGGCCAGCTCGGCGGCGACCTGTGCCCCGCTCCAGGCGTCTTCGCCCAGCGACGCGGCCTCGAGGGCCACCAGCGCCGAAAGGTCGTCGTCGGTGGCGGGCCGCAGCCGGAGCCCGGGAGCCGTCACGGGCGGCGGGGCAGCACCGGCTTGGGCGGGCCGGGCGGCTGGGCGTCGGGTCGGCGCAGGTACATCGGTTCCACTGGCATCGGCACCAGCCGGCCGGCGACGAACGCCGCTGCCAGGGCCGCGGCGTCGGGGTCGAGCGGGCCGTCGTCGGGCACGTGCGCCGGCGGGACCAGCAGGTCGCGGTACAGCGCGGCCCCGCGGCCCACGACGGTGGTCCCGTCGGCGAGCCGGGCGGCCAGATCGGCGGGGCGGTCGACCGCCGGGCCCTCGGTACGGGTGCCGTCGGCGTCGTACGCGGCCCAGTGCAGCTCGTGCCGCCGGGCGTCGGTGGCGACCACGAGCGGTCCCCGTCCTGCCACGGCGGCCAGGACGTCGAGCGTGCAGACGCCGTGCAGCCGCGCACCCGCCACGGCTGCGACCGTCCGGGCGGTCACCAGGCCGATCCGCAGACCCGTGTACGGCCCGGGGCCGACCCCGACCGCGACGTCGGTCAGGTCGCGCGGGTTGGCCCCGGCCTCGGCGCAGACCTCGGCAACCATCGGCGTGAGCAGCTCGCCGTGCCGCCGGGCGTCGACCGTGCTGCGGGTCGCGAGCACGCGGTCCCCGTCATGGACCGCGACGGTGACGGCAGGCGAGGCCGTGTCGAGCGCGAGCAGCAGCACGGTCGACGAGCCTAGAACCTCCGCTCAGCGGCCGTTGAGGCTGCGGGCCCGCTCGCGCAGCGCACGGGTCGCGTCGACCAGGTCGCGTACCGAGGGCAGCGCCGTCACCGTGTCGTTGCGCGGGTTCAGCCCGATGCCGCAGCGCCTGCCCTGCTGGCTCTCGGCCTCGACGAACAACCACGGGTTCGGCATCCCACCCTCGAGCTCGACCGTGGTGGTCAGGAAGCCGTTTCTGTTGGCGCGGTCGTCGACGACGACCGACTCGGAGCCGCCGAGGCCGATCACCCGGAACTCGAGCCGCCAGACGGAGTCCGGGACTGCATCCTGCAGGTAGCGCAGCAGCAGGCCGTCGTCGGTGCGCTTCGCCGCCAGCGCGTGGATGATCCGCGGCGAGCAGAAGCCGATGCCGAACGTGCGGCCGCGCCCGTTCAAGACCTCGGTCCCGCAGAGACCGGGTCCGCGCTCGAAGGCGAAGGCGTCGTAGAACACCGGCCCGGCGGCCGCCTCGGACACGTCCAGATCGAGGTCGATGGTCCACCGGCCGCCGGCGGCGGTCCGGCGGAACTGGACCTCGTCGAGCGGTTCGCCTTCCGAGTCGATCGCGAAGACGAGACCGCTCCAGCGGCTGCCCGCGGTCATCTTCCGGGTGCTGACGGTCGCAGCCGCCATGCCGTCCGCGTCGGGCCGCGTGACCTCGAAGTTGAGCCGGCCGGGACCGCCGATGCACCCGATCCGTACGGCCATCGCGTCGGGCTCGGGCACGGGCGCCGCGGAGCCGGGTGCGCTGACCAGACCCGCACCCAGCACGCAGGCGGTCAGGACGAGTCCGAACCGACGCCCCCGCCGTGTCCAGCCCCCCTGCCGCGTGGTCGTGTCGTCTCGCCGCACCCGAACCACCCCGTCCCGTCGATCCCCCTGAGGTGTTGTTTCTACACCCGTTTCACGCAGCAGTGCGAGGAAACGTCAGGCTCAGCGCACCCGGGCGTCCTCCCTCAGCGGCGTGGAGTGCTTCAGCGCAGGGGGCCGAGCAGCGTCGAGCGCAACGGCACCGACGCCCACCTCGGACCCACCGGGCGCACGCTCGCCACCCGCGTCTCGGGGTCGGGCGGCGGCACCTGCCGGCCGGCCCCGGCCGCCGCGAGCGCCGCCGCGCCCGGGCCGGCGAGGGGGTCGAGCCGCACGTCCAGCCACGAGTCCGCGAGACCCTCCGCGAGCCCGGCACCCCACTCCACCACGGTCACCGACGTCGGCACCGACAGGTCGAGGTCGAGGTCGTCCAGCTCGCCCGCACCGCCCAGCCGGTAGGCGTCGACGTGCACCAGATCAGGCCCAGGTCCGACGGCCGGGTGCACCCGGGAGATCACGAAGGTCGGCGAGGTGACGTCGCCGCGGACTCCGAGGCCAGCCCCCACCCCCTGCGCCAGGGTCGTCTTGCCCGCGCCAAGTCCGCCGGTCAGCAACACGACGTCGCCGGGGACGAGCAGGGTGGCCAGCCGGGACCCGAAGGCTCTCGTGTCCGCCGCCGTGGGCAACGGCCGGGCCAGCCACAGCGTCTTCGCCAGCTCGATGCTGGGCCCGTCCCGGGCGATCTCGACGTACCCCCGGCGCTCCCAGAACCAGATGTTGTCGGGCAGCTCCTCGCGGGCCAGCAGCCAGGTGCCGTCGAGGCCCCGCCCCTCGGCGACGTCCTCGGCCATGCCGACCATCACCGAGGCGACCCCGTGCCCCTGGTGGGCCGGGTCGACGCTGACCCGGCGCATGCCGAGCCGCCCCGGCCGCGAGATGTCGAACAGCACCGAGCCCGCCGGCTGTCCGTCGCGCAGGACCAGCAACCCGCCCGCGTCCGCCAGCACGGCAGCCACCGACTCCTCGGTCTCGTCGACCGCCGTGCTGGGCGGGTCGAGCGCCGGGCGGGCCGAGAACGCCGCCCGCGTCACCGCCACGACGTCGGCCGCACTCTCCGCGCCCACCTCGGCGACGCTGAGCGACGACGTCACGGCGTGTCCAGCAGCTCGGCGACCAGGGCCAGGTCGGCGCGCAGCGCGGCGCGTGGCTCACCCGCGGGTCCGAAGCGCAGCGCCGCCGCGGGGTGGTACGTCGCGACCAGCGGGTGCCCGCCCGGCCCGTCGGTGTGCACCCGGCCGCGGGCGTCGCGCAGCCGTCGACCCGGTCCGAGCGCCCACGCCAGCGCGGAGCCGCCGAGCGTCACCACGACCTCGGGGTCGACCGCGGCGACCTGCCGCTCCAGCCAGGGCCGACACGTCTTCGCTTCCTTGCGGGTCGGGGTCCGGTTGCCCGGCGGGCGGCACTTCACCGTGTTGACCACCGCCATCGCTGACCGCTCGAGGCCGACGTCGGCGAGCAGCTCGTCGAGCAGCTTGCCCGAGCGGCCGACGAACGGTTCACCACCCTCGTCCTCCTCGCGGCCCGGCGCCTCCCCGACCAGCAGCACCCGCGCACCCGGCGGGAACTGCCCGGGGACGACCCGTTGCCGGGTCTCCGCCAGTCCGCACGCCGTACACGTGGACATCTCGGCCGACAGCTCGGCCCACTGCTGCCTGCTCACCGGGCACCGGCGGCTCGGTCGGGCAGCTCGGCGTCGACGTCCGCGAGCAGCCGCTCGAGCGCCTCGGTGACCTCCGCGGCGCGCTCGAGCATGAGCATGTGGCCGACTCCGTCCAGCACCAGCAGCTCGGCCCGCGGCAGCGCCCGGGCGATGCGCTCGGTGTGCGAGACCGGCAGCACGTGGTCGGCCTCACCGCCGATCACCCCGGCGGGCATGTCCGCGTACGCCGCCAGGATCTTTCCCCGGCGGTGCCGTCGGAAGGCAGGCATGAAGTCCCAGATCACGTCGGAAGGCGTCGCGCCGATCATCTCGTCGACGAACACCACATAGGCGTCCGGCACCGCCCCACCGAAGGCCAGCTGCCGGGTCAGTGCGAACGCGGTGGTGCGACGGCCGGTCTCGACCAGCCACGGCAGCCGGGCCAGGGCCGCGGCGACCAGCGGCTGAGCCCGGTCGACGATCCGGCCCGGCGCACCCGGCAGCAGCTGCCCGACGCCGCCGGAGCTGGTGGCGAGGAACGCCACGCCCGCGACCCGCTCCCGGACGACCTCGGGGTACTGCTCGGCGAACGCCATCAGCGTCATGCCGCCCATCGAGTGCCCGATGAGGACGATCGGGCCCGTCGGCGCCTCCTGGGCGAGCACCGCGGCAAGGTCGCGACCGAGCTGCTCGATCGTGCTGTGCGCGGCGTCGGAGCGACCGGACCGGCCGTGGCTGCGCTGGTCGTAGAACACCATCCGGTACCGCCCGCGCAGCGCCTCGCGCTGGAAGTGCCAGCAGTCCATGCTCAGGACGTAGCCGTGCACGAACACCACGGTCGGCTGTCCGGGAGCCGCCCCGTCGGGCTCGTCCACCTCGACGTGCAGGGTCACACCGTCGTCGGCCACGACCGTGCGCGGCTCCGCGCGCAGGGCGCCGAACTCGTGCTGCTCGCCGCGGCTCGCCCGGCGGGCGGCCAGGGTCCGCTGGGCGGCCAGCCCGCCCACCGCGGCCGCGGCCGTCGCCCCGGCGACCGCCGCCCCCACGCCGATCACGCGCTTCCACCCGGGGCCGCTCATCGGTCGGCCTCCCCGCGGTAGCGCCGGCTGATCCGCCCGCCGAGGCGGGTCACGACCTCGTACGCGATCGTGCCCGTCCAGTCCGCCCAGTCCTGCGCCGACGGCTCGCCGTCGTCGCCGGGACCGACCAGCACCACCGGGTCGCCCGCCGCCGCGTCGGTGTCCGGGCCGAGGTCGACCACGAACTGGTCCATGCAGACGTTGCCGACGACGGGTACCCGCCGCTGCCCGACCTGGACGGCGGCGGTGTTGGACGCCGCGCGCGGGATCCCGTCGCCGTAGCCGAGCGGCACCAGCCCCAGGGTGGTGGGCCGCGGCGTCACGAAGGTGTGGCCGTACGACACCCCCGCCCCCTCCCCCACCTGCTTGACCGCTGCTAGCCGGGCGGTGAGCGTCAGGGCGGGGCGCAGCCCGAACCCCTCCGCCGAGGCGACCGCCGGCGCCGGCGACAACCCGTAGACGGCCAGCCCCGGCCGGACCAGGTCGTAGTGCGCGGCGGGCCGGGTCAGCGTCGCGGGCGAGTTGGCCAGGTGCCGGACCTCGGGCTCGAGCCCGGCGTGCGCCACCACGCCGAGCGCCTCGTCGAAGACCTGCTGCTGCGCGTCGTTGGCGGGGTGGGCGGGCTCGTCGGCGCAGGCGAAGTGCGACCAGACGCCGGTCAGCTCCAGGTGCCCGGCGCGCTGGGCCCCCGCGGCCGCCTCGACGAGGTCCGGCCAGCGATCCGGTGGACAGCCGTTGCGGGACAGCCCGGTGTCGACCTTGAGCTGCACCCGGGCGCGGGCGCCGACCGACCGCGCGGCGGCCACCACCTCCGCGAGCTGCCAGTCCGACGAGGCGGTCACGTCGACCCCGGCCTCGACCAGGTCGCCGTACGGCTCCCCCGGTACCGCCAACCAGCACAGCAGCCGGCCGGTGTCGCCGGCGGTCCGCAGCGCGAGCGCCTCCTCGCGGACCGCGAGACCCAACCAGTCGGCACCGGCCTCCCGGGCCGCTCGGGCCACCGGCAGCAGGCCGTGGCCGTAGCCGTCGGCCTTGACCACGGCCAGCAGCTGGGCGCCGGCGGCGACCTCGCGCAGCCGGTGGACGTTGGCCCGTACCGCGTCGAGGTCGATGCCGGCCTCGGCGCGTGGCGGCCCGCTCACGCGGTGGTCTCCCGCAGCAGGTCGCGCAGCACCCGGGGCAGAGCAGCAGCCACTTCGTGGGCCATCACCGGCCCGCCACCGCCCGCGTAGGTCGCCGCCGCGCCGTGCAGCCAGGCCGCCAGGGCGCCGGCGCGCAGCGGGTCGGGCCGACCGGCCAGCACTGCGCCGCAGAGGCCCGCCAGCACGTCGCCGGCACCGGCGGTGCCGAGCCAGGGGGTGCCGGTCGTGTTGGCGTAGGCCGTGTCGCCGTCGGTGACCACCGTCCGGTCACCCTTGAGCAGCACGACCGCCTCCAGCCGGCGCGCCGCCCGGCGGGCGACCCCCAGCGGGTCGGCCTCGACCTCGGCCCGCTCGACGCCCAGCAGCCCGGCGAGCTCGCCGGCGTGCGGCGTGAGCAGTGCAGGCACGCCGAGTGGACCGCTCACGTGCTGCAGGGCGTCGGCGTCCACCACCAAGGGGACCTCGTCACCGCGGGCGCGTTCGAGCACGCCGGCCGCGTCGCCGCCACCGCCGGAGCCGACAACCCACGCCTGCACCCGGCCCGGGCCGACGACGACCTCGGCGTGCCGCGCGCGGACGAGGTCGGCAACCTCAGGGGGACCGTCGTAGCGGACCATGCCCGCCAGCCCGCAGGACGCCCCGGCGACGGCGAGCAGACCGGCACCGGTGAACTCGGCCGAGCCGGCGGCCACGCCCACCACCCCGCGGGTGTACTTGTGGTCGGCCGGTCCCGGCGCCACCTCGGCGAGCGCGTCGGCCACGTCGTCGGCGGTCAGCGCGGTCACGGCAGGCCCCGCCAGGTGTTCGTCGAGGCCGATGTCGACCAGGTGCACCACCCCGGCAGCGCGGGCTCCCGGCCCCGCGAGCAGGCCGACCTTGTACGCCCCGAACGTCACAGTCACGTCGGCGTCGACGTGGTCACCGTCCAGCGTGCCGTCGTCGACACCGATGCCGCTGGGAACGTCAACCGCCACCACGACCGCATCGAGGCGGCGTACCTGCTCCCAGACCGCCGCGGCGTCGCGGCGGAGGCCACCGGAGCCCCCGATGCCGACGATGCCGTCGAGCACCAGGTCGGCCGGCCCGACCCGGTCGACCACCCGGCCACCCGCCTCGCGCAGGTCGGCGAGCCCGCCCTGGTGGGCCTTGTCGGGGGTGAGCAGCAGCGTCTCGACGCGAGCTCCGCGCCGGGCCAGCCGGGCGCCGGCGTACAGCGCGTCGCCGCCGTTGTCACCGCTGCCCGCCACGACCAGGACCCGTGCGCCGTAGACGCCGCACCGCGCGGCGCCGAGCAGCTCGGTGCAGGCCGCGGCCAGCCCGGCGGCGGCCCGCTGCATCAGCGCCCCCTCGGGCAACCGGGCCATCAGGGCCGCCTCGGCCTCGCGGACCGCGGCGACCGGGTATGCCTGGCGGACGGTCACGACGCCGACTCCAGCACCACCACCGCCGAGGCGATCCCCGCGTCGTGGCTGAGCGACAGGTGCACGTGTGCCGCGCCGACCTCGGCGGCGCGGGCCGCGACCGATCCGGACAGCGTGAGGTGCGGTCTCCCGGCCTCGTCCGACACGACCTCGGCGTCGACCCAGTGCAGCCCGGCGGGGGCGCCGAGGGCCTTGGCGAGGGCCTCCTTCGCGGCGAACCGCGCGGCCAGCGAGGCGAGCGGCCGCTCTGCCTCCGCGGCGGTGAACAACCGGGTCTGCAGCCCGGGCGTGCGCTCGAGGGTCTGCCCGAACCGGGCGACGTCGACCACGTCGATGCCCACCCCCACGATCATGGGGCGATCACTCGACGGTGACCGACTTGGCGAGGTTGCGCGGCTGGTCGACGTCGTGACCCAGGGCGGACGCCACCTCGCAGGCGAAGATCTGCAGCGGGACGGTCGCCACCAGGGGCTGCAGCAACGTCGGCACCTGCGGCAGCCAGATGATCTCGTCGGCGCCGTCGACGACGGAGTCGTCACCCTCCTCGGCCAGCACGATCGTGCGGGCCCCGCGGGCACGCACCTCCTGGATGTTGCTGACGACCTTGCGGTGCAGTGCGTCGCGTCCGCGTGGCGGCACGACCACGAACACCGGCACCCCGTCCTCGATCAGCGCGATCGGCCCGTGCTTGAGCTCGCCCGCGGCGAAGCCCTCGGCGTGCAGGTAGGCCAGCTCCTTGAGCTTGAGCGCGCCTTCCAGCGCCACCGGGAACCCGGTGTGCCGGCCGAGGAACAGCACCGAGCGGCTGTGCGCCAGCTCGCGGGCCAGTGCACGGACCCGTTCGCCGTCGTCGAGCACCCGCTGGATCGCGTCGGGCACCCGCTGCAGCTGGGCGAGGATCGCGGCCACCTCGTCGCCGTACTTGGTGCCGCGCACCTGGGCGAGGTAGAGCCCGAGCAGGTAGCAGGCCACGATCTGGGACAGGAAGCCCTTGGTCGAGGCGACCGCGATCTCCGGCCCGGCGCGGGTGTAGATGACCGCGTCGGACTCGCGCGGGATGGTCGAGCCGTTGGTGTTGCAGATGGCGAGGACCCGGGCGTTCTGCGCGCGGGCGTAGCGGATCGCCATCAGGGTGTCCATGGTCTCGCCCGACTGGCTGATCGCGACCACCAGCGTCGCCCGGTCGACCACCGGGTCGCGGTAGCGGAACTCCGAGGACAGCTCGACCTCGCAGGGCAGCCGGGTCCAGTGCTCGATGGCGTACTTGGCCACCAGGCCGGAGTAGAAGGCGGTGCCGCAGGCGATGATGATCACCTTGTCGACGTCGCGCAGCTCCTCGTCGGAGAGCCGCATCTCGTCCAGCTGCAGGGCTCCCGCCGCCGTGGTCCGTCCGCGCAGGGTGTCGGCCACCGCCCGGGGCTGCTCGTCGATCTCCTTCAGCATGAACCAGTCGTAGCCACCCTTCTCGGCGGCCGACGCGTCCCAGTCGACGTGGTACGGCGTCCCGTGCGCCGGCGAGCCGTCGAAGGCGGTCACCACCACACCGGTGCGAGTGACCTCGACGACCTGGTCCTGCCCGAGCTCGAGGGCCTCTCGGGTGTGAGCGATGAACGCCGAGACGTCGGAGGCGACGAAGTTCTCACCGTCACCGATCCCGACGACCAGCGGCGAGCTGCGACGTGCGGCGACCACCGTCTCGGGGTCCGCGGTGGCGACCGCCACCAGCGTGAACGCACCCTCGAGCCGCTGGCACACCTCGCGCATGGCTGCGGCCAGGTCGCCGTCGTGGCGGGGCAGCGCGCTGCCGAGCAGGTGCGCCACGGTCTCGGTGTCGGTCTCGGAGACGAGGTCGTGGCCGGCCCGCTCCAGCTCGGCCCGCAGCGCGGCGTAGTTCTCGATGATCCCGTTGTGGATGACCGCCACGTCGCCGGCGGTGTCGGTGTGCGGGTGCGCGTTGACGTCGTTGGGGGCCCCGTGGGTCGCCCACCGGGTGTGCCCGATGCCGGTCGTCGCCGCGGGCGGCGGATCCTGCGCGAGGTCCTTGTCCAGGTTGGCCAGCTTGCCCGCCCGCTTGGCCGTGTGCAGCCTGCCGTCGGCCACCAGCGCGATGCCCGCGGAGTCGTAGCCGCGGTACTCGAGCCGTCGCAGCCCCTCGACCACGACGTCGAGGGCCTGTTGCGCCCCCACGTACCCGACGATGCCGCACATGGCCGTCAGGGTACCGAGGGGCCACCGGCACAATGTGGCGCATGGCCGAGGCCTCCCCCTATGTCGAGCTGGACCGCGACGCCTGGGCGCGTCTGGCGGGCGCTTCCTCCAACGGCGTGCCCGGGGGGACGACGCCGGCGCTCAGCGACACCGAGCTGGACCGGATCCGGGGCCTCGGTGACGCCCTCGATCTCGACGAGGTGCAGCAGGTCTACCGGCCGGTGAGCGAGCTGCTCAGCCTGCATGTCAGGCACGCGGGGCTGCTGCACCGGGCCACCGAGCGCTTCCTCGACCGACCGCAGCCGCCGCGCACCCCGTTCGTGATCGGCATCGCGGGCTCGGTGGCCGTGGGCAAGTCCACCACCGCGCGACTGCTGCGCGAGCTGCTGGCCCGCTGGCCGCAGCATCCCCGGGTCGAGCTGGTCACGACCGACGGCTTCTTGTTCCCCAACGCCGAGCTGGAGCGTCGCGGGCTGCTGGAACGCAAGGGCTTCCCGGAGTCGTACGACCGAAGGGCACTGCTGCGGTTCGTGATGGAGGTCAAGTCCGGGGTCGACGAGGTGAGCGCCCCGGTCTACTCCCACCTCGTCTACGACGTCACCGACGAGCGCGTCGTGCTGCGCCGACCCGACATCGTCCTGGTCGAGGGCCTGAACGTGCTCGCGCCCGCGCGGGTGCGCGGCGACGGCCGGCAGGGGCTGGCGATCAGCGACTTCTTCGACTTCGGCGTGTACGTCGACGCCGCGACCGACGACATCCGGCGCTGGTACGTGGAGCGGTTCCTGCGGCTGCGAGGAACCGCGTTCCGCGACCCGGCCTCGTACTTCCGCCGCTACGCCCTGCTCACCGAGCCGGAGGCCGTCACCCAGGCCGAGCGGCTGTGGGACTCCATCAACGGGCCCAACCTCGAGGCGAACATCAAGCCCACCCGAGGCCGGGCCAGCCTGGTGCTCCGCAAGGACGGCGACCACGCCGTCCGCTGGGTCCGCCTCCGCAAGCGCTGACCCGGAGGGGTCAGCCGAGCTTGCGCTGCCAGCCGTCGGCGTACTCGACCGGGCGGTAGCCCAGCCGGTCGTTGACGCCGATCATGTGCGTGTTGTCCTGCGCGTTCCACGTGTGCAGCAGCCGTTCGGCACGGTCGTGGGACTGGGTCCAGCGATGGTTGGCGACCTTCATCGCCAGGCCGAGCCGGTGCCCTCGGTGGTCCGGCAGCACGAGGGTGCCGCTCTGCGCGGCGCCGCCGCGCACCATCTGCTCCGAGATCGACAGCTCGGTGTTGCCCGCGAGCGACCCGTCCGGGGCGACCGCCGCGGTGGCGTACGTTGTGCGGCGGCCTGCTTGCGTCGCGCCTCGGCGTCGCGCAGCCGCTGCACCGTCCATGTCTCCGGCTCGACGTCGAGGTCGCCGGTGGGAGCCAGGGTGAGGAAGGCCGATTCCAGGGCGCAGAAGCCCTCGGCCCACTCGTCCGGGCAGCGGTCCACCACGAGATCATCCGGTAGCCGACGGTGCTGTCGGCGACCTCGGCTGCCAGGCCGTCCAGCAGCGCGTCGGCGATCGGATGGTCAGCGTGAAGTGCACCCGGTCGATGCCGCGGCGTAGCCGTGCCGCGCCAGGAATTGCCCGCCCGCCGACGGCGTGCCGTCGTACGGTCGTTGGACCTCGCTGACCAGCGTGCTGCGACCCCGGCGGTGGGCTTCGGCCGTCACCGTGTCCAGCAGCGCGCTGCCGACCCCGCGCGCTGCTCGACGGCGGCACGCCGATGGAGAAGTCACCGCCGGTCGGTGTTGTCCAGCAGCGGCCTGTCCGCCATCGCGGCGCCCACCACGCGGCCGTCCTGGACCGCCGACCACGCCTGGGACCCACGCTCAGTGCATCAGCGGGTGAGCCAGGTCAGGCTCGGCTCGCTCGTCGGCCAGTCCCCGTACGGCTGGTCGTGCAGCTGGGCCTCGACCATCGTCGCGTACCAGGACGCATGGCCGGCCTCGTCGGTTACCGGGACGATCTCGAGTGTCATCGCGTACCTCCTGGGAGCTTGGTGACGTCGCCTTGCCACTCACCCACCTGCTCGACCGGCACGAAGCCGAGAGCGTCGTTGACGGCCACCATCGGACCGTTCTGCACCGCGTTGTGGGTGTGCACCTCGCGCGCCTCGGGGTGGGCCCGTTGCGCACCTCACGGAGGTTCGCGACCTTCACCGCCATGCCGAGCCGATGACCGCGGTGCGCGGGAGCACGAGGGTGTCCCAGTTCCACAGTCGCGTCGGCTCGTGCTCGGCGTGGAGCAGCTCGTTGAAGCC
>CAWATY010000017.1:0-13819 GCA_963785115.1 uncultured Actinomycetota bacterium
TCACGACGGATCGAGGGCGGACGCTGAGCGGCGGCGTGCCACGATCGGAGACATGACCCCGGGCCGCATCGGCTACGTGCTGGGCGGCGGCGGCGTGCACGGCTCGTGCGAGGTGGGCATGCTCCGCGCCCTCACCGAGGCGGGCATCGAGCCCGATCTGGTCGTCGGCACGTCCATCGGCGCGATCAACGGGGCGGCGTACGCGCTCTCGCCCGGTCCGGATGCGGTCGAGCGGCTCGCCGACCTGTGGCGCCGGATGTCCGGCAGCGCGGTCCTCGGTGGCTCGTTGCTCGGACGGGCCGGCACCCTGATCCGCTCGCGCACTCACCTGCACGAGCACGACGCGCTGCGCGAGCTGCTGAGCTCCGAGGTCGGAGACCGGCGGATCGAGGACCTGCCGGTCCAGTTCCAGTGCGTGGCGGCGAGCATCGAGCGTGCCCGCGAGCACTGGTTCACCAGCGGCCCGCTGGTCGACGCCGTGCTCGCCAGCTCCGCGGCCCCGGGGCTGCTGCCAGCCGTCGAGATCGACGGGGAGCACTTCCTGGACGGCGGCCTGGTGGACAGCATCCCGGTCGGGCGCGCGGTGGAGCTCGGGGCCACGACGGTCTTCGTGCTGCAGGTCGGCCGGGTCGAGACCCCGCTGGAGCCGCCGCGCTCACCGGCGGAAGTGGCGTTCGTCGCCTTCGAGATCGCCCGCCGGCACCGCTTCGCCACGACGATGGCCGAGCTGACCGACGACGTCGACGTGCACGTGCTGCCGGCCGGGGCCGATCCGGCCCGGCTGTCGGGGTTCCGCCAGCTGCGCTACCGCGACCTCGGTGACGTCGGCGCGCGGATCGACGCGGCGTACGAGGCCACGGCCGCGTACCTCGCCGCCTGAGCGCCAATCGGCACGCACCGTGCCACCATCGGGCGGTGAGGGTTCCCCCGTGGCCGGTGCGCCGGGTGCTCGGCGTCGGGCTGCTGGTGGCCTTGGTGCTCGTCGTGCTGGCGCTGCCGCTGCTGGTGGTGGCCGCCCTCGTGGCCTCGAACTGGCTGCCCGGCCGGTGGCGCGGCCCGCGGTTGTTCGCGTTCGCCCTGGTGGGGCTGACGCTGGAGGCGGCGTCCGTGGTGGTGGCGTTCGGGCTGTGGGTGGCCAGCGGCTTCGGGTACGCCATCCGCCGACCGGTGTTCCAGCGCGCGCACCTCGCGGTCCTGCGCTGGCTGCTGGTCGTGCTGGTGGGCGTCGCCCAGTGGCTCTTCCGGCTCGAGGTCGTCACCGACGGCGACGGCTGGAGCCCGTTGGACGACGGCGTCCCGGGGTCGACCAACGCGATGCTGGTGCTGGGCCGGCACGCCGGCCCCGGCGACAGCGTGCTGCTGATGGAGACGCTGATGAACCGCGACCACCTCCGCCGGCCGCGGGTGGTGATGAAGGACACCATGCAGCTGGACCCGCTCGTCGACGTCTACTTCAACCGGCTGCGCGCGGCCTTCGTCAACCCGTCGGGCGCTGACGGCGACGCGGCCGAGGTACGGATCGCCGAGCTCGCCGCCGACCTCGGCACCGAGGACGCGCTGCTGATCTTCCCCGAGGGCGGCAACTTCACGCCGGGCCGACGTGGGCGCGCTATCCGGAGCCTGCGGCGTCGGGGTCACACAGAGTCCGCCGAGCGGGCCGAGGAGCTGGTGCACGTGTTGCCGCCTCGCCCCGGCGGCGTCCTGGCGGCGCTCGACGCGGCCCCGCACGCCGACGTCGTGTTCGTGGCGCACACCGGGCTCGACCACCTCACCGGCGTACGCGACATCTGGCGCTCGATCCCGCAGGAGAAGGAGCTCTACCTGCGCTGGTGGTTCTACGCCGCCGACGACGTCCCCACCGGCCGCGACCAGCGGATCGAGTGGCTCTTCGACCGGTGGAGCGACATCGACCGCTGGATCACCGAGCACCGCGACCCCGTCCCCCACTGACCCTGCTGCTCAGGTCCGGGCGGCCGAGGGTGGGTGGCCGTAGCGAGAGCGGTAGGCCCGGCCGAAGTGGGAGACGTTGCCGAAGCCCGCCGCCTGGCACGCCTCGGTGACGGTGACGTCGGTCGACACCAGCAGCGAGCGGGCGAAGCGCAGCCTGCGCTGCAGCAGGTAGGCCTGGAACGGCACGCCCGTGTAGGCATGGAAGCGCTCACTGAAGTAGTTGGCGGACAGGTGCGCCTGCGCGGCAACCTCGACCAGGGTCAGGTGCTCACGGAAGTGCTGGTCGACGTGGAACAGCGCGCGCCGCATCGGGGTGTCGGCGCCACCGGCCGGGGCGACGTGGGCGTCGGCGCCGGTGTCGGCGCCGGTGTCGCTCGCGACCGGCAGCCGCCGGGCGAACTCCACCAACAGGCACCGCAGCAGCGCCTCGACGACCTGGGCGGAGCCCGGCAGCCCGCTGACGTGCTCGCGCCACATCCGCTCGACGTCCGGGCGCGCCGCCGAGAAGTCGTCGACCACCCACCCGCTGCGCTCGGACGCGGGACCGAGCAGCTCGTGCAGGTGCGGGTCGATCAGCAGCGGGTCGATCACGACGTCGTAGCAGCGGAGCGGCTCGTCGCCGATGGCCTCGTAGCCGTGCAGCTCGGCCGGGCTCAGCAGCAGCGCGGTGCCCGGTCCGATCTCGTGCGCCTCGCCGTCGCAGACGTGCCGGCTGCGCCCGGAGAGCACGAGCACCAGCTCGTAGAAGTCGTGCCAGTGCACCGGCACGTCGTGCAACCGCTGGTGCAGGACCCGCACCGGGGCGTCCGGCGTGGCCAGCGCATCGAGGGTGTAGCGCTCGACCGGGTCCAGGCTCATCCCCCGCACCGTACAAAACGATTTGTCACTGCGCTAGGGTTCCGGGGCGGCGACGGGCGGGAAGGACGGATCGATGACCCAGACGCAGGACGCTGGGCGCGAGCGAGTGACGATCCTCGACGTCGCGGAGCGCGCCGGCGTCAGCGCCACCACCGTGTCGCACGTGCTCTCGGGCAAGCGGCTGGTCGCCGCCACCACCCGCGAGCGGGTCGAGCAGGCCGTGCAGGAGCTCGGCTACCGCCCCAACCACGTCGCCCGCAATCTGCGCACCCGCCGCTCGCACATGATCGCCGTTGTCCTGCCGGACATCACCAACCCGTTCTACAGCGTCCTCACCCGCGGGCTCGCCGACGCCGTGCTGGGCGGCGACTACGGCACCTATGTCTGCAACACCGACGGGCGCCTCGACCGCGAGCGCACCTTCGTCGAGGACGTCATGGACCGCGGCGTCGACGGCATGGTCATCGCCTCGGTCAGCGCGGCCGCCGGACAGGCCTCGGCACCGATCCGCTACGGCACGCCGGTGGTCTGCCTCGGCGACAGCATCGACCACCCCGACATCGACCGAGTGGTCTCTGACGACGGCGACGGCTCCTGCGCCGCCACCCTGCACCTGCTGCGCCGGGGTGCTCAGCGGGTGGCGATGATCAAGGGCCCGCCCCACACCGGCGTCGCCCGTGTCGACGGCTACGCCCGGGCCCTGGGCGAGACCGGTAAGGAGTACGACGAGCGCTACACGGTCCGCGGTGACTGGACCCGACCGGGCGGGCGCAGCGCGATGCACCAGCTGATGCGACTCGACCCGCCACCCGACGCGGTGTTCTGCGCCAACGACCTGATGGCCATCGGCGCCATGGACGCCGCACGCGAGCTCGGGTTGTCGATCCCCGGTGACGTGGCCCTCGCGGGCTTCGACGACATCGACGCCGCCGAGCTGGTGAGCCCGTCGCTGACCACGGTCGGCAACCCGTCCTACGAGACCGGCCGCGCGGCCGGTGACCTGCTGCTGACCCGGATGCAGGACCACTACTCCGGACCGCGCCGCACCGTCGTGCTGCCCTGCCCGTTGATCCAGCGCGAATCTGCCTGACCCCCAGCACCCCCCGAGAGAGGGCCCCCGGATGCAGCGCGGTGTCTACTTCGACGCCTGGTTCCCGCGGCAGCACTGCTATCACCCGAGCCTGCCCCCGCGGCGGCTGCGCATGGTCGACGACCTCGTGGCCTACCGGGCGGACGTGCTGGTGTGGTCGGCGCTCGGCGGCGGGTCGCTCGCCCTGCCGTACCTCGAGCAAGAGGCGTTCGGCGCGGTCGACGCCCGGTCGCGCTTCTACGGGTTCGTCAACGACAGCGAGTTCATCGCCGCGTGCCATGAGCAGGGCATCAGCGTCTTCGGCGTCGTGTTCGAGGCGCAGGGCTGGGAGTTCCCGGTCGAGCTCAATGACGCCGAGGACACCGTCCTCGCCCTGAACGAGCTCCGGGGCGTCGGCCACCGGGACTGGCTGGGGCTGCGCGAGTTCTCGCAGAACCGCTACCCGAAGCTGTGGCCACCGGTGGAGACGTACTTCCCCGGCGGCCTGGTCAACAGCGACGGCGAGCCGGTCACCGACCTGATCGAGGAGTGCGCCGCCCGCGACATCCACCAGGTCGCCTGTCACGCGCGCTGGGTGGAGTGCCCCGACCGCGACCACCAGTGTTACTACATGGACCGCAACAACCCGGTCTGGCGTGAGTACCTCAAGGCCGTGATCCGGATCCAGATCGACGCCGGAGTCGACGGCATCCAGCTGGACGAGGCCGAGCTGCCGATGGGGGCCTTCCAGTACGGCGCCTGCTTCTGCAAGGACTGCATGAAGGGCTTCCGGGCCCACCTGCAGGGGCTGCCCGACGGCGAGCGCAGCGCCGACCTCGAGGGCGTGGACCTGGAGACGTTCCACTACGGCGAGTGGCTGCTCGCCCGGGGCTTCGACTTCACCGGCGATCGCAGCTCGACGCCGTTGTTCGGTGACTACTTCCGTTATCAGTGCACCGCGATCCAGCGGTACTTCCACGAGCTGGCTGCCTATGCCCGCGCGTACGGGCGCGAGCAGGGTCGCGACGTCCTGGTGTCCGGCAACTTCTTCAACCTCGACCCGACCTACCTCGCACTCGCCGACGACGTCGACCTCGTCATTACCGAGATGCGCAACACGAGCTACCGGCAGCCGGAGTGGTACCGCTACGTCGCGGCGTTCGCCGGCGACAAGGACGTCGTCGTCGTGGAGAACCCCTACGGGGGCGTGGTGCCCGAGCTGGTGGCGATGCTCAAGGAGGGCCGCGGGCACGACCTGCTGCGGCTGTCGCTGCACGAGGGTGCGGCGTTCGGCGCCAACATGACGGTGCCGTACGGCTCCTGGATGGGCAGCACGATCGAGGACTCCTTCTACGCCCCACACGCCCTGCTGGTCGAGGTCCAGGACTTCCTCGCCGATCACGACGACCTGTACCAGCGACGGACTCATCACGAGCTCGCCGTGGTGTTCAGCGTCGCGAGCACTCGCGAGCTGATCAGCCGCCAGGACGCGAGCGACAACCTGCGCAACGCCCGCGACGAGTCGGTGCAGGTTCCCTACCGCAACGTGGTGAAGGCCCTCGCCGACGCGGCGGAGCCGTTCGACGTCGTCCTGTTCCCCGACGGCGTCACGGCGCCCGACCGGGTCACCGGCGACACCCTCGCGCGGTACCGCACCGTCGTGCTGCCGGACTGCGCCGTCCTCACCGCGGCGCAGGCGCAGGCCGTCAGCGCGTTCCTCGACGGCGGCGGCACGGTCGTGGTCACCGACCGGTTCGGCGACACCCTGGACCCGGGGCGGCGCGAGGCGCTGCTCACCCGTCCCGGCGTGCGCCGAGCGGACCACCGCGACCTCGACGCCCTGCTCCCGCACGGCGCGCAGGTGCGCCTCGGCTCCGGCGGTGGCACGGGGGCGGTCACTGGCGTCGGAGTCAACGTCGGCCGGCTCGACGACACTGCCGCGGCGGTGCACCTGGTCAACTACCGCTACGACGCCGAGGCCGACCGGGTGCAGCCGCTGGCCGACCTCGAGCTGGAGGTCCGGCTCCCGTTCACGGCGACGTCGGCCCGCCTGGTCGCGACCGACGGCAGCACCGAGTTGGCGCTGCGCGCCGACGGCGACCGGAACGTCGTCACGGTGCCCGCGCTCGGCGTGCACGGCGTCGTCGTGCTGCAGACGGACGAGGTGGCCTGATGCGGACCGCCGTGCTGCGGGGACCGCGGAACTTCGTCGTCGAAGAGGCTCCGGTCCCGGCGATCGGGCCGGCCGACGTCCTCGTACGCGTCGCGGCCTGCGGCGTGTGTGCCTCCGACCTCGAGTCGTGGAACGGCAGTGGCAACCCCGCGTACCCGCTTTACCTCGGTCACGAGGCCAGTGGCACCGTCGAGGAGGTCGGTGCCGAGGTCCGCGACCTCAGGCCCGGCGACACCGTGGGGGTCTGGGTGACCAGCCGCGGCTACTCCGACTACGTCGCCGTGCCGGCCGCGCACTGCCGGGTCGTGCACGGGGTGCCGTTGGGCCAGACACTCGCCGAGCCGTTGGCCTGCGCGGCCAACGCGGTGGAAGCGGCCGACGTGCGGCTCGGCGACGACGTCGTACTCATCGGCGCCGGCTTCATGGGCAACCTCGTGCACCAGCTGGTCAACCTGCGCGGCGCGCGGCGGGTCGTGGTCGCTGACACCCGTCCGGACGCACTGGCCCGCGCCTCGGCCCAGGGAGCGACCCGCGTCGTCGACGTCACCAGCGAGTCGCTGCCCGACGTGGTCCGCGAGCTCACCGGCGGACGCGGAGCGGACCTGACCTTCGAGTGCACCGGGACGCAGGGCGCGCTGTCCAGCATCGGCGGCGTCACCCGGATGAGCGGCACCCTCGTGCTGGTGGGCTTCCACCAGGGTCCGCCCCGGGAGATCCCGCTGGCGTTCTGGAACTGGATGGCCTTCAGCATCGTCAACGCACACTTCCGCGAGGTGGCCACCATCATGCGAGGCATGACGATCGGGACCCGACTGCTGGAGTCCGGCGCGATCCACCTCGGACCGCTGGTGACGCATCGGTTCGGCCTCGAGCAGATCGGCGCGGCGTTCACCACCATGGTGGACAAGCCGGACGGCTTCGCGAAGGCCACCGTGGTGCTCGATCCGGAGGCAGCCAGCGACTGAGTCGTTACCTGCCCGTTCGGCGCTTCCGGGGACAGCGGGGTTGCGGGCGGGTCACAATCCTTGACAACCACGCAGGTCCCCGACGATGCTTCCCGGCAACGCGCCAAACGATTTGCATGAGCCGGGCGTCGGGCACCCACACGATCGAACGAGGAGCTGATCCCGTGCAGAGTCGCACTTCTTGGAGGTCGCGGGCGGCCATCGCGTCGATCGCCGCCGCGGCCCTGGCCATGGCCGGCTGTTCCAGCGGCAGCGGCGCCAACACCGATCGCGGCGAGGGCGAGGGTCCCGTCGAGGATCCCGCCGAGGACGTCACGGTGACCTTCCAGGTCACCGACGCCGCCATGGGCGAGACCATGGAGAAGTTCGTCTCGGACTTCGAGGCGGAGCACCCGACGATCACCATCGAGCTGCGCAAGGCGCCGACGGACGCGGCCGTGCAGAAGCTCACCACCCAGATCGCCGGCGGCAACCCGCCCGATGTCGCCTACCTCGACGCGAGCTCCACCGCCGACTTCGCCTCCCGCGACGCGTTGGTCAACCTCGACAGCTACATCGAGCGCAGCGACGTGGTCAACCCCGACGACTACGTCGACGCCTTCCGGACGTTCGTCACCTTCGAGGACAGCATGTACGGGCTGCCGCTCAACGGTGAGTCGACCGGCCTGTTCTACCGCACCGACCTCTTCGAGGAGGCGGGGATCGACGGGCCCCCCGAGACCTGGGAGGAGTTCCAGGAGGACGCCGCCCTGCTGACGAAGCCGGACGAGCAGCAGTACGGCTTCCAGATCTTCGAGTCCGAGGCCGCCTACTACTGGTACCCGTGGCTCTACCAGGCCGGCGGTGACGTCCTCAGCGACGACGGCGAGGTGCTCTTCACCAGTGACGAGGCCCGCACCGCCGCCGAGTACTACGTCAACCTGGCGGAGTACTCAGACCCGGCGTACCTCGGCGAGGACTCGTGGGTCGCTCGGCAGGGGTTCTTCAACGGCCAGATCGCTATGTACATGGTCGGCGCCTGGTTCGCCGGTGTCCTGCAGTCGGAGGCGCCGCAGATCGATGGCAAGTGGGCCACCGCGCCGCTACCTGACGGACCTGCCGGCTGCAAGACGACGATCGCCGGCGACGGTTTGGTCATGGTCGCCAACGACCAGAACAGCGACGAAGAGACTGACGCGGCCTGGTTGTGGATGGAGTACCTGTCCACACCGGACATCATGGCCGAGTGGACCTACGGCTCCCCGGACGGCACCAACCTGCCGCCGCTGACCTCGCTGCTCGAGGGCGACGACCTGATCGAGCAGAAGCCGATTCTGGAAGGCTTCGCCAAGCTGATGGACTGTGGTGTCGCCAGCACCGTCTCCAACCCCAAGGCGCCGCAGGTCGAAGAGGCGCTGAACGAGGAGCTCGCCAAGGCGATCCACGGTCTGCAGAGCTCCGACGAGGCGCTCGACAACGCGGCCGCCAAGGCGAAGGACATCCTCGCCGACTAGCTCGACAGCGGGCAGTCGCCGACGACCCGGGCCGGGGGGCCCGGGTCGTCGCCCGAGCCGGGAGGGACTGATCATGACGACCGCGACGGCAAGTCGCCCACGACCGCAGCGCCGACGCCCGACCCGCCGGCAGCGGGGCACGGCACGCAGACTGCGGCGGGAGTGGTCGGCCTACCTGTTCATCGCCCCGGGCGTCATCATCTTCAGCGTCTTCACGGTCTTCTCGCTGCTCTTCGCATTCTGGCTGACGTTCCACGAGTGGAGCATCATCCAGCCGGAGACGCCGTTCGTCGGGCTGGACAACTATCAGGGACATGATCCACGACGTCGAGTACCGGCAGTCGATCATCAACACCTTCTACTTCACCGGCGGCTCCGTCCCTTTGCAGATGGCGCTGGGGCTCCTGGTGGCGATCCTGGTCAACCAGCCGATCCGGTTCCGTGGCCTGTGGCGCACCTTCTACTACCTGCCGGTCCTCACCCCGTTCGTGGTCCAGGGCATCTTGTGGAAGTGGCTGTACAACGGTGACTTCGGGCTCTTCAACTTCTACCTGCTGAAGACCAACCTGATCGACCACCCGCTGTACTGGCTCTCCGACCAGAACCTCGCCATGCCTGCCCTGATCCTGATGATCGTCTGGGGCAGCACCGGCTTCTCGATGGTCGTCTACCTAGCCGGGCTGCAGGCCATCCCCGAGGAGCTGTACGAGGCGGCCGAGATCGACGGCGCCGGCGCCTGGGCCCGGTTCAAGCACGTCACCGTCCCCATGCTCGCCCCCACCACGTTGTTCCTGCTGGTGATGGGGGTGATCGGCTCGTTCCAGGTGTTCGCCCAGATCTTCGTGATGACGAAGGGTGGACCGGTGGGACGCACGGAGGTGATGGTCTACTTCATCTACCGCTCGGCGTTCGAGTTCTACGAGATGGGGTACGCCAGCACGCTGGCGTTCGGGCTCTTCGCCATCCTGCTCGTCGTCACGTACTTCCAGCTGCGCTTCTACCGGAAGGCGATGGGATGACCGCGGTCGGCGAGTCCCCGGGCATCGACGCCCCGGCCGCGCTGCAGACCGAGAACGTCCAGGGCAAGGCGCTGAAGGGGCGCGCCCGGCGGCGGGCCACCAAGAAGAGTCTCTTCATCACGTACCTGATCCTGGTCCCGGGCGCGTTCCTCTTCATGGCGCCCTTCGCCTGGATGATCAGCGCGTCACTCCAGCCGGCGAGTGAGATCTTCTCCACCCCGCCGCAGTGGTTCCCCGACGTGACGACCTATGACGGGTACAAGCAGTTCCTCAACATCGGCGACCTCACGAAGGTGCAGCGCGAGTCCGGGTCCGGCAGCTGGCGCTGGTTCGCCAACTCCGCCTTCGTCGCGATCTCGGTGACCATCCTGCAGACGTTCTTCAACTCGCTGTGCGCCTACGCCTTCGCCAAGCGTCAGTTCCCCGGCCGGGACATCATCTTCTTCCTGTTCCTGGGCACGATGATGCTGCCGCCGCAGGTCTCGCTGATCCCGAACTACATCATCCTCAAGCGGATGCCGTTCTTCGGCGACAACGACGCGATGGGACTCGGCGGCCACGGGATGCTGGACTCCTACTGGGGGCTGATCCTGCCCGGCTGCGTCAGCGCGTTCGGCATCTTCCTGCTGCGGCAGTACATGATGTCGATCCCCGACGAGCTGCTCGACGCCGCGCGTGTCGACGGCGCCAACGAGTTCCAGATCTACTGGCGGGTCGTGCTGCCGCTGTGCGTGCCCGCGCTGGCGGCCACCGCGATCTTCACCTTCCAGGGCGCGTGGGAGGACTTCCTCTGGCCGCTCGTCATCATCGACAACCCCGATCTCTTCACCGCCCCGTTGGGCCTCGGTCTGTTCGTGGGGCAGAACAAGGCGTCGTGGACGGTGCTCTTCGCCGGCTCGGTGATCTGCACCCTGCCGATGGTGATCGTGTTCCTGATCTTCCAGCGCAAGTTCATCCAGGGCATCGCGCTCACCGGCGTCAAGGGCTGACCGGGTGCCGGACCTCCGGGTGGGCGTGCTCGGCGCCGGCATGATCGCGAACGAGCACGTGGGGGCGTACGCCGCGACGCCGGGTGTCCGCGTCGTCGCGGTCGTCGACCCGGTGGCCCCCAAGGCCGAGCGGCTGGCCGGACGGGTCGACGCAGCTGTCGTCCCCGACCTCGAGGCGGTGCTGACCGCGGGAGTCGACATCGTCAGCGTCTGTACGCCACCGCTGACCCACGCCGACCCGGCCGTCGCGGCGCTCGAGGCCGGCTGTCACGTGCTGTGCGAGAAGCCGCTGGCCCGCACGCTCGACGACGGACAGCGCATCGCCGAGGCGGCGCGCACGGCCCCCGGGCTGCTGATGGTGGGCCACGTGTCGCGTTTCGAACCCGATCACGCGGCGGCCAAGGCCGCCGTCGAAGCGGGCAGGATCGGCGCGGTGCGGATGGTCAGCCACTCGATGACCACCAGCCTGCCCGGGTGGAGCGAGGGCGGCTGGTTCACCGACCCCGAACAGTCAGGCGGCCCGCTGCTCGACCTCGGCGTGCACGGTTTCGACTTCCTGTCCTGGGTGGTGGGCAGCGAGCCGGTGCGGGTGCACGCGGTCGGCGCGGACACGCCGACCGGCCCGGTGACGTACGCGCTGGCGACGGTGCGCTACGCCAACGGGGCGATGGGCCTGGTCGAGAGCAGCTGGGCGCACCCGGCCTCGCACGGGTTCGCGCTGCGCACCGAGATCGTCGGCACCCGCGGCCGGATCGACTGGGACTACGCCGGGCTGACCAGCGGGACGCTGCACCGCGACGGCCAGCCGCCGACCCGCTGGGAGCCGCTGGGCGCCCGCGGCTACCGGGCCGAGATCGGCGCGTTCGTCGAAGCGATCCGCACCGGTGCTCCCGCACCGATACCGGTCGACGACGGCCTGCGCTCCCTGCGCACGGCACTTGCCGCGCTGGAGTCGGTGCGAACCGGAGACGCCGTGGACCTGAGCGACCGGGTCGCCGCGTGACGGGCCGGCTGGGCGTTGCCCTGCTCGGGTGCGCGCACGGGCCGCACGCCTGGTCGTACGCCCGCGCCCTGACCGCCTCGGAGCATGCCGATCTTGTCGGCGTCCACGACGCGTCGCCGCAGCTCGCTGACGCGATCACCCGCGACTTCGCTGTGCCGTACCACGTGTCCGCCGAGCAGCTGGTGAGCACGTCCGGGGTCGACGCCGTCGTCGTCTGCAGCGCGACGGTCGAGCACCGCCGGCTGGTCGAGCTGGCTGCGGCACACGGACGCCACGTGCTCTGCGAGAAGCCGGTTGCCACCACGCTTGCCGATGCCCACGCGATGGTGGCGGCCTGCGCCCGCGCGGGCGTGCAGCTGCACACCGCCTTCGTGAGCCGGTTCCACCCGCTGGTCGAGCAGGTGCGGGCCGCCGTACGTGCCGGCGACGTCGGGGACGTGCTCGGAGTGGTCGCCGGCAACCGCGGCCGCCCGCCGCTGCCGCCGCAGTACCCGGGCTGGATCACCGACCCCGACCAGTCCGGCGGTGGGGCCCTGATCGACCACTCGGTGCACCTCACCGACGTGCTGCGACACGTGACCGGGCGCGAGGTGCAGCGGGTCTTCGCCGAGGCGGGCGACCTGCTGTGGGACTCCGGTGTCGACGACCTGGCGCTGTTGTCGCTCGTCCTCGACGGCGGCGCCGTCGCGACCCTCGACCCCAGCTGGTCGGTGCCGGCGAACCACCCCTGGGACTACGACTTCTTCCTGCGCCTGCTGGGATCCCAGGGCTCGCTGGCGATCGACGACGCCGCCGAGTCGGTCCGGCTCGTCGGTGCGGATGCGCCCGGCCTGCGCCTGGTCGGCGTGGGTGCGGACGTCGACGCCCGGATGGTGGAGGCGTTCGTCGCCTCCGTACGCGCCGGCGACGTGCTCGACCCGTGCGCAACCGGCGAGGACGGGACAGCCGCGCTGGAGGTCGCGCTGGCGGCCTACACGTCGGCGGCGGGAGGGCACCCGGTCGTCCTGGCGCGCTGACAGAGTCCGTCAGGCGGTGCGGCGGGGAGTGGCGAGGCGATCGTCGAGCCAGGCCATCACCTGGTCGGCGGGCATGGGCCGAGCGACGCCGTAACCCTGCACGACGTCGCAGCCGAGCGTGCGCACGCGGGCCATGACCTGGTGGTCCTCGACGCCCTCGGCGACGACCCGTAGACCCAGCTCGTGGGCCAGGGCCACCGTCGCGCGGATGATGGCAGAGTCCGCCGGGTCGGTGCCCAGGCGGCTCACGAAGCCCTGGTCGATCTTGACCTCCTGCACCGGCAGCCGTTCGAGGTACGCGAGCGACGAGTGCCCGGTGCCGAAGTCGTCGACCGACAGCTGCACGCCCAGCTCGCGCAGCTGGCGCAGGACCGTGAGGCAGCGCTCCGGGTCGGACATCACGTCGTGCTCGGTGATCTCGAGCACCAGCCGGGCGGGCGGCGTGCCGGTCGTGAGCAGTAGCCGCGACACGGTGTCGACGACCCGTTCCTCGAGCAGGTCGCGCGGGGTCATGTTCACCGACACCACGAGGTCGTGACCGCGGTCCGCCCACGTCGCGCGCTGGCGGAGCGCCTGCTCCAGGATGCGCGCGCTGAGGATCCGACCGAGCCCCGTGCGCTCGGCGACCGCGATCACCTCGAGCGGCGGCACGTACCCGTGCACCGGGTGCCGCCAGCGCAGCAACGCCTCCAGGCCGAGCGGCCGGTGCCGGACGGCGTCGACCTGCGGCTGGAACCACAGCGACAGCTCGTCTCGCTCCAGGGCCGCCGCGAGGTCGCCGGCGAGGGCGAGCCGGCGGTGCACGGCCCCGCTGCCGTCCGGCGTGTACGGCTCGACCCCGGAGCGGGCCTGCTTGGCGGCGTACATCGCGACGTCGGCATGGGTCAGTGTGTGCTGGGCCTTGTCGAGGTCGTCGGAAAGCGCCGCCATGCCGACGCTGGCGGTGGCGATCACGCTGATCCCGCCCATGCTCACCGGCTCGCTGATGATCTGCCGGAGCGCTCGCGCGTGCCGCAGGGCTTCCTCCGCCGAGGCTCCTGGCAGCAGGACCGCGAACTCGTCACCCCCCAGCCGGGCCACCGTCCCGCGGCGGTACTCCTGCAGCCGGGTGCCGGTCACCGTGATCAGAGCGTCCCCGGCGGCGTGTCCGAGCGTGTCGTTGACGTCCTTGAAGTCGTCCAGGTCGATGAGCAGGACGGCGCCGCCCTCGCCCCGTGCGACCGCGTCCTGCACCGACTGCTGGAACGCGCGTCGGTTGGGCAGCCCGGTGAGAGCGTCGTGGTT
>CAWATY010000018.1:0-33915 GCA_963785115.1 uncultured Actinomycetota bacterium
GGGTCCGCTGGTCGAGCACGCCGGACAGCTGTCCGCCGCCAGCAGCTAGCCGACCAGCTCGCCGTGCTCCAGCGCGCGGACGGCCTCCGCGACCACGTCCGGACTGTCGAGCTGCACGGCGTGCCCGGCGCCGGGCACCTGCTCGACCACCAGCCCCGGCTGCACCGCTGCCGCCCGGATGGCCGACCGGGCGAACGCCGCCGTGCCCTGAGCCCCCACCAGCCAGCGGGTCGGGACCGTCAACCGGGCCAGGTCGCGGGGGCGCAGCTCACGCTCGCCAGTCCCGAGGGCGAGCTCGGCGACGATCGCCGGCGCGCAGCGCTGCACGTCGGCCGGATCGAACCGGTCGAGGTCGTTTCCCCCGTCGGAACGGGCCAGCGCCCAGGTGAGGAAGCGACGCGCCCCGACCGTCGCGCGGCGGCGTCCGGCCAGGCGCGCGCCGACCACCGCGCGCATCATTGCCGGGCTGGGTCGCCGCTTGAGGTGCAGGGCGGCCTCGACCAGCACCAGACCGGCGACGACGTCCGGGCGGCGAAGCGCCAGGTCGAGTGCCACCACCCCGCCGATGCTCCAGGCCACGACCGTTGCCGGCGCACCTTCTCGCACCAGCAGGGCTGCCAGGTCATCGGCGTGCGCGCGCAACGAACGCACCGGCCCAGGATCCGACGGCGGGAACGAGCGACGGTGGTAGCGGACGACACGGTGGTCGGGGGTGAGCAGCGCGGGCAGCCGGCCCCACGCCGGCGGCGCGGTGCCGTGCACCAGCACCACCGTCGGCCCGTCGCCCCGGACCTCGACGGACAGACCCTCGACCGACCCAGGCATGGTGCCTCCTTTACTCCTACCAGGAGTGTAGGACCGGCTCCTACCAGGAGTAAAGTACGGACATGCCGCGTGCCAGCACCACGAGTCATAGCGTCCTGGGCTTGCTGGGGTTGCGCCCCAGCTGGACCGCCACCGAGCTCACCGAGCAGATCAGCCGGAACATGCGGTTCTTCTGGCCTCGTGCGGCGAGCCGCGTGTTCGCGGAGTCGAAAGGATCGGTCGAGCGCGGGTGGGTGCGGACGAGCACCGAGCGACGCTCCGGCCGGGGGGCGCAGACGCGCACCCGCTACCGGATCACCGCCGCAGGGCGGCGTGAGCTGCGCCGCTGGCTGGCGACTCCCCCGCGGGCGACGGTGCTCGAGTCAGAGTCGCTGCTGCGGGTGCTGCTGGCCGATCTCGGGTCGGTCGACGACCTGCGGCGAGCTCTGCAACGGATGGCTGCGGACGCCGACGAGATCTTCGCGACCGGGCGGGTCATCGCTGACGAGTACCTGTCGGGCACTGCGCCGTTTCAGGACGACGTACACGTGCGCGCGCTGGTATTCGACTTCCTGGTCGGCTACGCGGCGCACGCGGCCGACTGGTCACGCCGGGCCTCGGCCCACGTCGACGCGTGGCAGCACCAGGACGCGGCCGCACGGGCCGACGCAGGCGTCGCGCTGGTCCGCGAACGGGCGCGCCTGCTCCCGGCCGACAGTGAATCGATGCGCGGCGTCGACCCGTCGTCCTAGAGCGCCAGGCCCACGTACTTGGTCTCGAGGTACTCCTCGATGCCCTCGGCACCACCCTCGCGACCGAAGCCGCTGGCCTTGACGCCGCCGAACGGCGCGGCAGGGTTGGAGACGATGCCCTGGTTGAGCCCGACCATGCCGGTGTCCAGCCGCTCGGCCACGGTGATCGCCCGGGAGATGTCCTGGGTGAAGGCGTAGGCCACCAGGCCGTACTCGGTGTCGTTCGCCATGGTGATGCCCTTGTCGTCCTCGTCGAAGGTGAAGACGGGGGCGATGGGCCCGAAGATCTCCTCGCGGAACATCCGCGCGTCCGGGGAGACGTCGGTGAGCACGGTCGGTGCGTAGAAGTAGCCGGGACCGTCGCCCGCGTTGCCGCCGACTGCGACGTCGGCTCCGTTGTGCACCGCGTCGTCGACCAGCTCGGCGACCTTGTCGCGCTGCTTGGACTCGACCAGCGGGCCGACGTCGACGCCGTTGTCGGTGCCCCGACCGACGACCAGCGCGCCCATCCGCTCGGCGAGCCTTCGGGTGAACTCGTCGGCCACCGACTCGTGCACGATGAACCGGTTGGCGGCGGTGCAGGCCTCGCCGATGTTGCGCATCTTGGCGAGCATCGCGCCGTCGACCGCGGCGTCGAGGTCGGCGTCGGCGAAGACCAGGAACGGCGCGTTGCCGCCGAGCTCCATCGACACCCGCAGCAGGCCCTGCGCGCTCTGCTCCACCAGCGTGCGGCCCACCTCGGTCGACCCGGTGAACGTGAGCTTGCGCAGCCGCGGGTCGCGGATCAGCGGCTCCATCACCGTGCCGGTCGACGAGGTGGTGACCACGTTGAGCACGCCGTCGGGCAGGCCCGCCTCGGTGAGGATCTGGGTCAGCTTCAGCATCGTCAGCGGGGTGAGGCTCGCGGGCTTCATCACCATCGTGCAGCCCGCGGCGATCGCCGGTCCGATCTTCCGGGTGCCCATCGCGAGCGGGAAGTTCCACGGCGTGATCATCAGGCAGGGACCGACCGGCTGCTTCATGGTGAGCAGCCGGGTGGCCCCGTTGGGCGCCACCGAGTAGCGACCGGAGATGCGCACCGACTCCTCGGCGAACCAGCGGAAGAACTCCGCGCCGTAGGCGATCTCGGCCTTCGACTCCTTGAGCGGCTTGCCCATCTCGAGGGTCATCAGCAGCGCGATGTCGTCGGCCTGCTCGGTGATCAGCTCGAACGCGCGGCGCAGGATCTCGCCCCGGTCGCGAGGCGGCGTGGCCGCCCAGTCGGCCTGCGTCTGCACGGCGGCGTCGAGCGCGGCCTCTCCGTCGGAGACGCCTGCGTCGGCGACCTGGGTGATGATCTCGCCGGTCGACGGATCCTCGACGTCGAGGGTGCCGCCCGCCTCGGCCTCACGCCACTCCCCCTGGATGAACAGGCCGGCCGGGACGCTGCCGACGAGGGACTGCTCGTGGTCAGTCAGGGACATGGGGGAGCCTCCAGCAGGTTCTGTGACGGACCGACAGGGCCGAGCATGCCGTACGCGGCCCGGCTCGGCATTGCTGACCCATTTTGTCCCTTTTGACCCGTTACCCTGCACGGAGAGACCGCCGAGCGACGGTCCATCCCGGAGGGAGCGCGACATGGCACGGCCGACCCTGCACCCGACCCTGCATCGGACGCTGCATCGGACGCGGTGGGCGGCGGCCAGTGCCGCGGCCGCCCTGACCCTCGTCGCCGGGCTCACCGGCAGCGCGAGTGCCGGGGCCGGCAGTCCCGCAGCGCCGTCCGGCGACGGTCTCGACGTCGTGGTGTCGCCCGCGGCCCGGAGCGCCCTGGTCGACACCGGCCGCGCCGGGACGCCCGCCGACCTGACCGCCGCCGTCGTCTCCGAGGTACGCCGGGCGAGTGACGAGTCCCCGTCCCGGCTCGCTGCCCAGGACCGCGAGATCCAGGTGCATGTCGAACGCGCCGCGGCGCCGGCGCGGGCGTGGACATTCGGCACCACGGTCGTCACCGCCCCGGCCGTCGAGGGCGCCGCGCCGCAGGGCTGGCTGTTCCTCGCGCGGCTCGGCGCCGCTGGATGGCAGGTTGCCCTCGAGGGTCAGCCCGACTTCGGCCGGCTTGCCGGGCAGGCGCCGGTCCTGCGGCCGTACGAGCGCCGGGTGCTGTCGGATGCGACAACGACAGGTCGCGACGCACAGCCGCTCGCGTCGACCGGGCTGCAGCTGCCGTGGCCGGTGGGCACCAGCGTGACCATGACCGGTGGACCACACGGCTGGGACGGTGCCAGCCGACCGTTCAGCTCCGCGGACTTCTCCGGCGGTGACGGCACCGCCCGCGCCGCCGGACCCGGCGCGGTCTGGTCGATGTGCAGCAGCGGCACCGGCTGGATCCGGATCATCCACGACAACGGCTTCTCGACCGACTACTACCACCTCACCGGGATCGTCAACGGCACCGGCCAGCGGGTCAATGCGGGCGACTTCCTGGGCTACCAGGGCACCGACGTGTCGTGCGGCGGGTCGGCCAGCGGCCCGCACGTGCACTTCGCGCTGCGGCAGTACGACGCGAACCTCAACGGCTGGTACGTGCCGCTCAACGGCTTCACCATCGGAGGCTGGACGTTCTACGAGGGCGCCCAGCCCTACGGCGGCTACGCCACCGACGGCGCGAGCCAGGTCGGACCGGGAGGCGCGCTGTACAACTACGGGCCGAGCTGACCGGCTTTCGCCGGGCGGATCAGCCCGCCGCGACCTTGTCGGCGCCGCGGCGCCAGCGGATGCCGGCCTCGATGAAGTCGTCGATCTCTCCGTCGAGCACGGCAGCCGTGCTGCCGCTCTCGTGCTCGGTGCGCAGGTCCTTGACCATCTGGTACGGGTGCAGCACGTAGGAACGCATCTGGTCGCCCCACGAGCCCTGCACGTCACCGCGTAGTGCGTCCAGCTCGGCGCGCTCCTCCGCCTTCTTCACCAGCAGGAGCTTGGCCTTGAGGATGACCATCGCGCTGGCGCGGTTCTGCAGCTGCGACTTCTCGTTCTGACACGACACGACGATGCCGGTCGGCAGGTGGGTGATCCGCACCGCGGAGTCGGTGGTGTTGACGCTCTGCCCACCCGGCCCGGAGGAGCGGTAGACGTCGACCCGGATCTCCTCGTCGGGCACCTCGATCTCGTCGTTGCGCTCTATCACCGGGACCACCTCGACGGCGGCGAACGAGGTCTGCCGCCGGCCCTGGTTGTCGAAGGGCGAGATCCGCACCAGCCGGTGGGTGCCCGTCTCCACCGAGAGCGTGCCGTACGCGTACGGGGCCTTGACCGCGAAGGTCGTCGACTTGATGCCGGCTTCCTCGGCGTAGCTGGTGTCGTAGACCTCGGTGGGATAGCCGTGCCGCTCGGCCCAGCGCAGGTACATCCGCATCAGCATCTCGGCGAAGTCGGCGGCGTCGACCCCGCCCGCGCCAGAGCGGATCGTCATCAGGGCCTCGCGGGCGTCGTACTCACCGGACAGCAGGGTGCGCACCTCGAGCGCCTCGACCTGCTTGGCCAGGCCGGCGATCTCGCGCTCGACCTCGGCGCGGGTCTCGGCCGTGGTGTCCTGGTCGTCGGACTCGGTGGCGAGCTCGAGCAGCACGCCGACGTCGTCGAGCCGCTGGCGCACCGCGCTGACGCGCTCGAGCTCGTGCTGCAGCCCGGACAACCGGCCGGTCACCAGCTGCGCGTTGGCCTGGTCGTCCCACAGGTCGGGAGCCGAGACCTGCTGCTGCAGGTCGGCGATGTCCTTGCGCATGCCGTCCAGGTCGAGCACCTGCTCGATGGAGTGGACGGTCTGCTCCAGCTCCTTGATGCGTGCTTCGAGGTCGGGAGGTGCCACGGCCGCCAGACTACGCGCCGGGCACCGGCACCTTCACGGGAGCGGCGCGGACCACGACGGTGCGCGAGCCCTCCGGTGCGCCCGGGTCGTCCAGCGTCACCACCAGGGCGAGCTCGTCGGAGTCGTTGAGGCCTTCCTCGCAGAACACGACGTTGGTCACGGTGTCGCCGTCGAGTGTGTCACCGGTGCGGAGCACCGCGTCGCGGCGTGGCCGCGGGCCGGTGAAGACGCCCGAGGTGGTGAAGTCGTCGAGGGTGGCGTGGAAGGCCACGTCGCCGTCGTCGTTGAGGGCCGGCGGCCGGAAGCCGAGGTCGCCGTACGGACCGCGGGTGTCGACCTCCGTCGTGAGCGGCTCCGCGCGCCCGGAGACGATCGCGGTGACGAACTCCTCGGTCTCGGGATCGGTGAACGAGGTCACGAATGCGGCGATGCCGGCGTTGTTGAGGACCGGCGGTCCGGCGAAGTTCTCCTCGTCGGGTCCCGCGACGGTACGGAACCGCTCCCGGTGCGTGACGAAGACGCCGGACCCGCGGGGCGTGACCTCGTCGAAGCCGATGTCGCCGCGGTCGTTGATCGACGGTCGGGTGTCGGTGCCCTCGAAGCGGGAGGTGGAGGCGCGGTAGTGGGTGGCCACCGCGTTGCCCGTACCGGAGAACAGGCCCTCGTCGAAGTCGAGCTCCTCGTCGAGCTCTGCCTTGAACGCGACCCGTCCCTCGTTGTTGATCGAGACGTCGAAGCCGAAGAAGTTGAAGCGGCCCGGCTCGGTGCCAGCGACCCTGGTGAGCCGCCCGCCGCTGCCGCGCAGGATCGCCTCGCCGCCGTTCTCCAGCTCGGCGGCGAAGCCGACCTGGCCGCCATCGTTGAGCGTCGGGTTGTTGCTGAGGAAGTCGAAGCGGTCACCGTCCTCGGCGATGGTGACCAGACCCGGCACGCCCGCGTCGGCGCGGTAGATGCCATCGACACCGGACGCCCCGTCGACGCCCGGCCGGCCGGCGCGGAAGGCGATGTCGCCGCCCTCGTTGATCGACGCACAGCCGAACTCGGTGGGGTCGAGGTCGTCGGCGACGCTGTCGGCGACGACGGTGAAGGTGTAGTCGCTGGTCGCCGCCGCGACTGGCAAGGGAGCCATGGAGACGGCGGCGGCGGCCAGGCCGAGCACGGTCGGGGCGACGGCGAGGGCGCGGGTCTTGGCGGTCACGGGCGCCAGCGTGCGCGCCTTGGAGTCGCGGTTGCCAGGTGTCCGCTGGTGCTACGACCCGGTGCGTTCCGCAGTGCGTTCCGGAGTGCGTTCGGGAGTGCGTTCGGGGGTGCGCTCGCCGTCGGGGAGCACCCGGCAGAGCACCAGGGCCGCGTCGTCGGTCATGCCCTCCTCGGTCCATGCCTGGGCGACGTCGACCATCGCCTCGGCGGTGGTGGTGAGCCCGGCCCGGTTGGCGGTCCCGGTCATCGGCTCCACCAGCTGCTGCCACGGCAGCAGCTCGCCGCCGCCGCGTACGTGCGGCTCGAGCAGGCCGTCGGTGACGAAGGCGAGCACGTCACCCGGTTTCAGCCGCAGCGAGTGCACCTTGGGCAGGACGGGTTCGGCGCCCTCCTCGACGGCGAGCAGCCCGAGCGGGGGGCTGGGCTCGCAGTCGAGCCAGTCGACGCTGCCGTCGCGGCCGCGGAACGGCGGCGGGTGCCCCGCGCTGGCGAACCACAGCGTGTCGTCGCCGAGCTCGGCGACCAGCGCGGTGACGAAGTCACCCTCGCCGAGCTGTCGGGACACCGAGTCGTGCAACCGCTCGATCAGCCGCTCGAGCTGCTGCTCCTCGTGCGCCCACTCGCGGAATGCACCGAGCACCATCGCCATCGTGCGGGTGGCCTCCAGCCCCTTGCCGCGGACGTCGGCGACCAGCAGCCGGGGCCCGAACCGGGTGTTGGCCAGCTCGTAGCCGTCGCCGCCGACGCTCGCGTTGTCGCGCGCAGAGACGTAGCGGGTCTCGATCTCGAAGCGGGCCACCCGTGACGGGATCGGCTGCAGGATCGTGTCCTGCGCAACCCGGGCGATCTCGCCGATCGTCACCAGCTGGCGGCGCTGGGTCAGCCGCACGCTGGCAACCCCGAGTCCGGCCAGGGTGGCCAGCACGATGCCGCCGATCCGTACGCCCGCCGCGACGTCGAAGCCGGTGGTGGCGAACGGTGCCGACAGGGCCACCACGGCCAAGGCCAGGACGCCGGCGCCGATCACCCGCCACAGCCGCTGCACCAGCCCGGCCGCGAGCAGCGGGCAGGCCACCAGCGTCCCGGTGACCTGACCGATCGGCCCGGGGGCCGCGAGGTTGAACGCCAGCACCAGCAGGCCCCACGTCGCGGCCGCGGCCAGCCCGGGGTCACGCCACCAGGGCTCGGGCTTGCGCTGCGGATATCCGGGCACGAGCCAGCCGACGACCCCGCCCTTGGGATCTGTCGCGCGTCGTCGCGGGTGCATGCCGGCCCGTTCTCGGAGGAGGTCGTTTGCGCCGCTTCGCGACCAAAGCGGTGATTCGCCACCCATCATGCGTGGCCGCCGGGTCACCGGGCAGCGTTTTCCCGAATGTGACTTTCCGTGGCGAATCGGACACGCACCGCATCGCCAGCTGCAGGCGCCTAGGTGCGGAGCTGCGGCGGGGGCAGCAGCGTGGTGGTCGTGACCGCGAGCCAGGCCGAGGCGAGCAGCAGGCTGGTCAGGGCATCACTGAGGAAGTGGGCGCCCTCGTAGAGCCGCGCGACGCCGACGAGCAGCGGCAGCACCAGCAGCGGCAGGACCCACCAGCGTGCCGCCCGGGCGTAAGTCCAGACCAGGACGACCATCAGCCCGTACAGGCCGGTCGCCGCCGCCACGTGACCGGACGGGAAGCTGTGGTCGGGCACGAGGCCGGGGTCGAGGATCTTCACCGGGGGGCGGGGACGGCTGACGATCACGGCGGCCAGCACGTACATGGCGCTCACCCCGGCGGACGTGATCACCACGAACAGCGCGGGGCGCAGGCTGCGCTGCCACCACCAGACGCCGAACGCGATCAACAGGCCCAGCACGATGACGGTCACCGTCTCGCCCAGCAGCGTCAGGAACTGGGCGATGTCGGTACGCGTCGACGTCCGGTGGCCGGCGAACCAGCGAGCCAGGTCCCTGTCCGTGGCACCCACGGAGCCGTCGAGCGGGCCGGTGAGGAGCTCGCCGAGACCGACGACGAGGCCGAGCAGGACCACCCAGGCGACAACGAGGATCGCGGCCTGGGACCGGCGGCTGCGATCGACCGTCAACTCAGACCCGGAGGTTGTCTGGTCCGACGACATGTCGGCCAGTCTGGTCCCTGCCCGACCATCCCGCGCACCAGCGATCGCACCCCAACCCGGGCCAGAGGGTCGATGATGAGGGGGTGGTCGAGCTGCCGTCAGGCACGGTCTCGTTGTTGTTCACCGACATCGAGGGTTCGACGGTGCTGCTGTCCCGGCTCGGACCTGCCTACGCGGAGGCGCTGGACGGACAGCGGCAGGTGCTGCGGGCTGCGTGGGCGGCCCACGGCGGCACCGAGCTCGGCACCGAGGGAGACAGCTTCTTCGTGGTGTTCGAGACCGCGCGGGCCGCGGTGGCTGCGGCGGCGCAGGCCCAACGGGAGCTCGAGGTCTACCCATGGCCCGCAGACGAGCGGGTGCGCGTGCGGATGGGGATCCACACCGGCTCGCCGCAGCCGCACGACGGTGGGTACGTGGGGATGGATGTCCACCGGGCGGCCCGGATCGCCGGCTCGGCCCACGGTGGTCAGGTGGTCCTGTCGGCGGTCACTGCGAGTCTGCTGGACGGATGCGCACCATCGGGGGTGTCGCTCAGGGACCTGGGCTCACATCGGCTCAAGGACCTCGCGGCGACGGAGCACCTGTTCCAGCTGGTTGTCGACGGCCTGCCGTCCGACTTCCCGGCGCTCAAGACGTTGGGTACGGCATCGAGCCTTCCCGTCCCCGCCAGCACACTGGTCGGCCGCGTTGGCGAGCTGGCCGAGCTGACGGCTCTGCTCGGCCAGCCGGAGGTGCGGCTGGTGACACTGACCGGTCCGGGCGGGTCGGGCAAGACCCGGCTCGCCATCAGCCTGTCGCGCGGCATGGTGCACTCCTTCGGTGACGGGGTCTTCTTCGTGCCGTTGGCGACGGTGACGAGTCCCGCCGTGATGTGGACCAGCATCGGTGGCGTGCTGGACGTGTCGGCGGACCAGCGCGACCCGGTGGCGCTGCTTGCCCACCTGGCGCATCGCTCAGCCCTGTTCGTGCTGGACAACCTCGAGCAGCTGCCCGGCGCCGAGCACGTGGTCGCAAAGGTGCTGGCTGCCGCACCCCAGGTGGTCGTGGTTGCCACGTCGAGGCGGCCCCTGCACCTGGTCGGGGAGCACGAGCACCCGGTACCCGCCCTGCAGCTGCCCGACCGGGCAACGCTCGGCGAGATCGAACGCTCCGGCGCGGTGCAGATGTTCGTCCAGCACGCCCGGATGGCCCGGCCCAGCTTCGCCCTCACCGAGAAGAACGCCGCCGACGTGGTGCAGGTGTGCCGCGCGCTGGACGGGCTCCCACTGGCCATCGAGCTGGCCGCGGCCCGTACCAGGCTGCTCAGCCCCGCAGCGTTGGCCGCGCGACTCGACCGTGACCTGGAGCTCAAGGACACCGCCGTCGACCGACCGACCCGGCATCAGACCCTGCGCGCCACCATCGGCTGGTCTCACGACCTGCTCACTGCTGCCCAGCAAGTCTTCTTCCGTCGGCTCGGGGTCTTCGCCGGCGGTGCTGACCTCGACGCCGTGGCCGCCGTGACCGTCGACGTGCTCGGCGGTGCCGATCCGCTCGACCTGCTCGCCGACCTCGTCGACGCCAGTCTGGTCACCATCAGCGAGGAGGGACCGAGCAGCGAGCCTCGCATCGGCATGCTCGAGACCATCCGCGCGTACGCCTACCAACGGCTCAGGGAGGCCGGAGAGCTCGACACGATCCGGGAACGCCACGCCCACCACCATCTCGCTGTCGTCCAGGAGCTGACCGCGCATCCCACCCGCCGCGCGGATCAGGTGCTCGACATCCGCCGCCGCTTCGAGCTCGACCACGACAACATCCGGGCAGCACTCAGCTGGGCGCTGCGGCCCGACGACCCTGAGCCTCCGTCGAGCGACCACGCCCAGCCCGGCATCCAGCTGTGCGCCGCATGCCACCGGCCGTGGTACCTCTACGGGTACGGCACCGAGGGCCGCCGATGGCTCGAGCGGGCCATCGACGTCGCCGGCGACCGGGACAGCGTCGAGCTGGCCGAGTGCCTGTCGGGGCTCAGCTGGGCCTGTCGTACCCCGGAGGACCTCGACCGCGGTCATGAGCTGGCGAACCAGTGCGTGTCCATGTGTCGCCGGCTCGGTGACCAGGCGGCGTTGTCGGACGCTCTCACCCGACTGGCCGGGCACGAGGACTACCGCGGTGACTACGCCGCCGCGCGACGCGCCGCCGAGGAGGCGGTGGCGATTGCCCGCACGATCGATGACGACGACAGGTTGGCGTCGGCGACGGTAGAGCTGGCCTTCGTGGCCGGGGACGCGGGCGAGCTCGAACGGTGCCTCGAGCTGGATCTGGTCGCCACCGACCTCTATCTCCAGCTGGGCAACGAGATCGGGGTGCTGAACAGCCGGCACAACGTCGCCTGTGACCTGCGGCTGCTGGGCAGGCTCGAGGAGGCCCAACGACAGATGCGGGACCTGATCCCGGAGGCCCTCCGGGGGGCGGACCGCGATCACTACATCACCGTGGCCGAGGACTACGGCGCAGTTCTGGCAGATCTCGGCGACCACGAACGGGCAGCGCGACTGCTGGGCTCCGCCGACGCCACGCGGGAACGCAACGGCGACCCGCGCACCCCCACCCAGGCTGCCGAGATCGCCGGGCCCTTCGGCAAGGCCAGAGCAGCGCTCTCCCCGCAGGACTGGGACCGCGAGTACGAACGGGGGTTCGCCATGACCGCCGAGGAGACTCTGGCCGAGGCCTACACCGCGTCCGGCGGAGGCGACACCTGACAGCTGGTCAGCGTCGCTGAGGAATGCGTGCCCTCTCAGACGCGCAGCAAGGCCTCGACGAGCTGACGGAAGACCTTCAGCTGGCCACGCATCGCCGTGGGGTCCTCGAGGGTGCGGCAGAGGATGAAGCCGCCCTCGAACGTGGTGAACAGGTGGTCGGCAAGCGCGTCGACGTCAAGATCGATCCCCGGCCTGGCTTCGGCCAGAGCGGGGTGCAGCAGGTCGACAAGGGCCCGCCGCCAGGTCCGCTCTGCTCTGGCCACCTGACCCCGGATCTCGGTGCCGACGAACTGGCGCTCGGCAAGCACGGTGGCGTAGAGGCATCCCGACTGCTCCGCCAAGAGCTCGTCGGCGCCCTCCTCGTAGAACCGTAGGAACGCGACGACCCGATCTCTGGGGCTCTCGATGTGCGCAGTGGCGCTGAGACCCGCCTCGAGATGTCCGATGTCGGAGGCGACATAGCGCTCCACCAGCTGCACGGCCAGATCGGCCTTGGAGTCGAAGTGGTTGAAGAACGCCCCCTTGGAGCTGGACGACTCGGCGATGATCTGATCGATCGAGGTCGCGTGGTAGCCCTGATCGGTCGTCAGCCTCTCGGCAACGCGGAGGATCCGTTCGCGGGTCGGGCCACCATCTCTCGGCATTCTCCCATTGTCACAGACTATTCAGTCTGTTATAAAACAGACCAAACAGTCTGTAACGAAAGGGTGGCCACATGACCGGCGTCCTGCCCCAGCTGTCGGGCCTCCCCGTCGTCAATGACGGGGGGCTCGAGACAGACCTCATCTACCACCACGGTTTCGACCTGCCCGACTTCGCTGCCTTCCCGCTCGTGGACGACGACCACGGCCAGGAGGTGTTGCTGCGCTACTACGGCGAGTACGTGGCCATCGCGGCCCGCGCGGGAGCGGCGCTCCAGCTCGACACGGCGACGTGGCGAGCCAGCCCGGACTGGGGCCAGCGGCTGGGCTACACCACGAGCGAGCTACGCCGCGTCAACCGCGACGCCGTTGCGCTGATCGATCGGCTCCGCAACGAGGCCGGCTTCGACGCCTTCATGATCAGCGGCTGCCTCGGACCTCGCGGTGACGGCTACGTCGCCGGCGACGTCGTCGACCCTGACGACGCGGCTGCGTACCACGAGCTCCAGATCGAGGCCTTCGCCGCAGCTGGTGCGGACCTGGTCACGGTGCTCACTCTGACCGGTACCGGCGAGGCGGTGGGCATCGTGCGCGCCGCCAGGGCCGCCGGCTTACCGGTGGCGATCTCCTTCACCGTCGAGCCGGACGGCCGCCTCCCGGACGGCACGCCCCTGCGGGCCGCAGTCCGAGCCGTCGATGCCGAGGGCGGACCCGAGTACTTCATGGTCAACTGCGCCCATCCCCGCCACATCGCACCTGGAATCGCCGGCGATGACGATGACGATGACGATGACGATGGCGACTGGCGCCAGCGGATCCGCGGGCTCCGCGTCAACGCCTCGGCCCGTACTCACGCTGAGCTCGACGCGGCGACGGAGCTCGACGAGGGGAACCCCGTCGAGCTCGCCTCGGCACAGGATGCGCTGCGGCCACGGCTGCCGAACCTGTCACTCGTGGGCGGATGCTGCGGCACCGATGCGCGCCACGTCGCCGCGATGTGGGCCGCGATGTGGGAACAGCCATGACGGAGCAGTACGCCGACGGCGGCTCGCAGGCTCGCCAGCCAGTCGTCGGTGGTCACACGGACGAGGTCCTGGCAACCCAGAACCAGTTGCTGGACGCGCTGCCCGTACGTCGCAGACACATCGACACCCGACGCGGGCACCGTGTGCACGTCGTGGAAACCGGCGAAGGTCAGCCAGCGATCTTCCTCCACGGCACCAACACGTTTGCCGCATCCTTCGCCGAGGTCATGCACCAGTTGGAAGGCGTTCACGCCATGGCCGTGGACCGGCCGGGTCGCGGGCTGACCGACCCTGTTCCGGCTCCACGCGCCCGGTTTCGTGCGGCCGCGGTCGAGTGCCTGGACGATGTCCTGGACGCCTTGGAGATCGACTCAGCGTCGTTCATCGGCCAGTCGGGAGGCGGGATCTGGACTCTGTGGTACGCCCTGGCGCGACCCGAGCGAGTCCGATCCATCGTCCTGCTCGGGTCGGTGCCTCTCCTGCCGGGGACGCGCTGTCCAGCACCGCTGCGGGTGATGGCAACGCCCGGCCTGGGCGCCCTGCTCGCCCGAGCGGTCAGGCCAACGCGGCGCACACTCGTCCGGCTCCTGTCCTCGGTGGGCGAGGGCGAGACGATCATCCACTACCCGGACCTGATCGACGCGCTGGTCGCGGCCGGATGCGATCCGGTCGCCCGGTCCGCTGACCTGGCCGAGCTCCGCGCCGTCATCCAGCCGTTCGGGTTCCGCCGCTCGATGCGCTTCAGCAGCGACGATCTCCGCGCCATCCAGGCACCAACGTTGCTCATCTGGGGCGACAGTGATCCCGTGGGTTCGCCCGGCGTCGCAGCCGAGGCGGCCGGACTGATCCCGCACGCCCGGCTCGAGGTGCTGCCTGCGGGCCACGTTCCGCAGCTCGGGCACCCGCAGCGCGTCGCGGCCCTGGTGTCAGACTTCCTCGGCTCGCCCGGGCCTCGCGATTGACAGATCGGCGAGCCCGCACCAGGATCGTCCCTTTCGCGCGGATTGTATACATTTCGCGCAGATCCACGGAGACCCATCCGCGAGGAGAAGACCGTGAAGACGAGGCCGTCCCGGCTGCCCTACCCCGCGCTGGCCGCGCTGCTGGTCGTCCTGCTCGGGACCAGCGCCTGCTACCAGGTGCAGCCCCGCGAGGAGGCGGGCGAGAAGCCGGACAGGACGACGGTCTCCCGCGAGGGCCACGAGCTGGAGCAGGGCGGCGACCTCACGATGGGGTTGTCGGCCGAGCCCGACGTGCTCGACCCGACCACGTCGTCGTCGCTCTACACGCGCTACGTGATGAACGCGATCTGCGAGAAGCTCTACGACATCGATGCCGAGGGCGACATCGTCCCGCAGCTCGCGGCGGACCTGCCGTCGCTCTCCGACGAGGGTCGCCGGGTCACCATCCCGCTGCGCACCGGCATCGAGTTCGCCGACGGCACACCGTTCGACGCCGCCGCGGTACGCACCACGCTGGAGCGCCACCTCACCAAGGACGACTCCGCCCGGGCGGCGGAGATGGGCCCGATCACCGAGATCAGCACCCCCGACGACTCCACCGTGGTCCTCGACTACAAGACACCCTTCGCGCCCATCACCGCGTCGCTGGCCGACCGGGCCGGGATGATCATGTCCCCCAAGGCGCTGGAGGAGCTCGGCGACGACTTCGGCAACGCGCCGGTCTGTGTTGGTCCGTTCAAGTTCGTCGAGCGCGTCCCGGCGACCTCGATCACGGTGGAGAAGGACCCGAACTACTACGACGCCGACCGGGTGCTGCTCGACACGATCACCTACCGGATCATCACCGACGCCAACATCCGTGCGGCGAATCTGCTGTCCGGCGACGTGCAGGTGATCGACACCGTCTCGCCGCAGGACGTCGAGGTGCTCGAGCGCGAGCCCGGCATCGGGTTGCTGCAGACCGGCTCGCTCGGCTACCAGGCCATCACCTTCAACGTCGGCAACACCGACGGGGTGGGTGAGCCGCCGGGCGAGATCGACACCCCGGTGGCCCAGGACCGGCGGGTCCGGCAGGCGTTCGAGCTCTCGCTGGACCGCGAGGCACTGGTCAACTCGGTGTTCAACAACTGGTTCGAGCCGGCCTGCTCGCCGATCGCGCCGACGACCGAGTTCGCCACGCCGGCCAGCAAGGCGTGCCCGCCGTACGACCCGGACCGCTCGCTCGAGCTGCTGGAACAAGCGGGCATCGACACGCCGCTCGAGGTGAAGATGATGGTCTCGAACACGCCGGACTCGGTCCGGCTCGCGCAGGCGATCCAGGGCAGCGTCTCCGACGGCGGCTTCGACGTCGAGATCCAGCCGGTGGAGTACACGACGCTGCTCGACACCCAGACGCGTGGCGACTTCGAGATGCTGCAGCTCGGCTGGTCCGGCCGGATCGACCCACACGGCAACATGTACGCGTTCCTCGCCACCGGCCAGTCGAACAACTACTCCGGCTACAGCAACGCGCGCGTGGACAAGCTGCTGACGAAGGCCGCACAGCAGGTGGCGACCGACGAGCGGGCTCAGACCTATGGCCAGGTCATCGACCAGGTGCACCGCGACGACCCGATCGTCTACCTCTACCGGCAGCGCAACCTCACCGCCTACTCCGACGAGATCGTGGGCGTCTCGACGTTCGCCGACGGCGTGGTCCGGCTCAGCGACGCCGCGTTCGTCGCCGACGAGGGCTGAGGGGACGATCGATGGGACGACACCTGCTGCACCGGCTCTGGCAGTCGCTGGTGACGATGCTGCTCTCGACGTTCGTGGTGTTCGTCGGGGTCCGTGCCCTGCCCGGCGACCCGGCGCTGGCACTGGCGGGTGAGGAAGCCGACCCCGCGACGGTGAAGGCGATCCGCGCCGACCTCGGCCTCGACGACCCCATGTTCGTGCAGTACGTCAAGTTCCTCGAGCAGTTGCTGCACGGTGACCTGGGCACGTCCATCGCGACCGGCCTGCCGGTCACCGACATGCTCGCGACGACGCTGCCGGTGACGCTGTGGCTCTCGTTCTACGCCCTCACCGTGGCCGTGCTCGTGGGCATCGCGGCCGGCGCCGCGGCGGCCGTCTATCGCGGACGGTGGCCGGAGTGGGTGGCGAACGGGTTCACCCTGATCGGGCTCTCGGTGCCCAGCTTCTGGCTCGGCATCCTGGCCATCCTCTACCTGGCGATCGGGCTGCGCTGGTTCCCGGCGTCCGGGTACGTACCGGTCAGCGAGGAGCCGCTGCGCGGTCTCTACCACCTGACCCTTCCCGCGCTCGTGCTCGCCACCGCGCTGGCCGCCGTCGTGATGCGCCAGACCCGGTCGTCGATGCTCGAGTCGCTCTCGACCGACTACGTACGGACCGCGCGCGCCAAGGGCCTCCCCCGCCGGCAGGTGCTGACCCGCTTCGCACTGCGCAACTCGCTGATCGTGGTCGTCACGATCATCGGGCTGCAGCTCGGTGGGCTGATCTCGGGGGCCGTCGTCACCGAGCGCATCTTCGGGCTCCCCGGATTCGGCAAGCTCACGCTGGACTCGGTCTTCACCCGCGACTACCCGGTGATCCAGGCCGTGGTCATCGTGACCACGCTGGCGTACATCGTCATCAACCTGGCCATCGACGTCCTGTACTCGCTGATCAACCCCCGGATCCGGGTGGGAGGGAAGGCCTGATGAGCGCCACACCCGCCGAGACCACTCCTGCGATTCCCCCCGAGACACCGACCGAGCCGGGGCTGGCCCGGCGCGGCGTGCTCCGCCGGCTGCTCCGCAACCCGCTGGGCATCGCAGGCGGCGCGCTGCTGCTGCTGGTGGTGCTGACCGCACTGCTCGCCCCGCTGCTCGCGCCGTACTCACCGACGCAGGTGCACTTCGACACGCCCTTCCAGCGCCCGTTGACGATCGGCTTCCCGCTCGGCACCGATGACCTGGGTCGCGACGTGCTCTCGCGGATCGTCTACGGCACCCGGGTGTCGCTGCTCGTCGGCGTGCTCGCCGTGCTGCTGGCCGTCGTGGTCGGTACGCCGCTGGGGCTCGCCGCCGGCTACTGGGGCTGGCTGGACGCGGTGGTCTCACGGATCACCGACCTGACGCTGGCCTTCCCGTTCCTGATCATCGCCGTGGGCCTGGCCGCCATCAACGGGCCCAGCCTGGGCAACGCGGCGGTGGCGCTCGGCGTCTCGCAGGTGCCGACGATGGTGCGGGTGGTGCGTGCCGAGACGCTGCGGCACAAGGAACTCGAGTTCGTGCTGTCCGCGCGGAGCCTGGACGCGTCCGGCGGGCGGATCCTGCTTACCCACATCCTCCCCAACGCGGCGTCGGCGATCATCGTGCAGGCGACAGTGATCATGCCGGTCGCGGTGATCGGCGAGGCGCTGTTGTCCTTCCTCGGCCTCGGCATCCAGCCGCCGACACCGAGCCTGGGCATCATGCTCTCCGACGCGCAGCAGTACATCTTCCGCGCGCCGACCGCTGCGGTCTTCCCCGGCGTCACCATCGCCGTGATCTGCCTGGCCTTCAACCTGTTCGGCGACGCGCTGCGCGATGCGCTCGACCCGACGACCAAGAGGTGACCTCGGTGACGACAGCTGCAGGCTCGGCCTTCGTGCCGCCCGACCCGCACACCACGCGACCGACGCTGCGTGGCAGCTTCGGGATGTGCGCCTCCACGCACTGGGTCGCGAGCGCCTCGGCCCAGTCGGTGCTGGAGCGCGGCGGCAACGCGTTCGACGCCGCCGTTGCGGGCGCGTTCGTGCTGCACGTCGTCGAGCCGCACCTGAACGGTCCGGGTGGCGACATGACCGGCCTGTTCGCCACCGCCGACGACCCGACGCCCACCGTGCTGGTCGGGCAGGGCCCCGCGCCGGCGGCCGCCACGATCGAGCACTACCGCGGCGAGGGACTCGACATGGTGCCCGGTGCAGGGGCACTCGCCACCGCCGTGCCCGGCGCGGTGGACGCCTGGCTGCTGCTGCTGCGCGACCACGGCACCTGGGAGCTGCCCGACGTCCTCGCGTACGCCATCTCGTACGCCGCCGAGGGCCACGCCGTCTCCGAGCGGGTGTGCGGTGTGATCGCCACCATGCGCGACATGTTCGAGCAGCACTGGCCGACGTCGGCCGCGCTGTGGATGCCGCAAGGACGACCGCCCGAGGCGGGCGACGTCGTCCGGCTCGACCAGTACGCCGAGACGTTGCGCCGGCTGTGCGCGGCGGCCACCGGACCGGAGCGCACCGCCCGGATCGACGGCGCCCGCACCGCGTGGGGCAGCGGTTTCGTCGCCACGGCCGTCGAGGAGTTCGTCCGGACGCCGCACCGGCACTCGTCGGGCACCGACCACGCCGGTGTGATCACGACGGCGGACATGGCCGGCTTCTCCGGGTCGTACGAGCCGGCGACGACGATGGACTTCCGCGGCTTCACTGTCGCGAAGACCGGCCCCTGGGGCCAGGGCCCGGTGCTGCTGCAGACCCTCGCCATCCTGGACGGCTTCGAGCCGGCCGAGATCGACCCATCAACCGGTCCCGGCGCGCACCGGGTGCTGGAGGCACTCAAGCTGGCGCTGGCCGACCGGGACGCGTGGTACGGCGACGCTGCCGCCGACGACATCCCGCTCGCCGAGCTGCTGTCGCCCGACTACGCCAAGTCCCGCCGGGCGCTGATCGGCGAGGAGGCGTCGCACGAGTTCCGGCCGGGGTCGGTGGCCGGGCGGGAGCCGTACCTCCCGCCGCTGGTGACCGCCGAGGACGAGCCCGGCGTGGCGGGTGCGGGTGAGCCGACGGTGTCGGTCTCCGGCCGCACCCGCGGCGACACCTGCCACCTCGACATCGTCGACCGGTGGGGCAACTTCGTGTCGGCAACACCGTCGGGCGGCTGGCTGCAGTCGTCACCCACCATCCCGGAGCTCGGGTTCTGCCTGGGCTCCCGGCTGCAGATGACCTGGCTCGACGACGACTCGCCGTCCGCCTTGCGGCCCGGACGGCGACCGCGCACAACGCTCACCCCGACGCTGCTGCTTCGCGACGGTGTGCCGGTCTCCGCACTCGGCACCCCGGGCGGCGACCAGCAGGACCAGTGGCAGCTGCTCTACCTGCTGCGCACGATCGTCGGCGGCTACACCCCGCAGGAGGCGATCGACGCGCCGGCCCTGCACACCACCTCGATGCCGGGCTCGTTCTGGCCGCGGCACTGGGAACCGGGTGGCGCGGTCGTCGAGGACCGGCTCGGCGACGAGGTCATCGGTGAGCTGGAGCGCCGCGGCCACGAGGTGACCCGGGCGGGGCCCTGGGCGCTCGGGCGGTTGTCGGCGGTGACCCGCGACCCGCAGTCGGGCCTGATGACGGCCGGCGCCAACCCGAGAGGGGCACAGGGCTATGCCGTCGGACGCTGAGACGGACGCTGGGACACCTCCGTCGCCGGCGGACCAGCCGCTGCTGGAGGTCTCCGGGCTCGAGGTGACGTACGGCGGGCCGGACACCGAGCCGGCGCTGCAGGGAATCGACCTCACCGTCGGCGACGGCGAGCGGGTCGCGCTGGTCGGTGAGTCGGGCTCAGGCAAGTCGACCACCGCAGCCGCCATCATCGGGCTGCTGCCGGGGCAGGGGCGCGTCAGCGGCGGCACGATCCGGTTCCGCGGCGAGGACATCACGCACGCCGACGAGAAGCGGCTGCGCCAGCTGCGCGGCCGGCAGGTCGGCCTGGTACCCCAGGACCCGATGGCCAGCCTCAACCCGGCCGCCCGGGTGGGCCAGCAGGTCGCGGAGACGCTGCGGGCGCACGGCATGGCCAGCCGCGGCACGGCCACCCGACGGGCGGTCGAGCTGCTCGGCGAGGCCGGGATCCCGGAAGCGTCACAGCGCAGCCGACAGTACCCGCACGAGTTCTCCGGCGGGATGCGCCAGCGGGTGCTCATCGCGATCGCCCTGGCCTGCGAGCCCGAGCTGCTGGTCGCCGACGAACCGACGTCGGCGCTCGACGTGACCGTGCAGCGGCAGATCCTGGACCACCTCGAGCGGCTGCGGGCGGACCGCGGCACGTCGATGCTGCTGGTCACCCACGACCTCGGGCTGGCCGCCGAGCGGGCAGACCGGGTGGTGGTGATGTCCGAGGGGCGAATCGTCGAGTCCGGTCCGGCCGCGCAGCTGCTGCGCGACCCGCAGGAGGACTACACCCGCCGGCTGGTCGCGGCCGCGCCGTCGCTGGCCAGCGCCCGAGTACGGTCGCACGCCCGGACGGCCGACGAGGCCACCACCGACCCGGCGGGCGGCGGGGACGGCGCGGCGCCGATCCTCGAGGCGGTCGAGCTCACCAAGACGTTCCGCATCCGCGGCCAGCGCGAGCACCTCACCGCCGTCGACCGGGCGTCCTTCGCCGTACCGGCAGGCAGCACCACTGCCATCGTCGGCGAGTCGGGTTCGGGCAAGACCACCGTGGCCCGGATGGTGCTCGGCCTCGAGACCCCCACCTCGGGCGAGGCGAGGATCGACGGTGTCCCGGTCGCGACCGCCACCCGTGCGCAGCGGCGAGTGATCCGCCGGGCGATGCAACCGGTCTTCCAGGACCCGTACGCCTCGCTGAACCCGATGTTCACCGTCGGGCACATCGTCGACGAGCCGCTGCGGGTCTTCCGGGTCGGCGACAGGCGCTCGCGCAGCGCCCGCGTCGCCGAGCTGCTCGACCACGTCGCGCTGCCCCAGTCGACCGCGCGGCGGCACCCCAACGAACTCTCCGGCGGCCAGCGGCAGCGGGTGGCGATCGCTCGTGCCCTCGCGCTGGACCCCCGGCTGGTTGTGTGCGACGAGGCCGTCTCGGCGCTCGACGTCATCGTGCAGGACCAGATCCTCACCCTGCTGTCGAACCTGCAGCGCGACCTCGGCCTGTCCTACCTGTTCATCACCCACGACCTGGCCGTGGTCCGGCTGGTCGCCCGTGACGTGCTGGTGATGCGCGAGGGCGAGGTCGTCGAGGCCGGCACCGTCGACGCCGTGTTCGACGACCCGCAGTCCGACTACACCCGGGACCTGCTGGCGGCGATCCCCGGCGCTGACGTCCTGACGTGAGTCGTCGTGGCGAGCACGTGTTCCAGCGGCTCCGCGACGACATCGTGGCCGGCACCTACCCACCCGGCGAGCGGCTGACCGAGTCGCGGCTGTGCGCGGCGTACGACGTCTCGCGGGTGCCGGTACGCGAGGCGCTCAAGCAGCTCGAGGTGGAGGGCTTCGTCGAAGCCCGGGCGTACGCCGGGGTGACCGTGGCGCGGATGAACGCCGACGAGGCGGCCGACCTCTTTGCGGTACGGACCACCATCGAGTCGGCCACCGTGCGCAGGTGCGCGCAGCGGTTCCGCCAGATGCCGGGCGATGCGGAGGTGCAGGTCTTCGGCAAGGAGCTGACCGGGCTGGTCGAGGCCGGGGCCCGCGCGTTCCGCGGCTCGGACCGCTCCCTGCTGGCGCCGCTGAACACCGAGTTCCACCTGTCGATCGCGGCGTTCAGTGGCAACAACAGCATGCTGTCGCTGCTGCGGCAGGTCGCCGCCAAGATCGAGTGGCTGTACGCGATGGACGTCGACGTGCGCGGCGAGCACTCCTGGGCCGAGCACCGCGAGATCGCCGACGCGGTGCGGGCCGGCAGGGCCACCACCGCGTCGAGGCTTATGCGCCGGCACGTGCACAACTCGATGCAGGGCTACCTGCTGCGGCACGCTGACCGGGAGCAGTCGGCCGCATCTCACTAGCTCGGCCGACGCACATCTACGCGTCGGCCTTGGCCTCGATCGCGTCGAGGTCGCGGACGGCGAAGCGGTGGTGCTCCCACTCCTCCTCGAGGATCACGTGCAGGCACGAGCGGGTGGTCTCCGGGTGTTCGGGCGAATGCGGGTTCTTGCGCGGCGCGGCCAGCTCCTCTGCGGTGACGGTGGCGAGGAAGTCGCGCACCATCGCGACGCGACCCGCCCGGACCTCGAGCACCTCGGCGTACGGCGGCGTGTCCGTCCTGAAGATCGACGTGTCCACGCCGCCGCCGTCCCCGGCGTCGTCGAACCTCAGTCCGATCGGGTGGAAGGGCTGCTCGATCTCCAGGACCGCCTGGCCCAGCCACATGTCCGTGGCCATGACCAGGTGGCGCAACGTCTGCGCGAACGACCACTCGCCGCCCACTGACACATCGACGGTGCCGGCCGGCATCGCCGCAGCGCGCTCGAGCGTGGCCGCCCAGGTGCGCTCGACAGCAGCCCAGGCGGCCCGCAAGGCGTCCGGATCCTCGGCACGTCTGTCGGCGCGACCGGGAAAACGACGGTTGAGCTCGGCCTCGACGAGCGGGATCACGTCGACGCCGTTGACGAGGAAGGACTCGCCGTGGGGCAGCCACGGTGCGTCGAGGTCCGCCCCCGCCAGCTCGACCGCACGCATCACGACGCCGGAGAGGTCAGACTCGACGAACCTGGCGCCGCGCAGGTCGACGTTGACGAATTCCGCACCCTGGAGCTCGTCGGATCGGGTGAAGGTTGCCATGGCGGGGACCTTCCCACGCCGGACCGACACTCGCCCGCGATGCGCGCACGAGTGGAAGGCTGTGCCGGTGCGCCACGGCTACACCAACTCGACGGAGCGTGTCCCGCTCGGAGTTCGCAAGACGTACCAGGGACCTGACGCAGATGCTCGGGCCGACGCCGAGTTCAGGGCGCTCTCGCGACTCGCCGGCATCCTGCCCGTCCCCGCCGTCGTGGACCGCCCAGCCAGGGATTCGCTTGTGATGGAGCACTGCGCGGGGCAGCACGGTCAGGACCTGATCGATGCCGACCATGCCGAGCAGGTCCTTGCCTCGTGTGGTGCGCTGCTGCGACGACAGCACGACCTGAGTCCCAGCTTGCTCGTACCCGGCGACCACCCGCCGACGGACGTCATCTGTCACGGCGACTTCGGCCCGAACAACGTCCTCCTCGATCCGCGGGCGCTCGTCATCACCGCGCTGCTCGACTGGGAGTTCTCGGGCATCGGCCCGGCCATCGGTGACCTTGCGTGGTGCGAGTGGATCGTGCGAACGCACCATCCGGCGTCGGTGGAATCACTGACAGCGTTCTTCGACGCGTACGGCAAGCATCCTCCGTGGGACGAGCGGCAGCGCGTCATGGTGGAACGGTGTCACCAGCTCGAAGCCTTCACCCGACGGTGGGACCCCGATGGCAACGCCGTCCGGGTGTGGCAGGAACGCGTCCGCAGCACGGCTGCGTGGACCGCTTGAGGGCGGCAGGGAGTGAGCCGGGTCAGTGGGTCGCCTCGACCGTCCTCGTCATCACGCAGTGGTTCTTACCCTTCGCGCGGTCGTAGGTGAAGCCGGCCTCCTCGTACATGTGTCGTGTCCCGTTGTAGAGGAACGACGGGTTGATCTTCTTGCCCGGCGTGTCCTGCGGGTAGCCCTCGACCAGGCCTCCTCCCGCGCGGGCGATCAGGTCGAGCGCACCACGCAGCGCGACCCCGGCAAGCCCAACGCGACGATGGCGCTTGTCGACGCGGATGCAGGTGATCCGGTAGTCCGGCGGGGTGACCACGCCCTCCTCGTACTGCTTGCGGTGGTGGATGTCCGGCAGCTCCGCTGGCGTGCCGTACGTCGCCCAGGCGACTGCCTCACCCCCCTCGAACACGAGCGCGGCGTGCGCGACCCCTTCGAAAACCATGCGCTCCTTGAAGGCACGGTTCGTCTCCTCGTCTATGCGGGTGTCCTCGTGGAACGCGATGCACCAGCAGCCCGAGAACAGGCCACTGTTGCGCTCGTTCATCGCGGCGAAGTCGGGCCAGGTCGACTCGTCGAGGGCCTTGATCGTGTGACCGTTCATGTCCCACCTATTCGGGCTGAGTCGCGATGGGCGCGAGTGTAGGACTGCGCAAAGGCGCGTAGGCCGCCCGGTAGCTCCTCGGGCCCAGTACAGGCGCACTCACGTCGCGCAGCCACCCGGGGAGCGCGGCCAGCCGTGACATCCGGTCGGTCGCCGACTGCACGTGTGCGACACGGGGGCGCCGGAGCCGTTCGAACGCAGTCCCGACGCCGGCCCAGTGTTCGGCAGGGCGACGGGCCAGCAGCTCACCGAGGACGAGCGCGTCCTCCAGAGCCATCGCCACGCCCTGCGCCCACACCGGTCCCGTCGTGTGCGCGGCGTCACCGATGAGCACGAGCCGCCCGTGGTGCCACCGATCGAGGTGCACCTCGTCGACGGAGGCATGGTGGAGCTCACCGCTCTCGAGAGCCTGGCCGACGGCCGCGCGCACCGGCTCAGGAAAACCCGCGACCGCCCGCGCCAGCCAGGAGCGGTCAGAGCCGGTGCTCCCGCCCCGGGTACGTGCGGCGTACCCGTAGACGCGGCTCTTCTCGACGGGGATCAGCAGGAAGGTCTCGTCACGGCCGACCCAGGCCGTCCAGCAGTCGACGCCGGGGTTGTCGGCGAGGAACCGCCAGCACGATCCCGTCATCGACGCCGGCCGCATGGCGTCGACAGCGATGGCCCGACGCATGGCGGAGTGGACGCCGTCGGCACCGATCACGACGTCGAAGTGGCGCGGCGACGCCGATCCCTCCACGTCGACCTCGACGCCGGTGGGCGTGGGTCGAGCGGCCGCCACCCGTGCGTGCGCGAACGTGACCGTCCCGGGCAGCGCGAGGGCGTCGAGCAGATCGCCGTGGCGTATGCAGACCGGTCGCCCCACGTCGCGCCAGAAGCGATCCTCGTCCATCGCGAACAGCAGCCGCCCCCTGCCGTTGCGGTACTCCCTCCTGCGCACGGGGACGCCCCGTGCCAGCGCCCGTTCGGGGACACCCAGCTCGGCCAGGGCCCGCACCGCGTTGCCCGGCAGGTTGACGCCCGTCCCCCGGCCGACGGACTCGCGACGCTCGACGACGGTGCAACCCATCCCGTGCCGGGCCAGGGCACGGGCCACGGCTCGTCCCGCGACCCCGCCGCCGACGACAAGGACGGAACCCGTCACTGATCGTCGGCCTTGCGCCCCCAGCCGATGTTGAGTGGCGCGGTGAGCTCGGCGACACCGGAACCGCCCGCGCGCTCCTGGATCATGCTGTCCAGCACCGAGCGCATCGTCGCGCGATCGTCCTCGCTGACGCCGACGTCGTCCAGGATCATTCCGGTGATCGGGTTGCTGGACAGCATCCAATCCCATGCCTGCTGTCCGGAGGACAGCGCGAGTCGCTCCCGCTGCGCGGTGTCCACCTGCACGTCCCGAAGGCCCGCCGCAGCGAGTCGCTCGCGCAGCACGTCCGGGTCAGAGACCTGGAACTCCAGCGGCGGCGGGTCGGGCAGCCCGTCGAAGTCGGGGGCGACGGTCTGAAGGGCGGTGATGAAGAACTGCAGTGCTTCGAACTCCATCGGCGAGCCGTACGCAACGATCAGGACACGGCCACCGGGCCTGGTCACCCGCACCATCTCGCGCAGAGCCGACGTCTGGTCCGGGACGAGCATCACCCCGAACAGGGACCCGGTCACGTCGAAGCGATCGTTCTCGAGGTCGAGAGCGTGGACGTCCATCACCCGCGCCGACGCGTCGGTCAAGCCCTCCGAGCGCGCTCGTGACTCGAACTGGGCGACCATCGCGGGCGCCCAGTCGGTCGCCAACACCGTGGCACCCAACCGTGCAGCGGCCAGTCCCAGCCCGCCCGGACCCGCGGCGACGTCGAGGAACGTCTCGTCGGGAGTCAGCCCGACCAGGCGAAGTGCCGCGTCCGAGAGCGACTGCTCGCCCGGCGCGACGTGTTCGGCGTACCCCGCAGCGATTGCGTCCCACGCCTCGGGCGGGGCGAACTCGGCGTGCTCGGCAGGGGAGGTGTCGTGGTCGACGGTCATGTCAGTGGTGTCCTTCCGGGAGTCGGTGGTTGCCGACGCTAGGAAGCAGACCTGCACGAGCGCATCGAAAGAATCACCCATCCCCGTCGGATCGAGGATGGGTAGTACGACCGAAGCGTGGTCACGGCCTCGATTCCTAGCGTGGTGCGTCCCACCCGCCAGGAGGAGCCATGGAGTACGTCGAGACCGTCATCGTTGGCGCCGGCCAGGCCGGCCTGGCCACCGCGCAGCGACTGCGCAGCCGAGGCCGCGACTGCGTGGTCCTCGACCACAACCAGCGGATCGGCGACAACTGGCGCCAGCAGTGGGACAGCCTGCGGCTCTACTCGCCGGCGAAGTTCGACGGGCTCCCCGGCATGAGGTTTCCCGCTGACCCGTGGTCCTTCCCGACCAAGGACGACGTGGCCGCCTACCTGCAGGCCTACGCCGGCCGGTGGAACCTGCCCGTCCGGCTCGGCATCCGCGTCGCCGGGGTCGCCCGGACGGCGGGTCAGGCCTTCGTCGTCACCACTGACGCGGGCCCGATCCAGTGCGACAACGTGGTGGTCGCGACCGGGACGTTCGGGCGGGCGCCCTTGATCCCCGAGTACGCCACGGCCCTCGACTCGTCGGTCCTGCAGCTGCACTCGAGCGAGTACCGGCGGCCCGGGCAGCTCCGGGAGGGGCCGGTCCTTGTCGTCGGCGCCTCGCACTCCGGCACCGACATCGCCTACGAGCTGGCGCTCACCCGGCCGACCACCCTCGTCGGACGTGACCGAGGCGAGATCCCGATGAGCCTCGAGTCGCGACTGCTCCCCCTCCTCTACCCGCTGGTGATGTTCGCCTGGCGCCACGTGTTGACCCGTCGCACCCCGATGGGTCGTCAGGCGATGGCGGAGATCCGCTTCCACGGCGGGCCGATGCTGCGGGTCAAGCGCGTCGACCTCGCCGAGCGCGGGGTGGTCCGGAACGAGGCCCGAGTCGAGGGCGTCCGCGACGGGCTCCCCCTCCTGGCCGACGGCACGACGGTTTCCGCAGCCAACGTGATCTGGGCGACCGGATTCAGGCAGGCCTTCGACTGGATCGACCTGCCCGTCGTCGGCGCCGACGGGTGGCCGCGCGAGCACCGGGGAGTGGCCGACGACGTGCCCGGGCTGTACTTCTGCGGCCTGTCGTTCCAGTACTCGTTCTCCTCGATGCTGCTGGCCGGCGCCGGCCGGGACGCCGAGCACGTCGCACGCCACATCACCCAACGCACGACCCAGTGCACCACCGAACGCGCGCCCCATCGTGACCACCAGGCAGCCTGAGCCGGACGCAGACCAGGAAGCCCCGCCGGGAGTACCGTCCGGCGGGGAGGTGTCCTCGGTGGGCGTGGTCGACGATCTGGTGCAGGCGCGCGCGGACTACGAGCGGGGTGTGTGGTCTGCCGCTCTGGACACCTGGTCCGACATCGAGCCCGACCAGATGAGCGCCGACGACCTCCACCACGCTGCGCTGGCGGCGTACCTGCTCGGGCGTCGAGACGCTTCGGTCGACTTCCACCAGCGGGCCTTCGCGCTGCACCAGCAGGCTGGGTCGGCGGCGGGTGCGGTGCGCTGCTGCTTCTACCTCGCGATGAACTTCGGCACCAGCGGTGAGGCGGCGCTTGCACAAGGCTGGACCGCACGCGCCGACCGGCTGCTCGACGACCTGGCCGCCGACGCGGTCGAACGTGGGTACGTCTCGGTGATGCACATGTACGGACATCTGGCCGCCGGCGACCTGCCGGCCGCGTCCACGGCGGCAGCGCAGGCAACGGTAGTGGGCAGGGCGCACGGCGACCCGGACCTGCTTGCCCTCGGCCTGTGCTCCGAAGGCAGGCTCACGATGCACACAGGCCGTATTGCGGACGGGCTGGCACTCCTCGACGAGACGATGGCCGGTGTCGCTGCGGGCGAAGTCACGCCGGTCATCTTCGGCGACGTCTACTGCGCCGCCATCGAAGGCTGCCAGGAGATCGGCGACTTCGGTCGAGTCGGCCAGTGGACGTCGGCACTGCATCGCTGGTGCCTTGCCCAGCCCGGCCTGGTGGCGTTCACCGGGCAGTGCTCGGTGCACCGGGGTCAGCTGATGCGGGTGCATGGTGCGTGGCCGGAGGCTCTGGAGGAGTACGCGAACGCCATCGAACGCTACCGGCTGGCCGACTCGGTGGCCGCCGTCGGCCTCGCGGAGTGCGAGCGCGGCGACGTGCTGCGCCAGCGCGGTGAGTTCGACGCTGCCGAGACCGCGTACGAACGATCGAGTGAGCACGGCTACGACCCGCAACCCGGGCTGGCGCTGCTGTGGCTCGCCCGCGGCGCGAACGACGCCGCGGTGGCCGCCGTACGACGGCTGGTGGCGGAGGTCTCCGACCCGGTCTCCCGGTGCCGGTTGCTGCCGGCAGCGGTCGACGTCCTGGTGGCCGCTGGTGCCCTCGACGAGGCCCGAGTCGTCGCCGGCCAGCTGGACGAGGTGGCCGCGCAGGTCGGCACCGACACACTGCAAGCCTTCGCGGCGTTCGCGTCAGGCGAGGTGGAGCTCGCCGCCGGGGACGCGGCAGGCGCGCTGCCGTACCTGCGCAAGGCACGCCAGCTCTGGGCGCAGGCGCGAAGCCCCTACGAGGGCGCGCGGGTGCGCCTCGTGACGGGTCGCGCCCTGACCGCGGTCGGCGACGTCGAGTCGGCCCGGAAGGAGTTCGAGGCCGCGTGCGCCACCTTCCGCGAGCTGGGCGCGACCCCGGCCGCCGACGAGGCCGAGCGCCTGCTGTGCCCGGCCGACCACCCGGCCGGGCTGACCGGACGGGAGGTCGAGGTGTTGCGCCTGGTCGCGTCCGGCAGGAGCAACACCCAGATCGCCGGAGCGCTGGTGCTGAGTGAGAAGACGGTCGCTCGCCACCTCTCGAACATCTTCGCCAAGCTGGACGTCGGCTCTCGCACCGCCGCCGCGGCGTACGCCTTCGAGCACCGCCTCGTGTAGCGACGGAGACCGGCTGTCTCCGGGGGTGTGCGCTCAACCGACCCGGAGATCGTCCGAGTGCTCGGCGGCGAGGCGCGGCCACTGGGCGATGGGGCGCCCGCCCGGCCACTCCGACGCGGGTGGCCAATCAGGTGCGCCGGCGTCGGTACGCATGTCGGTGCACCGCTGTGGCCATCCGGTCGGCGACTCCTCCCACTCTTCCTGTCGTCCGTGCACCGTCATGTCCATCAGCGCGTAGCTGTAGTCCATGACTTCGACGCCGCGGCGGTGGGTCCAGTAGGTCTCGAAGACCTGGTCGCCGTCTCGGAGGTAGCACACGAGGTGGAACAGACCGATCTCGCGGCCGACGAGGAGCGCGTCGAGGGAGGGCTGCGCGGAGTACCACGGCATGTCCCAGCCCATGAAGTCGCGGTAGCGGAGGCTCTCCTCGTACGACTCCTGCGGGTCGGCCAGTCCCGAGGCGACGTCGCGGCCCTGGCAGAAGACCGCGTAGGTGATGCTCCGGGAGTGCAGGTAGGACAGCTCGCCGACCTGGCTGGTGAAGTACGTGCAGCCCTCGCACTGCTCGGCTGCGGGGCGGCCGGGGTTCCACATGAAGTAGTAGGCGATCAGCTGCCGGCGCCCGGCGAAGGCATCCAGCAGGGTGAGCGGCCCGTGCGGCCCGATCACCTCGAGGTGGGCGTCGACCTCGACCATGGGCAACCGCCGTCGGGCCGCCGCGATCGCGTCGCCTTCTCGGGTGTGCGCCTTCTCCCGGATGCGTAGCTGGTCGAGTTCGGCGTGGAAGGTGGCTCGGTCGACGGCCGCGGGCAGGCTGGTTGATTCGGCGTTCATGACTGTCTGCCTATCACCTGATCCTGCTGCGCGGTGACGACGTCGTGACCCGCGCTGCCTGACGCGACCAGGCCTCCGGCTGAGACAGGCCTAGCTGGCGAGGACGTAGTCGGGTGGTGGTCGTCCGATCGGGGGTGGCGGTCTGCTGTCGTAGGTGTGTCCGGCCGGGGTGGTGGTGTGCACGGTGCCGTCCGGCAGAGGGTTTGCCTGCCAGTCGGGGGCTTGTTTGGCGTAGTTGCACGCCTCGCACAGTCCTTGCCCGTTGTCCGCCGCGGTGGGCCCGTGGTGTTCGTCCGGAATGACGTGGTCGGCGTGCCGGATCGGGGCACCGCACCACGGGGTGCGACAGATCCGGTCCCTTGCGATCAGGAACCGCCGCAGCCCGGCGGGGAACTCCCGGCGCCGGGACTCCATCGCGACCAGCTGCCCGCCGGCCGGCCGGGTGAACAACCGCCGCAGCCACACCAGGGCCCCGGCCCCGGCTGCCGTCCCGGTGCCGGCGCCAGTGCCGGTGGCAGCGTCGATGTCGAGACTGGTGCCGGTGGTCAGGTCGCGCAGCCAGGTCCGCAGCCACGGGGCAGGCACCGGGCCATACCCGGCCAGCTCGCCCGGCTCGCAGTTGGTGCCCGGATCGGGATCGAACAGCGTGCTGTCGGTGACGTGCAGCTGCACCTCGACCGGCACCTGATCGGCGGTGGTCTGGCCGGTGACCCGTTCGACCAGGGTGTCGGCCATGATCTGCCCCCGCGACCGGGCATCCCCGCACGCCTTCGCCTCTGCGGCCGCCCTCGACAGCGCCGCCCACGCCGCGACCCCTTGTGCGGCGGGCAGCGTGCCGGTCAGCCGGCTCATCGTGTCCGGTGCCGGGCGCAACGTGACCCGGCGCTCGGTCTCAGCGGTGCGGGCCCGGTTCGTCACCGCCTGTGGGTCGAGCCGGTAGGCGATCCGCCGCGCCTCGGCCGCGGTCTCCCGGTCGCCGAGTGCTTCGAGGCCGCCGGGGCGGCCGGCGAGCTCGGCATCCACCCGGGCCCGATCCTCCCGGGACAAACAGGCGGTCTCGCGGACCACCAGGGTGGCCCGCCACTCCGAGACCTGTCCGGCCTCCAGCGCCGCCAGCGTGTGCGGCATCTCGTGCACCAACGCCTCGGCCAACCCCAGATGCCGCGACCCCCTGTGCGGGCTGTCCCGACGCGCCAACCCGACCTGCGCCCCGATCCCCTTGCCCACCTCGCCAGCCGACATCCCCTTCGCCTGCTGCGCCGCCCGCTGGTCGGTCGCGAACCCAGCCGTCACCCGGGCCTGCGCCCCCGCACACGCCCCCTTCAGCTCCTCCAACGCCCGCAACGCATCGATCGCGTAAGAACCCTCGACATCGCCGGCCGGAGCCTCGGCACACACCGATCGCACCCGCTCCAGGAAGGCACGCAGCTCCGCCGCGGTCAGCGGCCCCGCCGCGGCACCGGATGCGCCCCCGCCTGCAGTGTCATACCACACTCTAGAACACGCCACCGACACTATCGTACCATGTTCGAGTCCTGTGGACAGTCGCCAGACGGCCCGTCGCTGTGGAGGAGTTCCACGCCGGGGCTGCTGGTTTCGTCGTCTCCGCCCTCAGCCACCACGTCGATTCGACCGGGGCGCGGCGCGTGCGAGTCCAGGGCTCCGACCTGTCGGCGCGGCGTAGGCTCCGCCGAGATGACAGCAACCGGGGGTACACCGCAGCAGCCGCCACCCAGTCCGTTCTCCATGCTCGCCGCCATCCTCGCGGTCATGGGCCTCACGCTCACCGTCTGCGGTGTGCTGCTCTGGATGTGGGGCGGAACGCAGACTGCCCGGAAATCTCGTCACGAAAGACGCCGACCCGACCTGTCAGATCATCGTCGGGCAGCGCTTGACCACCGGATCGCGGTCACCGCAGCCGGTATCGGGTTCCTCCTCGGGGCGATGTTCTCCTCGTTGCACCGGAAGTCGTTGCGTTCCTACGACAGGAACCAGGCTCGCGTGGCGCCGTCGGGCTGATGTGGCGGGTGGCCTCCCCGGTGCGTCCTGCTTAGTGTTCGGTCGATGGAGGCGGAGGCAGTCGTCAGAAGGCTCCCCCTGTCCACCGGCATCGAGCTCCCCTACATCGCTTCAGGCCCTCGCCAGGCCCTCCCGGTGCTCCTGCTCCATGCGTGGGGGGAGTCGCGTCGTGCCTTCGATCGACTCATCTCGCTGCTCCCGGACACGGTGCGCGCCATGGCAATGGACCAACGTGGCCACGGCGATGCCGACGTGCCCGAGACCGGCTACTCGCTCACCCACTTCGCCGACGACATCGTGGCGTTCATGGATGCCGCGGGTTTGCCGTCATCAGTCCTGCTCGGGGCATCGAGTGGCGGCTACGTCGCCCAGCAGGTGGCGGTCACGTACCCCGAGCGGGTGGCGGGTCTTGTTCTCATCGGTTCACCGCGAACCCTGCAAGGACGCCCGCCGTTCGCGGACGAGATCGATCAACTGCTCGACCCTGTGTCTGAGTCGTGGGTCAGGGATTCCCTGACCTGGTTCCCCCGGTTCCACGACGTGCCGGCGGCCTACATCGAAGATCGCATACGGGATGGGGCTGGTCTCCCCGCCCTCGTCTGGCGGGAGACCTTCAACGGGCTGTGCGCCGCAACGCCACCCACCGACGCGGGCACCATCACCTGTCCCACGCTCATCGTCTGGGGTGACCGGGACGCGCTGTTGGGTCGCGAGCAGCAAGAAGAACTCGCCGGTGCCGTTCCCGGCTCGCACCTCGTCGCGTACGAGAACACGGGGCACCTCGTCTTGTGGGAGCAACCCGAGAGAGTGGCTCGCGACCTCACAGCGTTCGTCGGAGGCCTCGCGCAGCGACCACGCTGACGCATGCCCCCACCGACCTAGACCCATCGCCGGCGGCGCGGCGTTGAGTAGGCCTCATGGGCTGACGGGTCTCGTCGCCGGCTGGGCAATGCACCGATGCCTTGCCATCGATCGCACGCGCGCCTTCAGCCATTACTTCACACACTCTCGGCGACACCCTTCCGCCCGAAATGACCCGGTAAGGGATAGGTTGTGGGACAGGTTGTCGCCCTAGCCCGGGGGAGTCAGACGTGAGAGTCCTCATTCCAGTGGCGGTGGGGATGGCATTGATCCTTCCCGCGTCCCAGCCGGCATCTGCATCGGTTGACGAGGCACAGCGACCGACGCCGATCCCTATGTGTTATCCCGGCGAGACCGACACCCCGCAGTGCACGAACCATCACGGCACCTCGATCAAGAAGAAGTGGAACAAGAAGAAGCGCCACCACTGCACCAGGGTGGGCAAGGGGCCGAAGAGCTGCTGGTCGCCCAAGCGGATGCGTACGTGGCGACACATGGAGACCAGGCTTGACCGCAAGGGACCGAAGCACCTGCCGCGCGGCGAGGTTCCGCACTACGTGAGGGTGGCTGATCGCAACAACATCGGGCCGGGTAGCCGCAGCGATGCCGACTTCGGGGACGAGTGGCACTCGTCGTCATGGGACTGCGCAAACACCCACCGCTGCCCCTGCTCCTGGTTCGTGACGCGGACCGAGGTGTGGGGCATGGACGTGATGATGACGTTCACGCGCGGCATGACTCGCAAGATCGCCCACGAGTGGAGCTTCACTGAGTTCATGGGCGCACTCGGTTGGGCTGCCGGTTTCCTGCGAGGCATCAAGGCCAAGTTCCTCGGCGGGGCAGTCATCCTGGGGTTGAACCGCTACTGGTCGGGCCTCAAGGCTGAGGCACAGGAGGCGATCAGACTCGACGGCGTGCTGCGGTACAAGGGTCACTTCGTGGCGATCCCCTCAGCCGCGCTCTTCTCAGGCGAGACGCCGTGGCCGTGGTGGGACGCGGTAACGGTCAGCACCTCGGGGGCTGAGATCAGTGGCTGACCCCTCGTCGGGGTGGCTGCGACGCGAGGTTGAGATCGCCTTCTGGCTGACCGCCGCCGTCTTCGGGGTGCTGCTCGTCGTGGAGTGGGACGCGCGACCGCTGCTGATCTCCAACGTGCTGTGCGGGGTGTTCTTCGCCGGCCTGGCGCTCGAAGTCCGGCGGCAGCGCAGCAAGGCCCAACGATCAAACCCGCCAGCGCGCGTCGACTAGGTCAGGGTCCCCCGCGGGT
>CAWATY010000019.1:0-209371 GCA_963785115.1 uncultured Actinomycetota bacterium
CCAGCATAGAAGTGGCTCAGCTGGCCGCTGGCCACCACCGCGCGCGCCGCCTCCGCCTCACGCGCCCCGATGGACGAGTAGAGGGGCAAAGGGGCGGTGACCGCCGGAGGGCCCCCAAGATCGCCAGCTGGCCGCTGTTCGCCGGGGGTGTGTTGCTTTTCGTCGTCGTCGGCGGCGGCGTTGTCGTTGTCATGGGCATGCTCCCACCTCCTCCAGGATACGCGCCGCCAGCGCCCCGCGCTCCAGCAGCGGCTGCCAGGCCACCGCCGTCGCGGCCCCCAGGGCCTGCGCCAGGGCGGCGCCGACCGAGAAGAACAGCGCCTCGTGCGAGGGGGCGCCCAGAATCGTGGGCCACCGGCGTCAGGTTGAAAAATTCGGGAAAGGCCGGGTCGGGGGCCGCCGCGGACAGCTCCACCCGCCGCTCCGAATCGATCACCCGCACCCGGTGGTCGGTGAACAGCAGGTCCAGCTCGAAGGGGGCAAACCGGCATCCCGGGCTGGGCAGAAGAGCAGCGCGCCGCCGGGGTAGTCGAGGGCGAAGGCCGGCTCGGTCGCGCTGCCGCCCAGGCAGCGCACGGCCGCGGCGGCCGAAGCAGGCCGGGACCGCTCCAGCCAGTGCGAGGCGTTAGTGATCGCGTGCCGTAGTACCGCGCCAGGCCCTGGCGCAGCGGCCCCGGCGCCACCTGACGTTCGAGGATACTGAAGGGTCGAAGGCGCGGGGAAGTTGACCAGCACCGGGCGGCCCGCCCCGGCACAGCGCCAGCACTCCTGGGCGGCGGCGGCCCCGTGGCCAGCGGCTTCTCGATAGGATCGACGGCACGCTGGGTGCCGCCAGGATGGTCCGCAGGGCTCCGCCGGGCGTCGGCTGGCGTGCACACGCTGACCACCTGGGGTGGGTGTGGGCCAGCAGCGCCGCCAGGTCGGTGTCGCTGTCCGCCACGCCCCAGCGGCCGCGAAGCATCGGCCCGCGCCCGATCCCGGTCGCAGCAGCCACCAGCGCCGTCTCCAGCCGGCGGTAGGCCACGCGTGGGTCAGCACCGCGCGCTCGTCGGCGTCGTTGTAGCCGCCGGCAATCCGCCCGCAGCCCACGATGGCGCGCGCACCGCGGGACTCAGCCATCGAGGACCATGACCTCCTCCGGACGGGTCCCCGCGCCTGGGGGCACTCGAAGGCGTCGGGACGGCCGTGTTGCCGGCCACAGGGCCGGGTTGACGTCCAGGAACTGCACCACGTCTGCGGCGGAGAAGGCGGGGTTTGCGGGGTAGAGCTCTGGTAGATGGTCGAGACCAGCGCCAGGTCCTCGGCGTGGTCGACGCACAGCCGGTAGCCGGGGCGGTGCAGGGCGGGCGGCGCACCAGGTTCACGATCCGGTAGCGCTCGGCGTGGTGGTAGATGAGGGCGTGACGTTGACCCGGTCGTAGGGGTCTGGGTCAGGCCGGCGATCTCCTCCAGCAGGTCGGTGCGGTAGACCTGCACGTCCAGGCCGATGGGGAAGGTAAGCCGGTTCAGGATGTTGGCCACGTAGTCGACGTCCCCCTGCTGCAACCGGCGCGCCGCCGCGTCGACGATGCCCGCGTCGACAAGCGGGCAGTCGCCGGTGATCTCGACGATGGCGTCGGCCCGGGCCGCGCGCGCCGCCCCCAGCACCCGGTGAGCACGTCCTCCAGCGAGCCGCGGAGACAGCCCACCCCCTCGCGCCGGGCCAGCTGCTCGATGGGATCGTCCGAGGGGTCGTCGCTTGTGGCGATGAGACCTCCGCCAGGACCCGCTGCGCCGGAGGCGGTCGAGAAGACGGGAGAGCATCGGTCGCTCCAGGATGGGTCGGAGGTTCTTGCCTGGCAACCGTCGGGAGCTCATCCGGCTCTCGACGATGCCGACCACCCGCAGGGGGCGGGCTGGCTTTCCGTCATTGACACTCCGCGATCGCGGCCCGGACCTGGTGGCCGATGTACTCCATGTCCGAAGCCCCAGGTGCTGCCCGACCGGCAGGGCCAGGGAGGCGTCGCTGATCTGGGTGGCTCGGGAAACGGGCCGCATCATAGCCGTACTTTTCCCGGTAGTACTTCATGCGAGGCACCGGCTGTGGGTAGTAGATGCTCGTGCCAACCCCGGCGGCGTTCAACTTACCCACCAGATCGTTCCGCTTGCCGGCCAGCTCGCCCTCCAGGACGGCGATCAGGCAGTAGTGGCTGTTGCGGGCGGACGAAGGTTTGCGTCCAGGAGACGCAAGCCGGGCACATCGGCCAGCTCCTTGAGCCGTTCAAAATTCTCCCGGCGCCGGCCCAGCGTCTGCTCAGGCGGGCGGTCTGGGTCCGACCCAGCGCAGCCTGCATCTCGCTCATGCGGTAGTTCAGGCCGAGCGAGGGGACCTCGTACAGGCCTGGGATGGACCGTTCGGCGTGGGTGCGGTCGACCCCGAAGGCCCTCAGGCGGGCGACCGCCTCGGAAATCCCCGGTGCCGGCTCACGAACATGCCCCCCTCGCCGGTGGTCATGTGCTTGACCGGGTAAAAGGAGAAGCAGCCGGTGTCGCCGAACAGGCCCACGTGGCGGCCCCGCCAGCGCGCCCCCACGGCGATGGCGCAGTCCTCGATGATCTTCAGACCCCGGCTCTCGGCCAGCGCCAGGATGTCGTCCATCTCGCAGGGGATCCCCACGAAGTGCACCAGGGCGATGGCCCGCGTCCTTGGGGTCAGGGCGGCGGCGATGCGCTCCGCGGTCAGGTTGCCGGTGGCCGGGTCGGGGTCGACGAAGACCGGCCGGGCCCCCACCCACTCGATGGCGTGGGCGGTGGCCACGTGGGTCAGCGCCGGGGCCACCACCTCGTCGCCGGCCCCGATCCGAAGGTGCAGGTAGCTGAGATGCAGGGCGGCCATGCAGGAGCTGACCGAGACCGCTGTCCGCCGTCGCCCAGGAATTCGGAGAACTCGGCCTCGAAGGCCTTGCACTCCGGTCCGTGGGTCAGGATGTGCCCCTCCAGCACCCGCAGCACGGCCTGCCGGTCGACGTCGGTGATGTCGGGGCGTCCGAAGGGGATCTCGCGTTTTTGATTCATGGCAGGTACTCGATGCTTTGCGGTTCGTTGCTGTTGACCGCCTGATCGGCGGCAATGCAGGCGGCCATCAGGTCGAATTCGTGACCGGTGCCCGGGGCTCGCCCGCCTCGTCCTGACCGGCCAGGATTCGGTCGACAAAGCCGGGAATGAGATCGCCCTTGCTGGCCGGCAAGGGCGACAGGTCCAGCGGCTTGCCGCCACCGCCGGGTCGCGCACGCGGTGAACGGGGACCCTGGTCGTCGTAGAGGAAGGTGGCCCGGGTGCCAAACACCCGCAGACGATGCTGATGTCGGTGCACGCAGCCGAAGTTGGCGGTGATCCGTCCGACCAGGCCGGACGGGAACAGGTAGGTGGCGGCCACGAAATCCTTGTAACGGAACGGCGTGCCTGCCGTGGCGATGCGGTTGCCGACCGCGCTCACCGAGATCGGGCGCTGGCCGGTGAGCCAGAACATCGAGTCGAGCATGTGCACCCCCCGCCCTTGAAGACCGAATAGCCGTCGATCTGGCCTCGCCAGCCCTCGGTGATCTTGTGGATGCGGCCGTAAAGGTAGTCCCCGTCGAAGGCATAGATTCACCCAGCTCGCCGCCGGCGATGGCCTGGCTCAGCCAGCGGTAGAGGGGCGCCGCCCGCAGCACAAGGTTGCACGCCAGCCGGCCGCTGGCCCGCCGCCAGGCCTGCTGGATGGTCCGAAGCTCTCGGCGGTCTCACACAGCGGCTTCTCGCAGAAAACGTGCTTGCCCGCCTGCAGCGCCGACACCACCGCCGCCGCGTGAAGGTTGTCGTAGGTGGCCAGGGCCACGATGTCGACGGCGGGATCGGCAAGGACCTGCTCGTAGCTGTCGGCCGCCGCCCCCTGGCCGATGGCCTGGACCACCCGCTGCATGCGCGGAGCCTCCAGGTCGAAGACCCAGCGCAGGCGGCAACGCGCGTCGCCGGCAAAGGCGCGGGCGTGCTGCTCGCCCACCCCCAGTCCGATGACCGCTGCGGAAAGTGGCTGACTCAAGCGTCCTTCCAGACGGCAAATGCGCGACGACGGGAGATCCTCAGCCTGACGAGCATAATTGAGCGCCCTTGCACCCGTCAACGAGGCCATCGGAATAGACAATGGCCCGCGCGCGGCCTTGACCAAATTGGGGCAACGGAGTTATAAAAGAAGAGCTTTCATGTACGATGCGGGGCCCTCCCGTCCCCAGGGTAGCGGGCGGCGGGTAAGCGTGGCCGACGACCGCTGTCGTGGTTCGTACCAGCGAGTTTGAGGCCCATGCGGATTCTGTTTGCCGGAAACAAGGAGCGTGGTGTTGCCTGCCTGCAGACCCTGATGGGGCGGGGGCACCGAATCGCCGGCGTGCTGGTGCATGCCCACCCCGGGCCGCCCGCCACAGGCAGCGTGGCCGCCGTGGCCCGCGAGCACGGCCTGCCCGTGATGGCCCCCACCGACCCCGGCGACCCGCAACTTCTGCGCGCCATCCGTGAGCTGGCGCCCGACCTGACCGTGCTGGCGGGGTACGGACCCATCGTGGGGCAGGCCTTCATCGACATACCTCGACGGGGATGCCTGAACCTGCACGGGGGAAAGCTGCCGCAGTACCGCGGTTCATCCCCCATGAACTGGGCCCTCATCAACGGCGAGACCGGCTTTTCCATCTCCGTCATCCAGGTGGACCGGGGGGTCGACACCGGGCCGGTGCTGGCCGAGCGCAGCTTCGACATCGGGCCCGACGACACCATCGCCGACCTGCAGGATCGGGCCAACCAGGTCTTTCCCGATCTGCTGGCCGACGTGGTCGACGAGGTGGGGGCCGGGCGGACCCGACCGCGGGTGCAGACCCAGGAGGGCGCGGGCTACTGGCCGCTGCGCTTCCCCGACGACGGCCTCATCTTCTGGGACGAATACACCGCCCAGCAGATCCACAACCGCATCCGCGCCCTCACCGATCCCTACCCGGGCGCCTTCAGCTTCTTCGGCCGCCAGAAGGTCCGGCTGCTGCGCTCGCAGATGACCGAGGTGCCCACTTTCGGCGAACCGGGTCGGGTCTACCGCACGTCGACCCACGGCCTCCTGGTCTGCGCGAAGGACCGCTGCCTGTGGATCAGGCGCGCGATTTTCGATCACAACGGAGAGGACGCCATGCCCGCCGTCGCCCGCTACGAGAAATTCGCCACCCTTCGCGACGCCGTCGCCCGGGCCATCGCCGCCGGGGCTCTGTCATGATTGCCGGCGCCATCGAAACCAGCCAGGCCGTCTTCCTGGTGGCCGAGATCGGCAACAACCACGAGGGGAAGGTCGAGCGGGCGCGTGAGCTGGTGGTCCGGGCCCGCGACTGTGGGGCCGACGCCGTCAAGTTCCAGACCTTCCGCACCGAGCTCTTCCAGAGCAAGCTCGACAGCGCCCGCTTCGCCCGCCTGAAGTCCTTCGAGCTGAGCTTCGCCCAGTTCGAGGATCTGGCGGTGCTGGCGAAAAAGAGCGGCCTGCTGTTCATGTCCACCCCGCTCGACCTGGAGAGCGCCCGCTTTCTGACCCCCCTTGTCGACGTCTTCAAGATCGCCTCCGGCGACAACGACTTCATCGGCCTGCTGGAGCTGGTGGCCGATGCGGGCAAGCCGACCATCGTCTCCACCGGGGCCAGCGACCTGGGCCAGGTGGAGCGCGCGGTGGCGGTGGTCAAGCAGCGCTGGGCGGCCCGGCGCGCCCCCGAGCAGCCCCCTGCATCCGACCCGACGGCCGGCGCAGGCGATGGCCAGCTGGGCATCTTGCACTGTGTGACCAGCTATCCCGCCCCGCCCGAGCAGATCAACCTGGCGGCCATCGAGACCCTGCGCCGGGTCTTTCCCCGGGAGACCATCGGCTACTCCGACCACACCATGGGCCTGGACGCCGCCCTGGCGGCGGTGGCGCTGGGGGCGCGCATCGTGGAGAAGCACTTCACGCTGGACCACCACCAGTCGGACTTCCGCGACCACCAGCTCTCCGCCGACCCGTCCGAGCTGACCGAGCTGGCGCGGCGGCTGCCCCAGGTGGCGGCCCTGCGCGGCCAGCCGGAAAAGGTGATTCAGCCCTGCGAGCGGCCGCTCATCCCCTTCGTGCGGCGGTCGGCCTTCGCCGCCCGCGACCTGAGCGCCGGGGTGGCGGTGCGGGCCGAGGACATCGTCTGGCTGCGCCCGGGCGAGGGCATCGGGCCGGCGGACCAGCACCGGCTGGTGGGCCGGAAGCTGCGCCGCGCGCTGGCGGCGGGCGAGCTGTTCCGCGGCGCGGACGTCGAATAAGCCATGTGCGGCATCGCCGGCTACGTCGGAGCGCTCAGGCTTCCGGACGAACGCATCGAGCGCTGCCTGGCCCTGATGGGCCGGCGCGGCCCCGACCGCCGGGCCGCCCGCCACTTCGTCACGCCGGACGGGCGGCATGTCCACCTGCTGCACAGCCGCCTGTCCATCATCGACCTCGACCCCGCGCTCCAACCAGCCGTTCCCGGTGCGGCGCCGCAAGTGGCATCTCCTACAACGGCGAGCTCTACAACTACCTCGAGCTCGCGCAGCGACCTCGAGCGGCAGGGCGAGACCTTCACCACCGCGTCCGACACCGAGGTGCTGCTCGCGACGCTCGACGCGCACGGGCTGGGATGCCCTCGACCGCTGCGAGGGGATGTGGGCGTTCGCCGCTGTACGACGAGGCGCGACGGGTCGCTGCTGCTCTGCGCGCGACCGCTTCGGCGAAAAGCCGCTCTACCTCTTGCGCGACGACGAGCGGCCTCTACTTCGGCTCGGAGCTGCAAGTTCATCGCCGCGCTGCTCGGGCCGGCGGCTGCCGCATCGACCCCGACCACCTGCTACCGCTACCTCGTCAACGGCTACAAGTCGCTCTACAAGAAGCCGCGCACGTTCTTCGAGGGCATCGAGGAGCTGCCGGCCGGCGCAGCTGCTGCGCGATCGAGGCCGACGGCCGCGAGCCGCCAGCGCGCGCTACTGGCAGCCGCGGCTTCGCCACCGAGCCGGACGATGACCTTCGAGGAGGCCGTCGACGGCGCGCGCGAGCGGCTGGTCCGGGCGGTGGAGCTGCGCCTGCGCGCCGACGTGCCGCTGGCGTTCTGCATGAGCGGCGGCGTCGACTCCAACGCGCTGATCAGCATCGCCAAGCGCGTGTTCGACTACGACGTGCACGGCTTCACCATCGTCAACACCGACGCGCGCTACGAAGAGCGGGACATGGTCGAGCACGCGGTGGCCGAGCTCGGCATCCGCCACACCGCGATCCCGCGTCGACACCAGCGGGTTTCTCGACAAGCTGCGCCGGCTGGTCCGCGCAGCACGACGCGCCCGTCTACACGATCACCTACTACGCCCACTGGCTGCTGATGGAGAGCATCGCCGCGCACGGCTACCGCATCTCGATCAGCGGCACCGCCGCCGACGAGCTGTTCACCGGCTACTACGACCACCACCTCGCCTACCTGCACGAGGTCCGTGACACGAGGCCGCGCGTCCACGCACGCGCCTGCGCGGCCTGGAGCGAGCACATCCGGCCGCATCGTGCGCAATCCCTTCCTGTCCAACCCCGAGCTGTTCATCGAGCGGTCCCGACTTCCGCGGATCACATCTACCTCGACGCCGACGAGTTCGCCGGCTACCTCACGCCGCCCCTGGCACGAGCCGTTCGACGGAGGCGCCGCTTCACCGGCGAGCCTGCTGCGCAACCGCATGCTGAACGAGCTGTTCCACGAGGCGGTGCCGGTCATCCTGCACGAGGACGATCTCAACGCCATGTACTACTCGATCGAGAACCGCTCGCCCTTCCTCGATCGCGAGCTGTTCGAGTTCTGCTATCCGCATCCCGACCCGCCACCTCATCCGCGACGGCTGGGCCAAGGCCGTGCTGCGCGAAGCGATGCGCGGCATCGCGCCCGACGCCGATCCTCGACAACCGGCGCAAGGTCGGCTTCAACGCCCCGATCTTCGACTTTCTGGATGTCACGACGCCGACGTCCGCGGCGACGCTGCTCGACCGACAGCCCCATCTTCGAGCACGTCCGGCGCGAGCGCGATCGAGGCGCTGATCGCAAGCGACCGACCTGCCGAACAGCGAGAGCAAGTTCCTGTTCTACTTCCTGACCGCCAAGATGTTCCTGGAGGAGTTCGCGTCGTGATGAGGTATTGCCGCACCTGCGTCACTGCCCTGACACGCGGCCCAACATCGCGCATCGACGACGAGGGCATCTGCAACGCCTGCGCAGCGCACACCAAGCGCGGCATCGACTGGGCCGGCGCGCGAGCAGGCTTTCGAGCAGGTGGTGGCCCACGCCAAGTCGCGCAGCAGCGGCTACGACTGCGTGATCCCGGTCAGCGGCGGCAAGGACAGCACCTGGCAGGTGGTGCAAGTGCCTGGAATACGGGCTCAATCCGCTGGCCGTCACCTGGAGCACGCCCGGCCCGCACGGCGATCGGCCAGCGCAATCTCGACAACCTGGTCGCGCTCGGCGTCGACCACATCGACTACCAGATCAGCCCGCAGGTGGAGACGCAAGTTCATGTACGAGGCGCTCGTGCGCTACGGCGCGACCGCCATCCCGATGCACATGGCGCTGTTCAACATCCCGCTGACGCATCGCCGTCGCGTTCGGCATCCCGCTGGTCGTCTGGGGCGAGAACTCGGCGTTCGAATACGGCGGCGACGGACGACGAGCGCAAGGGCTTCAGCTCGACGCGGCATGGCTCGAGCGCTACGGCGTGACCCACGGCACCACGGCCGCGCGACTGGATCTCCGACGAGCTGACCGAGCGCGAGCTGACCCCCTACTTCGGCCCCAGCCGACGAGGAACTCGAGGCCGCCGGCGTCTCGCGGTGTTCCTCGGCTACTACTTCGCGTGGGATCCGGAGACGAGCCTGCGCGGTCGCCGCCGCGCACGGCTTTCAGCGCCGACGCCGACGGGGCCGCGACCGGCTACTACGACTACGCCGACATCGACGACGACTTCATCTCCATCCACCACTGGCTGAAGTGGTACAAGTTCGGCTTCACGCGACTGTTCGACAACCTCTCGCTCGAGATCCGCAACGGCCGGATGACCCGCGAGCAGGCGATCGAGATCCTGCGCGGCGCGCGGCGACGAGACGCCGCACGAGGACATCGCCAGGCTTCTGCGCAGTTCGTCGGGCATCACGCGAGCAGCACTTCTTCGAGATCGTCGAGCGCTTCCGCAACCCCGAGATCTGGAGCAGCGCGACGGGGGCTGGGTGATTCGACGGCTTTCTGATTCCGGACTGGGAGTGGACATGAAGATCGACGTGAACGATCCGCCGCGCGAGCTTCGAGGTCGGCTCGGCGGCGAGCCGATCACGATCCGCGACTGCGGGCGACTGCGCGCTCGCAGGCCGACGAGCAGGTCACGCTTCGTGACCGAGTCCGGCGGCGAGTACGACGTCGCCCGCAAGGACTGGGGCTTTTACGCCACGCCCTCGCTCAACGCGCGGCTCGAGCGCTTCGGCTTCCGCCCGGCGCTGGTCCGCAGCGGCAACGACAAGTTTTACGTCTTCCTGCTGGAGCGGGGCGGCGAGGCGGAGCTCGATCGCTACCTGCGGCTGGAGGGGCACCTGGTGGTGGCCTGGCTCGACGACCCGGAGACCCTGCGGCGCTGGAGGCCGGCTTCGGGGGATCGGCGGCCGTGCCCCCCGGGGCGCCGACCTGCCTGTGCCCCATCGCCCAGCTGTCGGTGGTGCACGTGTTCGACCAGCCGCCGGCGGGCGAGATCCGCTTCGCCGCCACCCGGATCAGCCCTACCGGCGGCAGCTGCTGCGCTGCGGGCGCTGCGGGCACTTCGTCTCCTTGCATAGCCTGCACGACGGGTCGCTGTACACCGGGGACTACGTGACCGCCAACTACGGCGACGAGGCCGGCATCCGCCGCACCTTCGACCGCATCAACAACCTGCCCCCCGAGCAGTCGGACAACGTGGCCCGCGTGCGCCGCATCGGCGAATTCGCCGCCGGCCACTTCGCCGCCGACCGGCCGCGCCCCTGGTCGGTGCTCGACGTGGGCTCGGGCCTGTGCGTGTTCCTCCACCGCATGAAGCAGGCGGGCTGGGCCTGCACGGCCCTGGACCCCGACCCCCGCTCGGCCCGCCACGCGCGCGAGACGGTGGGGGTGCAGGCGGTGTGCGGCAGCTTCGGCGAGGTGGAGGACCTCGGCACCTTCGATCTCATCACCTTCAACAAGGTCCTGGAACACGTGCGCGAGCCGGCGACACTGCTGGCCCGCAGCGGGCAGCACCTGGCGCCGGGGGGGTTCGTTTACGTCGAGCTGCCCGACGGCGAGGCAGCCTTCGCCGACAGCCCCGCGCGCGAGGAGTTCTTCATCGACCACTTCCACGTGTTCAGCCTGACCTCGCTGGCCCAGCTGGCCAGCCGGGCCGGCCTGCAGGTGCGGGCCATCGAACGGCTGCGCGAGCCGAGCGGCAAGTACACCCTGCGGGCCTTCCTGGCCCCCCTGGCACAGAGGAGGAGCTGATGGCGGTCGCCGGCAAGGAGCTGTGGGAGGCGTCGTTCGAGGAGCAGATCGCCCTGCAGGCCTACAACACCGCCCCGGTGGAGGCGGTCATCCGCACCGTGGCCTATTACTTTCGCAGCCGCTACCAGCCCGACCAGCTGCGGAAGCTGCGCTTTCTGGAGATGGGCTGCGGGGCCGGCCCCAACCTGCAGTGGCTGGCCGGAAAGGGCGTCCGGGTGAGCGGGGTAGACATCTCCGCCACCGCGCTGGGGCTGGCGCACAAGGCCCTGGGGCATGCCGGCCTGGCCGACCGGGTCGACAGCCTGGTGGAGGCGTCGGTGGGGCAGGTCCCCTTCGAGGACGGCCACTTCGACGGCATCATCGAGGCCTGCGTGTTCCAGCACCTGCCGCGCGACGTGCGCCTCGCCGCCTTCGCCGAGGTCAAGCGCCTGCTGCGGCCGGGGGGCCTGTTCGTGGGCTACATGCTCGAGTCCGGCCACACCCTTTATCAGGCCAAGCGCGCCGAGGAGCTGCCCGACGATCCCGGCACGCTCCTGCTCCAGGACGGCAGCTCGAAGGTGCACCTGTCGAACCTGGGCCTGTGCCACTTTTACCGCCGGGGTGAGCTGGAAGAGCTGCTGGCCGGCTTTGCCACGGTCGACCCCTGCCTGACCACCTACTACCTGCCGCGCGAGGAAGCGCGCAAGCGCGGCTACGACCAGTACCTGCAGAGCATGTGGACGGTCTACGCCGTCCGCTAGGAGTCCGTCGCAGTAACAGCCGGCCCTCACCCTGACCCTCTCCCGCAGGCGTCGCAGGCGGGAGAGGGCAATCGCGCAGCGAAGGGGCCGGCCCTGCAGTCCGACGAGCCCTGCGCTCACACACGCCTCCGGTCAGCGGCGGGGTCGATGCAAGGTCCCGACGTTCCCTTGATTGGTTGCCCTCTCCCGCTTGCGGGAGAGGGTCAGGGTGAGGGGCCTGCCGAAAAACACCAGGCTCCTGGCCGTCTCAGCCGGCCTGGATCGCGCGCAGCGTGAGGCCGTAGCGGGCCAGGTACTTGCGCAGGCGATCGGCGTCGTTGGTGCTGCCGCGCGCGGCCCGCGAGGCGGCGAACAGCAGCGCGGCCGGCCTCGGACAGCGAGCGCGCCGTCGCGGCAGACCCGGACCACCTCCTCGAGCTGGACCCGATCGAAGCGATCGAGCGCGGCCAGCGCGGCGTCCGCGAGCAGCCGGCGCAGCGAGCCGTCGGCTCGCCGGCGCCCTCCGCCGGCCTCGGCCGCGCGCCACTGGGCCCGCAGCCGCTCGACCTCGTCGTCGACCTCCGGCGACGCTGATGCGGCCGCCCTCGCACAGGGTGGCCATGCGGCGCACCGAGGCGCCGAAGTCGCGGAAGTTGCCGCTCCAGCAGCGCCTCCGCCGAGCGGGCGAAGGCGAGGTAGCGCTCGCGCGCCTCGCGGCTCATGCGTCAGGCGCTGCTCAGAGCGTCGCCCACCCGCTCGAGCTCGAAGTCGAGGTTGGGCTCGATGTCCTCGGGGCGCTCGCGCAGGCCCGGCAGCGCGAAGGTCCACAGGTTGATGCGGGCGAGCAGGTCCTCGCGGAAGCGCCCCGCGCGCCACCCGGCCGCCAGATCGCGGTTGGTGCCGGCGATCAGCTGGAAGTCGCTGTGGACCTCCTTGTCCGACGCCCACCGGGAAGAAGCGTCTTGTCCTCGATGGCGCGCAGCAGCATGGCCTGCTCGTCGAGGCCCAGCTCGCCGATCTCGTCGAGGAACAGCACCCCCTTGTCCGCCTTGCGCAGCATGCCCGCGCGCGCCTCGACCGCGCCGGTGTAGGCCCCGCGCACGTGGCCGAACAGCGTCGACATGGCGGCGTCGCCGCGCAGGGTGGCGCAGTTGACCTCGACCAGCTCGCCCGCCGACCTGGCGCCGCGCCTTCTTCAGCTCGTAGATCCGGCGCGCGAGCTGGGACTTGCCCGAGCCGGTCGGGCCCGCACAGCAGCACCGGATCGCGCGAGGCGATGGCGACCTGCTCGAGCCGCTCGATCAGCCGGTTGTAGGCCGGGTTCCTGGTCTCGATCCCCGCCTTGAGGAACGAGAGCCCCTCGGTGCGCTCCTTCTGGAAGCGCGCGGGCGATGCTGTCGTACCGCGACAGGTCGAGGTCGATGATCGCGTACGACGCCGGCCGATCGCCGCCCGGTCCGCCTGCGGCGGCGGCGAGGTCTGGATGCAGGCGGCCGGGAGGTGGCGCGACTCGGCCAGCAGGAACAGGCAGATCTGGGCGATGTGGGTGCCGGTGGTGATGTGGCACCAGGTAGTCCTCGCGCGTCGGGGTCGAACGGGTAGCGGCGCGCGAAGTCGCGCAGCGCGCCGTAGGTCTCCTCGAGGTCCCAGGGGTCGGCGATCTCGCATGTTCTCGAGCTGCACCTCGGTCTCGGGCGAGACCTGGCGCGACGTCCGGCCGCGAACCTCGGCCAGGCCCTGACCGCGCGCGTCGTACAGCAGCACCAGCCGGTCGACCAGCAGGTCCTCGTGCTGGCAGAGCGCCACCGTGGGCCGCCAGCGCTCCCAGCGCGCGGGCCCGCGCTTCGCCTGGTCGAGGGTCGATGCCCAGAAAGCCGATGCACCGTGAGCGCGGCGCCGCGACATATAGACCATAGTATAGCACGATCTATCCATGCTGAGATAAGCGTCGGCGCTCCGCCGCGATGCCCTCGCGCCAGCGGGCGTTCGCGGCCTCGGCTCGCCGCTGGCACGCTCGCTGCTATCTCGTCGCCATGACCAATGACCCGACCACGACGAACCTCCCCGACCCACCAGGTCATCCCCGTCGAGGGCGGCGTCGCCGATCAAGGCCTGGACCGCGGCGTGCCGTTCGAGGCCGAGGCCCGGGCCCAGCTCGAGCGCATCGCCGCGCTGCCGTTCATCCACCGCCACGTCGCGGTGATGCCCGACGTGCACCTGGGCATGGGCGCGACGGTCGGCAGCGTGATCCCGACCAAGGGCGCGATCATCCCGGCGGCGGTCGGGCGTCGACATCGGCTGCGGCATGATGGCGGTGCGGACCAGCCTGCGCGCCGAGCGACCTGCCCGACGACCTGCGCGGCGCTGCGCACGGCGATCGAGGCGCCGTGCCGCACGGCCGCACCGACAACGGCGGCCGCAACGACCGCGGCGCCTGGCGCGACGTCCGCCCGCGCGCGACGCCGAGGCGTGGGCGGCGCTCGCGCCCGGCTACGACGCGCATCATCGCCAAGCACCCGCGAGCTCGACCGCGGGTCGCACGTCGCAGCACCTCGGCACGCTCGGCACCGGCAACCACTTCATCGAGGTCTGCCTCGACGAGGCGGACCACGTCTGGGTCATGCTGCACGCGGGTCGCGCGGCGTCGGCAACCGCATCGGCAGCTACTTCATCGAGCTCGCCAAGGAGGACATGCGGCGCTGGTTCATCAACCTGCCCGACCAGGACCTCGCCTACCTGCCCGAGGGGACCGAGCACTTCGACGACTACGTCGAGGCGGTGCAGCTGGGCGCAGGACTTCGCCGCGCACAACCGCGAGCTGATGATGGCAGCGGTGCATCGACGGCGCTGCGCGCGCGCGGGCAGCTGCCGCCGTTCGAGGCGCGGCTGCGAGGCGGTGAACTGCCACCACAACTACGTGGCGCGCGAGCACCACTTCGGCGAGGACGTGCTGGTGACCCGCAAGGGCGCGGTGCGCGCGCGCGCGGGCGACCTCGGCATCATCCCCGGCAGCATGGGCGCGCGCTCGTACATCGTGCGCGGCAAGGGCAACCCGCGAGAGCTTCGACAGCTGCAGCCACGGCGCGGGCCGGGCGATGTCGCGCACCGAGGCGCAGGCGGCGGTTCACGGTCGGCCGACCACGCGGCCGCGACCGCGGGCATCGAGTGCCGCAAGGACGCCGACGTGATCGACGAGACGCCGATGGCCTACAAGGCGATCGACGCCGTGATGGAGGCGCAGCGCGACCTGGTCGAGATCGTGCACACGCTCCGGCAGGTGGTGTGCGTGAAGGGGTGAGCGCGATGCTGGTGCTCGACGGATCGCAAGGCGAGGGCGGCGGGCAGATCCTGCGCACCTCGCTGGCGCTGTCGCTGGTGACGGGGACGCCCTTCCGGATCGACAACATCCGCGCGGGGCGTCCCCGGCCGGGGCTGATGCGCCAGCACCTGACCGCGGTGCGAGGCGGCCGCCGCGGTCGGCGGCGCCGAGGTCGAGGGCGCGGCGCTCGGCTCGCGCAGCGTCGTGCTTCCGCCCGGGACGCGTGCGCGGCGGCGACTACGCCTTCTCGGTCGGCACGCGCGGGCAGCACCACCCTGGTCCTGCAGACCGTGCTGCCGGCGCTGCTCACCGCGGCCGAGCCCTCGCGCTGGTGCTCGAGGGCGGCACCCACAACCCCGCCTCGCCGCCCTTCGACTTCCTGGCCCGGCGCTTCCTGCCGCTGCTGCGCGCGGATGGGGCCCGCGGGTCGACGGCCACGCTCGAGCGGCCGGGCTTCTACCCGGCCGGCGGCGGCCGCTTCCGCGTCACGCGTCACGCCCGGCGCCGCGGCTCGACGCCGCTGGTGCTCGAGGAGCGCGGCGCGATCCGGGCCCGGCGGGCGCGCGCGGTGGTGGCGAACCTGCCCCGCATCCATCGCCGAGCGCGAGCTCGCCCGGCTCGCCCGCCGGCTCGGCTGGGAGTCGAGCGCCTACGCCATCGAGGAGCGCGCGGACTCCTCGGCCCGGGCAACGTCGTCCTCGTCGAGATCGAGGCCGAGCACGTCACCGAGGTCTTCACCGCCTTCGGCGAGAAGGGCCTGCGCGCCGAGGCGGTCGCCGACAGGTGGCCGACGAGGTGGCCAGGCCTACCTCGCCGCCGAGCGTGCCGGTCGGCCCGCACCTGGCCGACCAGCTGGTCCTGCTGCTGGCCCTGGCCCGCGGCGGCAGCTTCCGCACCACGGCGCCCACGCTGCACACCCGCACCCAGCTCGACGGTGATCGAGCGCTTCCTGGGCACCGCGAATCTCCGCGCACCGAGGAAGCCACCGGGCGCTGGCACCTGGTCGCATCGCCGACGGCGCGGTGAGGCATCCCATGCTGCTGACCATCACCACCACCGCCGCCGCCGGCCACCGACCTCGGCTACCTGCTGCACAAGAACCCGGCGCGCGTGCAGACGTTCGAGCTGTCGTTCGGCCAGGCGCACGTCTTCTACCCGGAGGCGACCGACGAGCGCTGCACCGCCGCGCTGCTGCTCGACGTCGACCCGGTCGGGCTGGTCCGCGGCGCGCGGGCCGCGGGCGAGCGGCCGCGCTCGAGCAGTACGTCAACGACCGGCCGTACGTCGCCTCGTCGTTCCTGAGCGTGGCCATCGCGCAGGTGCTTCGGCACCGCGCTGGCCGGGCGCAGCAAGGAGCGGCCCGAGCTGGCCGACGACGCCGCTCCCGCTCGAGGCCCGGCTCGCCGTCGCTGCCCTGCCGCGGCGGCGAGGCGCTCCTGCGCCGGCTGTTCGAGCCGCTCGGCTACGCGGTCGAGCGCCGACGCCGCACCCGCTCGACGACCGCGTTCCCGGAGTGGGGCGACGAGCCGCTACTTCACGCGTCGACGCTGCGCGGCGACGCGCGCGCTGCGCGAGCTGCTCGACCCACCTCTACGTGCTGATCCCGGTGCTCGACGACGACAAGCACTACTGGGTCGGCGACGACGAGGTCGAGAAGCTGCTGCGCCACGGCGAGGGCTGGCTGGCCGCGCCACCCCGAGCGCGAGCTGATCGCCCGCCGCTACCTCAAGCACCAGCCGCAGCCTGACGCGACGACGCGCTCGCGCCGGCTCGACGAGGACGACGACCCGGAGCCGGACGCCGAGGCCGAGCGCGCACGACGAGCGAGGAGGCGCAGTCGAGCAGCCGCATCAGCCTGCAACGAGCAGCGGCTGGACGCGGTCGTCGCCGCGCTGCAAGGCGCGCGGCGCCGCGCGCGTGCTCGACCTCGGCTGCGGCGAGGGCAAGCTGCTCGCGCGCGCTGCTGAGCGACCGGCAGTTCGACCGAGATCGTCGGCGTGGACGTCTCGTACCGCGCGCTGGAGATCGCGCGGCCGAGCGGCTGCACGCTCGACCGCCTGCCGCGACCGGCAGCGCGAGCGCATCGAGCTGCTGCACGGCTCGCTGATCTACCGCGACGCGCGCCTCGACGGGCTTCGACGCCGCGGCCGTGGTCGAGGTGATCGAGCACCTCGACCCGCCGCGGCTGCGCCGCGTTCGAGCGCGTCGCTGTTCGAGTGCGCCCGGCCCGGGCCGGTCGTCGTCACCACGCCGAACGTCGAGTACAACGTGCACGTTCGAGACGCTGCCCGCCGGCCAGCTTCCGCCACCGCGACCACCGCTTCGAGTGGACGCGCGCCGAGTTCGCAGGCCTGGGCCGGCGCGCGTCGGCGGCGCGCTTCGGCTACGCGCGTCGCGCTTCGCGCCGATCGGCCCGGAAGACCCCGAGCGTCGGCCCGCCGACGCAGATGGCGGTGTTCACGCCGATGAGCTGACGATCGCAGCCATGCATCCCCGAGCTCTCGCCTCGTCGTCCTGATCGGCGCCGTCCGGCTCCGGCAAGTCGACGTTCGCGCGCCGGCACTTCAAGCCGACCGAGGTCCTGTCGTCCGACTCCTGCCGCGGCCTCGTGTCGCGACGACGAGAACGACCAGGCCGCGACCGACGACGCGTTCGACGTGCTGCACTTCATCGCCGCGCAAGCGGCTGGCCGCGGGCCGGCTGACCGTCGTCGACGCGACCAACGTGCAGCCCGAGGCGCGCAAGCCGCTGGTCGCGCTGGCGCGCGAGTACCACGTGCTGCCGGTGGCGATCGTGCTCGACCTGCCCGAGGCGGCTCTGCCACGAGCGCAACCGCGCCGCGGCCCGACCGCGAGTTCGGCCCGCACGTCGTCCGCCACCAGCGCGCGCAGCTGCGCCGCTCGCTGCGCGGCCTGCAGCGCGAGGGCTTCCGCCACGTCTACGTGCTGCGACTCGCCCGAGGAGGTCGACGCCGCCGACGATCGAGCGCGCAGCCGCTCTGGAACAACCGCCGCGACGAGCACGGCCCGTTCGACATCATCGGCGACGTCCACGGCTGCTACGACGAGCTGCGACGCGCTGCTCGACCAGCTGGGCTACGCGGTCGACGCGGCCGACGGCGCGGCAGTCGCGTGCGCCACCCCGCCGGGCCGCAAGGCGGTCTTCGTCGGCGACCTGGTCGACCGCGGGCCCGCGCATCGCCGGACGTGCTGCGCCTGGTCATGAACATGGTCGCGCGCCGGCACCGCGCTGTGCGTGCCCGGCAACCACGACGATCAAGCTCGCTGCGCAAGCTGCGCGGCAAGGACGTGCAGATCACGCACGGCCTGGCCGAGACGCTGGCGCAGCTCGACGCGCGAGCCGCCGGAGTTCCGCGACGCGAGGTGCGCGACGTTCATCGACGGCCTGGTCAGCCACTACGTGCTCGACGACGGCAAGCTGGTCGTCGCCCACGCCGGGCTGAAGGAGGAGCATGCAGGGCCGCGGCTCGGGCGCGGTGCGCGAGTTCGCGCTGTACGGCGAGACGACCGGCGAGACCGACGAGTTCGGCCTGCCGGTGCGCTACAACTGGGCCGCCGAGTACCGCGGCCAGCGCGATGGTCGTCTACGGCCACACGCCGGTGCCCGAGCCGGAGTGGCTGAACCGCACGATCAACATCGACACCGGCTGCGTCTTCGGCGGCAAGCTGACCGCGCTGCGCTACCCGGAGCGGGAGCTGGTCTCGGTGCCCGCGCGCGCAGACCTACTCCGAGCCGGCGCGGCCGTTCCTGCCGCGCCGACCGGCGCCCGCGCTCACGGCCCAGCAGCAGCACGACGACGTGCTCGACCTCGACGACGTGCTCGGCAAGCGGATCGTCGAGACGCGGCTGCACGGCACGCGTCACCATCCGCGAGGAGAACGCCACCGCCGCGCTGGAGGTGATGAGCCGCTTCGCCGTCGATCCGCAGTGGCTGATCTACCTGCCGCCGACGATGTCGCCCTCCGAGACGACGCCAGCGAGCCGGGCCTGCTGGAACACCCGGCCGAGGCGTTCGCCTACTTCCGCGCGCGAGGGCGTCGCCGCGGTGGTCTGCGAGGAGAAGCACATGGGCTCGCGCGCCGTGGTCGTCGTCTGCCGCGACGCGAGGCGGCCGCGCGCAGCGCTTCGGCGTCGACGGGCGACGGCGCCGGCATCGTCTACACCCGCACCGGCCGGCGCTTCTTCGACGACGCCGCGCTCGAGGCCGCGTTGCTCGCCCGCGTGCGCGCCGCCGTCGACGCCGCCGGGCTCTGGGACGAGTTCGACCACCGACTGGGTCTGCCTCGACTGCGAGCTGATGCCCTGGTCGGCCAAGGCGCAGGAGCTGCTGCGCCAGCAGTACGCCGCCGTCGGCGCGGCCGGCGCGCGCCGGCGCTGGCCGAGGCGGTCGCGGCGCTGGCGGCCGCCGGCGCGGCCGCGGCGTCGACGTCGACGGCCTGCGCGCGCGCGTCGCGCGAGCGGCGCGCGACGGCCGTGGCCGCTACGTCGACGCCTACCGCCGCTACTGCTGGCCGGTCGCGTCGCTCGACGACCTGCAGCTCGCGCCGTTCCACCTGCTGGCCAGCGAGGGCGCGCGTCCACGTCGACCAGGACCACCTCTGGCACATGGAGACGCTCGCGCCGGCTCGCCGCGGCCGACGCCGGCGCTGCTGCTGGCGACGCCGCACCGCGTGGTCGACCTCGACCGACGCCGGCCAGCGAGGCCGGCGGCGATCGCCTGGTGGGAGGAGCTGACCGCGCGCGGCGGCGAAGGCATGGTCGTCAAGCCGCTCGACTTCGTCGCCCGCGGCGCCGCGGGGCCTGGTCCAGCCGGCGGTGAAGTGCCGCGGCCGCGAGTACCTGCGCATCATCTACGGCCCGGAGTACACCGCTGCCCGAGCAACCTCGAGCGCCTGCGCGCCGCGCGGCCTCGGCGCGCAAGCGCTCGCTGGCCCTGCGCGAGTTCGCGCTCGGCGTCGAGGCGCTCGAGCGCTTCGTCCGCCGCGAGCCGCTGCGCCGCGTCCACGAGTGCGTGTTCGGCGTGCTGGCGCTGGAGAGCGAGCCGGTCGACCCGCGGCTGTGAGCCGCCCTGGCGTGCCCCGAGAGTTCGTGGCGCCGCGCCCCTCACCCTTACCCTTCCCGCAAGCGGGAGAGGGCAACCGTTCAGCGAGTCGTCGCACCTTGCAGTCGACTCTACCGTTCGACGGACTGCAAGGCCGGCCCCTTCGCTGCGCGATTGCCCTCTCCCGTCTGCGGGAGAGGGCAGGGTGAGGGCCCTCCGCCTGAGAATCGCTGGCGCCGGGGGCAGGCTATCGTGGCGGCGGAGCCATAGCTCGAGGTTCACCAGCTGCCAGAGGAACATCATGTGGTTGTCGACCGGCCGGCCCTCGCTGACCACCGCCTGGTGCTCGTCGAGCAGCTCGCGCACGCGGGCCGGGTGGTAGATGCCCCGCTCGCGGAAGGCGCGTGAAGAAAGCAGGTCGAGCACCAGCTCGCGCCCGGCCTCGCAGAACCAGACGTGGGCCGGGGCGTTCCAGCCGGTCTTCTTGATGCGGGTGCGGGTCTCTTCGGGCACGATGCCGCGCATCGCCTCGCGCAGCAGGTGTTTGGTCACGCCCTCGCGGATCTTGAGCCGGCCCGGCACCTGGAACATCAACTCGACCAGGCGGTGATCGTAAAACGGCCAGGAGACGTCCAGACCGAAGGCCGTGCACTGGCGGTCCGCCGCGCGCAGGCAGCAGGGGGCCGTCTCGCGGTACAGGTCCTGGTGGGTCCGGTTCTTGAGATAGCTGCGAAAGGGCGCTTCCATCACCGGCTCGAAGCTCCACAGGTCGTGGTACTCGCGGCGGATGGCCCCCAGCCAGCGGGTCAGCCGCTTGCGGTCCGGGCGGCAGCGACCGGGCGTCTCCAGGTCGACCAGCTCGCGCAGGCGCGCTCGACCACCGCAGCGCTCTTCTTCCACACCGGATGATCGTGATACTCGACCCAGCGGTCTATCTCGCGGGCCAGCGCCGCCTGATCGCCGGCCACCTTCAGGTCGGCGAAGTGAAAGAAGAAGTATTCGTATTCGCCGGCGTTCAGCTCGTCTCCCCCCAGGCCGCCGAACAGGGTGTGAAAGCCCCGCTCGCTCGCCTGCTGGCACAGCAGGTAGTGGGCCAGCCAGGTGGCGGTGGCCACCGGCTCGTCGTTGGCCGCCACCATCCGGTCGACCAGGGTCGGCAGATCGGGGTCGTCGGCGGGGACCGCGTGCCACTGGGAGACGGTGGCGTCGAGGATCGTCTTGATGTCCGACGATTCGTCATAGGTGGCGTCGCGGTAGGTGCTGGAGAGCGCCGGCTGCTTGTCGCCGGTGAGAGCCACCGCGCAGGCCAGCACCGATGAGGAATCCATCCCTCCGGACAGGGTGAACCCGCGCCGGTCGCTGCCGGGCAGCCGCAGGCGTACGGCGTCCAGCAGCGTCTCGCGGCAGCGCGCGATCAGCTCCGCTTCCGGCAGCTCGAGGTCGCCCTGCTCCTGGAGCTGAAAGTAGGTGATCCGATCGAGGTGGCCGTTGCGCCAGCGCAGCACCTGCGCGGCCGGCACCTGGGCGATGGCCCGGTAGGGGGACTGGTCGGGGTCGTTGTCGAACACGCGGTAGTGGCAGCCGGCGAAGCGGGCCACGAAGGCGGGGTCGACGTCGCGCGGGACGTCGGGCAGGGTCAGCAGGGCGCGTGGCTGCGAGGCGAAGGCCAGGCGCCTGCTGTCGGCCACGTAGTAGAGGGGCTTGATCCCGAAGCGGTCGCGGGCAAGGTTCACGGTCCCATCGCGCTGCGTCGAGCAGGGCCACCGCGAACTCGCCGTTGAGCCGGGGCAGCGCTCCCGCCAGGCCTTCGCTCTCGGCCAGCGACAGGATCAGCTCGGCGTCGCTGGCCTGGCGGGGAAAGTCGCCCCGGTTGTGCACGGCCCCGTCCAGCACCAGGCTGAGCGGGCCCCGGCGGGCCAGGGCCGGCGGCCGCCAGCCCCAGGCCCCCAGCGCGCCGCCTGGAGAAGCATCTACCCGCGCGCTGGTGGGGCGGGTGGCGGTGAAGGTGGCGAGCATGCGCCCGACAAGCGCCCCCGCCGCCGGCCCCCCTTCGGCTTGCCCCGCGACCCAGCCGGCGATGCGCGACATGCGGTCAGGTCCGCTCGCCCAGCAGGATGCGCCAGGTATGGGGGATGTCCACCACCGACTCCACGCCGTCGTCGGTGCGCCGGTCGCGGATCCTCGTGACCTTGAACCCCTCGTTCTGCATGAAGGTGGCGACCTCCTCGATGGGATAGCAGTTGTGGTAGACGCGGATGTGACGTTTCCCCTCATCCAGGTAGGGGTCGGGCGTGTAGCGGACGATCAGGGACGGGCCCATGCTCTCGCGAATCAGGATGCGCTTGCGGGCGCAGCGCAGGAGGCGCCACAGGGGCAAGGCGTAGTGCGGGCTGTTGGTGAGCACGTTGAAGCAGAGCACGTTGTCGAAAGCGGCCTCGCTCAGGTCCTCGATGGCCGCCAGCGACACCCGGGAGCGCGGCAGGCCGGTGGCGCGGCAGAGCTCGCCGTGCGCCAGGTCGACCATCTGGGGGGTGTAGTCCAGGCCGTGGTACTCGATGGGGACCTGGCGGGCCCGGAAGGAGTGCCAGTAGTAGGCCGCGCCGCAGCCGGCATCGAGCAAGGTCTCGCCCGGCGACACCAGCTTGCCGAAGACCTCGGCCGCCTGGGCGGCGCAGGTCATCTCCTCCACCTCCTGGCGGCAACGCCGTCGATACAGGGCCTGGGTGTGCGAATCGTTGGCCCAGCAGTTCCACTCGGGGTTGGCGGCGGGCACGGCGAGGGCCTGGCTCAGACCAGCGTTTCCAGACGCCGGAGATCCTCGAGGGTGTCGACCGCCACCGAACGGGTGGCCAGGCTGGGGTCGTCGGACTCCACGTTGACCACCCGGTAGCGCGCCGGGTGCCGGTGGAAGAAGCGGGTCACGTGCTCGCGGTCCTCGCCGTCCAGCTCGCCGGCGGGCAGGTCCAGCAGGCTGCGGGCGCGGATCAGCTCGGCGTTGTTGCCACGCTCGAAGGTGCGCTGGTGGGTGGTGGTGATGAGGTCGGCGGCCGCTGCCTCCGGCTGCTCCAGGGCGGCCAGGACCTTGTGCAACATGGGGGCGCTGAGAAACGGGCTGTCGGCGCAGATGCGCAGCAGGTAGTCGGCCGGATACTGGCGCAGCCCGCTGGCGAAGCGACCCAGCACGTCGTCCAGCGAGCCCCGGAAGCAGGTCACCCCCCGCGACAGCAGATAGGCCGCCAGCGGATCGTCGGACGGCTGATCGCTGGTGGTCACCAGCACCGGCAGGTGCGGCAGGGCGAAGGTCAGCGCCTGCAGCACATGGTCGATGAGGGGACGCCCGCGAAACGGGGCCAGCACCTTGCCGGGGAACCGCCGCGACGACATGCGCGCCTGGATGAAGGCGCGAACCGAGGGCCGCGCGGTCGTCATCGGGTGGCGCGCGGGCTGCGGATTTCTTGCCCCGCGCCAGGTACCACTCGACGTAGTTCTTGAAGCCCTCGTCGATGGCGAAGGCGGGCCGGTAGCCCAGCAGCTTGGTGGCCTTCTCCACGCTCAGGGTCCCGCGCTTGGGCATCAGCCGGTCGCGCTGGACCGACTTTACCTTCAGCTTGGGGAAATAGGGCTTCATGATCGAGATCAGATCGCGCACCGGGCGGGCGCTGCCGTAGGTCAGGTTGAAGATCTGGTTGCGCGCTTCCGGGTTGGCGATGGCCAGGCAGATGCCGTTCACCAGGTCGTCGATGTAGGTGAAGTCGAGACGTTCGTCCCCCTCGCCGTCGATGGTCAGCTCCTCGCCCCGCATGGCCGCCTCGATGAACAGCTGCCCGACCCGCCGGCTGATGCAGCGGGGTCCGTAGAGGGCCGAGGGGCGCACGATGGTGAAGGGGAGGTCGAACACCTGCTGGTAGGCAATCACGATCTTCTCGCCGCCCACCTTGAGGGCCCCGTAGATGCCGATGGGCTCGAGCGGGTGGGTCTCGGTGACGGTCTCGGTCTGGAAGTCGCCGTAGGCCATGCTCGACGACAGGTAGATGAAGTGCGCCTTGACGTAGCGGGCGTTGTCGATGGCGTTTTCCAGGGTGCGAAAGCTGTGGTCGAAGGTGGTGTAAGGGTCCTTGTTCGACCGCCCGGCGTGCGACACCGCCGCCAGGTGCACGATCACGTGGGGCTCGATGGCCAGGATCAGCTTGGTCAGGGCGTGGTAGTCGCGGGCGTCCTGCGGGTAGAGGGTGATGCTCGCCTCGCGCAGAAGATCGAGCCGCTCGTGCAGCATCCCCACGTACAGCTGGCGGGTCGGGCCGTCGCTGAAGTCGGTGCTGGCGGACAGCAGGTTGTTCACCTGCAAGCTGTCGATGACGTGAACGCTGGCTCCCCGCCCGGCGAGATCGAGCGCGAGGTGATGCCCGATGAAACCGGCACCACCAACCAGGACAATCTTCTTTTGCGCAAAGTCGTACATGCTACCCACCCCTCTGGAGATTGTCCGGCCCAGGCCACCCCTCGTGCGTGCCGGACGCTCTCAGGCCCGAGCTAAGATACCCATTTGCGCCGATTTTTACAAGGGGCGCCCCCTCGCAACAACGTCCCTACGAGGGTCGCAATCAGGATCACAGGGCACCCTCGCGTTGACGGCGAGATCGCAGAGGACTAGCATGGTGACGGCCCCGTTGTTTCGTTCCGTTCCGACGGCGCCCCCAGGGGCCAGCCCGCGGCTGGCTCGACCCGCATGCCAGAGCCCACCTTCAGCGTAGTCATCCCGACCTACAACCGGGCCGCTCTGTTGCCGAAGACGCTGGCCTCGGTGTTTGCACAGGTCTATCCGCGCCACGAGATCATCGTCGTCGACAACTGCTCGACCGACGACACGGAGCAGGTGCTGGCGCCGCTGATCGAGGCCGGGAAGATCCGCTACGTCCGGCCGATCAGGTGTACGGCGGCGACACCAGAGACCTCCTGTACCCGAGCCAAGGTACAGATACGGCTCTACGGAGGCGCGGGAAACGACACCATCAGGACCGGTGCAGACGGTAGGGCTAACGTCATCAACTGTGGAACCGGTGCCGACACCGTTCAGCACGCCGGACGGCGCGAGCCGCACGACCGCTACCGCGGGTGCGAAACGGTCGAGCCCTACACCCCCGGCACGTAGATGCGCCGACTCACCGCCGGGGGTAACGCCCGGCGACGTGTCGAAGCACGTCGATGGGGCTCTCCCCGGTGACGACCTCTCGATCGGCGAGGAGAATGGCAGAAAGGTTGACGAGACCCATCGCAAGCCCCTGCCAGCCCTCGTCGAGAGTGCGCGCCGCGTCCAGCGCGACAGTGGCCGCAGGAATCGACTCGTCGGCGTTCCCCACCGATGCTGCAACGACTCGAACAGCTTCTTGGATGGTGTCGTAGGGGGTCGTCATGGGCAACAGCCTAGGAAGGCGTTGCCCCGCACGGTCGCCTCATCGACCAGGATCTGCCATCCCTGGTGACGCTGGCCATCTCGCCCTCCGACGTCACACCGAGGCCGGCCCAGCCCGCGAGCGGAGCAAGATGTGCGGAAGTCCTACTTATCTCGCCGCAAGCGGCTCGATCCGTAGGCTCCCGCGTCACGCGGTCACGACGCTGCGGCGTCGGTGAGGCCTCGGGCGCGAGGCAGACAAGGCGAACACCCGTGATCATCAAGGCCGGTGCGGAGCTGCGGGGGCAGCGGCTGTCCGGGCTGGTCTGGTACCTGTTCTCGCCCGGCAAGGAGCGCGAGCACGTCGACCCGCGGGTCGTCGCGGCGTGGGCCAACGTCGACGACGTGACCGCCCCACTCGGCCACATCGAGGCTGCCGGGGCTGGCCGGGATCTGCGGGCGATGGCGACGCGGATGCAGATGCCGCTGCGGGCGATGTGCGAGGCCCGGCGGCCGGCCAAGCCGGTGTGGCACTGCATCGTGCGCAACCACCGCGACGACCCGCACCTGTCCGACGCCCAGTGGGCCGAGATCGCCGAGCAGGTCATCGGCGCGGTCGGGCTCGAGGGCACCCGGTGGGTCGCGGTACGCCACGACGACGACGGCATCCACCTGGCCGCCGTGCTGGCCACCGAGGACGGGCGGGTGCCGCGGCTGTCGTGGGAGATCAACAAGCTCGACGCCCTGCGCCGCCGGCTCGAGCCGCGCTACTGCACCGTGCGCACCGGCACCACCCGCACCGGCGACCGCCGCCCCACCCGCGCCGAGCACGAGAAGGCCAAGCGGCAGGGCCGCACCGAACCTGCCCGCACCACCCTGCGCCGGGCCGTCAACGTGGCGGCGATCGCCGCCGGCAGTGACGCCGACTTCCTCGCCCACCTCGGCAAGGCCGGCGTCATGGTCGAGACCCGCCGCTCTACCCGCGACCCGCGCCAGATCACCGGGTACAAGGTCGCCCTGCCCGGCCACCACACCCGCGACGGCGAGGTGATCTGGTACTCCGGCCGCTGCCTCGGCGCCGACATGACCTGGCCCAAGCTCGCCACCCGCTGGACCCCTGAACCTGCCCCCGCGGCCCAGCCGCCGACCCCTCGGCCGCAGACCAAGACCGACGCGTACGTGGCCGCACGCCGGTCGCTGCGCGAGATGCAGTCGATGCTGCGCACCCACCCGCACCTGGCGATCGATCTGCAGTCGCCGATCGCCGACGTCGCCGCTGCCCTCGGCCACGCCTGGGACGGCCACCACGACGGCCGACGCCACCGACACCTCACCGCGGCCGTCGGACGTCGCCGACCGCGCTGGACGCACCCCGAACCGCGGCGCCAGACGTTGCCACCTGGGCACCGCCCAGCAGCTGCGCTCGACTGCCCGCGCGATCGCCCTGGCCGGCCGTGTCGCCGCCGGCGACGACCGCGAGGCCTGGATGCTGGTCGTCCACCAGCTGGTCTCGACCCTCGAGGCGCTCGGCGACGCCCAACGCGCCACGCAACGCGCCGACCAGGCCGCCGCCGCACATCGGTCGGCGACAGCCTTGCGCCTCGAGATCGAGTCGCTTCGACCTCAGCAGCCAGCCATGACGCTCACCGCGCCCAGAACCCACCCAGTCGGGAGGACCGAGGACCATGCGCGACGATCCCGTTGACGAGGTCAATCGCTCGCTCATCAGGATCCGTACCTCGTCGCGCAGGGTGTCGAGGCCCTCGCCCGGGTGCGGGTGATGCGTGCCAAGCGCCGCGAGCACGCCGAGCGGCTCGGGTCAGCGGCACCCGCAGGGCGAGGGCATTCCGCCCACGAAGACGGCTAGCAGAGCACGTACCTGGTGCACCTTCGACCACGACCTGCGCGAATTCAGCGTTGTGGGTCAAGACTCCCTGCCATCTGCCAGCAGCCCGGCATACACGATCCCAAGAAGGTCTCGGCCCGGCTGGGCATAAAAGCCGTATGAACTAAGGCGATACAGGCGAAGCCGCTAGGAGGCGTGAAATCGACTGAACCTTGTCCCGTGTGGGCGAACTGCAGCGACATCGTCCGCAACGCCTCTCTGGGTGGCAGCGGCACGACTTCCTCGTCGTAGACCCAGTCAGGAATCTCCTCCGACGGATTGAAGGGTCCTGGCGGGCTGAAGAGCAGATGGGCCGGGATGCCGGCACCATCCTGCACGTGGACCTCGAGGCCGGAGTACAGGTCGTCGACGTCCAAGTCAGTCCGGGGGCCGGGTTCATCAGGTGCGGCCGTTGCCGCGAGAGTGTGCGCCAACCACAGGACCGCAGGAGCCGAAACCTGGGGCGAATACCTCCGTCCGCTCGTTCTCCAGCAGCCTGGCAACATCTCGCAGCACCCAGTCGCGCGAACGAGGCTGCCCGCTCAATAGGGATGCTGTGAGTGCGTAGTGGAGAGGTGCTGTGCCTATGACATAGCCGTCATAGTCGCGCGACAGCCGAACGTCGCTGCAATCATGCGTCGACCATGTCCACCCCTAACGGCCCAGGCTTCGAATGCAGCGCCCCATCACGGTCGGCGACGTCGCCGGCAAAGACGCGCAGTCCGATCTCGAGCATGCCAGGGATGTAGTCCCCTGGACCACCTCGGTACCCTTCACGGGACAGATGGGCGTATTGCTCGGCGGACGGCTCGCTCACCGAGGGTAGTTCCGCAAGCGCGCGCACTCGCCGCGCATACAATCCGAGATAGCTTGGATCTCTCATGGATAGGCAGGCGTAATCATGGAGATACGGGCCGTCGAAGCGCAGTGACTCGGCCAAGGCCAGCGCTTCGATGATGGTCGTCCGCCCACCCCAGCCGCATTCTTCGAGGGCGTCCGCCACCGCCAATGGTTCGAGATGCCGATTGACGCGACGATGTTGACGCAGAACGTCCTTCACCAGAAGTGCTGCCTGTCCGCCCTCTGTGAAGCGGTAAGCGGCGTGCAGTTGTGCTGTCCCCACGCCCGTTGTGCGTTGCGGATGCGTTCATTGTCAGTTCTGCCCGACAGCACGATGTGAAAGAAGAAGAGGGGCTTGACCAAATCCTCTAGAGGACTGCCATAAATCTTGAGCGCGTTGTTGGCTAAACTCGTCGAAGCCGTACTCTAACCTCGAAAACAAAGAGTGGCGCATCGTTCGAGTCGGCCGCCGTCCACGACAAGTCAACGGCCGCGGACCGACCCACCCGGTGCTCTTCGTGTACGTCGTAACCTAAGGCCGCACCCAGCCGCGAGAGCCGCCGGATGACTGCCAGTCCCTCTGGTCGGGAGTGCCGCACGAGACCACCGTAATCGAAATCGGGACAGCCCGACCCAGTCGGGCCCGTCCGCCACCTGGGATCTCGCGAGCGGCTTCCAAGTTCTCTGTGCCTGGAAGCGCCTAGTTGGCCCGCGAGTGCACCAAATGCCGGCCGGCTCTGAGCGAGTTGCCCGCGCCGAGCCGATCTCGAACACAGCCTTGACGGCTAGGGCGTCGGCCTGGGCGTCCGGGTGCGTCCTGTCTACCTTCCACCGCAGGGGCGGCTACGAGGGTCACGGGGAGCGGGCGATCGGCGCGTTAGTCGAAAGGAGCGCCTGCAGCGCCCCTCAGGACAAACTCACCATCCCCCAGCCGATGCTTGATACACACTTGAGTACCCGAACATTTCAACGCCTCATGTGGTCAACACGTGCTCTTCAAGGCGAGCCAGGAAGCGATCGGCGCTGTCAACGATCAGGCGATCGTCGAGGCTGCGCCCACGGGGTTGCCATATCGGGTACCGGAATTCGTTGAAGAATGCGTCCAATGATTCCCGAGGGAGAGGATCAACCCACCACTCGTCGAGGGCGTCACCGCGCAGGCCCCGCAACCACGCATTTATGTCTCGGTCCCTCATGCTCAGCCGATCCACACCCAAGTTAGAGGCGTGGCGGCCTCCTGGACGATGGCATCCAGTGCGGCGCGGACATCGTCGTGAAGCCCAGCAGAAGTGGTATCGATGGTCGCGATAAGCGACTCTGGGTCGATGACGGAACCGTGTAACTTCAGGATAGGAACGGGGGCGCTCCTGTCCCCTTGCACATAGGAGCGGACTGAATCGACACTGTCCCGGAAGTGGTCCGCCGTGAACATGACGTCGCTCGGTGTCCCGAGATCCTCCTCTATAAGCTGATCAAAGTTCACTGTGGCGATGATTAAGCGGCTCCTCAACTCAAGCTGCCAGACTGCGCAGCGCTCGTCGCCCGGCTCGGGTGAAGCTCAGCGCTCTGTCGCAGTCTGCAATGATCTGGCGATAACGGGGCTCGACTGACGCGGCCGGAAACCGAGTTCGTGAAAGGTCTCTCGCAGCACTCGCTCAAGTGTGAGCGTTCGGACGAAGTCCTCTCTCGTCGACGGCTCGCCGGGGATAAATCGTCGGCGATCGTGCAGATATTCGAAAAAAGACTCCTCAAGTGAGCTCTCGGTCATAGCGCGTGGGCCCAGCAGATCGTTGAGCGCCAGCGTGCGGTAACCGTTGCCTAGAGGGACACCAGAGGAGGCGGATGCACCGGCACCCAGAAATAGAACAATGGGATTCTGGTGATTGACGATACTGCGAATGGCTCCGTCATCGAACTGTTCAGACCGCTTCAGGACGCGGTCGTGCCTGACCACGTATCGGATAGCTGGTTCTCGACCGTAGTCAATGTCTGGGTCGACCGGGCCACTAAAAAGCGGAACAATTGTTTTACTACCGCTCAAGCCAAGGTCCCCGGGTGGTGCTGTCACAAGTCTCCACAGCAGCTCCTTTTCGAGCTGGGTCGGTGGCCATAGTGGTCGCACAGACAATCGTGAACTCAACTCGGTCGAGTACCTCGCTGGCCAACACCGCCGCTGCTCGAAGAATAAGCCTTAACGAGGGTTCCGGCGGCCTGGCTGGCCCTCCCTTCAAACTCGCGACGACTTCGCCGTCCACATCTTCAATCATGACTTCGTCCGGCAGCACATTAGGAGTCGCTGACGCTAGTAGACCTAGCACGTAATGCATTCGGATTGCTACGACAGGCCCAGGTGGGTGTTCCCAGTCCTCATCACTCGCAGCCAGATCGAAGAGCGATCCGGCGCACCTAGCCGCTCCCGCGCGGAGTAGATCGACATCCTCTTCGAGCTGGTCATGAATACAAGGAATTAGTCGGGGCACCGTGCTGTCGTATAGGTGTTCGTCGAGTAGGTGCTGGAGCAGATCGAGGCCAGGAAACGCAGTCACGGCAGGGGTCCGCTTGCGGTAAGCGCGCGCACGATACGACGAGTGTGCGTCGGATCTTCGTGCATCGTGCCTAGCGAGATCAGCTTGCCCCGGCTCTCTCGGTACTTCGTGACGAAGGAATCGAGCGCGACTTCGACCTTGGCGGGGCTATGCCTGGTGAGACGCCGTTGGAGCTCCTGCATCATGTGTTGTTCATGGCCGATTCTGACGTACATCACCGCCCCGGAACCTTGACGGGCACGTACGACGTCTCGACTGAGAAACCGCGAAACTTGGGTGAATGTCCAATGGCTACGCAAGCCAGAACTCGGGTCAGGTTCTTGTCCGCCCAGCGCCATGCTAAAGATACCGATCATGGGTAGCACCACTCTGCCCAGAGCCTTGTCTCGCGCTACCTCTTTCGGTAGAACTAGGGCGGCGTCCACGCCTATGGATCCGTTGATAAGGAGGAAGAGGGCAGCGCCAACCACGGGTGGGCTCAAGGTGCCTGTGAGTTGCTTTCGCAGCCATGCGGCGTGCCAATCCGCACGGGTCCGCAGAGAGCGCGTGAGGGCCTCGATGTGCTTCTCCCCACTTACTACTGCATCGCCGTCGCGCTCCAGTCCCGCAAGAACCGCGAGAAGGATTCGGCCCTCCGGGGTAATTAGTCGTGCCCGGTGCAGCCGTAAGGCTATAGAATCAGGTAAGAATGATAGGTCGTCGTCGTCGATCGGCGGAAGTTCTGAAACGAGAGTGCGCAGAGTCTTGGGAGAGGTCCCGGTGGCAAAGGCCGGAGCCAATGATGCCAAGTCTTCCTCGAGGTCCCCTGATGGCCTGCCTGCGAACGCCATCCAGACCCGGTTCAGTGCATCGATCCAGCGGCTAAGCGACTCACCGGAGTAGCCGAGCGGAGCGTCGAAGAGCGTCGACGTACTCACGGGGCGAATACCTCTGTGAAGTAGCCCCGTTCGGTAATCTGCCTAGCCCTCGACTCATAAAGTTCGCGAAGCTCGCCCGTTGTCTGCTCAAGCTCAGCCTCGTAGTCCACTTGAAGCGGGAGAACGACTACTACCTGAGATGACAGCTCCTCTAGTTCGTTGCCGGCCAACAGTTCAGCCAAAGGGCGGCGCCGATCCGCAGCAATAAACGCGCCAAACTCATCGAGAAAGACAAGGCGGTTTGCGGAGCCACTGTCCGCCACTTGCCTCAGCCGGGCGCGCATAAACCCGAGAGCTTGCTCTCCGGATGAGAATGCGCTCAAAGGGCGCGTCCGCACCTCGCCACTGCCTAGGGTCCAAGTCACCGTCGCATTTCGGAGATCCACATCCGTCAAATCGCCACCATCGAAGAGTGCTGTAGCGATCGGTGGATCGGACAGATCTGCCAGGGCGTCACGTTCGATAAGGGACCGGAGCGCCTCTCCAAACCGGCCTTCGTGCCCACCGGACTTGGCGACGTCCTCAAGGCCTTCGACGTCTCGGACCAGCTGTGAAACCACACTTCTGATATGTGTCAATCTCTCAGCCGTGACTTGCCACCGCCCGTCGTTCATTTCTGTCTCTGCCTCGGATAGCCCAGCAATCTCTCTCAACCAACTGAGTTGCGGATCACCATAGATCTTTTGCGCGAGATTTCTCTTCGCCACTCGGCGTCGAGCCGCGCTCTCAAGTGCCGCAGCGATGGCGTTCTGTGTGTCGGTGAGAGTCTCTTCATCGCGGCGGGCGTCTGCCTGAGCCATAGTCAGTTCGCCAGACAGGTCATCACGTTCGATGCCATACGTGTGTAGAACGGCACCTACTTGGTCCTCGGCGTCTCTGAGGCCAGCCTCTCCCAGTCCACTGCGGTTCAGCGCGCCAAGTCTTAGAGCCAGCGCTCGAACTTGATCACTTGCGGCATCCCGTGTTCTACGCGCCGCTTCAACAAGGTCCTGTTGTCGATCGTGGGCCTTTACTCCGGACCTCAGACGTGCGAGCTCTCTGGAAACCTGATCGACTGACTCTGTTTGGCGGGGCCGGTCGCGGTAGATCTTGAGCGTCTCTTGTAGATCACTCTCAAGTGCGACTGCTTCGCGCAATACTTCGGAAGCAGGAGTCTCCGACTCCGGCGGCGATGTAATAGCTTCGGCGAGTTCACCTACGCTGACGCCTTGGCCATGAAGCCTGAATAGAACAAACTCTGAAAGTCCATTGTGTAGGGCAGAGTCAAGCACTACCCGAAGTTCGTCGTACACCTCGCGTTGCGCTTCAGTCATTCGGCTCCTGAACAGTTGGCTCTCGAGCATCTTGCGATGGGCGACAGCCTCGTCCAAGGAGCTGGCGAGCTTCACCTCCGCTTCTGGTGACAGCATTTCCGCGGACGGTTCGACGTCCAGTGCCACGAGCCGAGGCGCAAGCTCTGCCAAGCGACTTAATGCCTGCTCCTGCTGCCTCCTAAGGTCCGTCAATTTCCTTTCCTGGCGCGCGACTGCTCGCTGGGCTCGACTTCCTTCGCTGAGCGCCTTGACGGCCGTCTCGAGTTCCGCTTCAAGCCGTTGGAGTTCGGCTTCTGCCCTGGGCAGTTGCTCGCGGATCGATCGAATCTCCTCATCCCGACCGCCTTCTGCGCCCGCGTCGATGAGTGCCACAAGCGCGGCTGCCTTCTGAAGCTCGACGACTTTCTGCTGCTTCGGCTTGAGGCGCTCACGTATCTGGTTCGCTTGTCGCTCATCTTGCATCCGCGCCGCGACTTCGGCGCGGGCACGCTCGGGCGAAAGAAACCTGACTTCCTCCTCGATCTCTCCGAGAATGGCGCGCTGCTCTTCCAATTCCCGTAGCCGCCGCGAAGTCCCCTGAAGGGCTACGAGGAATCTGTCGCTTTGCTGAGCTAGCGTGTCGCCGAGGCGCTCCGTCCCAATCAGGTGCACGACATCGAGAAGGTCGAATAACTGGTCGGGACTGGCAGGCCCTCCGTCAAGCGTGACTTCTCCAAGCCATGTGCCTACCTCACTGGTGGGCCGTTCTGGCCAACGCTCCGGCGTCAGTCGAAGTACTGCCCGGTTCACGCCACCTGTTAGACCGGTAAGCGCAATCTCGGTGTTTCCCACTAGTTCCCGGAGCGACAGCCATGAGGAGGGATCGGCCGCGTACGGCTGCTTCCCACTAGCCAAGGCAAGTAGTCGAACAGCAACCGACTTGCCGATTCCGTTCCTACCTTCGAGACGACAGGGGCGATTGGCGGGAATACCTGAAATGATGCGAAGCCCGCCAGAGGCCCTCGGGGTTATCTCTACCTCAATTGCCACGGGACCACGTCGCGGCGGCCTGGAAGAGGTCGAAGTTGGTTGCCGAGAGCAACTCAAGCAGCTCTGCGGTATCGCCATGAGGTGGCTCGGTTCCGGCGGTCGGTTCCTGGTCGAGTTCCTTTAGCAGGCGGACCGTCATGTCTGCGTCATGGGACATGTCAGTAACCTACTCGGAGCGGGACAGGCTGTCACCGCGGCGAGAGATCAAACGCCGCGGTGACTGTACGGTGGGAGACATGCCCAACTTCCCCGCTGCCGAGACGGGGCGTCCGAGCGGTGTAGGAGCGAGCAACGGGACCAGCCGCAAGACTCCCTTCGACAGGTGGTTCCGTTACCCAGCGGGGTTCTCACCCCTGGCGCTCCACCAGGTCTTCGACCAAGCTCGCAACCCCGCGGCCGGAGCGGTGGTTGACCCCTTCTGCGGCGCCGGAACGGTCGGAACCCATGCCAGCGCTCTCGGATTGGCATTCGCAGGCCTCGAAGCACATCCCGAGATTGCTGAACTCGCCCGATTGAAGCTGTCTGCTGGACCAACCGACCCGGAAACATTGATGTCCGAGGCGGCCCATCTCATCGCTGCGGCGGGGCGAGGAGATGTCGCAGGAGAAGCCGACCTGGTGCAGCGGTGCTTCTCAGCTGAAATCCTCAGGCAACTTGTGGGGATGAGAGAGGCGGTTCAGCAGGCTCCCGAGTGGACTCGGCCCTACTTCAAGTGGGCACTGCTGGCAACTCTGCGGGACGTCGCGTGCGTGAACGTTGGCTGGCCCTACCTGCGGCCGAACCTGGCACGAACGCCGTCATGTTCCGACCCGGGCACTCGCTTCGTGACACGGGTGAAATGGATGGCGGAAGACATCGCCGCCAGAGGGACGCAACTCCCCGGGGCCTGCGTGGTGGCAGGCGACGCTGCTCGCGCAGAGTCCTGGTCCTCTCTGGCGGGTGATGAGCCGCGCACTATTTGCCTCACGAGCCCGCCGTATCTCAACAACTTTGACTACGCTGACGCGACGCGGCTTGAAATGTTTTTCTGGCGCCGGCATCTGACCTGGCGAGACATGTGCGACGACGTTCGATCCGGAATGCTGGTAGCCACGACACAGCAATCAACAGTGACAGCGAGTGAGCGCGCTCTCGAAGAGCTTTCTGAGTGGCCCAACCTCCGTCGGGAGGTAGCCAGCCTAGTATTGCTACTTAAGTCTGAGCGGTTGAGACGGAATCGGGGTAAGGAGTACGATCGCGTGTTGCCCTCCTACCTATTAGGAATAGCGGGAGTTCTGAATCAGCTGCACCGGACGCTCCAACCGGGATCTTGGTGTGGATGGGTAGTTGGAGATAGCGCCCCATATGGAATCTATGTCGACACACCTGAACTGATACGGCAGACTGCAGGGGCGATGGGTTACGAGTTGGGGCCTTCTGAGATTCTTCGACACAGGGGACATCGATGGCGGACGAACGGAACGCGCCATCAGTTATGCCTTGACGAACGGCTCGTCTGGTTTCGAACCGCTACAGTCTAGCCCTCCACTGAGGACCGTGGTCAATGCGAACGAGGACTGGCGGCTCGGACGGCCGCCGCTTCGCTCCGTTGGAATGGGTCTATTTACCGTATACTTCTCACTGTGAAGAAGCAAAGTCGCCTCACTCGCAAGTCGGTCCGGGCTTCCGCTGACCAGGGATCGCTCCGGAGGGTAGGAGTTGTCGGTACCTTCATCGCGGCGATAGCAGGGGCTGCTGTTGCAGGCGCCTTCTCCTGGCTTGCCGTGAATCAGCAGATTTCTGGCGAGGCCACCCGACAACAGACCCTCATAACGTCGACTCAAGAGCAGCAGGTCTCGAACTTCTTGCGAGTACAAAGGCAAGACGCATACGTTGACTATCTTGGTGCCCTAAATGCGTCCCACCTCAAGTTCCTGCAGTACTCATGGGCAGTGAGACGTCCTGGTTCTTTGAGCAGCGTGCAGTATCGGAGAATGCAACGAGTCACTACGCGACTTGATGATCGCCTTCGAGTTGCCCAGACGAGAGTCGAACTTCTTGATGAGGGGGATCCCGCCCGTCTAACCTGGCGGCTGCGGACTGGGCTGACGGACGCGATTACCGAACTTGATATACTCGGCCGTTGGAATGAAAATAGACAAGGCAGGGGGGGCGTTTTCTTTGGCACCCCTGACCACTACGTGATGCGTTCCCGGCTCTTCCACGAGAACCGACTAGGCACGCTCCTCAACAGAGTGCTCTTCCTTCGGGATCCTCTCCTCGATTCTATGAGATCCAGCATGATCAGTTGATCCATTACACCAGCAGAATGGTGGCTAGATGCTGGGCTGAGGAGATAGCTGGGCATCCCCAGAGTTGCGCGGGCCGCCGCTTCAGGCGTTGAGTCCGATTTGGCTAGAGGTCCGAGTGCCTCGAGCCCGATGGCCTACCTCGTCACAAGTGGCCTCGCCGTTGCGGCGGGTCCGCGGGCTGCCGGTCGTCCAGCCTCGGCTGCCATCACGACAAGCACGTCGCTTGCCCTAAGCCTGACGCGATGAGACTCGCTCAGCTCGCGGCCGTGTCCCTACCTGGCTCGAAGCACCGGGGCACAGGCACACTCTCTCCGCGGGCCAGCTGCGCCCGCCGGTTCACCTGGTGCGGGATCAACGACTTGGACCCTCTCAAAGCCCAGCGTCTACATCCGACACCTCGGCCCTCGGCTCGCTCCGACCATCTCAGCACGCGCGATGACAGGTCTCTACTAGAGGTCGCATGCTCTGGAGCCGTGCCACTCGCTGACAAATCATACGCAGGGCCCGTTCAGGCCATGAAACCGGCGCATTCGTCCGTCTGCTGCCGCTGTTAACCCTGACAAGCTGCTGTCGGGTGGCGCCGAATCGAATGCTGGCTTGAGGATAACCGATCTCTTGACGTCAAGACGTCGTGCCACACACGTGCCACAACGGCGCAGATTTCGGTGGATCCGGGTAGACCGCACTGGACATCTAGACAGCCTCTGACCTGCGAAGATAGCCTCTGACCTCGACAGACGCAGTGGCTCGTTTTCCGCTTCCAAGCTGGTCACGACTGGCCTGCTGGAGTCTGGCCAGGGTGAACAGTCGCCACCGTCCAGTCTGTCGGGTGGCCGGTCAATCGTGCCGTGGTTGGAGGCCATCGGATCGGCCGCCTCGAGCGCCGTCTGGCCAGACATGCGAGTGCCGGCTACTCGTCAGGAGCGTCCCCGGCTACCTCCACGACCCCACCGCCTGGATCCCCCCAAAGACTAACGGCGAGAAGCCATAGCTCGAGGCGTAAGACATTACCGAACCAGGTCGTGCCCCAACCACAGTTGGAGTAGGCGGTCGGATGACGTGATCGGGCGCCCTGTCCGCCAGATGCAACAACTGCCAAGGAGAGTGACCGTGGACAATTGCGAGTTGACGACCGCCGTCCCCGAAAAAGATTGAGGGTGTGTTCCCGGAAGCTATGCTGTTGACCGGTGTTGAGCCGGGTACGGGCAGCTGGAGATTTCGAGTCCATCCGTTACTTGGAGTGGCCAGCCTCATGCCGGAAGGAAAAGTCCGGGTGACTCTCGGGATCTGGCTTGACGTCCCGTACTCACCCGACGTTAGCCACTTCATCAACGCTTTGAACAGTAGCCACTTGTATACGGACGAATGTTCCTTGTCGGTGACGAAGAGTCTCGCCGCGGGGCGATCCTCATGCAAGAAATCCTTCAAGGACATGCGTGGTCGTTCGACCACCCAGAGGGATTACAATCCTGCATTCTGCAAGTGGGAACTCTCGTCGGTCAGGGAAACAGCTTGGCTCCACATGTTCAGGCAGCGTGGGGCGGCAGGCCGTTCGCCGACGATGAGGACATGTTCATCCTCATCCATTCCTGAGAGATCACCGCCAACGGCAATGCCGAGGACAAGGCCATCGGCGGCGACGGCCGATGTTGTGCCTGCTGTTGACCGCGGCTAGGTGGTTAGAGAACCCGACCGTTGCGTAGCCACAAACGTGAAGCGGTGCGGAACATGATTGATGCCGATCGCTGACCATGTCGTCACGGGGACTGCCTCCTTGAACGCATCGACCTACGTGGGGCCGAAGTGCACCCACTACCCGCGAAAGAGCTGGAACTCGCCGTCGACGAAGATGACGTCGAAGTTGTCGTGCTCGGTTTCGCCGTCACGCGTGAAGGTGAAGGGAACCTCCACCGCTTCAGAGTCGTAGTGCGTGACGTCCTTCTCCGTCTCGGGCACGGGGCACCTCGAGCTCGTAACCCGTGATCGGTGACTGCTCGCACACTTCGCGGAAGTCTGATTCTTGGTCCGACAGTTCGGGATTCCAGTAGTAGTGCGCAAGGGACGCGTCGCAGTCTCCAGCGAGTCAAGCCGCAAGTGACTCGTCGACTAATTCCCTCGCTGCAGCGAAGCGGTCGTCCGCACTCGGCCGCTCTTCCCCTGAGGACTGCGATGCGCTTGTGGACTCTTCACCTTGCGAGAATTCAGCTCCGCAGCCCGCCAAAACCACCATCACGGCCGTGACCACAACCACGAAGACCCCCCTGGCGTCTCATGGGATCGAAGTGTAGGTGTCAGCCCAGCTGCCCAAGTCTTGAAGTCGCCAAGGCGTCAAGAACCGGGATCGGTAGAACGCCCGCCGCCAGCCTGCAGTTCCAGGATTCGTGTGCATTCATCCCGCTGGCCCGATCCTCAATGACCGCCTCGCGTCATGACTTCCGGCGTCCGGACCAAGCCCACTCGGTTGCACCAGCCCCGTCCCACGCAGATCCCCCGCCAGACCGCCAACCGAATTTTGCCCGTTTTGCCACGCGGCTCCCGCTGCCCGAGATAGCGTCGCGCCGTCCAGCCGGTCGTCAAGGGGGTCGCCAATGCTGGCTCGCATGTCGGGGTGCCCCGGGCGACTAGCCATGGGCCGAGCTTGGGCGGTTCTGTTCTGCGTGGTCGCGTCGACCGTCGCCTGCTCGGATGATGACGAGCGCTCAGTCGAAAACTTCTGCTCGACCTACCAGGAGGAGAAGGAGAAGTTTCAGGACACCTACAGCGCTATAGACACGAGCGACCCGAGCGGTGACGCCGTTGTCGCAAATCTCCTGCTCGGCATCCAGTCGCTCGGTGACGTCTCGATCGTGCTCGAGCATCTCGAGGAGGTCGCACCGCCGGACATCGAGCCCGACGTGGAGGCGGTGGCCGAGAGCTGGGAGGACATGCGAGACATCATGGGCGAGGAAGCCGCGAATGCGTTGAACCCGTCGGGACTGATGGGTGCCGCGCTCAAGGGTGTCCTGATGTCCTTGGAGGCACAAGGGTCGTGGACCCGTCTCGGTGACTACATCACCGAACACTGCGACGCCTAAGCGACCGGTCTGCCGAGCCCCTATGACGACCTCGCGTCCCATCACGAGCCCGCGTCCCACTGTCCTGACGGTGGGCCGCGACCCGGCGAACGACGTCCAGCTCGCCGACCCGCTCGTCTCGCGATGGCACGCGCGGATCGACGTCGGGACGGAGGTGGTGCTGTCCGACCTCCACAGCTTTCGCGGAACGCAGGTCAATGCCCGAACCGTGAACGGGTCCTGCTCGCTACTCGAGGGTGACGTGGTCAGCGTGGGCAACCACCGGCTGGCGTGGAAGGGCGGACGCCTCGTCACCGCTCCGGCGGTAAGCACGGCCGTCCTCGTCGCCGACACCCTGTCCACGGTGACGGCCAATGGGAAGCAGCTTCTCCGGGACGTGTCGCTGCAGCTGCCCTCCGGCTCTCTCACCGCGATCATCGGGCCGTCTGGTGCTGGAAAGTCCACCCTGCTCGGCGCGCTCACCGGTCTGCGACCCGCGAGTCACGGCCGCGTGGCGTATCGCGGCGCTGACCTGTATGAGCACTACGACGAGCTCAAGTACACGATCGGCGTGGTTCCACAGCAGGATATCCAGCACCCACAGCTCACCGTGGAGCAGGCCTTGGGCTTCGCCGCCCAGCTCAGGCTTCCCCCCGACACGACTCCCGAGGAACGCACGGCACGTGTCCGAGCCGTTGCCGCCCGGTTGCAGCTGGCCGACCGGATGGGCAACCGGATCGGCACGCAACTGTCGGGGGGCCAGCGCAAGCGCGTCTCTATCGCCACCGAACTCCTCACGGCACCCCCGTTGCTCTTCCTCGACGAGCCGACGTCCGGTCTCGACCCGGGTCTGGACGTCGAGATCATGCGCCAGTTGCGAGGTCTGGCGGCGGAGGGGCGCGTGGTCGTCGTCGTCACGCACTCCGTGCTGGCTCTTGACACCTGCGACACCGTAGTCGCGCTAGCCCCGGGGGGATGGGTGGCCTTCTCGGGGCCGCCGTCGAGCCTGCTCGAACACTTCGGGTGCTCGACCTACCCCGAGGTCTTCGACCTGCTGGACCGGCGGTCCGTGACCGCCACCTCCCCGCCGGATCCGGCGTCCGCGCGACCGGTGGTTCGGCGGTCGCTGGCGGGGAAGCGTCCTTTTACCGACGCTCCGCCGCACGTCATGCGGCTCCAGTTCGAGACTCTTCTTAGGCGCAACGTCGCCGTCATCGCTGCCGATCGGCTGCTCCTCGGCATGCTGGTCGCGATGCCGCTCGTCCTCGGCATCCTGAGCCGGCTTGTCCCTGGCGAGTCAGGCCTGTCGCTCATCGACGCGCCCCGGTCTCCCGGGGGCATGCTCAACGTCGAAGAGGCGGGCAAACGACTCACCCTGCTCGTCGTTGCGGCTGCGCTGATGGGGGTGGCCATGACGGTGCGGGAGCTCGTGGCGGAGCGGCCCATCTTCCAACGCGAGCACGCGGTCGGCCTTTCCGCCGACGTCTATCTTGCCAGCAAGATCACGGTCCTCGGCCTCGCCGCCGTGGGACAGGGCCTGGTCGTGACAGGTCTCGCGGCGGTCGCGATGCCCGGCCCGGACTTCGGCGGCGACCTGCACCTGGGAACGGTGGAGATCGCATTGACCATCGCGCTGCTGACCTTCTCCATGGCTGTCGTGGGGCTCGGCCTGTCGGCGGTGGTGACGAGCGTGGAGCAGACCATGCCGGCCCTCGTCGCCGCGGTGATGGTGCAAGTCGTCTTGTCGGGCGCCCTGATCGAGGTGGCGGGCCGGCCTTTCCTGGCCCCACTGTCCTGGCTCACGCCGGCTCGGTGGGCCTATGCCGCCAGCGCCTCTTCGATGTCGCTCCAGCGGCCGCGATGGGCCCAGGGTCTGGACATCGACTGGATCGCGATCCACGGGTTCGGCCACTGGGTGATGAACCTGATGATGCTGATGGCGCTGACGGTGGCCTTCGCCTGGCTGGGCCTCCTTGCCGTCCGGCGCAGCGCCCGACTCCGATGAGGACACCGTCTCCCCCCATCGAAATGGTCTCGCCGTGGAATCGGTGGCTTGAACATTTCGGCCACGTTGGCACGTTCCGCTGGTGCAGACTCTGCGGGGGTCAGGCGTGACGCGGCCGGCCCGACACGAGATGGGGCGGGGGTCCAGCAATGAGCATGTCGCATAAGCGGAGGCATCGCCGCGCCGCCAAGCAGGTGGCCATGGCGGCGTCGCTGGGCCAGGTAGAGGACGCCATGGCCCGCGACCCCGGCGTGTCCCCGGTCCTGCTCATGCGGTTGGCGTCCACCGAGCCCAGGCTCTGGCCGCTGGTACGAGACAACCCCGCCTGCCCACCGGACCTGCGGCTGTGGATCGACGTGCAGATGTCACAGGGAGCTGAATTCGGGTTGCCCGGCGGTCGGCCACAGCCCGCGGGCGCGGCCGGGCCTCCGGAGGGGAAGCCCACGAGGCAGATGTGGACCGGCGGCGAGGTCCCGCTTGTCGAACCCGCCGTGGCCTTCCCGAACGACTCGCCGGATATGGCAGACCTGGGGCCGGCGCAGAGTCCGTCAACCCCGTCACCTGGGATGCCGTGGAGCTCACCATCTCGGCCGGCCGCCGCACCGTCTTCGCCGACATCTACGCCTACGTATGCCGCCAGCGCCGCGGGGCCTGGGCGAGGCGGCCGTCGACGAGTCGCCCTGGTCGCCCTGGTCGCCGCCGGAGTCACCTTGGCCATCGCGGCGGGCCTCGCGGTGGCTCTGCTCGACTTCGGCGGTGATCCGGCCGAGCCCACGGTGGTGGCCGCAGAAGGCACGGCCGGCACGGCCGAGCCCAGCGCCGGGAACGTCCCCGGGACGGCGAGCGAGCCGACTGCCGCGGCCAGGATCCCGCCGTGCCCGACGCCACCCGACCTCGAGCCTGCTGCGGTCGACAGCGACCCGGCGGGGATGACCGTGTCCCTCGAGATGCAGGCCAGCTGTTCGGGCGGCCAGTACGTCGACGACGGGGCGTACACGATCACTCTCGAGCGGCCAGGAGGCCAGGTTGTCGCTTCGACGGACTTCGACTTCTCCGCCGACCCCGTGTGGGTGCCGCCACCCGACGCGGCGGTGCAGGGCGCCGCGGTGAGAGCCCACTTCCCGGTCGGGACATTCTGGGAGGTCCCCTCGGACCTGCAGGACGACGTCGTCGCTGGCTCGGTCGTCGCACGGACCGCTACCAGCGGTGCGGCCGCTTCGAGTGGCCGCCCTCCTCCTGAAGAAGCCGGCGTCGGTGACGTCGTCGAGGTCGACGGCGCGGTGGCCGGACGTACGGACCAAGTTGAGAAGGCAAGCTTGGCCGCACTCCGTACGCAAGCCCGCCGTGACCGGCCGGACGTGCTGTTCTCCATGGAGGGCAGGTGGGTGCCACAGCTGAGCTCGAAGAGGCTCAAAACCTACGACGAGGTTGACGACCTGAAGTACAACGAATACAGGGAGATCTGGGGCCAGCACGTAGACCTGCGCCTCAGGTTTCCCCAGGCGCGCCTCCTGTGGAGCGGGGACTGGGCGTCGTTCGACGACGACGACTACTGGGTCACCGTGGCTGGCGCGACGTTCGAAGGGGCGCAGGGTGCCGTGCGGTGGTGTGACAAAAACGGGTTCCCGGGTTCGCAGTGCTACGCAAAGGAGATCCTTCAATTCGGCTCACCCGAAGGGACAACCGTGTTGAGGGACTAAACCCTCGGCGGTTCGCCACGAGGCTGTCAATCCGCGAGTTCATTCCGCGGCAGAGCCGGGATTTCAGTGACTTGCCTCGTTCGACTCTGTCGCCCGTGGATGGGGACGACCAGGCGCGGTCGACCTCGCGATGACGGTGCACAAGCTAACAGCGCGCCAACCGCCTGGGATGTGCACGGTGTTGAATACCGCACGAATTCCCTCTTCGTTGCTGGCTACTGGGCCAGCGTCATACCGGCTCTTCGGATCTGAGCAAGGGCAATGGGCGGTCGCCAGTGGCGTGGCGTAGCCAGAAAGGGGGCTGTCAGATCGCCTGTCTTAAGGGATCGGTCCATCTGAGAGAACGACGATGGACCTTGTGACGGAGGACCAATCGAAGAGTCGCCCGCCGGCATAGAGGCTCACGATCATCTCGTCCAGCCCTCGCAGCGGCGTCAGCCCTTCGGGAGCAGTCGGGCGTCGCTCAGGGTGCGTCTGGCGTTGTTCTCAGATAGCGAGGGGTCAAAAGATGAAGAACCAGACCCGCCGCGTTCCGCCCCGGAACAGGTAACGGGTGTACAGGAAGAGCAGCCCCGTGATCACCAGACCGACGAAGAAGACCCCGACCTCGCCCGAGAACAACGCCAAGAGCATTCCAATGCCCAGCACAACCATCCAGAAGCCGTACCAAAACACCAACGGCTTCCACCCAGTGATGCTCTCCCGGTAGCGAAGCGCCTGCTGACGGTATGCCTCCAACGCTGCAGCGTCGTGGGAGTGGGCGTGGACCGGCACCCACTTCCCCTCCGCAGTCAACACGTGCCCGTTGGCGACATCACCCGGCTGCCACGTCTGCGGGGTGGCAGTGGTCTGTTGGCTGGCCGGAGGTGCCGGGTTGGCCGACTGGATCGGCGGCAGTTCCGGTTCGGTCGGCGATGGAAGTGTCATACGTGTACTGGTCCTCTCGATGAGTATTGCCGGGCTTACCTACTTGCCGTGCGGAACAGGGTCAACTGACGGGATGAACAGCCCGGGCAAAATGACACCGACAAGCGTGGTGAATACCGTCGGCACCGCGGTTCGCGAGCCGTGTCGCTCCAGGCTTGTTCAACATCCACGCCACCAACTGATGACGCCGCCAAGACGACTCTCGATCCGCCGATAATCTGATCCCCCGCGCCGTCTAGCCGCAACAGATTGAACCAGCATCAAGTTGGATCTCTCCCCCGTGGGTAACTGGCAGGCGCCAAGATAGCTCTGCACGCCCTGTCTAGGACATGACACGTACGGGTGGCCCAGACGTAGTCATCTCGATAGACCGCCACGCATTCGCATACGACAGCGCGTCACGTGGGAACACCAGCCCACAGGACTTGCCCCAGTTGCAACGCGTTTTGGCGCGTCACGAGAGGCATGGTCCGTCCTGTCAGCCACTTCTTCTGACGGCGTAGCAGGTTCAGGCGATCTGAGTGCAACTGGCGACGCCGAGAGACGGCTGCGCCGAGCCTCTCAGTCCTTGGCCAAGCGCTCCACGAGCGCTCCGCGAATCGTCGCCGGTGGCGCAGGCATTCCACCCTTGTCGCATCTTCGACGACTTCCCGACGGCAAGATGATTACACGCCCCCCAGGCGCCATTGGAGAAGACCCTAGGGGTCCCGCCCATCCACGATCGCTGCCACGCCTCACCGTGGGCCGAACTCGACCGGCAGCGGAATTACCGACTTCTCCAGGCCAAGCACAACCTAGGGCCGCCTGCCGAGGTCATGGAGGATCGGATGCCTTCGATAAAGGCCGCTCACTCGGGGCGGGTCAGCACGTCCAGGAACTCGTGGTTGACGAAGAGGAGCTCCCTGCCAACCTTGACGTCACCGAGGAGTCCTGCCTCCACCAGGGCATGCAGCCATGACGAGGCGGTCTGGCGCGAAACGTCGCACCGTTCGGCCACGGTGCTGATTCGACAGTAGGGCTGCTCGAAGAGGACGGCCAGGAACTGCGCATCGCGCCCGCCCGGGGTCGCCGCGCGAGCTCGCTCAGCGATGTCGTCCTGACAGGTGCGGATGGCTCCGATCTTCCGCGTAGTCGACGTTGCAGACTCACGGACCACGTCGAGCATGTAGAGGATCCAGTCGATCCAGGCTTCCTCCGCGGTAACGGCTCGCAGCAGTCGGTAGTAGTCGTTCTTGCGCGCGGTGACCGCGCGTGAGAGATAGAGGATGGGGTCGCGCAGTAGCCCGGCCTCGATCAGCATCAGGATGTTGATGACGCGACCGGTGCGCCCGTTGCCATCGTCAAACGGGTGGATCGCCTCGAACTGGTAGTGAGCAACGGCCATGCGCACCAGCGGATCGAGATCGTCTTCGGCATGGACGAAGCGCTCCCACGCGGAGAGCTTCTCGCGGATGAGGTCCGCGCCCTCGGGCGGCGCGTAGACAACCTCGCGTGTCGTCGGGTTCGCGATCCGAGTGCCCGGAACTGCGCGAACGGACATCTCATGCCCCTGCAGCTCGGAGCAGATCTGAGCAGCCGTTGCTGCGGTGAGCGGCCGGTTTCTGATCGATTCGACCCCGGCGAACAGCGCGCTCCGGTATCGCAGGGCTTCCTTGGTGGCGTGGTCTCCCCCACCCGACTCGACGTGCTTGAACAGCTCGTCAGCCGTGGTCACGATGTTCTCGATCTCGGAGCTGGCCTGCGCCTCGAGCAGCGGGACGGCGTGGATCAGGATGTTGGGGTTCGGCAGCAGTTGGCCGGCCTGGGCAAGTGTCGCCAGCGCAGTTCGGGCTTCGACTGTCGCCTTGAGCACGGGCTTGGGCTCGAGGTCGAGGCCTGCCGGCGGCAGCGACGGTAGGTCGTTGAAGGGGACCTCGGGGCTCCAGGGCACGTGTCAGCTCTTTCGACTCATCCCAACTACGTGTTAAGAATTCTCGATAAACTTAACACATTGCCGGTACGGGTTAGGTGCCGCGACACATCGGACGCAGTCCGTGCGGCTCACCACGCGGGCATGTCTTGGCGCCCCATCGGTGAGACGTCGGCACGACGGGCGAGGCGGCTCACCTGCGCTACTCGGGCTGATCGACACCCTCGCGGCGGAAGTAGATGAGCTCGCCCTTCTCGTCCTGCACCACCTTGACGCGGGCGAAGGACAACTTTTCGAGCATGCGCTGCGACGGCTCATTGCTCGGCCGCACCGTCGCCCAGACCACGGCAACGCCCGGGGTCTGCTTCGCCGTCGGTCAGAGTGTTGACGATCTTTCCCTCGGGTCCAACGAGGCGGCGGAGCTTGCCTTGCGCCTCGAGTCGGCGAGCCGCCTGGTTGATCGATTGGCGCTGTGGGACGCCGAGTCGGCGGGCAAGGACGTCATCGTCGAGCGGGGCATAGCGGATAGCGTCGAGGATCCGTTCGGCGAGAGTGGCCACGAGGTGATGCTGGCACCAATCGCACAGGTCCGGTGCCGTAGTGCCGACCGCGAGATGCGAGGCGCACGCGGCAGAAGGTCGCCTGTGGTGGCTACAACTCGGATGCGACCCCGGGGGACGGGAGGGGGCGAACTATCCCGATGCGACTGGCGACCGGCTGTGCCTATGGTCCGTTGGTGACCCCAATCGACGATGAGATCAATGATTTGCGCCCGATCTCGATTAGAGACGGTGTGGTTACTAGACCGGCTTCGGCCTGGTCGTCGACGGTGCATGAGTTCCTGCGGTACTTGCGCGCGCAAGGGTTGACCTGCGTGCCGGAACCCGTCGCGGTCAACGGTGATGTGGAACGGCTCGTGGCAATCGAGGGTGACTCCGGCGCAGACGGCTGGGCGCACCAGCACTCCGAGGCCGGGCTGCGTTCCGCGGCTCGACTGCTGCGCACCCTTCACGACGCCTCGGTCGACTGGGACCGCCACCGGATGCCGTCTTCTGCGCGCCCGACGTGGAGGCAGAAGCCGAGATCGTGTGGTGTCACGGCGATGTTGGTCCCTGGAACATGGTGTGGCATGACGACGAGGCCGTGGGCTTGATCGACTGGGACTTCCTGCATCGCGGACCGCGGCTCGATGAGTCGCTTACGCGCTTCGATGGTTCACGCCCGCTCGCGACGACGAGATGGCTGACCTGGCACCACTTTGCGACCTCCCGATCGGGCCTACGCGGGTGCGCGCCTGCTTGCAAGCTATGGCGGCCTTCGCCTTTCGACGTTGCCGAGGCCATCGCCACCCGGATGCAGGTGACGATGGCGATGGAGTTGTCGCTGGCCGAGGCGGGTGTTGAGCCGCAGCGGACATGGGTCGCCGAGGGCAGTCAGGAGTGGGCGCCAGTGAGACACGCTGGGTGCGCGAGCACTCCCACCTGCTGAGCCGTAACACGAGGTCCACCTTGCGTCGCAGGGATACTGTCGTCAAGGTCGCGTGGGACCGAACTCGAGGGATAGACATCGACGCACGACACCCGAGTGGCAGCCGACATGGTCATCGAAGCGAAGGCCGAGACAGGTGTAACCGGAGCTCAGCAGGTCAACTACTTCACCGGCATGCTCGATGAACTCCTACAACGGATGGACGACGAAGACGCTACCTACGGGATCGCTTTGCCCCTGAATCGTCAATACAGAGGGCTGGTCGACAGACTCCCTCGACTCGCGTGCGACCGAATCGGACTCAACGTCTTCTGGGTCGAGCGAACCTCTCACGGCGCGCTCAGGGTGACCCACGAGATCTGATCCGACCTTCACGCGCGTCCGACCGACGCGAGGGACGCGGGCACACGCGCCCGCACCTGCCAATGGCGCGCCGAGCGCCAGGCCCTAGCGCTGCCGGTAGGCGCTGTACAAGTCGCCACAGGCGTCGCTCGCCCTGAGCCGTGCCACGCGCTGGCAGGTCATGCGCAGGGCCCGTTCAGGCCAGGAAAACCGCGGATATGGCCACTTGAGTGCCGCCGAGGCCTGGCATGCCGTCCGTCGAGCGGCGCCGAATCGCTTGCTGGCTTGGGGATAACCGGTCTCTTGACGTCAAGATGTCGTGCCACACACGTGCCACAACGGCGCAGATTTCGGTGGATCCGGGCAGACCCCGCTGGACACCTAGACAGCCTCTGACCTGCGAAGATAGCGCTCTGACCTCGACAGACGCAGTGGCCCGTTTTCCGCTTCCAAGCTGGTCATGCCGGTTCGATCCCGGTCACCCGCTCCGCATAACCCCGGTCAGACGGTGACTGGACTGACTCGCAGGTCAGTCGGTGGCCGTCAGCGCGGTGTGGGTACGACCAACCCGCGGAGGTCTCGATGACGCCTGTGGGCAGCGGCACCTAACGCTGAGTCTCACAGTGGTGGGATGACGGGGTGACGGCTCGTACCGATGACGCGGGACCCAGTCGCCTCGACCGGGCCGGGCTGCGTCGCGTCCTCGTCGTCCTCTGCGTCACGGAGATCACCAGCTGGGGAATCCTCTACTACGCCTTCCCGGTCCTGAACCCGGCGATCACGGCGGACACCGGGTGGTCGAGCACCGCCACGACGGCCGCGTTCTCGGCGGGACAGGTGACGGCGGCGTTGATCGGCATTCCGGTCGGACGGGCACTTGACCGGATCGGTCCGCGCTGGTTGATGAGCGGGGGCTCGGTCCTCGGGGTGGTGGCGATCGTGGTGGTGTCCACCTCCCAGACGTTGGTCCAGTTCTGGGCCGGCTGGCTTTTCGCCGGGATCGCGATGGCCGGGGTGCTCTACCAGCCGGCGTTCGCCGCACTGACCCACTGGTGGGGCGAGCGGCGGGTCGTCGCCCTGACGGCGGTGACGCTGGTCGCCGGGCTGGCGAGCACGGTGTTCGCCCCGTTGACCGCTGCCCTGGAAGGGCCGCTGGACTGGCGCGAGACCTACCTGGTGCTGGCGATCGTGCTCGCGCTGGTCACCGTGCCTGCGCACGTGGTGGGCCTGCGGGGCGACTGGCCCGCCGACACCAGCGGGCGCGCGCTCGACCACACCGCGACGCGTTCTCGCCTGATCGCCCGCAGCCGTGCCTTCGTCCTGCTGCTCCTGGCGATGACGCTGGGTGGCTTCGCCGTCTACGGCGTCGTCTTCGCCACCATCCCGCTGGTGCTGGAGCGAGGCTTCAGCGCCGAGACCGCAGCCGTCGCGCTGGGCCTCGGCGGTGTGGGACAGGTCTGCGGACGAATCCTGTACCGGTGGTTGACGGCTCTGCTGCCGAGCCCGACAGTCCGGGGCGCTGCCGTCCTCGCGGCCGGAGCACTCGCGACTGCCGTACTCGCCTCCGTGCACGGCCCGCTCGCGCTGGTGCTGGGCGTCTTCGTGGTCACTGGCGCCGCCCGCGGAATCTTCACGCTGCTGCAGGCCACCGCGGTCAGTGACCGCTGGGGTGCCGAGGGCTTCGGCCGGCTGAACGGCATCCTCGGCGCGCCGACCATGCTGGCTGCGGCGGCTGCGCCGTGGCTGGTCGCGGCACTCGCCGACGGGCTGGGCAGCCATGACCGGGTGGTGTTCGTGTTGTCCGCCGGCGCTGCGCTGGGTGCGATTCTGATGAGCGGGTCGACACCCAGGCGCGGCGCCGTTCTCCCCTCACGGCCCGCTGGTTGAGGTGGCATTGACTAGCGAGACAGCTACCGAGGCCGACACCGAGGTCGACACCGAGGTTGACGTGGTCGTGGTCGGTGGGGGCCAAGCGGGCCTTGCGGCCGGGTACCACCTCCGCCGCGCCGGCCTCAAGCCCGGCGTCGAATTCGTGATCCTCGACGCGTCCGACCAGCCCGGCGGCGCCTGGCCGTCGATGTGGTCGTCATTGCGGTTGTTCTCCCCGTCGGAGTACTCCTCACTGCCCGGTCGTCTGATGCCGCCGTGGACGGCTGACGACGGGTTCCCGCCGAAGCAGCATGTCGTCGACTACCTCACCGACTACGAGCAGCGTTACGACCTCCCGCTGGTGCGGCCGGTGCGCGTCACCGCGGTACGCGCTGCCGACGACGAACCCGCCGGCCTACTGGTCGTCCACGCCGACGGCCGCACCTGGAGGGCCCGGGCAGTCATCAGCGCCACTGGCACCTGGCGCCGACCCTTCGTGCCCGCGTACCCGGGCATGGCCGAGTTCGGCGGTGTCCAGCTGCACGCGGCCGACTACGACGATCCGCAGAGGTTCGGCGGCGAGCGGGTCGTGGTCGTCGGCGGTGGCAATTCCGGCGCTCAGATCCTCGCCGAGGTGTCCGAGTGGGCCGACACCACCTGGGTGACGCCGCGTACGCCTCGGTTCCTGTCCGACGACGTGGACGGTCGGGTCCTGTTCGAGGTGGCGACTGCGCGCCGTCGAGCGCTGGACGAAGGGCGACCTGATCCCGCCGGGGTCGCCGGCCTGGGCGACGTGGTCATGGTCCCTCCGGTCCGCGCCGCGCGGGACCGAGGGGATCTGTTCGCCATGCCGATGTTCGACCGGCTCACTCGTTCTGGGATCGGCTGGGCCGACGGCCACGTCCAGCCAGCGGAGGCGGTGATCTGGTGCACCGGGTTCCGGCCGGCGCTGCAGCACCTCGCACCGCTACATCTCCGCGGCGCTGACGGTCGCATCTCCACCGACGGCACACGTGCCCGCGACGAGCCGCGACTGCACCTGCTCGGCTACGGAGACTGGACCGGCCTGGCCTCCGCCACCCTCATCGGAGTGGGCCGGACCGCCAAGGCGGCCGTCACCGAGATCCTCGCTCGGCTGGAAGGGTGACGGCGTCGTTCCTCGTCCTGTGCTGCAGGACGGCCACTACCGCGACCGCGGCTACGACGACGGCGGCACCGACCCACTGCCTTTCGGTCAGCCGTTCGCCGATCAGGTAGCCGGCAGACACCCCGAAGACCGGGATCAGCGGCAGGAATGCCCCGGCCACCGAGGCGCCTACCCGGCTGAGTGCGCTCAGGAAGAACCAGAACGCCAGCCCGTAGTAGAGGACACCGGAGACAACCGCTGCGCCCCACGACGTCGCCGGCAGCGGCTCGTCCGGCCACACGTCGCCACCGAACCCCGCCACTGCGAGCACGAGGACCGCCGCGAAGGACAGAGCCGCTGCCTGCTGGACCAGCGCGACCGCCACCGAAGCGTCGTCCAGCAGGAGGTGGCGGGTGGCGACGGTGTACAGCGCGCACGCACCAACTGCGGTGACGGTCAGCAGAACGCCGGTAGTGTCGCCGGCCGCTCCACCTTGGTAGACGATCAGAAAGACGCCACCCACGGCGACCGCCATCGCGAGCGCCATGGCAGCCGGGATCCGCTCCCTCAGCAGCAGTACCGCCATGAAGCAGGATGAGCACTGGTTCGAGTGTCCAGAGGAGTACGGACAGGCTGGCCGTGATCGAGACCAGGCCGAGCAGACCGAGTGCATAGGCGAGGCCGGGGTTCAACAACCCGAGGGCAGCCAGTCGCCGCAGCTGGGGCGACCAGACGATCCGCGACCCGGTGATCAGCTGCATCCCGAACAAGAACACGGTGCTGGCCACGAGCTGGATGGGCAACAGGGTGAGCGGGGCGATGTCGTCGAGAGCCTGCTTGCTGACGACGGTGCCCACGCCCCAGCACGCCGCCGCGGCGACGAGCATCAAGACGCGCGGCAGTACCGCGGGAAGGACCATGACGGATGACTCCTGAGTGCGAAGGGAAGGACCGGCCGGGCGCGAGAACGCGTCAGCTGGCGGCCTCTTCACCGTCGCAGCGGTCATAACCAGGCACGCGTCGCCGCTGCAGCGGAGCCACGCAACCCTGAGTCACACCACCAAGGTACGCCCACAAGCCAGGCCGGAGAGTTCGGCCGTCGAGTGCCGCCGGGCTCCAACGTTTCCGTAGGTCAAAAGCAGGTTTCGGACTGCGCCACTGATCAGCTGGCAGCCGTTCGTCCGGAGCGGCCGCCGCCCTCAGGGCGACGGCCGCCGGGCGCCTACTTGATCTTCTCCCAGTGGCGCATGCCGACCTCGTCAAGCAGCAGGCCGGCCTCGTCCTCTGGACACTCCACGATGTTGCTGAACTCGAGTGAGCCGTCTTGGAGGATCGTCACGTCCGCCTCGGTGCAGTTGGTCTCCGACTGGCTCCAGTGAAGGATGAGGGTCTGCCCGTCGAACTCGTAGGTGGCGTGCTGCTCGAAGACGTCGCCCTCGTTCGGGCCCTCGGAGAACGTGTGAACGAGGTCGTAGTCACCGTCCTCAAGGACGGCAGTGTTGACTCCTGGCACGTTCTCGAGAGCCTCGGCATCGGTGACTCCGTGCTCCTCCAGCGCCTCACGGGTGACCGACCAGCGGTACGTGCCGTTCAGCTCGGAGGCATCGGAGGGTGCTGCGGACTCAGGGCAACTGGTCAGTGGGTCTGGTGCGGTGACTCCCGCCTTCAGTTCCTCGATCCCGGCGATGATCCCGGCGGTCGTGGCGTCCTCCTGCAGGTCGGCGAGGGCCGGCGCCAACGCGTCCTTGATGCCGGCAATCTCGGCAGGACTGGCGGCCACGATCGTTCCGCCGTTCGCGCAGTACTTCTCGGCCGCTGCGGCATCGTCATCGAACGTGCCGATCGCCCAGTCGCGGGTCGTCTCGGCCGCCTCGGTGAGCGCGTCGAGCTGACTGGCCGACAGCTTCGCCTTGGCCGCATCACTGATCACGATGACGTCTGCCTTGGCAAAGAAGGTGACGTTGCCCGTCCCCTCCCGAGCGGGGGCTTGGTCGAACTGGGACTCTGCGAGGGCGTAGCCGTCGTCCTCGAACATCGGTTCGGCCCCGAGCGCAGCGAACATGTCCCAGGTCGTGGCGGAGTGCGGCGACCTGACCACCGCGTCCTCGTAGTCGTCGAGTCCCAGTGGAGCTGCCTCGGTGCCGAACGGGTGGCGCAGTGCCTCGGGCAGCATCGCGAGCCCGGTCATCTCGGCAGCGGTGAGTCCCTCCATCATGGTGGTCGCCTGGTCACTCGCGACGACCTGGTCGAGCAGCTCGGTGGAGTCGATCAGGAACGGGGCGTTGATGGCGCGCAGAGTGTCCACGTCCACGAGGTCCCATGCGCGCGTCGCCACCAGGCCCATGTCGGCCTCTCCGTCCTGGATGAGCTTGATCGTGGCCTCCTCGTCCGGTGCGGCCTCATAGGCGGTCTCGATCGTGATGGTCGGCTCGAGGTCATGCACCGACTGGGCGAAGTGGTCGACGAGCACTCCGCCGGTCACGCTTTGAGCGTCGTAGGTGGCGATCCGCAGCGTGACCGGTTCGGTGGCCTTGGCCGGGGCTGGCGAGGGCTCGTCCGAGCTGCACGCCCCGAGGCAGCAGATGAGGGCACCTGCAGTGAGCGCGGCCAGGCCTTCTCGGCGGTTCATGTGGTTCCTCCCTTGGTCGATGATCCCAACAACCCGTCCGGGCGAGGGATACGAGCCACACCTTCCGACCGGAGGTAATGCCGCAGTAACAGCGCAGGTCAGGCCGACCGACGCCTACATTTGCGTGGTGCCTGCGCTGCGGATCACCGGCCGTGCCGAGGCTTTGGGCCGACGGGAACGGATCGTCCTCGCAACGCTGGCCGTGCAGCGACCTGAGGTGGCCTCCCACGACCAGTTCGCCCACGCGCTGTGGCCTGAGGGGGCGCCGCCCACGAGCGCGAAGGTCATCCAGGGGTGCGTGTCCCGATTACGCGGAGTGCTCGGGGCCGACGCGATCACGACCCTCGACCACGGCTATCGCCTCGAGGCGACCGTCGTCACGGAGGCGGATCGCTTCACACAGCGCGTGGCGTGGGGGCGCGAGCTGCTCGAGCTGGGGCAGGCCGACCGGGCGGCGTACGCGCTCGACGAGGCGCTTCGTGAGTGGGGCGGGGATCCCTACGTCGAGCTCGTCCACTGGGAACCCGCGGAGGCCGCGAGCGCTCAGCTTCAAGAGGAACATGCGATCGCTGAGGAACTGCACGTGGATGCGCTCCTGGCCTCCGGCGACGCGGCGCGGGCGCTGCCGCTCGCAGGCTCGCTCGTCGCGCAGGCGCCGTTCCGCGAGCACCGCTGGGCGCAGCTGGCTCTGGCCCACCAACGCATGGGAAACCAGGCGGAGGCACTCGAGGCGCTGCGGACCTGCCGGACCACCTTGCGCGAGGAGCTGGGCGTCGACCCGAGTCCGGAGATCACCAAGCTTGAGGCAGAGGTTCTCCGCCAGGAGGTGGGCACGAGCCCTCAGCCGGCCAGAGACGCGTCCGGGGACTCCGACTGTCCGTGGCCCGGGTTGGCGGCCTATGGGCCGGCCGACGCCTCGTCCTTCTTCGGCCGGGATGCCGAGCTGACCGCTGCGCTCGCCGTCCTTGCCACTCGTGGAGTGCTCGCGGTCGTCGGGCCGTCCGGGATCGGGAAGTCGTCCTTCGTAGGCGCCGGAGTCCTCGCCACGCTGCGTGCCCGCGGCCGGCGCGTGCACGATGTCGTCCCCGAAGCCGGGGTCACCGTGCCTGCCTGCGACGTCCTGGTCATCGACCAGGCTGAGGAGATCTTCGATCTCGTTCCAGCCGACCGTGACGAACTGCTCCGGCTGCTGGCGGGTCATCCCGCTCAGATCGTGCTGGCGATGCGCGCTGACCGGATGGCCGACGTCGGCTCGCATCCCGTGCTGGCCCGGATCCTCGAACAGGGCCTCTTCATCCTCGGGGGCCTGAGCGCCGAGGGACTGGCGACCGCCATCGCGCAGCCGGCCGCGCAACGGGGGCTGCTGGTCGAACCAGGTCTCACAGATCTGCTCCTGCGCGACCTCGAAGCGTCGCCGGGGGCGCTGCCGCAGTTCTCCCATGCGCTGGCAGAGACCTGGGCTCGCCGCGAAGGCCGCACCTTGACCGTGGCGGGATATCGCGCGAGCGGCGGCGTGGGCGGGGCGCTGGCCCACACGGCCGAGGACGTCTATGCGGCCCTTCCGGAAGACCAACAGCTGGTGCTGCGGTCGTTGATGCTTCGTCTGGTGGTGGGCGACGACGCAGAGCGTCGGCGGTCGCGGGTGCCGAAGCGCGACCTGAACGAGACCCACTTGACCGTCGTCGATCATCTCGTGCGCGCCCGGCTGGTGACCACCGATGACGCCGCCGTCACCGTGACACATGAGGCGCTCATCGACGGTTGGCCACGGCTGCGCGGTTGGCTCGACGAGGACGTCGACGGGCGCCGGATCTTTCACCACCTGACCACAGCGGCCCGAGCATGGGAGGACCTGGGACGGCCCGAAAGCGAGCTGTACCGCGGAGTCCGGCTCGCCGGTGCGGTCACCTGGTCCGAACGAGCCGACGTCGAGCTGGCACCCATAGAGCGAGTCTTCCTGGAGTCGAGCTCGGCCCACGCCGACACCGAAGCGGCAGAACTGGCCCAGCAGGTACGCCGACAGGCTCGCGCCAACCGCATCCTCCGCGCCGCCGCGCTCTCCATCACCGCCGCCCTCGCCGTCGCCGTGGTCCTCGGCGTCCTCGCGGTGCGACAAGAACACCGCGCCGACCAGAGTGCTGATGACGCCCGAGAGGCTGCCCTGGCGCAGTCCGCGGTCGCGGTCGGGGCGGGCGCCCTGGACACCGACGATCCCCAGCTTGCCCTTCTGTTGGCTGCAGCCGCCCAGCAACTCGCCCCGAGCGACGGCACCGCGTTCAACCTCGCAGCCGCTGTCGCCGATCGCCCTGAACTCATCCGCACCGTGACCGTGCCATCTGCAAGCGCCCTGGGTCAGATGGCCGTCACGGATGACCTCGTCGTGACCGTGGACCGCAGGCACACTGTCCGCACGTTCACCGCGGGCCTCGTGCCCGATACGTCGTACCAGGCCGGGGATTCTCATCTCGACACGTTCGACGGGCCTGTGGCGGCCGCGCCCGATGTCATCGCTGTTGCGGCGGCGCCCGAGGATCCCTTGGCGATCAGATTGCTGGACCCGGCCACGCTCACCGAGCTGCCCGAGCAGCTGACCGGGGTTCCCGCGGGGGTCAGTGTCCAAGGCCTCGCGATGACCGGCGACGGCCGCTACCTCGGTGCGACCTTCGGGCACCTCACCATCAACGGCGAGAAGGAGGTCGCGGTCGACCGAACGTTCGCCAAGGTGTGGGACCTGAGGTCCCGACACCCCGTTGGCCGGCGGATCAACCCGCCCTTGCCGTTCACCCGCCTCGCGCTCTCCGCTGACGGGGCGACGGTCTTCACCAGCAACCCGGTCGCCGCCTACGACGTCGCAACGGGGCGCACCCTGTGGCAGCGAAACGAAGCTTGGACCGGCGACACCGACGTCTTCGGTCGGGTGCTGGCGGCATTCACCGAGGACGGCTCCGCCGTGCAGCTGTTGAACACCGAGAACGGACTCGTCCGGACCACGCTCACCGGCCAGACCGGTGGGCTGCAGGACGTCTCCTTCTCCCCGGACGGCAGCACCCTGGCAGCCACGTCGGACGATGGGCTCGCTGTCGTCTGGGACACCGAGACCGGCCGCGCGCTGCACCGCTTCGACACGGGTGCAGGCGCCGCCACGGGAGTCTCCTACTCCCCGGACGCCCAGACCCTGTACGTCAGCAAGCCACTGACCCGCCAGGTGCAGGCCTGGGATCTGAGCGGCGGCCGCCGATTCCTCTCCAAGATCGGGTTCTCCCAGCTCGAGCCGTACGGCGACGGCATGGTCGAGCTCAGTCCAGGTGCGACCCTTATCGCCCGCGGCGGAGTGCGTCCCGACCCCGCCGAGGCCAGCCTCAGCCTGTTCGACACCCGCACCGGGGTCGAAGTCCGCCCGGCACTCATCGACCAATCCTGGAGCTGGGCGGGCGGCTGGAGTCCCGACGAGCGGCAGTTCGTCACCGGGTACGGCGACGGCTGGGTGCAACTCATCAACGGTGTGAGCGGTCGGGAGACAAGTCGACGCAAGGCCCTTCCGGACGACATCATCGACACCGCCTTCGCCGGCGACGAGCACGTGATCGCGGCTGACGTCCAGGGGAACGTGGCCCTGCTGGGTACCCAGCCGCTCTCGCTCGAGGGCAAGGTCGTCACGCTTCCGGAGAAACCCTTCGCCCTGGTCGGCTCGCCGGACGGCCACACCGCCCTGGTCCTGACGGCAGGTACCGAGTGGCGGGCGGTGTGGGACATCGAGGTGAGCCGCTGGTACCAGGTAGACCTGACCAGCGGGACGATCGTGAGTCATGGAGACCTCACGGTGAGGAACGGCACCGCCGTTGCGATCTCCCCCGACGGACGCTTGGCGGCCGTCGGTGGCCAGGACGGCGAGCTCGAGGTGATCGACCTCGCGACTGGCGAGCCCGTTCGCCCAGCGGTGTCCGGCGTGCGTGGAGACATCATCTCGGTCACGTTCAGCCCGGACGGATCCCAGGTCCTGACCACCTCCACCGGTCCTGACGTCGCAGTCTGGGATGCCAGCGCCGGTGAGGTGCGATCGCGATTTCCCCTGCCCGTGGGACAGCAGGTCACCTGGGCCCAGCAGGGAGAGGGCGAGATCGTCACCGTGGCAGCCATTTCAGGAGACACCTACCAGTGGGATCCCACGCCCGGAGCAGGCATCGAATACGCCTGCGGAGTTGCCGGTCGCGACCTGACGGAGCAGGAGTGGAGAGACGCCTTCGGCGACCTCGCCTACCGGTCAACCTGCTGACAACCCTTGCCATCAATGTCGTACAAGCGCGATTGGCACCGGTGACTGAAGTGTCAGTGAGCGGGTGTCCAACGTTGTCGCTACGCCATGCGTCCTTTCTTGGTAGAGGGTACGAAGCGACGGTCTGAGGAGCGGCCCCATGGCGACGCGAAGCCAGGAGCAGATCTCCGCGTTCGCTCACCTCGTTGAGGCGCGATCGACGGCGTTGCTGCGTCTGGCGTTCGCGGTCGTCGGCGACCACCAGCTGGCGCAGGACCTCCTGCAGGAGGCGCTGGTCAAGACCTATGTGGCCTGGCCCCGCCTGCGAGAACCGGCTGCTGCAGAGGCGTATGTGCGTCGAACGATCGTGACCACGGCGATCTCGTGGCGCCGCCGCCCGTCCTTCCACGAACCCCCCATCGAGGTTCTCCCCGAAGCCGAGCACGGCGACGAGACCGATCGGCTGACCACCCATCGCGTGCTCTGGAAGCACGTACGCGGTCTTCCACCTCGGCAGCGCGCAGCGCTGGTACTGCGCTACTACGAGGATCTGTCCGAGGCGGACACCGCACAGCTGATGGGCTGCTCGGTCGGCACCGTGAAGAGCCAGGTCGCCACAGCGCTAGGCAAACTGCGCAACCAGCTCGGCCCCGACTCCCGCCTGCTGTTCCCCGACGAACAGGCGGTGAGCCGATGAACACCACCTTGCGTGACGCGCTGGCTGAGCAGATCAACCAGATCACCCCGGTGCAGTTGAACACCAACGAGCTGGTCGGCCTCGGCGAGCGACGGGTACGCCGTCACCGGCTCACCGCCGTTCTCGGAAGCGCCGCCGCTGTGGTTCTCGTGATCACGCTCGCCGTCGGTGGGGTTGCGCTCCACCTCTCGGCCGACCAGGGACCGGCCAACACTCCGAACACGAATCACCACCAGACAGACGACCACACCACGCCACCGGATGGGCCGGACAGTCCAACCCGCCCGATCGTCTACTCCGACCCGGACCTCGTCGATCACACGGCTAGCAGCATCCACTTCGGTAGCCGTCTGGTCGAAATCCCCAACGGATTCGTGCACCTCGACGTCACCGATGACGGCTTCATCTACACGAGTGACGGCAGTGCGTGGTTCAGCGACGGCGGCACGCCCATCCAGATCGGCTCGCACCTCTGCGGTGCCCAGCACGGGAAGTTCAGCAGCTTTGCCCACCGGAACGTGATCTCGGCGAACGTTGGCTCCCTGGCAGCCTGGTTCGAGTGCGCCCCGGCGGTGCGCCCGACGCTCGTGGTCTACGACACCTCTTCCGGCAGCGACGTAGCCCGCAGATCGACCGCGCTCTGCCAGAGGTCGTGCGAGCTCGTCGACGTGACAGCCGACTACGTGTACTTCAACCGGGGCGTCTACACGGGCTACCCGCGGCCGGAGTACAGGTTCGGCGTCACGACCCACGACCTTCGCGCCTCGACCCCGCAGTTGTACGCCGAAGACCTCATCAGCCACCCCCGCGGGCTGGCCGTCGGCGACACCTGGCAGAACAGCACCGCCAACAACGGGATCGGACAGACCTTCAGCGCAATCGATTCCCAACTGGCTCCGCGGTGGCGAGAACGGAACGGCGAAGAGACAGTCACCAATGCCTTCGACACGGCGACCGGCCAGGCAGTGCAACTCCATCTCCCCACGGGGTACGACAGTGATCCCGCCGAAGACTTCGTTCTTTTCCAGTGGCTCGACGATGACACCGTGGCGATCGCCGCCAGTGACGGCGGCATCCTTTCCTGCCGACTCCCAGACGGCCGCTGTGAGCTCAGCGTGCAACCAGCGGAAGGCGCAGACGGTTACCGCGTCCTCCCGAATCTCCCCCTGCCCGGCTGAGTTCCGAGTTCCTGAACGGTGGCAATGATGCAAGCACAGCACACGACACGGGCCGGATTGATGGCAACGGTGGCGACGCTCGCAGTCGCGCTCGCCGGATGCTCGGACGCGACCAACAGTGGTGAGGCCTCGGCGCGGGATTCCGGCGATCTGGCATCGACCCCCGCGACGACCCCAACTGAGGACACTGACGCGACCGGAACACCGACGCCGTCCAGCGCCACCCTGGTCAGCGAGGTCCCCGATGGAGCCTTACAGCCGGGGCGATACGCGCTCCCGCCCGTCGGACCACTCGAGGAGCCGTACGCGGTGGTCGACATCCCCGACGGGTACACCGCTTGGGGGGGTTTCGTCGAAGCGGACAAGCCTGCGGAGTCTGAGGATCCGTTGATGCTCGGGCTGTGGGTCGTCACCGGCGTGTATCTGAACCCGTGCGCGGAGTCGAACAAGGTGGCACCGGGGTCGGTCCGTGCCACCGCCGACGCGTTCCTCCAGCAGCGGCTGACAGCGTCAACCAGCCCCCGGGAGGTCGACCTGCGGGGCTACCACGGGCTGTACATGGAGGTCACGACGCCGACAGAGCTCGAGTACGGCGCGTGCGATGACGCAGAGGTGAACCTCTGGGAGGCCCGTCCCGATGGCGGCTACTGGACCAGGAAGCCCGGCATGGTCAACAAGTTGTGGATCCTCGACGTCGACGGTCAGCCGATGGTGATCCACCTGGCGGTGCCTCCGTCGGCAACGGATCCCCAGATACATGCCATGACCAACATCGTCGAAGGCGCCACCTTCGAACCCTCCGGTCATTGACGTCGCCGGGGACCGGCTGCTCGTGCCTTGGTTTGACCGATGCTCGCTCTGGCCCTAGGGTTTGCAATACAAACTACTTTGGAGTGATGACGTGGAACAGCGAGAGCTCGAGGCCACGGCCGCGAGAGCGACCTACCTCAGAGGCCTGCTGGCCCTCCCGCTCGGGTTGCTCTTCTTGATCACCGGGCTGGGCAATCTGGGCTGGGAACCGCTCGCTGGCCGGCTGAACTTCCTCGCCTGTCTTCTCGTGGTTGCCGCGCTCGCGTTCGGCATCAACCACTACTACAACGTCCACTACGGCCGCGTCCGGCTCCTCGGGTCGCAGCAGGTGCGGTACGGAGTGGCGAGCGCCGCGTGCTTCGGCATCCCGATGATCCTGGGCACCCTTCTCGACTTCCGCCTCGACCTGCCGATCAGCCTCTTCGCCGTGCTGTTCGGGGCCGGGATGCTCGTCTGGTTCCACCTGTGCGTCGGACTACGGCGTGACCACCTGATCGTCTGGGGCGCGCTCATCGTGGTCGGACTCGTGCCGCTGTGGGGTGGCTTCGACGACCGAGCCTCCGTCGGCTGGCTGCCCATCGGCGTCGCCACCATCGTCGCTGGACTCCTCGACCATCTCGCGCTCGCCCGCAGCTTCGGCCCCACCACCGAACCCCATGTCGGAGCCTGATGACGCGCTGGCTCTGGACAGGCTGATCCACGAGCCCAACCGGCTGGCGATCCTCACCATCTTGTCGACGACTCAGGACGCCGACTTCGTCTTCCTGCAACGGGCCCTGAAGCTGACGAACGGCAACCTCTCCAGCCATCTCACCAAGCTGGAGGCCAGCGGCCTCGTCGAGCTGGAGAAGTCGTTCGTCGGCAAGAAGCCGAACACCCGCGTAAAGCTCACTGCCGAGGGTCGGAAACGGGTCAGAACTCACTGGAAACAGCTCGACCGCCTCAAGCACCTCTCGGTGCGACCAGACCCCGCGAGGCGGCGGAGCTAGGCTGGAGCATCGGATCAACCGTCCAGTGAGTCGAGCCGGGAGGCGTCAGTCCTGACCGTGGAGGCTCGGCCCCGCGTGCGGCCCGCCGCCCGTGCCGAGCCGGGGGGGTGGGCCCGGCACGTCAGGCGTCCGCATCCCGGCGTACGGCACATGGTCGTCGGTGACTATCTCGGTTTCGAGGGTGGCGATTCCCTGTCCCACCCGCTCCTGCTGCCGGCGACAGCGACGATTCCCGTGCTCATCACCCTTGTCGACCCGCCCCATCGACCGCCGGCGTTCCTGCACGGCGCGCACGCTGACTTCACGGTGCAGGAGGCGCCCTGCGCAGCGGAGTACGTCCAGCTGGCCTTGGCGCCACTCGGTGCCTACCAGCTTCTCGGGCTCCCGGTCCCGGAGCTGGGAGCTTCGATACTCGACCTCCACCACGTCTTCGGGTCGGCTGCCGGACACGTGCTTGATCAGGTCCGGGAGAGCAGGACCTGGACCGAACGCTTTGAGGCGATCGACGCGTTCCTCCTGGCCGCGGCGGCAGAAGGGCCGCGTCCGGCGCCGGAGGTGGCGAGAGCCTACGAGCTCCTGACTCGCGGGGACGGCGACCAAGTCCGGGTGGCCGAGGTTGCTGCCGACGTCGGATGGAGCCATCAACACCTGATCACTCGGTTCACCCAGCAAGTCGGTCTGACGCCGAAGCGGGTGGCGCGCATCGCCCGGTTCGAACGCATCGTGGCCACAGCTGCGCGAGGACGTACGTCGGACTGGGGGCGGCTGGCTGCCGAGCACGGCTACGCGGACCAGTCCCACCTGATTCGCGACTTCCGCACGTTCGCCGGCACCACACCTTCCCGCTTCCCCTCCGCCGCCGTGTGAGGGCGATGCTCACGGCCCGGGCTCAGTCCCGTTGAATTCTGTCCAAGTGCGGCGGGCGCGAGCACACCTACGTTGATCGCCCGTGCCGAGATCCCGGTGGCCGCACGTTGGCCTCGGTCACCACTCGTGCATGTGCCCATGAGCCGATGACAAGGAAGCCTGACCATGCGCGCGATCGTGAACTCCACCTACGTCACCCTCGACGGGATCATCCAGGACCCACAGGACTGGCCGTCACTGGGCAGCTTCGACGACGCCGGGAACGCGTTCCAGACGGACCTGCTCGAGCGTTGCGACGCGGTGCTGATGGGGCGCACCACGTACGAAGGCTTCGCTCCCGTGTGGTCGTCCCGCTCCGGTGACCCGATGACAGACCGCATGAACACGCTCCCCAAGTACGTGGTCTCGACGACCCTTGACGACCCGCAGTGGCAGAACACGCACGTCATCTCCCATGACCCGATCGAGGCCATCCGCGACCTCAAGCAGCAGCCCGGCGGCAGCATCGTGCAGTACGGCTTCGGTCGCCTGTCCCACGCGCTCATGGCGCACGGACTGCTCGACGAGCTGCGCCTGTGGGTGCACCCCTTCTTCCTCGGTACCGGCACGGCCGGCGACCTGCTCTATCGCAACGGATCGTCGGGCAGCTTCGAGCTCGCCGACTCGACGACGCTGCCAGGCGGGATCGTGATCCTCAGCTATCGGGCTGCCGGGCGCTGAGAGAACCGAGGTCTTGACGCCGCCTCAGCCCCATGTCACGCTTGCCTAATGGCATTAGGAGAGCCTACGGTCGATTGGGTCACCGATCGACGTGAGGCTGCGCGACGGCGGATCCTCGATGCTGCCTGGGAGGTCGCCCGCGAGCAGGGCCTGGCGGCGTTGACCCTGCGAGAGGTCGCCCACCGGGTGGGGATCAAGCCGCCGTCGCTCTACTCACACTTCGAGTCGAAGAACGCGATCTACGACGCCATGTTCGCCGAAGCCTGGGCCGAGTTCCTCGACCTTTACCGAGCCCAGAGCCTGCCCGACTCCCCGCGTGCCGCCCTCCGCGCGATGGCCCGCTCGTTCTTCGACTTCGCCACGGCCGACCTCGCCCGACACCAGCTGATGAACACGCGGATCATCCCCGGTTTCACGCCCAGCGAGAGCAGCTACGCGCCCGCGGTCACCGCCCTCGAGGACTTCAAGAAGGTTCTGACCGCCCGGCGTCTCGACCTGAGCGACAGCGACATCGACCTCTTCACCGCACTGCTCGCCGGACTGGTCGACCAGCAGTGGGCCAACGACCCCGGCGGGTCGCGATGGGCCGAACTGCTCGACCGCACCATCGACATGTTCGCCGACGACCTCGACCTTCCCCAGGAGGACGCATGACCACGACCACCCGCGCGACGCGAACCCGTGCCCGCCGGTCCACCCTCGACCGCGCGAGGGCTCTGCAGCTGGCGGCCACGGAGTACGACCGTTACCTCGACCAGCTGCGGTCACTGACCCCCGACGAGTGGGCCCGACCGACGGAGTGTCGGCCTTGGGACGTCCGATCGATGGCCACCCACAATCTCGGCATGGTGGAAATGGCCGGCTCACTGGGATCCATGGTCCGGCAGTTCGCGGCTGCAGGACGGCGCCCGGAAGACGGCGTCGACGCTCTCACCGCCCACCAGGTCGAGACGCGGGCCGCCCTGTCGCCAGCAGAGATCATCGACCGGTACGCCCGCGCCACCTCTCGAGCGGTCCGCGGTCGACGGCGCCGTTCGGCGCTGATCGGCCGAGTGACCGTCCCGGAGAAGCAGGTCGTCGACGGCGCCGAGGAGGCGTGGACCTTCGGCTACATGTTCGAGACGATCCTGACCCGCGACACCTGGATGCATCGCGTCGACACCGCCAAGGCCACCGACCGGCAGCTGGTGCTGACCGCAGAGCACGACGGTGCGCTGGTATCAGACGTCGTGACGGAGTGGGCGGAACGGCACGGCGAGCCCTTCCACCTGCGGCTGGCCGGACCGGCCGGCGGCACCTGGTCGGTCGGCGCCGGCGGCGAGGAGATCACCCTCGACGCCGTCCAGTTTGCCCGCACCCTGTCCGGTCGCGAGCCGGGAAGCGGTCTCCTCAGCGTCCAGGTCCCGTTCTAGGAAGGTCTGGACGCACGACGGTGCGCGGCTCAGTCGGCGTCGTCGCAGGCCAGGTCGTCGAGCTCGTCGCGGGGCAGCACCTCTCCTCGTTGCACGAGCACCTCGTCGTCCGCGAGCGTGGCGAGCTGGCGACCGCGGAACGACACCTGCGACGTCGCGGCGTCGTGCTCCGACCAGCTCGCAGCCGCGATGTAGAGCACGATCCTGTTCAGGCGCGAGGGCGCCGGTGAGCCCGTCCACGGCGGTTCGGGGTCTGCCAGGTCGACCTCGACCAGCCCGGTGTGCGCGTCGTCGGAGGCCAGCATGGCGACCTCGGGGTTGGTCTCGTCGGACTCCAGGCCCTCGCGTCCCTCGTGGAGCCGTACCTCGTCGATCTCGCCGCTGCAGACCACGACCACCACCACCGGCTGGCCCTGCGCGCCGCGCGCGACCGCGGTCCTGCCGATGATCTCCGTGGTGATGACGTTGCCGCAGGCCGGCACGAGACCGACGGCCGCCGCAGCTGCAACGGCAACCGTCAACCGCGCTGTGCGCACGCCCAGCGGGCTCATCAGTCGACGTCGCAGTAGCTCGCTACGTACCCCGGCGTGCCGGGCTGGCAGAAGGACTCTTCTGCACGCCACGTGGTGCCGACCACTGTCGCCACCGAAGCAACCACCAGCGCGACGCCGCCCAGCGCCAGAACGGCCCGGTGCGACGAGTTCAGGCCGCGCACGAGCAGCACGACGCCCGCGACTGCCAGACCGAGCTGGATGATGCCGCCGGCGTTGATCCAGGCCCCCGTTGTGTCACACGGGGCGCAGCCGGTCTCGGTGCAGCTGTAGTTGTTGGTGCAGTCGGTCATGATGCCGAAGCCGATCCCGAACCATCCGAGCGTCCCCAGCAGGATCGACATCACGATCCCGAGCGCGACGAGGACGATGCCGACGACGGTAAGCACCCGTTGGCCGGTCCGCACCGGTCCGGGACCTGTGCCGGCGAGACTGCTGACGTCGGTCACGAGGCGGCGGTGTTGTCGGCAGCGGGCGCTGGAGTGTCCATGCGTCCAGTCTCCGCAGCCGACCCGCACCTGACATCCGTACGGATACTCAGTTCGTGCAGTCACTGGGTGCCACACTGCGACGGGTGAGCGCGTGGTCATCGCCTGCGGCGGTCGCCGTCGAGAGCCGCCTGTTCGGCGCCCTCGCGGTGCTGCGCGCCATCCTCGTCGTCAACACCGTCGTGCTGAGCATCTACCGCGCGGACAGCTTTCAGCGACCGTCGGTAGGAGCTGCGTGCGTCGTCGTGATGGTGGTGTGGACCGGCTTCGCCACGTGGGCGTACGCCGAACGGCGGCGCCGCATCCTCCCGCTCCTGGCCGCTGACCTGGCGCTGGCGCTCGCGATGCTGCTTGCCACACCGCTGGCGAAGGGCCCCGACTTCAGTGCCACCTTGCCGGGGTTCTGGGTGATGAGCGCGCTGATCGCCTGGTCGATCCACTACCGGTGGATCGGTGGACTCATCGCCGGGCTGCTCCTCGCCGCGACCGACCTGGCCCTGCGTCAGGACATCGGCCAGACCGACTACGGCAACGCCTTCCTGCTGGTCATCGGCGGACCGATCATCGGCTTCATGTGCGGGTCGCTGCAACAGATGGCCACCCAACGCGACGCCGCCGAACGCTCGGCGGCCGTCGCGGCCGAGCGTGCCCGTCTTGCCCGGGCGATTCACGACGGCGTGCTGCAGGTCCTCGCCCTGGTCCAACGGCGTGGGCGTGAGCTCGGCGGTGAGGCCGCGGAGCTCGGCCGGCTTGCTGGACAGCAGGAACGCGAGCTGCGTGGACTCATCCGCTCCCAGGACGTCGTCACCACCGTTGGTCGGGACGAGGCGGTCGACCTGGTCGCCGAGCTGACCGGACTGGAGCGCCGTGAGGCCGTCACGGTGTCGACCCCCGGCTCCCCCGTCGAGCTCCCGGCCGCGACGGCCCACGAGCTCGTCGCCGCGACCCAGGCCTGCCTCGACAACGTGCGGCTCCACGGGGGCGGGAACGCCCGGGCGTGGGTGCTCCTGCAGGCCTTCACTGACCGGGTCGAGCTGTCCGTACGCGACGACGGACCCGGCATCGCCGACGGCCGGCTCGAGGAGGCCGCCGCGCAGGGAAGGCTCGGCGTCACCGACTCGATCCGCGGCCGGATCGCGGACCTCGGAGGAACCGCCGAACTGGTGACGGGATCCTTCGGGACCGAGTGGGAGCTCGTCGTCCCGCGGGCCTCGCCCGACCGGGAGTCGTCGCGATGAGCGGGTCTGAGGCACCCACCGCGGTGAGGGTGATGGTGGTCGACGACCACCCGCTGTGGCGCGACGCCGTCGAACGCGACCTGATCGAGGCCGGCCTCGACGTGGTCGCCGTGGCCGCCGACGGGCGCGAAGCGCTGGCCCGGTTCCCGGCCGCCCGACCCGACGTCGTGGTGCTCGACCTACAGATCCCCGGGCCGAACGGGGTCCAGGTCACTACCGAGATCGTGCAGCAGGACCCGTCGGTCCGCGTGCTCATCCTGTCCGCGTCGGGTGAGCAGTCCGACGTTCTCGCGGCCGTGAAGGCGGGAGCGACCGGCTACCTGGTGAAGTCGGCCTCGCGCGAGGAGCTGCTGGATGCCGTCCGCCGCACCGCCAAAGGCGACCCCGTCTTCACCCCCGGCCTGGCCGGGCTGGTGCTCGGTGAGTTCCAGCGAATCTCCGACCGCCCCACGACGGACCCGGCCGAGCCGAAGCTGACCGACCGCGAGACCGACGTGCTGAAGATGGTCGCCAAGGGCCTGTCGTACCGACAGATCGCTGAACGCCTCGTGCTGTCGCACCGCACGGTGCAGAACCACGTGCAGAACACGCTCCGCAAGCTGCAGATGCACAACCGCGTCGAGTTGACCCGCTACGCCATCGAGCACGGCCTCGACGCCGAGTAGCTGTCAACCTGGTGCTAGTCGCGAGCCACCACGAACTCCAGCGACTCGACCATCGAGGTCAGCTTGCCGATGTCCGAGGTGGTGGACTTGGGCGAGTATCCAGCGTCGACCACGAGGCGCTGCCCGTCGACGTCGAGGATCCACAGCAGGTCGATCTGGCCATCCCCGTAGATCCCGCGCTCGGGTGAGATACCGGGCGGCGGGTCGCACGTGCTGATGTCGCGGGGACCGGTCAGCTCCACGTACTGGCCCTGGTAGCCGGCGAGGGTCACCCGCTCGGGCGTGGAGGCGCGGGTGGACTTCTGGTCGACCAGCGCAGCGGCCAGGTCCTCGACGGACGGCCCGGGCGTGACGGAACCACGTTCCCCTTGGCCACAGGCGTCGCGCGCGATCCGACGTACCGTGTACAGGCCGAGGAACTGGTTCCCATCATGTGACACGACGTACCAGTCAGCCTCCTCGTCGAAGCCGCTCGGGACCTCGACCAACGTGTCGGGTGTCTGCTCATCGGCATGCGAGAGAGCCGTGACCTGGTACGTCCCAGGCGTCAGCTGCTGGGTCAGGGCGCCCTCGCCAAGGAGCGGCGGCGAGGTGACCGTTTCGGTCGGGGGTGCCGCGGGACCGGGGTCGTCGCCGGCGCGGATGCTGTCGGCCACCCCCGGCAGCCAGAAGACGCCGGCCGCAACCGCCGCAATGGCGGCCAAGCTGATCCCAGCGGTACGGACTCGCCGGCGGCGGTGCGCGCTTTGCACAACCATCTCGAGCTCCCTTTCGAGGTAGGGCTGCAGGTGCTCGGTGTTGGCGGACAAGCCCTCACGCAGTCGCCGCTCAAGTGACATCGCCGGGCACCCCCTCTGTGTCGTAGGCCAACAGCTCGGCCAGGCGTGTTCGGGCCCGGTACAGGTGCTGCTTGACCGTCGAGGATGAAACCTCCAACAGGTGCGCTACCTCGTCGACCGGTCGGTCCTCCAGGTAGAACAGCGCGACCACGGCACGCTGCTGCGCGGGCAGCGACGCGACCGCACGGGCGAGATCGACATCGGGGAGCCGGTCGCCCGCACCCGTCTCGCCGACGAGCGTGACCACTCGCCGCTCCCGGTTGCGCTTCGCCTGCTTGATCGCCAGTCGGAACGCCACCTGCCGAACCCACGCCTCCGGACGGTCGATTCCGGCGACCCCGCGCCACCGTTCGTAGAGCCGCAGGAACGCGTCCTGGGTCACTTCCTCGGCACGGCCCTGGTCGTGCAGGATCACGAACACCGTGCGCAGCACCGACGGGTACGCCGAGCGGAACACCGACTCGAACTCCCCCCGCGCCGCGTCCTGCACGTCGGCTCCTCACCATGGCCCACAAGGGGGCTGTCCTGCGTTGTCACCGATATAGGGCCACCAGCCGCCCAGCCGGTTGACACGTTCGGGCCGAGTTTTCAAGCGGACCGGCCTGAAAGATGCGGAGGATCCGGAGATCACGCACGTCGGAGGAACTCCAGGTGCCCCTCGTACTGATTGAGGCAGTCGTGGATGACCTGCGTGGTGGAGTAGCCCATCACGTCGTAGTCCTGCCCCCCGCCGACGGTGTGCACTTCCAGCCGGGCGTACTGGTCGCGGTCGCCGATCATCCGGCCGCCGTACGTCGGCACCGGTGACTCGTGGACCTGTATCCGGTAGACGAACGGGTGCTCGCCGCCGCTCGTGCGCAGCTCTACCCAGGCCAACCCGCCGTCGTCGTCGTCTTCGACGTCCTCTGAACCCCCGACACCCCGGGTTACCTCCGAGGGCAGCCCCCGCTCCTCGAGCTCGTGGGCGACCTGGGTCAGCGCGGGTCGTACCACGGAGTCGAGATATGCCGTCGCAGCGGGGACGTCGACGAAGTTGACCGCGCGGGCCAAGCGAGCCTTCCATGACCACTCGTCGCGCCCCTCGGCGTCGGTGTCGCGACCAAGCAGGATCAACGGCAACGCGCGGGTCCCGGCGCCGGCCCGCCGGTCCTCAACCCGCAATGCCTTGAGCAGGCCGAGCATGACCAGCACGATGACGAACGCAAACGGAAGACCGAAGATCACCGTGGCGTACTGCAGGGCGTAGATGCCGCCCACCGCCAGCACGGCGATCGTGAGCAGACCGGTCGCGGACGCCCACACGATGCGCAGCCAGGGCGCGGCGTCGTCCTGAACCGATCGCAGCTCGGAGGAGAGGTTGCCCATCACCAAGGCGCCGGAGTCGGCCGAGGTGACGTAGAAGAGGAGGCCGACGAAGACCGAGACGCCGATCACCACCCCCGAGAGGGGAAACGCCTCCAGCAGTGAGTAGAAGCCCGCCTCGGGGGACGCCAACGCCGCGTCGGCGAATGCGTCGTCGCCTCCACGGATCCGCTCGAGCGCGGCGTTGCCGAAGATCGAGATCCACATGACGATGTAGGTGAAGGGAATGATCATCGTTCCGGCGACGAACTGCCGGATTGTCCGGCCGCGAGAGATCCGGGCCAGGAACAGCCCCACGAAGGACGCCCAGGCGATCCACCAGGCCCAGAAGAACAGCGTCCACAGCGACAACCACTCGGCCGCGCCGTCGAACGCGAAGGTCTCCATCGTCTTGCGCGGGAAGGTCTGGGCATAGTCGCCGACGTTCATGACGACGGCGTTGAGGATGAAGCTCGTGCGGCCGGTCACCAGGACGAAGGCGGCGAGACCCAGGGCCAAGATGACGTTGAGCTGGGACAGGAAGCGGATGCCTCGGTCGACGCCCGTGGTGGCCGAGATGGCGGCCATTGCCACGGCGAGGACGACGAGGCCGATCTGCGCGCCGATGCCCATGGGGACATCGAACAGAAGGTTGAGACCCTGGTTGAGGAACACCACGCCGATGCCCAGGCTGGTCGCAACCCCGAAGATGGTGCCGAGCACGGCGGCCGTGTCGACGGCGTGGCCGAGACCTCCGTCGACCCGTCGCCCGAAGATCGGGTACAACGCGGAGCGCACCGCGAGCGGCAGGTTCATCCGGTACGTGAAGTAGCCCAGCGCCATCCCCATCAAGGCGTAGAGCCCCCAGCCTGAGATGCCGTAGTGGAACAGGGTCCACACCGTCGCCTCGCGGGCGGCGGCGGTGGTCTCGGGGTCTCCGGTCGGTGGCGCCATGTACTGGCTGACGGGCTCGGCGACCGCGTAGAACATCACGTCGGTGCCGATGCCCGCAGCGAAGAGCATCGAGGCCCAGGCGAACGTGGAGAACTGCGGCTTGGAGTGGTCAGGGCCGAGCTTGATGGAGCCGTAGCGAGAGATGGCCAGGTAGACCACGAACAGCAGCACCGACGTGGTCAGCAGGATGTAGAACCACCCGAACCAGTCCACGACCCGGGCTACTGCTTCTCCGATGACCGACTCTGCCTGGTCGGGCGCGACGATCGCCCAGGTCGCCATGACCAGAACACCGATCACCGCCGAGTAGAACACCGACTTGCGGATCGGTGGCCCGTCGGTGAGGAAGGCCCACCGGCCGCTCTGCACGACGGAATCGGCGGTCTCGGTCCTCGACATGACGGTCTCCTCAACTCCGGCGGCTCAGGCTGACACCTGAACGCCGACCTGATGTCGCTCGGTTCCGCGTCCCGTACGTCTACAGGCGCTCCAGGACGTGGCCAAAGCTCTCGGGCGGAGCGCCTGTCAACTGTTCCACCTCGTCGCTGACTCGGTCCCAGCGCTGATCACGAACCGAGGCAAGCATGCTCGCGTAGGCATAGATCCACCATGGCTGTTCCGAGCCGGCCAGGTGCTGGACATACTCAGCCTCACTGACCGGCACATAGCAAAGACCCGGACGTGGCCGCGACCTCGGCCAGGCTCAGCGAGGTCGGCCCGGTCAGGTGGTGCACGGCTCCGGCCGGATCCCTGTTCGCGAGCTCCGCGAGGCAGCGGCCCACGTCGGTCCTCGATACCAAGGCAATCCGGCCCTCACCAGCAGGTAACCGCAGCTCTCCATCCACGGTCGCGCCCCTGACCAGACCCACGAAGAACTCAGCGAAGATCGACGCGCGCACCACGGTGACCTCCAGGCCTGACGCGCGCGCCGCCTCCTCGGTGAGCGCATTGACCACGGCGTAACAGAACGGCGACCTGAGGTCGGCGTCGATGCTGCTCAGCACGACCAGATGCTCGACCTCCGCGGCGACCGCGGCGCGAATGAGGTTGAGGTGATGGTGCACGACCTGCTCCGAAGGCCCGTCGCTGCTCACCAGCACCAACGTGTCGACATCGGACAGCGCGGTCCGCAGGGCGGAGGGATCCTCGTACGGCGACACCCGCACGCTGATGCCCGGTGCCATGGCCACCGGGCGCCTGGTCAGCGCCACCACGTCGTGGCGGGACTCTGCCAGCGCGTCCACGACTTGACCGCCGAGCCGTCCGGCGGCGCCGGTGACTGCGATGCCGGACATGAGATCTCCTTCGCCCATTACCCGTGCGGCGCGGACCGCGATGTGCTCGTTCGTGAGACCGACACCTGGCGGGCGGCCACGGGTGCCGACCCAGTATGCGGGCGGCGCCTCAGACGTCTCGACGCCGAGTAGCCACAGGCGAGCGACACGACGCGCCGCCGATGAGTTCCCGAGGCCTTGACGGTCACCATGGGGCCGGACCACCACCTGAGGAGAGGCGTGCCATGCCTGCCAACCGTCAGCTCGTCGTGACCGAGAACATCAGCGCGAACGGGGTCATCGAGTTCATCGACGACTGGTTCGACCCCTCCGACCAGGACGACGCCGACGACCTCTTTGCGGTGATGCACGATCAGATGGCGAGCGAGGAGGCCCTGCTGTTGGGACGGAAGACCTTCGAGGACTTCCGCGGGTACTGGCCGCTGCAGACCGACGACGAGTCGGGTAGCACGGCCCACCTGAACTCGGTTCCGAAGTACGTCGTGTCCTCGACGATGACCGATCCGGACTGGTCCAACAGCACGGTGCTCTCAGGCCGGCTGGAAGACGAGGTCGCAGCCCTCAAGGCTCACGGTCATGGTGGTGAACTGGGTGTCACCGGCAGCATCAGCGTGGTGCACGCCCTCATGCGTGCCGACCTCGTCGACGCGTACCGGCTGTTCGTCTACCCCGTGCTCAGCAGTCGAGGTCGCAACCTCATGCCCGATGGCTTGACGCCTCAGGGGCTGGTCCTAGCCGACTGCACGACATTTCGATCCGGCGTCGTGTTGCAGGTCTACACCAGGCCGTGACCACCACCACGGTCGTCCCCGGCCTGGTTCCGGGGAGGATCAGGGCGTTCCCCGATGTGTTCGTCACCGCCACGACGTCAGGGTCGTGGAAAGCGAACACTCAATGGGAGGCACAGATGAGGCGAGTGCACGGGGCTCTGGTTGCGGCGACGACAGCGTTGGCCGTGTTCGCGGCGCCGGCCACTGCCACGGCCGCGCCGGAGGAAGCAGATCGCGCCAGGCTGCAGAGCCGGCTGGACGACGTCGTCGCCGCCGGCGCGGTGGGCGCGCTGGCGGAGGTACGCGACGAGCACGGCGTGTGGCGAGGCACCAGCGGTGTCGCCCAGCTCGGCGAGACGCGGACGGTCCCGCTCCGCAGCCGGTTCCGGGCGGGCAGCGTCACGAAGACGTTCGTCGCCACCGTGGCCCTGCAGCTCGTCGATGAGGGTCGGCTGCGGCTGAGCGACCCGGTTGAGGCGTGGCTGCCCGGGGCCGTCCCAGACGGTGACCGCATCACCGTGCGCCAACTGCTGAACCACACCAGCGGGCTGTACGACTACCTGTACACGCTGCCGATGCCGCCGGAGCAGGAGTTCTTCGACAACCGGTGGCGGACCTGGACCGCGGCCGGGCTCGTTCGGCGCGCGGTGGCGAACCCTCCGACGTTCGAGCCGCCAGGGTCGGCCTTCGCGTATTCGAACACCAACTACCTCCTGCTCGGCCAGATCATCAAGAAGGTGACCGGACGGTCCTACGGCAAGGAGATCGAGCGCCGGATCATCCAACCGTTACGGTTGCGCGGCACCTCGGTGCCGGGAGCGTCGCCAAGGATTCCCGGCCCACACCCGCACGGCTACGTACCAGCACCGCCGGAAGGCGAGACACTCCTCGACTACACCACGTTGAACCCGTCGGTGATGGGCGCCAGTGGCCAGCTGATCTCCACGACCAGGAACCTCAACCGATTCTTCACCGCACTGCTCGATGGGCGCCTGCTACCGGATCGGCTGCTGCACGCAATGAAGACACCGGGTGTCAAGGGCGCCCGGTACGGGCTCGGGCTGGCCTGGTGGCGGGACACCTCGTGCGGAGTCCGGGTGTACGGCAACGACGGCGACGCGCTGGCGTACCAGACGTGGTCGTACACGACGGCGGATCGGCGCCGCCAGGTCACGCTGACGCTCACGCCCGACTTTCACGGTGACCCCGACGACGCGGTCGACGCGTTCCTCGATGAGGCCCTCTGCGACTGACTGGGGAGCGGCACACTGTCGGGGGTATGGCTGTACCTGGACGTCGATGTCCCCTCGAGTGTGCGCTCATCCGCCACGGCACCCCCGAAGGCTGGCGGATCTCCGCACACTGGGTGATGAGCGTATCCGTACCATCGGGTCATGGCTGAGTATCCCCGGCTGCTGCACACCGCTCTCGACACCACCAGACCGCGCGAGCTCGCCGAGTTCTACCGGCAGCTGCTCGGGCTGCAGTACCGGCCCGGTGACGAACCACCCGCGGGCGGAGCAGCCGACGACGACGCGGACTGGCTGGTGCTCGTGGACTCCGACGGCAACCGCAAGCTCGCGTTCCAGCAGGTGGAGAGCCTGCAGCGCACGACGTGGCCCGCGCACGACGTGCCGATGCAGCTGCACGTCGACTTCACGGTCTCGAGTCCTGCCGAGCTGGAGCGCCAGCGGGGGCGAGCGGAGGCGCTGGGCGCAGAGCTTCTTCTCGACCGGACCGACGACCCCCAGGAGCCGCTGTACGTCTTCGCGGATCTGTCGGGCCACCCGTTCTGCATCTTCGTTGCCTGACCGCGAGCGCCCGCTCTAGTCGACGGAGTCGAGGTCGACCCGCGCCAGCCGGAGCCAGCGGGCCAGGTCGTCGATCTCGCGGTCGACGGCCGTCGCCATCGCTTTGGTGAACGGCACGTCCCGGTGGATCGCGGTGACCTGCAGCTCGCCTTCCTTGCGGTCGGCCCGGGCGTCGAGCTTCCCGACCAGCCGGTCGCCGTACAGGATCGGGAGCGCGTAGTAGCCCCAGCGTCGCTGGGCCTGGGGCTTGTACATCTCCAGGATGTAGTCGAACTCGAAGAGCTCGGTCATCCGCTTGCGGTCGGCGAGCAGCCGGTCGAAGGGCGACAGCAGGGCCGCTCGACCGGCAAACGGCTGACCCAGCTGGGCCGGGTCTACCCGCCACTGGCCGCGCACCCCGTCGACCACGGCGGGCTCGCCTGCGTCGCCGACGTCGACCGGCTCGAAGGGAAGCTTGGTGCCCTTGGCCCGAGCGATGCCGAGGGAGCTGAGGCGACGCGCGTTGCGCAGCCGTTCGGCCTCGTGGAACGGAGGCACGGGGTCGTCGGGATAGACGCGAGACGCGAGGTCCCAGAGCCGGTCGCGGCCGGTCCCGCCGGCGGCGGCGACCTCGCCGCGCTGCACGAGCTTGTCCAGCATCATCCGCAGGTTCCGGTTGTCGTTCCAGCCGCTGGATTTCCACGGAACCACGCAGGTGTCGGGCAGCTCGCTGGCGGGCAGCGGCCCGTCGGTGCGGAGCCGCTCGAGGATGTCCCGCCGGCAGTCGTTGTTTGCCAGCACCCAGTCGCGGAGGTCCTCCTGCCACGGGCGCAGCTCACCCGGACCTGGCCAGGCGGCCATCTCGGCACGGAACATCGCGATGTCGTCGGGCACCCGCAGCGCCTGGTGCAGCTCGATCAGCCGTTGCTCGTCGACGGCGTCCCACATCTCCTGCGGGTCGAACTCCGACCCCAGTCGGCTCCACAGCACCAGCTCGGCGCTCGGCGCGATCGCGCTGGTCGGCTCGAGCTGCAGCAGCGAGAGCTGCCGCACCGTCTCGAACAGGTCGGTCGGCCGCTCCTTGGTCAGCAGCTGGGCGCGCACGGCGACGCGGCGGGCGTCAGCGCGGTTGAGCTGGTGGACCGTGGCCATGCCGCGAGACTAGAGACCATTGCCGACCTCGGCCCGGTCGGCTTTGCGCGGCTCAGATGTCGACGAGGAGGCGCAGCTCCACCGTGTCGCCCACGTCGATCTGCTCGGCGTTGCGGACCTTGTCCTTCAACGGCACGACGTAGCCGCCGTCCTTGGGGAAAAGCGACGTCGTCCACGTCGTCGACCCGATCCGTACCTCGACCGGGATCATGCCCCAGCCGTAGGTCACCAGCGCGGCCGCCGACTGCAGCTCGGCGCTCTCGGCCTCGGGCACGGTGACGAAGTGGTACGGCGACGGGCCTCGCCAGTGCCACACCCTGCCGCTGAACTCCAGGTCCACCGCGTCAGCATAGAAACCGTGTCCGACACCCCGCGGGGCGGTGTCGGAGAGGCGATCTACGGTGACGCCATGACCGACAGCGACCGCCGCTGGGAGCCCCCTGCTGCCGGCACCGAGACCGAGCAGCTCGTCGGGGCGCTCGACCGTCTGCGCGCGACCTTCCGCTGGAAGGCGGGTGGCCTCGACGCGGCCGGGCTGCAGACTCACGTCGGTGCCTCGTCGCTGACCCTCGGCGGTCTGCTCAAGCACCTGGCCGCCATGGAGGACTACACGTTCACCGTCAAGATGCGCGGGGAGCCGATGGGGGCGCCGTGGGACGCCACCGGCTGGGACGGCAGCAATGACTGGGAGTTCGAGTCGGCTGCCGACGACACCCCGGAACAGTTGTACGCACTGTGGGACGGCGCCGTCGAACGGGCCCGAGCGAGGCTCGACGCGGCTCTCGCCGACGGGGGGCTCGACCAGTTGGTCCACGCTTCGTGGCCCGACGGGCGGCACGCCAACCTCCGCCGGCTGGTCTGTGACCTGGTCGAGGAGTACGGCCGGCACACCGGTCACGCCGACCTGCTCCGCGAGGCCGTCGACGGCCTCGTCGGTGAGGAGCCTCCGGCCGGCTGGCACCCGTAACCCTGGGCGTCCCGCACTCTCACGTCCGCGGGGTCGCTGTGCCACAGTGAGGCATGCATCGTGGGGGTACCACCGTCCGTTCCGTCGTCCTCACCACCGCGCTCTTCACCGTGGTCGGTGCTGGTCTGGCAGCCGGTCCCGCCGTGTCGGCAGGTCCGGATGACAGCGGTGCGCAGGCCGAGCGAGCCCGCCCGGACAACACCGCGATCCGCGGGGGTTGCCGCGGAACCAGCGGCAGGATCAACCTCACGTACGGCCCCCGCGCCGACGACGTCATCCCGTTCCGGATCGACGCCCGGCACGTGACGGTCGGCAGCCGTTGGGACGTCACGATGTTCGCCGAGGAGCTGCGCCACGGCGGCGAGGTGGCCGTCGACTCGCACGCACGCGCGACCGACGGCAGCTGGTCGGTCTCCGGCGACCTGGACGTGAGCGAGGTACACGGTCGGTTGTTCCTCGGCGCGTTCACCTACCACCGCGGTAGCGGTCCGTCCGAGTTCTGCCACGTCGGCATCGCCGACCGTCGCCAGCCGGCCATTCGAGCGTGGTCTCGATTCGCTCGGGTGCAGCAGCTCGTCCTGGCCACGACGGATAGCGGCCGCACCGAGCTGCGGTATACACAAAGCGGCAACCCCGGCGACCGCTGGAACATCGAGATGCGGATCTACGACGGCGATGAGGCGTCCGCAGTCTCCTTTTCCGCACGAGTGAACCGCCACGCTGCCCTGCGCGCGACGGTCGGCATCGGCCGGGTCGACAACCCCCGGCTGCTGGTACGCGCCACGGATCCCGACGGCCACAGCGCGGTCATCGGCGTCGATCTCCGCGACGACTGAGCGAACCGAGCAGCGAACCAGCCGAAAGGGAGCAGCGTGGAGGCACTGCACACCGGGATCGCGATTCTCGCGGTCATCCTGCTGATCATCGTGGTGCACGTCGACCCGGTGATCGCATTGGTACTGGGCTCGATCTACCTCGGCCTTGCCGCGGGGCTCGGCTTCGAGGACACCATCGGGACGATCGCGGAGGGCTTCGGCAGCATCATGGCCGAGGTCGGCCTGTTGATCGGGTTCGGCGTCCTGCTCGGCTCGCTGCTCTTTGCGATGGGAGCGCTGCAGGGGTTGGTCGAGCTGCTGTTGCGGCTGCTCGGCGCCCGCCGCCTCCCGTACGCCCTGGCCGCGACGCTCACCACGATCTTCCCGTCGATCTACGTCGACGTGCAGCTGGTGCTGGCCTCGCCGATCGCTCGCTCCGCAGCACCACAGCTCGGCCGCAACGGTCTCGGCATGCTGGGTGGCTCGCTGACCGCGGGCATCCTGGTCGGCTACGTCTTCGTCGTGCCCGGCCTGGGCACCGTCGCGATCGCGGGCCTGCTCGACGTGCCGCTCGGCACCATGCTGATCTACGGCCTGCTGATCGGCCCCCTGACGGCCGTCGTCACCACGCTGATCTTCGGCTGGCTGCTCCGGCTCGGCTTCTGGAACCCCGACAAGGACGAGGAGGTCTCCGAGGCGCTGCTCGCGGAGGAGGCGCTCGCGGCCGACCGCGCCGAGACCGATGACACCTCCACGACGGCCGGCACCGCGCGTGGCGCACCGCCGTTGTTCGTGTCGCTGCTGCCGATCCTGGTGCCGTTGGTCCTCATCGCCACCGCCGCGATCGCCGCCGCGGCGGGCGTCGACTCCACAGCTCTTGCGTTCTTCGGCAATCCCGTCCTGGCGCTGTTCATCGGTCTCGTCGGCGCGTACGTCCTCGCCCGGAGCTCGCTCGGCACCGCCCGTACGGACGAGGCGCTCGACAAGGGCTTCAACACCACCGGCCAGATCCTGCTGATCACCGGCGTGGGCGGCTCGCTGGGCGCTGTCATCGGGGCGATCGGCCTCGACAAGGTCCTCGGCGACCTGTTCTCGGCCGGCACCGGCACCCCGGTGCTGCTGAGCCTGCTGCTCGCGTGGTTCGTCGCGGCGCTGCTGCACCTCGCGATCGGCTCCATCTCGGTCGCCGCGATCACCGCCGCCGGCATCATCGGGCCGATCGTGGGCGACCTCGACGTCGAGCCCGCGGTCGTGGGCCTGGCCATCGGCGCCGGTGCGCTGTTCGCGCTGCAGGTGAACAGCAACTTCTTCTGGATGTTCCAGACGCTGCTCGGGGTGTCGACCCGCGGTGCGCTCAAGGCGCTGACCTTCGTGACCGCGCTGGCCTCCGTCGTGGCCATGCCGCTGATCGCCGTGTTGGCCCTCATCGTCTGACGACGGCCACCGGCCCGCGGCTACCGAGGAGCGGAGAACAGATGCAGCCCCTGCGCGGCGTGACGGTCGTGTCCCTCGAGCAGGCGATCGCCGCCCCGTACGCGAGCCGACAGCTGGCCGACCTGGGCGCGCGCGTGATCAAGCTGGAGCGACCGGGAGTCGGCGACTTCGCGCGTTGGTACGACACCCGCGCCGGCGGGATGAGCTCGCACTTCGTCTGGACGAACCGGAACAAGGAGTCGCTCACCCTCGACATCAAGGACCCGCGCGGCGTCGCCATCGCCCGTCGGCTGCTGGCCGGCGCCGACGTGTTCATCCAGAACCTCGCGCCAGGGGCCGCCGTTCGCGCCGGGCTCGGTGCCGCGGAGCTGCGGGCCGACAATCCCCGCCTCGTCGTCTGCGACATCTCCGGCTACGGCGCGTCCGGCCCGTGCGAGTCGATGAAGGCCTACGACCTGATGGTGCAGAGCGAGGCCGGACTGCTGTCGGTCACCGGCAGCGAGGACGACGTGGCGAAGGTCGGCATCTCCGTCTCCGACATCGCCGCCGGCATGTACGCGTACAGCTCGATCCTCGCCGCGCTGCTGGAGCGCGGGCAGTCCGGCAAGGGCGCCCACCTCGACGTGTCGATGTTCGAGGCCACCGTCGAGTGGATGGGCTTCCCGCTGTACTACGCCTACGACGGCGCCGAGCCGCCCCCGCGCGCCGGGGCTGCCCACGCGACGATCTACCCGTACGGCCCGTTCGTCACACGCGACGAGAAGGTCGTGATGATGGGCATCCAGAACGAGCGCGAGTGGCGCGCCTTCTGCACTCAGTTCCTGGCCGACCCCGACCTGGCCGACCTGCCCGCCTACGCCGACAACGCCGCCCGCAGCGAGCACCGCGTCGAGCTCGGGGCGATCATCTCCGCGCGGTTCGCGGTCCTCACCGGCGACGAGGCGAGCGGCGCACTCGCGGCGATCCCGGTGGCGTACGCCCACGTCAACTCGATGGCCGACGTCTGGGCGCACCCGCAGCTGTCCGCGCGCGGGCGGTGGCACGAGGTCGGCACCCCCACCGGCACCCTGCCGTCGTTGGCACCGCCCGGGTTCACCACCGCCGAGCCGCGGATGGACCCGGTGCCGGCGCTCGGCGAGCACACCCGCAGCGTGCTCGCCGAGATCGGCCTGTCGTCGGATGAGGTGGAGTCGCTGGTGGCCGACGGCGTGGTCTGAGTTGACCGTCGGCCGACCTTCTACTGCGACGCGATCGTTGGACCGAGCCGCGCAGCGATCGTCTCGACGTCGACGGTCCCAGCAGCGGCGGCCATGACCAGTTCGAAGGCCTCGTCGTGTGTCAGGTCGGGCGCGTGACCGTTTGAGATCGAGGAACACGACGGTCGCCAGCCAGGCGAGACGCTTGTTCCCGTCAACGAGTGCGGGGATGCGGACGACGGAGTGCAGCAGCGCCGCCGCCTTGAGCTCGAGCGTCGGGTACGCATCCTCTGCGAACGCACTGGAGCGCGGGCGCGCAGCAGCCGAGTCCAGCAGCCCAACGTCACGGACGGGGCCGGCCCGCAAATCACGCACGAGGCCAAGCATGTCCTCGAGGTCTAGGTACTCGACCTCCGTCACACCGTGCCCAGGCGCTCGAGCACATCACCCCACTGCTCGACCATGCGGCTCGAGCTGTCGTTCACTCGGGCGACGTGGGCGCTGCGCTCGTAGCGATCCAGAACAGCTCGCCGGACGATCTCCTGACGGGAGGCGCCCTCTGCGCTGGCCAGCGCGGACAACGCGCGGTCCAGCTCCTCATCAGTGCGCAATGTCATGGCCATGACGTGGATGGCACCAGGGTGGTATCAGTATCGAGGCTCGCTGGCGCACAGCTACATCGGCGGATGCTCCCGCAACCAGGTCGTGGCGCGGCGGGTGGAGGCGCGGGACAGCCAGGCGTCCTGCACGACCTCGGCGAGCTCCTGACGGGTGAGCTCGCCGACTCGGCTGGCACGCAGCAGCACCGACGGGTGGCCGTCGAAGTGGGCGGTGGTGAAGAACGGCAACGACTCGTCCTGGACCATTGCCAGCTTGTCCGCCTCGGAGCCCACCCAGAAGACGATCACGTCGCGGTAGCGCTCCCCCGTCACCGGGTCTTTCGCGTCCGGTCGGGGGTTGCGGAAGAAGATGAACGACTTGCCGCCCACCTGGTAGACCGGGTTGTCGGCCGTCCCGGGATAGACCGTGACGTGCGGCATCGCCAGCGCGAGCTCGTGGACATCCTGGATCCGGGCCTTCCGGCGGCGGTGGTCGGGCACGGCGCCAGGGTAGGAGCGGCTAGCGTCGGGGGCGTGCGCAGGTTGGATCGAGAGGGCTACCGATGAGCAGCGACGTAAATCCGCATCCGTCCGGGTCGGCCGGCGTGGGGACCGAGATCACCTCGGTCGACCAGCTCGTCGACCTGCTCGGCGAGCCGGTGCCCCGCGTACGGGACAAGGCCCGCCCGGCACTGATCGACCTCGACCGCGACTGGTTGGCCGCCTCGCCCTTCTGCGTACTGGCCACGGCGTCCGCGACCGGTGACTGCGACGTCTCGCCGAAGGGCGACCCGGCCGGACAGCTCGTCCGGGTGCTCGACGACCGGACGATCGCGATCGCCGAGCGGCCGGGCAACCGGCGCGCCGACGGCTACCGGAACATCCTGCAGAACCCGCACGTGGGGCTGATCTTCCTGATCCCCGGCCGCGGCGACACGCTGCGCATCAACGGCCGGGCCCGGCTGGTCGCCGACGCCGACTTCTTCGACGACATGGTGGTCAAGGGCCACCGTCCGCTGCTCGCGGTCGTGGTCGAGATCGATGAGGTGTTCCACCACTGCGCCAAGGCCTTCGCCCGCTCCTCGCTGTGGGACCCGGCGTCCTGGGACCCGACGGGGCAGGTGCCGCGGCGGGCCGTGGTCGCACAACGGTTGGAGCGTCCGGACGCCAGCCTGGAAGAGCTCGACGCCTACTACGACACCGCGAGGTACAACGCGACGATCTACGGGTAGCGACTCGCGGTCCCCCTCCGCTCCCGCGCTCATCCGACCCTTCTGCGCGGCGTGGTTCTGCGCAGAAGGGTCGGATGAGCCGGGGGGTGGGGAGCTTCAGCAGCCATTCAGGCCGGCGGGTCGCCGGGTCTCCGAGCGCCACTCGGCGCGCCACTCGGGCGCGTCGAAGCCCTCCATCACGTAGATGCGCTCGCGGGCCACCTTGTCCCCGCGGAAGTCGAGCAGCTGGACCCCGAACATCCACGGGCTGTCCTCGTAGCTGATCGAGCACTCGACAACGGCGAGGTCGTCGCGGGCCGTCGCCCGGCGGACCCGGTACTTCACGTTGCCCGGGTACTGCCGCCGCCACTCGGTGAAGGTGGCACGGCCCTCGAACCGCTCCCCCGACTGCGGGAACTCCAGCACCGCGTCGTCGTGGTAGATCTCCTCGGCGCGGTCCACGTCCGCGCCGGCGTACTCCCAGTACCGGCGGACCACGCCGAGCACCGTCGACTGATCAGACATCGCCCCTCCCCGGACTCGCCCCGGATGCTAGGGGTCAGTCCAGGAAGGCAGCCAGCATCGGCAGCAGCAGGTCGGGGCGCCGGGTCGCCTCCATGTGGGTGGTGCCCGGCAGGACCACGAGCTGCGAACCGGGGATCAGCTCCAGCATCAACCCGCCGTGCTCGATCGTCGTGAAGTCGCGGTCGCCGAGCACCAGCAGCGTCGGCGCGGTGATCGCGCCGAGCTGCTCGTCCGACCAGCCCGGCAGCTGGGACGCCAGCTGCGACAACCCCGCCAGGAACTCGTCGAAGTGGTCCGGGTGCGGGGACAGCCGCTGGTAGGTCTCCTGCATGTCCGCGAAATCCTGCGGCGTCGGCATCCGGGTCGAGGTCGCCATCTTGGCCGGATCGGTCATGTCCTCGTGCATGCCCTCGGGCCGCACCGACAGCGAGACGGGCACGATCGAGCGCACGCGATCGGGGTGCGAGATCGCCAGCTCCGTGGCCACGCCAGCACCGAGGCTGTGGCCGAGCACGTGCGCGCGGTCGATCCCGAGATGGTCGAGCAGTCCCACCACGTCGTCTGCCATCGCCGCCAGGGTGATCGGGCGGTCGATGTCGCCGGTGCGGCCGTGCCCCTGCATCTCGACGCCGATCACCCGGTGCCGGGTGGCCAGGTCGGGGATCAGACCCGCGAAGTTCAGGTCGATGCTCATCATCCCGCCGTGCAGCAGGACCAGTGGCGATCCGACGCCCTGCTCCTCGTAGTACAGGTGCAGGCCGTTCACGTCCACGTAGCCAGGTGTCGTCTCCATGCCGCTCCGACTGCCCTCACGGTGAAAACTCATCGACGTCAGCGCTCGGACGACCCGGGCTCGTACCGGCACGACGCACCCGTGCGCACCGAGCGGTCGAGGTGCGCGCCCAGCTCTGGCAGGGCGTCGCTGACGCGGCGGATGGCGTCGCGGATGCGAGCGGTCACCGCCTTGCGAGCCCGCTCGGCGGCGGTGGGGCCAAGCCGGCGGGACGTGCCGCCCGGTCTGGTGGCGCGGCGCAGCTCGGCCAGCAGCTGCTCGCGTTCGTCTCTCGCCCGCTGCTGTCGCGCGAGATCGGACTGGCTCTGGGCCTCGGTCAGCTCGGCGTCGAGGTCGGCGAGTCGGCGCCGGTAGGCCGCGAGGGCGGTCCGGTCGAGAACCGGGTCGCTCCCGGGGTCGACGGGTGCATCCGCTCCTCCCGCCAGCTCCAGCGCCGGCACGTCCACCCCGGGGCGGGCCAGCAGCGCGGCCAGGTCGTGCAGGCCCTTGGCGTCTCGCAGGTACGCCGTGCGCCCTTGGTAGCTGGCCTGCCACATGTCTCCCACCCGGGTCAGGTATGCGGCCCGGGGATCGGGCCGATCGCGTCTCCGGATCTCCGAGGGCCACCAGCGCGCTGCACGTCTCTTCCTCCCACAGTCGCGCCCCCAGCCGGCGGTGGACCTCCCGGGCGTCGGTCAATGCCTGGCGGGCACTGTCGGCGTCGCCGAGCGCGGCGTGCAGCAGCCCCACCCGGTGCGCGTGCGAGCCCATGAAGCAGACCAGCGCGCCGTTGACCGCGCAGCTGCCGGCCAGCGGGAGCAGGTCGTCGAGCAGGCCCCGACACAGCGGTGCGTCCTGGACGGCGATCGCGGCAACGGCCACCTCGCCCACGAAGACCGACCAGAGGTACGACCGGTCGGTCCGCCAGTCGTCGAGTGCCAGCACGGTGTCCAGCTCTCGGCGAGCGGCCTCCAGATCGCCGGCGCGGGCGGAGAACCCGGCTGCGACCGCGTGCGCGTGCGCCGGTGCTCCGACCCACCAGCGCACCGCCTCGGCGGCCATCGCCCGCAGCTCGGCCTCGTCGGCGCGAGCCCGGACGATTTCCAGTCGTTGTGACATGCGCACGTTGCCTGTGTCGCTGTCGCCCACGCTCTCGCCGAGGGCGGCGGCCTCGGCACTGAGTCGCTCCCCCGTGCCGATGTCGCCGTCGAGGAGCGCAAGCGCCGCCAGCCGGGTGCGCAACAGGTAGTCGTGCCGCGGTTGGCGCAGCCGCTCGGTGACGTACTCGTACTCGCCGAGCGTGGCTCGGAAGGCGGGCGACCCGTTCTCCAGCCGCGCCGTCGCTGAGAGCAGCAGCGCCTGCGCCAGTCGCTCGGAGTCGGCCGCCGCCCTCGCCAGCTCGGCGATCTCGCCGGCGACGGCCACCCGCTCGCTGCCGGTGCCGGGGGTCCACAGCGTGTCGTGGTGCGCCAGCAGACAGCTGGCCAGGGTGCCCGGGTCGTCCAGACCTCGAGCGATCGCCACCGCCCGTTCTGCCAGCGACCTGGCCCGCGGCCGCTCGCCCGGGATCGAGTGCTGCAGCTGTCGCGCCAGCGCTGCGGTCACCTGCGCCTCGGTCGTCGTCCCCGACCCGGCCAGGGCCCGCAGCGCCGCATCGAGCACGGCTATCAGCTCGGCACGGGGCATGGCGAAGCGGGCGCCGCACCGGTCCAACCCGAGGGCGACCGCGCCGAGGAGCTCTGGCTGACCGGTCGCCTCCGCCCGCCTCCAGGCTTCGTCGAGCAGGTTGCGGGCCGTGACCGCGTCACCGGAGCGCAGCCACAGCTCGGCCTCCGCCGTCAGCACCTCGACGAGCTCCGCCGCCGCGAGTGCCTGGCCAGCCCGGGCCACCGCGGACCGCACCCGGTTCAGATGTCCGGCGGCCTCGGCGAAGGCGACCCGCGAGACGTCGCCGTCGGCCGCGGCACGTGCCCACCTCAGCGCGGGCCCGGCGCCGGCGACGGGCACGGCAGACGCGAAGTGGTGGGCCAGCTCGGCCGCGAACACCGGGCTGCCGCGTTGGTGCCGGCGGACGAGCGCCTCCGCGACCTGCCGGTGCAGGTCGAGACGCCGCAAGGGTGGGAGCGCTGCGTAGGTGGTCTCGCGGTAGAGGTCGTGCACGAATCGGGCCGCCCCCTGCTGGTCGGCACGGGCGCTCACGATCCCCGCCGTCGACGCCTCGGCGACCAGCTCGTGCACCCGGGCCGGGTCGTGGCCAGACACATCGGCCAGCACGTCGGACAGCAGCTCGGCGCCAGCGACCGCCGCGACGTCCAGCAGCCCTCGGGCATCGGCGGACACCCGGGCGAGCCTGCTCAGGATCAGCTCCCGTACGGCCACCGGCACCTCGTCGGCCGGACCGCCGTCGGCCAGCAACCGGCAGAGCTCGCGGGCGAAGAGCGGGTGGCCACCACTGCGCTCATGCACCTCCCCCGCCCACCGGTCGGCCTCAGCCGCGCCGGAGGTGACCCGCACCAGCTCGGCGACCTCACCGGACGACAGGCGTTGCAGCAGCACCAGCTCGGCGCCACCGGCCAGGCCGGCGAGGGCCGCGGCGACGTCGGGACCGGACTCGTTCGGGCGGTAGGAGCCCACCAGCAGCAGGCGCCCGGGTCCGGGCCGGCGGCCGAGGAAGCGCAGCAGGTCGAGGGTGGAGGGATCGCTCCACTGCAGGTCGTCCAGCACCACCACGACAGGCGCGCGGCCCGCGGCCTTGGCGAGCAGCCGCCCGACCGCGTCGAACAGCAGCAGCCGGCCCGCGTCATCGGCATCACCCGAAGGGCGCGGCGGCACCGCCCCCAGCTCCGGCAGCACGGCCGCTCGGACCTCGGCCGGGACGGCGTCCCGCAGCTCGTCGCGCTGCTCGAGCAGCTCGCGCAGAGCCTGCGTCCACGGCCACCACGCCGGCGTCTGGTCGCCGTCCCAGCACGTGCCCCAGACCACCGTGGCCCCGCGAGTGCCGACCTCGGACGCGAAGCGGGTCAGCAGCGCCGTCTTGCCCATTCCGGCCTCGCCGGTGACCAGGACGAGACCGGCCCAGGCCGGATCCGCGCCCCCCGGTACGCACGACACCGCCTGGTACGCGGCGGCGAGGCGCGACAGCGGTTCGGCCCGTCCGACGAACAAGGACACGCCGGCATTGTCGCGGCCGACGGCGCTGCCCGGAAGTTGCCAGCCGTTTTCTAGCGGCTGCGACCGGCATTCTGGCGCGTACTGGGTGTTAGCACACCGACACCTGAGGAGGACACCGTGCCCACCACGTTCGACGCAGACACCTACAAGACCACGACGAGAGCCCAGTGGCAGGAGGCCGCCGAGGCCTGGCACCGCTGGGGCCCGGCCATCGAGGACTGGCTGGGGGCCGCCACCGAGCGGATGCTCGACACGGCCGGCATTGCCGCGGGCAGCCGGGTGCTGGACGTGGCCGCCGGCGCCGGCGGGCAGACGCTCGCCGCCGCCCGGCGGGCGGGGCCATCCGGCCACGTGCTGGCCACCGACATCTCGCCCGCGATCCTCGAGTACGCCGCCCGCGCGGCCGCTGACGCCGGTCTGTCCAACGTGGTGACCCAGGAGGTCGACGGCGAGCGCCTCACCGGCGTGGAGGGCACGTTCGACGCGGTGATCTCCCGGGTCGGGCTGATCTACTTCCCCGACCAGCAGGCCGCCCTGACCGGCATGCGCGACGCGCTTCGCCCGGGCGGCCGCGTCTCGTCGGTCGTCTACTCCACGGCCGACCGCAACGGCTTCTTCTCCGTGCCCATCGGGATCATTCGGCGTCGCGCCCAGCTGCCGCCGCCGGCACCGGGACAGCCCGGCCCGTTCAGTCTCGGCGCGCCAGGCGTCGCCGAGGAGGCGCTGACCCGAGCCGGGTTCCGCGACGTCGAGGTCGAAGCCGTCCCGTCCCCTGTCCGGATGGCCAGCGCAGCCGACTGCGTGCGCTTCGAGCGCGAGTCGTTCGGCGCGTTGCACCAGATGCTGGTGGGGCTGCCGGAGGCCGAGCGCGAGGAGGCGTGGGAGGAGATCGGTCAGGCGCTCGCGGAGTTCGAGGGACCCGACGGGTTCACCGGCCCCTGCGAGATGCTCGTCGTCTCTGCCACCCGATAGCGCGCCGTGGGGTCGCCGGACCCGGTCATCGCTCCAGCCGGATCCGGCGGCCGCCCCGGTCTCCCGGCGGCTCCCGGACGGCGGTGATCCGCCGGGCGACGTCGTCAGGGAACGGCGACGACCTGCCCGACGACGTGTCGACGTGCACGCCGAGCACCTCCTCGGTCGCCCGCAGCCGCTCGTCGCACCACATCTCGTGCCAGATCCACAGCAGCTTGTCGCTCGCGCCGATCACTGCGGAGCGCACCTCGAGGTCGGCGCCGCGCGGCACCTGGTCGAGGTAGCGGAGGTGTGCCTCGACGGTGAACAGCGAGGCGCCGTGCCGCTCGCGGTACGCCGGCCCGAGCCCGACGTGGTCCATCACCGCGTCGGTCGCGTGCCCGAGCACCAGCACGTAGTAGGCCTCGGACAGGTGCCCGTTGTAGTCGATCCACTCGTCGAGGACCCGCTCGCGCCAGGTGAGGGACACGGTGCGGTCAGACCCGGCCGAGCGCGCGCAGCACCGCGATCACACCGCGGTCGCGCTCGGCCACCAGCTCGTCGATCGTGCGCCCCGCAGCCTCGCGCTCGCACCCGGCAACCATCTCGTCGTGCAGCTCGCGGGTGAGCTCGGTCGACACCAGCCGCGTCCACGGCGACAGCAGCGACGGCCCGAAGTGGTCGAGCATGTGCCCGATCCCGCCCTGACCGCCGGCGAGGTGGAACGTCAGGCAGGGTCCGTGGATCGGCCATCGCAGCCCGGGCCCGTCGGTGATCGACTGGTCGATCTGCTCGACTGTCGCCTCACCGGCGGCCACCATGTGCAGGGCCTCGCGCCACAGCGCCTCCTGCAGCCGGTTGGCGATGAACCCCGGCACCTCCCGGTCCATGGTGATCACCGACTTGCCGGCATGCCGGAAGAAGTCCGAGGTCCACGCGACGACCTCGGCCGACGTCTTCGCGCCGCCCACCACCTCGACCAGAGGGATCAGGTACGGGGGGTTGAACGGGTGCGCCACGACGGTCCGCTCCGGGTGCCGGCACGCCCCCTGCATCTCGCTCATCCCGTAGCCCGAGGTCGACGACGAGATGACCACGTGCGGCGGCGTCACCTCGTCGATGTCGGCGAGCAGGCGGACCTTGAGCTCGAGCGTCTCCGGCGCGCTCTCCTGCACGAGGTCGGTGCCGTCGACGGCTGCTGCGAGGTCAGGCTCGACGCTGAGGTTGTCCCGGCTCGCACCATCGGCGAGACCCAGCTCGGTGAGCGCCGGCCAGGCCCGGTCGACGAGATGGCGCAGCCGTACCTCAGCGTCGGGCGCCGGGTCCCAGGCCACCACCCGGTAACCGCGAGCCAGGAAGTACGCCACCCATCCCCCGCCGATCACGCCGACGCCGACGCAGGTCACGGTTCGCACGGCGTCGGGCGCCACCCGAACGGAGGGCTCCGTGGCCATCTACGACCTCGGCTTCAGCTGCAGGATCTCGCGGGCGTCATCGGGGGTCGCGACCGACGCTCCCATCGCCTCGATGATGGTGCGCGCCCGCTCCACCAGCTGGGCATTGGTGGCCTTGACGCCTTTGCTCAGGTACAGGTTGTCCTCCAGGCCGACCCGCACGTGACCGCCGAGCAGCACCGACTGCGCCACCCACGGCATCTGCATCCGTCCCAGGGCGAACGACGCCCATACCGCCCCCGCGGGCAGCTGGTTGACCATCGCCATCAGCAGCGCCGGGTCGCTCGGCGCCCCGTACGGGATGCCGGTGCAGAGCTGGAACAGCGGCGGCTGGTCGATCAGCCCCTCCTCGACCAGCTGCTGGGCGAACCACAGGTGGCCGGAGTCGAAGATCTCCATCTCGACCCGCACGCCGAGCTCCTGGATCCGCTTGGCGCCCTCGCGCAGCATGTCGGGGGTGCTCACGTACACGAGGCTGCCCTCGCCGAAGTTGAGGCTGCCGCAGTCGAGCGTGCAGATGTCGGGCAGCAGCTCCTCCACGTGAGCGAGCCGCTCGCGGCCGCTCACCAGGTCGGTGCCCTCGACGAACTGCGTCGGGTGCTGCGGATCGAGCACCAGGTCGCCGCCCATGCCGGCGGTCGTGTTGACGACGACGTCGACGTCGGCGGCCCGGATCCGCTCGACCGCCTCGCGGTAGAGCGCGACGTCCCGCGACCCCTGCCCGGTGCGCGGGTCGCGCACGTGCACGTGCACGACGGCCGCGCCCGCCCGTGCTGCGGCGATGCCGGACTCGGCGATCTGCGCGGGCGTGACCGGCACGTGCTCGGACCGGTCGGTTGTGTCGCCTGCACCGGTGAGCGCGCAGGTGATGATGACGGTGCGGTTCATGTCAGGCCCTCCTGCTCGCTGGTGGGCGCTCAGTCGATGCTCGGGCTGTTCGCGAGCAACTGCTTGGTGTAGTCCTCGCGCGGGCTGTCCATGACCTCGACCACCGAGCCGGACTCGACCAGCCTGCCGGCGTTCAGGATCTGCACCCGGGCGGCGATCGAGCGCACCAGCGCGAGGTTGTGGGTGACGAACAGCATGCTGATCCCCCGCGACTTCCGCAGCTCCTCGAGCAGTTCCACGATCGAGCCCTGCACGGACACGTCGAGCGCCGAGGTGATCTCGTCGCAGACCAGCAGATCGGGCTCCGCGGCCAGCGCCCGGGCGATCGCGACCCGCTGCCGCTCGCCGCCCGACAGCCGGTTGGTCTGCAGCTTGAGCACGGTCGGTCCGAGCGCCACCTGTTCGAGCAGCTCCACCACCCGGTCGGTGGCCTCCTTGCCCCTGGCGATCCCGAACAGCTGCATCGGCCGCCGGACGATCTGTTCGATGGTCAGCCGCGGGTTGAGCGACAGGTAGGGGTTCTGAAAGATGTACTGCACCCGCTTGCGGTCCTCGTCGCTGCGCCGACGCGATCCCTTGGCCAGCTCGGTCCCGTCGAACGTGATCGACCCGGTCCAGGTCTTGTGCAGCCCGCCCACGCAGCGCGAGATCGTGGTCTTGCCACTCCCCGACTCCCCGACGAGCGCGACGCACTCCGACCGGGCGACGTCGAAGGTGACGTCGTGGACGACCTGCTTGCGGCCGTACGAGATGTCGAGGCTCTGCACCGAGAGGATCACGTCCCGGGCCTTGTCGGGATCGGTGTCCGGGACCGTGCCGAGGTTGATGTCCCAGCTGCCGATCTCGTCAACCCGCAGGCAACGGGCGGTGTGGTCCGGGCCCACGTCGACCGGCGGCGGGTCGGTCTCCTTGCACCGGTCCTGCACGTAGGCGCAGCGGTCGTGGAACCTGCACCCCTGCGGCCGGTTCCCCGGGCCGGGCGTGCGGCCGGGGATGCCGCTGAGTGCCCGGGCCTGCTTGAGGTGCGGGATCGCGTCCAGCAGCGCCCGGGTGTAGGGGTGCGACGGCTCGCGGAAGATCTCGTCCCGCGGACCGAGCTCGATGACCCGCCCCGCATACATCACCGCGACCCGGTCGGCGATGTTGGCGATGACCGCGAGGTCGTGGGTGACGTACAGCGCCGCGACCTGGTGGGCGCGGCAGAGCTCGCCCATCGTCTCGAGCACCATGCCCTGGGTGGTGACGTCGAGCCCGGTCGTCGGCTCGTCCAGCACCAGGACCTTGGGCCGGGGCAGGAAGGCCATGGCCAGTGCCACCCGCTGCACCTGACCACCGGACAGCTGGTGCGGGTAGCGGCGTAGGAACTCGTCGTCGTTGGGCAGCCCCACCTCGGCGAGACCGTCCCTGGCCCGCTTGGCCCGCTCCTCGGCGGTACCGATGCCACGCAGCTCGAACAGCTCCACCAGCTGCCGACCGATGCGGATGCTGGGGTTCAGGGCGGAGGCCGGATCCTGCGGGACGTACGCGATCTCCTCACCGCGCAGCTGTCGGACCTCGCGCCACCCGAGCGCGAGGACGTCGCGGTCGCCGAGCATCACCCGGCCCGTCTCGATGAACGCGCCGGCCCGGGAGTACCCAAGGATCGCCGTGCCGACGGTGGTCTTGCCCGACCCTGACTCCCCGACCAGGCCGACCACCTCGCCGGGCGCGAGCACCAGGTCGATGTCGTCGACCACGTCGATCGGCCGAGCGGTGAGCGCCACCCGCAGGTCCTCGACGGTGCAGCCCGTGCGGCCGTCCGAGGCCGCCGACTCCTCCGGGGCTACGGTCGTCATCAGTCCCCTCCCTTGGCCGCGAGCTGGGTGATGCCGTCGGTCATCAGGTTGGTGCCGATGGTGAAGATGCCGATGACGATGACCGGCGCGAGCACGCCCCACGGCACGACCAGCAGGGCCAGCCGGTTCTCGTTGATCATCACGCCCCAGTCCGCCGCCCCGGGGTCGCTCGAGAAGCCGAGGAAGCCGAGGCCGGCGACCATGCCGATGGAGTAGGTGAGGCGCAGCCCCGCCTCGGCGAGCAGCGGGGCGTTCATGTTCGGCAGCACCTCGGCGATGACGACCCGGGCCCGGCTCTCGCCGAGCGCCTCTGCGGAGGCGACGAAGTCACGCGACACCAGGCCGATGGCCACGCCGCGGGCAACCCGGGCCACGCGCGGCGCGTGCGAGGCGCCCACCAGCAGCACGATCATCCACCACTTCGGCTCGTCGACCGCCGACAGCACGAGCAGCGCAAGCAGGATCTGCGGGAACGCGAGGGCAACGTCGTTGAGGCGCATCACCACGTCGTCGAGCCAGCCGCCGGCGTACGCCGCGACCACCCCGATGAGCACGCCGACGACCATGCCGACGACCGTCGCGAGCCCCGCGATCAACAGGATCGAGCGACCACCGGCGAGCACCCGGCTCCACACGTCCTGCCCGAGATAGTCCGTGCCCAGGAACGAGCCCGAGTGGGTGAACGGCTTGCCGACGATGTCGTTCTCGCCGTGCGGTGCGATCCACGGCCCGATCAGCGCGAAGAACACGACGATCAGCGTGATGATCAGCCCGACCATCAACCGGCGCTGGGACGCCACCTGCCGCAGGCCGCTGGCCGAGAGCACGCTCATGACGCGATCGCCGTCCTCGAGCGGGGGGTGAACAGGATCGACAGGACATCGGCGATCAGGTTCACCACCACGTAGACGCCGGCGATGATCATGCTCAGCGCCTGCACCATCGGGAAGTCGCTGTTGCGGACGCTGTCGACCAGGCTCACGCCGATCCCTGGGTAGGAGAACAGGTACTCCACGAGCACGATGCCGCCGGCCAGCCAGGCCAGCTGCAGGGCGATCACCTGGATGCCCGGGACGATCGCGTTCAGCAGCGCGTGCTTGCGCATCACGACCTTCTCCGGGATGCCCTTGAGCCGGGCCAGCTCGACGTAGTCGCTGTCCAGCACCTCGAGCAGGGTGGACCGGACGATCCGCGAGACGTACGGCGACACCGCGATCACCAACGTCGCCACCGGCAGGATCATCGATGCCGGGTTCTCCCACGGTCCCGCGTCGCCGGCGCTGATGGTCACGGCCGGCAGCACGTGCAGCACGGTCGTCGAGAACAGCGCGACCAGCAGGATGCCGGTGACGAACTCGGGCAGTCCGGCGAGTCCCAGCAGGACGACCTGGATCACCTGGTCGAGGCGCTTGCCCCGGGCGTTGGCCGAGATCATCGCCAGCCCGAACGCGACCGGGATCATCACGACCGCCGAGACCAGCACCAGCACCGCGCTGTTGAGCACTCGCGACCCGATCAGCTCGGTGACCGGCAGCTGGTTGGCCAATGACGTGCCGAGGTCACCCGTGACCAGGCCACCGAGCCAGTCGAGGTAGCGCTCCAGCAGCGGCTCGTCGAGGTTGAGCTGGGCGCGCAGGGTCTCGACCCGGCTCGGGCTGGAGGCGAAGTCCTTGCCGAGGATCGCCCGGATCGGGTCGCCCAGCGCGGCGGTCGCGAAGAACACCAGCACCGACACCAGCCAGAGGGTGAGGACGGCTAGACCGATCCGGCGGGCCAGCCACAGCGTCCACGCCACGGGGACCGACCGGGCCCGAGGTCCGGCGGCCTGCGCCTCCGGAGGTGCCGTCGTCACCGCTGCCATTCCCGATCCCCTTCAGACGAACGAGACTCGTTGGAACTTGAACGCCGAGCACGGCAGGTACCGGTGCGGGACGAAGCCCTGCACGAGGTTGGAGTAGCCGTCGACCTGGCGCTTGAAGCCCCAGATGATGTAGCCACCCGTGTCGTACTCGATCTTCTGCGCGGCGTGCAGCAGCTCGGTCCGCTTGGCCTCGTCCGGCTCCTTGCGCGCCTGGTCGATGATCGTGTTGAACTCGGGGTCGTCGAAGTGGGTCTCGTTGTACGGCGAGTTCTTCTCGGCGCACTGCGCGACCTGAGGGATGTAGTTGCGGGTGTTCCAGAAGTCCTGGGCGAACGGCCACGACAGGTACTGGTCGCCGTAGAACGTGTTCGGGTCGGCCTTGGTGAGCCGAACCTCGATGCCGGCAGCGGCGGCTTGTTCCACGAAGAGGTTCGCGGACTCGACCCCGCCCACGCCGACCGCGGTCGAGGTCGTCAGCTCGACCTGCAGATCGGACTTGCCCGCCTGCTTGAGCAGCGACTTCGCCTGATCGATGTCCTGCTCGCGCTGCGGAAGCTCGTCGTTGAACGCGGGGTCGAACGGCGAGTAGAGGTCGTTGCCGAGGAAGCCGTAGCCGCCGAGCGCCTGATCGATCATCTGCTGCCGGTCGACGACCAGCCGCAGCGCCTGCCGCACCCGCACGTCCTGGTAGACGCCGGTGTCCACCCGCATCGTGAACGGCACCCAGGCGCCGGTCTCCGAGATCAGCGGCGAGGAGCCCTGCTCCTCGATCGAGTCGACGAGATAGGTGGGCAGGTTGTCGACGCTCTGCACCTGGCCGGCGAGCAGCGCGTTGACCTTCGCCGCATCGTCGGCGAAGTCGTAGATCAGCAGCTTGTCGACCCACGCCGGGTCGCCCCAGTAGTCGTCGTGGCGGGTGAACGTGCTGAGCGTCCCCGGGACCCACGACTCGTACTTGAAGGCACCCGTGCCGACCGGGTCGGCGAGGTCGAAGTCGCTCGGGATGATGCCGACGGTGTACTCCGCGAGCAGCTGGTCCAGCACGGTGTAGGGGGTCTTCAGCGGCAGCGTGATGGTCTGGTCGTCGACGGCGCGGGAGTTCTTGAGGTCCAGGATCTTGAGCAGCTCGGCGCCGCCCGGCGCGGTGTTCTTCGGGTCGGCGACCCGGGCCAGGCTGAACAGCACGTCGTCGGCCGTCATGGTCTTGCCGTGATGGAACACGACGTCGTCGCGCAGACGCACGGTCCACTCCGTCGCGTCCCCGTTCGGGGTCACCTCGGTCGCGAGCGCGGGTTGCAGCCGATAGTTCTCGTCCCAGAACAACAGCGGCTCGTACAGGTTGTTGCAGCGGGCGATGTCGGGGTTGGTCACCGGGAAGTGGGGGTCGAGGGTGTCCTTGAGCCCACCACCGGTCGCGCCGTGGCTGAACACCCCGCCGGCCTTCTGCGGAGCGTTGGGATCCGGCTTCGGCGGAACCGCCTGGCAGGCCGTCAGCGACCCCAGTCCGGCGGCGCCGGCCACCGCGAGAGCACCCAGCCGGAGGGCGTCGCGACGGGAGAGGTCCCGGACGACGTCGAGGTGGGGTGTTCGACCATTCGTCATGCGAATACCTTTCGAACGATGCGAACATAGAGTGGAGGCCCAGCAGCGTCAAGGGAGGCGCCGATGTCCACGGCGTCCGATCCACACGTCAAGGTCCCGGCCGCTCGCTCGGCCCGGGTGCAGTCGGTGGACCGCGCGGTCGCGCTGCTGCGCGCGGTGGCCGCTGCCTCCGGCGCGAGCGCGACGGTCACCGCGCTGGCCGAGACCTGCGGGCTGAACCGCGCGACGGCCTGGCGGATCCTGATGACGCTCGAGGCGCAGGGCATGGTGGTGTGCGACCACCAGACGGGTCGGTACGCCATCGGCTTCGGACTGGCCGAGCTGGCGGGGTCGGTCGGGGTCGACGCGCTCGTCCAGGCCGCGCACCCGGTGCTCGAGCGGCTGTGCGAGCAGACCGGCGAGACGGCTTCCGTCGCCGTCGTCCGGGACGGCGCGCTGACGTACGTCGACGAGGTGGCGCCGACGGCGATCGTCGCCGCCGGCTGGCGGGGGCGCGCCGTGCCGCTGCACGCCACCTCGACGGGCAAGGCGCTGCTCGCCTTCTCCGACCCTGCGGCTGTCAGCCGGATGACCGGGCCGAGGCTCGAGCGCTACACCGCGACCACGATCACGAGCCGGCGGCGGCTGCTCGCCGAGCTCGAGGAGACGCGGGAGCGCGGCTTCGGCGTCTGTCGGGGCGAGTACGAGGCCTCGGCGTGGGGAGTCTCCTCACCGCTGCTCGACTCGGCGGGCACGCCGCTCGCCGTGCTCAGCGTGTGGGGTCCGGCCAGCCGGGTCAACGCGTCGCAATTCGACGCACTCGGCGCCCTGGTGCGGGACGCGGCGCGCTCTCTCACCAGGCACTGATCGTCGCCTGCCTGCCCGGTCGGGGCTGATCGCGTGGCGGTCACCCCCCGGTACTGGGATAGTCGCTGCGGCCGTTCGGCCGTGGGGACACCGAAGGGAGTGACGGGTGAGCCAACCTGGCTGGAGACCGCTCTTCCGGACGCCGCACGCGACGGTGACCAAGGTGCTGCACAGTCCGGCCTTCGACCGTTCCCGGGAGCGGGCCGCCGCCGACATCGGCGACCCCGAGGCGCTGCGACGGCTGGCCGACCAGGTCGAGGGCCTCGACTACGACGACGCCCCGCTGTCGGCGGTCGCCGACCGGGTGGCCGCGGCCATCCGGCTGCTTCGGGCCAAGGCGGAGGACATCGAGCGGGACACCCCGCCGCCCGCCGCCGACGGCGAGGCCCGCGAGCGGCTGCTCGTCGCGTCGCTGTACTACCTGGTCACCCCGGTCGACCTGATTCCCGACTTCCGTGCCGGCGGGTACATCGACGACGTGCTGGCGCTGTCCTGGATCTTCGGGGCCGCCGCCGACGTGCTGGACCCGTACCTCGACGACGACGTCTGAGGCCCGCCGCCGCAGCAGCGTCGTCCTCAGAGGTACAGCGTGCCCGTCGCCGACACGACGCCCGACCCGCTCAGTCGGACCCGCTCACCCGAGACCGTGACCTGCAACCTGCTGGGGCGGCCGAGCGCGTGCCCCTGCTCCACGACGTACGTGTTGTCGCCGGGCACCTCTCCCCTGTCGACCAGCATGGCGACCAGCGGGCCGGCGGCAGTCCCGGTCGCGGGGTCCTCGGCGATGCCGACCGTCGGGTTGAAGAACCGCGTGTACGCGACCGCGTCGACCGCGTCGACCACGTCACGGGTGAACAGGTAGCAGCCCTCGCCGCCGACCTGCCGCAGCACGGCGGCGAGCCGGGCCACGTCAGGGACCGCGCGGTCCACGGCCGCGCGATCGCGCACGGGCACCAGCAGGTGCTCGGCACCGGTGGACGCCACCTGCGCCGGCACGTCGGCGACGAGGTCGGACTCGGCCAGCCCGAGGGACGCGGCGAGCTCCGCCGGGTCGTCGGCCACGGCGCCGGGCTCGAACGGCCCCTGGTCCATCGCCACCACCACTGGTCGATCGGACCGCCGGACCACCTCGACGGGAAGCACATCGTCGCCGATCTCCTGCGCGAAAGCGGTGTCGCCGGCGGGGAGCCGGTCCGTCAGTGCCAGCCACAACCACGCGCCCAGGGCGTTGTGCCCCGCGCCGAAGACCTCGGCGCCGATCGGGGTGAAGGACCGCAGCCGCCAGGTGATTCCCGGACGCGTCGGCCGCAGCAGGAACGTGGTCTCGGACTGGTTGAACTCGCGGGCGATGGCACCCATCTGTCGCTCATCGAGGTCGTCGGCGTCCACGACCAGCGACAGCGGGTTGCCTTCGAGGGGCCGGCTCGCGAACACGTCCACGAAGCAGAACGACACGTCGGTCATCGGAGAGCCGCCGTGAGACAGGCGACTGCGGCGGTGCGGCGCACGGTCCGAGCCTCGCACACGAGGTGCGAAGCGGACCTGCGTGCCGCACCGCCGCTCCGACGACGCCGCTCCCGGCGACGCCTCTACGGCCGCGCCTCGAGCACGATGTTGAACGGCGTCTCCGCGGCCCGGCGGAACCGGGTGAACCCCGCGTCGAGGGCGAGCTGGCGGATCGCGGCCTCGCCGGCCTGGGCACCGAGGGCGTAGCCGCCCCGCTGCGACAGCGCGTTCGGCACGCACAGGTAGGCCGAGAAGCCGTAGTAGATCCGTCCGACCGGGTTGAGGTTGTCGGCCACCTCGTCGCCGGCGAACGGCTCCACGATCAGCCAGGTGCCGTCACGGTCGAGCGACTCGCGGATGTGCCGGGCCGCCGTCAGCGGGTCACCCATGTCGTGCAGGCAGTCGAACGTCGCCACGAGGTCGTAGTCGGTGCCGCTGAACGTCTGCGCCGACGCGACCTCGAAGGTCGCGCGCTCGCCCACGCCCGCGTCCGCCGCCCGCTTGCGGGCGAGCTCGATCGACTCCTCGTGGTAGTCGGACCCGACCACCTTCGTGCGGTCGTACTCCTTGGCCAACAGCACGCTGGAGGCGCCGAGGCCGCATCCGACGTCGGCCACCTTCGCCCCGGCCCGCAACTTGTCCTCGACGCCCTCGAGCGCCGGGATCCACTCCGGCACCAGGCTCGCGGAGTAGCCGGGACGGAAGAACTGCTCGCACCCGACGAACACGTCGTCGTCGTGCTCGTGCCAGCCGACGCCCTCACCGGTGCGGAACGCCTCGGTGATGCGCGGCTCCGCCTTGAGCGCCCCGAGGGCGAGCACGAACGCGCCGGGGAGGTACGCCGGCCCGTCGGGGTTGGTCAGCAGGAACGCCTGCTCCTCGGTCAGCGAGTAGACGTCGCCGTCGGGCGCCCGGGTGACGTAGCCGCCGGCCGCCTGTCCGCGCAACCACTCGGTGACGTAGCGGGCGTCGGTGCCCGTCCGGCTGGCCAGCTCGTCCGGCGTCGCCGGACCCTCGCCCAGCGCGACGTACAGCCCCAGCTTGTGGCCGGTCACGACGCCGCCGGCGGCGATCGTCGCCCCGAGGTCGCCCGCGAACCGACCGATGAATGCGTTGATGGTGTCCATGTCGAGTGCCATCAGGGCCCTCCCGCTCCGAGGCCGGTGGGTCCCGGCCAGTGCTGCGAGCGTGCTCAGACCTCTTGCAGCCCCGTTGCAACAGCGCTGCAATGACCAGGGCCAGGCTCGGTGTCGAGGGGCGGCGGACTGGCGGAGGGAGCGGTCGTGCGAGCGAGATATCCGGACGTTGAGGGCTTCGTCGAGCGCGACGGGGTCAAGGTGGCGTACGAGGTCTTCGGATCCGGCCCGGTCACGGTGGTGTTCACGCCGATCGACCTGATCGTGCACTCCCGGGCGTGGAAGGCACAGGTCCCGTACCTGTCCCGGTTCTTCCGGGTAATCACCATCGACGCGCGCGGCAACGGTCGCTCGGACCGACCGCACGACCCGGCCGCGCACACCGATCTCGAGCGGGTGGCCGACACGCTCGCGGTGATGGACGAGGTAGGGGTGGACCGAGCCGTCTTCGGCGGCCTCTGCGCGAGCAGTTGGCTGGCCTCGATCATCGCGGCAGAGCACCCGGACCGGGTCGCCGGCATCGTCGCCGTCTCGGCGGGGATTCCCTACCTCACCCCGCCGCTACCGCACCGTGTCCAGTACTCCTCGACGGAGCCGCTGGACACCGACGAGGGCTGGGCCAAGGACAACGTGCACTACTGGCGGCGCGACTGGCGCGGCTTCGCCGAGTTCTTCTTCGACAAGACGCTGCCCGAGCCGCACTCGACCAAGCAGCTCGAGGACTGCGTGGGCTGGGCACTGGAGGTCGACCTGGAGTCGATGATCGCCGCGGAGTACCCGCCGCTGTGCGTAGCGGACAAGGCCGGGGCAGAGGCGCTGCTCGCCCGCGTCCGCTGCCCGGTGCTCGCGGTGCACGGAGCCCTGGACGCGTGCCAGCCGCTGGACCGTTCCGCGCGTTTCGCGGAGCTCACCGGAGGCAGGTTCGTCGCCCTCGAGGGCGCCGGCCACCTCCCCCAGGCCCGCGAGCCGGTGGTGATCAACCGGCTGTTCCGCGAATTCGTCGACGAGGTGACCCAGCAGCGGACACCGATCCGCTGGACCCGGCCGCTCGACCGCCCCCGCAAGCTGCTCATGGTCTCGTCGCCGATCGGTCTCGGGCACACCCGTCGCGACCTCGCGATCGCCGAGGAGCTGCTGCGGCTGCGGCCCGAGGTGCAGGTCGACTGGCTCGCGCAGTCGCCGGTCAGTGACGTCGTCGCGGCGCGCGGCCAGCGGGTGCACCCGGCCTCGGCGTTTCTGGCCAGCGAGGTCGAGCACTTCGAGTCCGAGTCGGCCGAGCACGACCTGCACGCGTTCCAGGCGATCCGCACGATGGACGAGGTGCTCGTCACCAACTTCATGGTGTTCGACGAGCTGGTGCGAACCGAGCACTACGACGCGTGGGTTGCCGACGAGGGCTGGGACGTCGACTACTTCCTGCACGAGAACCCCGAGCTCAAGTCGTCGGCCTACGTGTGGCTCACCGACTTCGTCGGCTGGCTACCGATGCCGGACGGAGGCGCATCGGAGCAGCGCCTGACGACCGACTACAACGCCGAGATGGTGGAGCAAGTGGCGCGCTTCCCGCGGCTGCGCGACCAGGCGCTGTTCGTCGGCGATCCCGACGACTGTGTGCCGGACGGACTCGGCGACGGGCTGCCGTCGATCCGGCAGTGGACCGAGTCGCACTTCGACTTCACCGGCTACATCACCGGCTACCAGCCGTTGACCGACGACGAGCGACTCGAGCAGCGGCAGCGGCTCGGGTGGGCACACGACGAGAACGTCGTCGTGGTGGCCGTGGGCGGCACGGCAGTCGGCGCGCCGTTGCTCCGCCGCGCGCTGGCGGCCTACCCGCAGGCCGCCGCGAAGGCGCCGGGGCTGCGGATGGTGGTCGTCGCGGGCCCGCGCATCGACCCCGAGTCACTCGGGGCACCACCAGGGGTCGAGGTGCACGGGTACGTGCCCGACCTCTACCGGCTTCTCGCCGCCAGCGACCTCGCGCTGGTCCAGGGCGGGCTCACCACCTGCATGGAGCTCGTCGCCAACCGGCGGCCGTTCCTGTACGTGCCGCTGCGGCACCACTTCGAGCAGAACTTCCACGTCACGCACCGGCTCGACCGCTACGGCGGCGGCCGACGCCTCGACTACGACGACACCACGCCCGAGCCGCTCGCCGCGGCTATCGCCGCCGAGGTCGGCCGACCCACGTCGTACGCACCGGTCGCGACGGACGGCGCCGCACGCGCGGCCGCCCGCATCGCCGAGCTGGTCTGACGTCGCTCAGCCTCGGGCGGGGGCAGCGGCCCGGGCCGCGAGACGGTGCATGCCGATGGACGTCGCCAGGGCCGCCGCCTCGTCGGCCAGCGCATCCGCGGCGGGGTCTCCCGCGGCCCGGGCGGTGACGGCCTCCTGGGCGAGAGCCTGGGCCAGCACCGGGCGCCAGCCTTGCGACCGCGCGGCGGCGACGAGCGGGACCAGCACCTCGCGAGAGCGGGTCGCGTCACCGGCGGCGAGCCAGGCCCGCGCCACGGCGAGATAGGACTCCGCACCGCGCATCCACACCTGGCCGTCGGGTGCCTGCACCCGGCGCAGCATGGCGTCGGCGGCCGCCAGCACCGCGGGGTCGCCGGTGACGTCGGCGAGCAGCGCCTGGCAGCCGAGAACGTACGCGTCGGCGTCATCGTGCCGCGCTGTCGTCAGCCCCTCGGCGAGCAGGTCGGCCGCCTCCCCGGGCTCGCCGACCTCGAGCAGGGTGCCCGCGAGCAGCATGCAGGCCGTCGACCGCCACCACGGATGCATGCCGCCTACGGCCGTCGTGATCGCCCGGCGGCCGACGTCCAGCGCCTCTTCGTGCCGCTCCGCGAGCCGGAGCACCCAGCCCAGGTGCGCCTCGAACCAGGTGCCGTACGCCAGGTAGCCGCTGCGCCGGTTGATCTCGAGCGCGATGCCGATCCGGTCCTCGGCGCGGGTCCAGTCGCCGTCGGCCACGGCGGGGTACGCCGACTCGAACACGCACCACTGCAGTCGCCACAGGTCACCGCGACGGCGCAGCTGCGGCTCGAGCTCGTCCAGCACGGCCCGCATCGCGGACACGTCCCCGATCGACGACTGCGCGGTCTTGTGCCCGTCGAGCGCCGCGACCAGCGCGGCGGGGTCGTTCGACGACCGGGCGGCCACGACCGCGGCCTCGCCCGCGGCGAGCGAGTCGCGCAGCTCGAGCCGGTTGCTGGCAATGACCGCGCGCCGGGCCAGGAGGTCGGCCTCCATGCCCCGGTCGCCGAGCCCCCGGGCGAGCTCGAGGCCGCGGGCCACGTGTGGGTCGCAGGCCCTGGTGCCCAGACCGAGGGCTACCGGGACATCCCCGGCCAGCTCGCGCTGCACGGTCATCTCCAGCCGCTGGTCGCCGGCGTCCCGCGCCACCTCGACCGCCGCCCGGAGGTCGTCCATCGCGTCCGCGTAGGCGCCGCGCACCTCCGACGCCCGGCCGCGCAGCAGCAGCGACCGGCCGAGCACATCGGTCGACCCGGTGGCCGCGGCGGCGTCGGCCGCACGCTTCGCGAGGGCCTGCGCGTCGCTCACTGCTACCCGGGCGAACGCGTCCTCGGCGGCGAGCAGCCAGGCTCGCGCCGACCGCGCCCGGTCACCGGCCGCCTCGGCGTGCCGGGCCATGACCTCGTGGTGCTCACCGGCGAGGTCGGCCGCCCGCCGGTGCCAGGCCAGCCGGGTCGGGACGGGTGTCGAGGCGTAGAGCACCTCCCGGATCAGGTCGTTGGCGAACTCGTACGCCCGACCGGACACCGTCAGCAGGCGCGCCGACAACGCAAGCTCGCACCGGCCCGCGGCGTCGTCGTCGGCGATCTCGAGCAGGGCGGCCACGGTCGCGGGGTCGACCTCCGCGGACAAGACCGATGCCGCCCGCAGCAGTCGCGCGACCGGCTCGCCGGCGCGCGCGACCCGGTCGAGCACCGCGCCGTGCAGCGACTCGGGCACGGACTCCTCGCCGGCCGCGAGCCCGCGCAGGACCTCGACCACGAAGAACGGGTGCCCACGGGTGCGGCTGGTGATGGCACCGGCCTGCTCACCGGCACCGGCGGCGACGGCCAGCCGGGCCACCCCAGCCTCGGACAGGGCGGCGGGCTCGACCACCTCGCCCACGCTGGCCAGCGCCTCCAGCGCGGCAGCGCCCTCCTCGCGGCGCACCGTTGCCACCACGAGAAGCCGGGCGCCGCGGCCGCGACGGGCGATGTAGTGGACCGCCTCGATCGTCGACGTCCCCGCGTTGTGCAGGTCGTCGAGCAGCAGCAGGACCGGCGCGTCCGCCGCGAGCCGGTTGAGCAGGTGCAGCACGGCCTCGACGGAGCGCCGGGCCTCGTCGGCGCGGTGGCCCGTGGCGACGACCGGTCCCAGCGCGAGCGCAGCCTCGGGCACCAGCCTGGCCAGCGCGTCGGCATGGGCACCGGCGATCTCCCGCAGCCGGTGCGCCGGCAGGGCGGCGACAACCGGCCCCACCGCGTCGACGAGTGGCTGCAGGAACAGGGAGCGCTCCGCCTCGTAGCAGCGGACCCGCAGCACGCGGCCGGCGGACGCGTCCACCTCGGCGGCGAGGGCCTCGGCCAGGCTGGTCTTGCCGATCCCCGCCTCACCCACGACCAGCAGCACCGACGGTCGCCCGCTGGCAGCAGCGCCCCAAGCCGTGCGCAGCGCCGCGAGCTCGTGCTCGCGCTCGACGAGACCGAAGCCCTCGGCGCCGGTCGACTTCGACGCCATGCCACCACCGGCGGGAGCCGCCGGGTCGGGGAGCGGTTCCTCGCGCAGCAGGGCGGCGTGCAGGGCCTCGGTCTCCGGGGCAGGGTTGGCGCCGAGCTCGTCGGCGAGCACGCGACGGAGCCGAGCATGTACGGCGAGCGCCCGCGCGGGCTCGCCGGCGTTGCGATGGGCGGTCATCAGCTGCCGCGCCATCTCTTCGTCCAGCGGGTCGTCGGCGAGGGCCACCGACGCGACCGCGACGGCCTGCGCCGGCTCGCCCACCGCGAGCGCGGCATGGACCAGCACCAGCCGCGCCCTGCGCAGCTGGGTCCGCCGCGCGTCCCGGGCCGGTTCGGCCCAGTCGGCATAGGCCTCGTCCTCGAGGACGCCGCCACGGGTGAGCAGTGCGACGGCCTGCTCGGCAGGCACCAGGGCGACGCCGCTGTGCCCGTCGGACAGCGCGCGCTCGGCGCGTACCGTCAACCGCTCGGCGACGTCGGCGTCGACCTCCACGTCCGGACCGAGCCGGTAGCCCTCTCGGCCGCCCTCGACCACCCGCGGCCCGAGCCACGAGCGCAGCCGGCTGGCCAGCGTGGCGACGTTCTCGACGGCACGGGCGGGCGGGCCGTCCGGCCAGAGCACCTCGACGATCTGGTCGGTCGACACCAGGTGGCCGTGCTCGACCGCCAGCAGCTTCAGCAGAGTCCGCGCCTTGCGGCTCACCACGCGCGGGGGGAGAGCGAGCCTGCCGTCGACCTCGACGGCGAACGTCCCGACGACGAGCACGCGCACCGCGTGCCCGGGGCCCGGGTCGGGCCCGGTCCCTTCCACCGACCCCACGCCGCCGATGGTGCCACGCCCGCCCTCGCCCTGGCGTCCGTCGGCGCCTGCCGGCGTCAGAACGTCGGCGGCCGCTGCAGCAGCGCTACCAGGTCGGCGGCGGGTGCCGGCCGGGCGAAGTGGTAGCCCTGCCCGAAGTCGGCCCCGAGGTCGACGGACGTGCGTGCGGCAAGCCCGGACTCGATCCCCTCCACCACCACGAAGAGCTCGAGCGCGTGGGCGAGCTCGACGATGGAGCCGACGACCTTGTCCCGTCCCGGGTCCGCGCCGAGGTCGAAGCAGAACGACTTGTCGATCTTCATCCCGGTGACCGGCAGCTCACGGAGTCGAGCGATCGACGAGTAGCCGCAACCGAAGTCGTCGATGACCAGCGCGATCCCGCGATGGGCGAACGGGTCCAGCGCCACCTGCGCGGCCTGGATCTCCTTCATCAGTGCGGTCTCGGTGATCTCGATGCTGAACTTCTCCGCCGGGAACCCGCGCCGGTCGAGGACACCGAGCACGTCCGCCACGAACGACGGGTCGGAGAGCTGGCGCGGCGACACGTTCAGCCCCACGCCGTGCGGCGGCAGCTGCTCCCCCAGCGCGACGGCGAACTCGACCACCTGACGCAGCAGGGCGGCGCCCAGCGGCACGATCAGCCCGCTCTCCTCGGCGAAGGGGATGAACGCATCCGGCGCCAGGAGCCCCCGCGTCGGGTGCTCCCAGCGCACCAGCGACTCGATCCCCGCCCACGTCCTGGTGCGGAGGTCGACGATCGGCTGGTAGTGCATGACGAACTCGTCGCGCTCGATCGCGCGGCGCAGCTCGGCCTCGAGGGTGATCCGGTGCACGGCGCGGTCGCGCAGCCGGGAGTTGAAGGTGGCGTGGCCCGAACCGGCACTCTCCTTGGCCGCGTACATCGCGCTGTCGGCGTCCCGGATCAGCTCATCGGCGCGCACCCCGGGCCAGCTGTAGGCGATCCCGGTTGACACCGACAAGAAGAACTCGCCGCCGTCCAGCACGAACGGTGCCGCCATGGCTGCCTCGATGGCAGCAGCGGACTTCTCGACCACGTCGACATCGGCGTCGAGCACCATCGACGCGAACTCGTCGCCGCCGAAGCGCGCCACGGTGCAGTGCTCGCCCAGCGCCGCCCGCAGCCGGCGGGCCACGTCGAGCAGGATGCGGTCGCCGGTGGGATGGCCGAGCGAGTCGTTGATCCACTTGAACCCGTCCAGGTCCAAGAACATGACCGCGACCTGGGCGTCGCTGGCGGCCAACCGGGCGGACAGCTCGTTGAGGAACCAGGCCCGGTTGGACAACCCGGTCAGCGAGTCGAAGCGGGCGGCAGCGCTCAGGCGTTCGAGGTTCTGGCTGCGCTCCAGCGCGAGCGCGGCAAGACTCACTGCCGCCGCCACGCCGCGGCGCTCCGTCGCGTCCGGGCGGTGCGGCTCACGGCGGTAGAGGGCGAAGGTGCCCACCACCTGGCCGGCGGTGTCGGTGAGCGGGTGTGACCAGACCGAGCGCAGCTGGTGCTCGATCGCCAGGTCGGTGAAGTCCGCGGTGAGCGGATCGGCCAGGGTGTCCTCGACCACCACGGGGGCGTTGCGCGCGGCGGCGGTGCCGCAGGCCGACGCTCCTTCGCGGATGGGCAGGCCGTCGAGCTGGTCGCGCACCGCCCGCGGCAGCGACGGGCCGGCAACGTGGCGCAGCAGGTCACCCCCGTCGACCATCAGCACCGAGCAGATCGCTCCCGGGTAGCTCCACTCGATCTCGCCGCAGATCAGGTCGAGGGTGGCCTCCAGCGGTTCACCCCGGGCGATCCGCTCCAGCACCAGCTGGTGACTGGCCAGCTCGGCCTGTGCATGCCGACGGCGCTCCTCGGCCAGCCACTGGTCGGTCACGTCATGGCAGTAGCCGGTCAGCTCCAGCGCCTGCGGACCGTCGTGCTCCGTCACCTCGCCGCGGGCGTGCATGTGCCGCACAGCACCGCCGGGCAGCACGATGCGGTAGTCGTGCTCGTACGACTCGAGGGACAGCACCGTGCTGGTGATCGCTGCCGCCACCCGGTCACGGTCGTCGGGGTGGACGCGCTCGAGGTAGTCGGCGAACGACGCCGGCCCGGTCTTCGGGTCGAGCCCGTACAGCCGGTACAGCTCGTCGGACCAGCTGACCGAGTCGGCCTCCACCGACCAGCTCCAGGAGCCGATCTGCGCGATCCGCTGCGCCTCGGCCAGCCGGGTCTGGCTCTCCCGCAGCGCGGACTCGACGCGGGCGCGGGCCGAGATGTCGCGGATCGATGCGACGACCAGCGGTCCGGACGCACCGTGGACCGGAGCCAGGCTCACCTCGACCGGAATCTCCGCGCCACTGCGGTGCTGCAGCCGCACGTCGAGGTGGGCCGCCATCGGTCGTCGGGACGGAGCGGCCAGGTACGCCGCCCGGTGCGCCCGGTGCGCCGAGCGGAGGCCGTCGCGTAGCAGGGTGTCGACCGACAGGCCGGTGAGCTGGTCGCGCGGGTACCCGGTGAGCGCCTCGATCTGCTCGCTCGCCTGGATGATCACGCCGTCCCCGTCGACGACGATCATCGGGTCTGGTGCCAGAGCAAGCAGCTCGGTGTCCAGCAGCGGACTCGACGACGGCGTGTCTGCCGGGCTCGGCAGTCTCGCCTGGTGCCTGGAACGGCCGCTCGTCGACACGTGCCCTCCCGCTGACGCCTGGTCGACCAGTGCAGGCAGGTCCCCCTCGGCACCTGACAGTAGACCCGCGGCGGACCAGCGCGCGCCGTCAGGCGGTCAGGCGGTCAGGCGGTCAGGCGGTCAGGCCGAGGATGGCAGGGCGACAGCGCCCGCTGAGGGTGTCCGAGCCGGCGCCCTGGCTACCGGACGCCGGCCCGGTGCCCGCTCAGTTGCGCCTGGCGCGGATGGTCGGGCTGGTGTCGCCCTTGCAACCGGGGATCGCCTTGACCTTGGCGTAGAACTTGCCCGGCGTACCGGTGTTGCCTGTCGACCACCTGTAGACGCCGCCACTGAGGCCCGCGGTGTCGCTGGCGAAGTTCTCGTCGTCACCGCCGCCTCGGGTGCCGATCTGCTTGAACACGACGACGTTGCGCCCCTCGGCGCACGTCATCGGCCGCGGGCTCTTGACCGTGCCCGACAGGTCGGTGCCCTCGGCCTTGATCGTGACCGTCGTGTCGGCCGGGCCGCCTGCTACGGCGCTGCCACTGACCAGTCCGAGCGCACCGCACACGGCCAGCGCCGTCACGGCCGGAAGGGTTCCTCGCATCTGTGTCTCCTTAGTTAGCGCCCCCATCACCGCGATCGTAGGGAGCGCGTCAACGGCCAGACCGGGCATTTGCGTCACGCCCACCCGGGTGGTGCGCTTGCCTGCACCGCGTCGGCGCAGCACTGTGCGGCGTGTGGGCGACGCGGATGCAATGGGGGCGGACGCAGCCGGGTTTGTGTGGACCGGCGACATCGCGCTGCGCTGGCGTGACCTCGACGCCCTCGGGCACCTGTACCACGCGGAGTACCTGGTGCTGCTCGACGAGGCACGGGTGGCGATGTTCGCGACCGCCCTGGGCGCGGCTGGGCTGGCCGAGCCGGAGTTCGTCGTGGCCCGACTCGAGATCGACTACCGCGGCGAGGTCGTGCTCGACGACGGCCCGCTGCTGGCCCGGGTGGCGGTGCAGCGGGTGGGGCGCACCAGCGTCACGTTGCAGGAACGGTTGGCGACCCGCGGCGGGCGGGTCGCCGTCGAGACGGTGTGCGTCGTCGTTCTGTGGCACCCGGCCAGCCGGTCCGGGCGTGAGGTGACCGGGGACGAGCGGCGGGCGTTGACGAGTGTCAGCGCTCACCAGGGGGCGGCTCGTCGGCCTTGACGGCGTTGCGCTCACCCATCGGTTCGTCCGGGCCGGTCGTCGTGTCGCGCGACGTCTGGCCCTCGGCCTCTGCGTTGATCTCGGCACCGAGCAGCACCACCAGCGCGGTCACCCAGAACCAGAGCAGCAGCACGACCACCCCGGCCAGGCTCCCGTACGTCTCGCCGTAGCTGCCGAAGTTGTCGACGTAGAACGAGAAGCCCACTGACGCGGCGATCCAGATCACCGTGGCGATCACCGCACCCAGCGACAGCCAGCGCACCTGCGGCGCGTCGCGGTCCGGCCCGATCCGGTAGAGCAGCCCGAGCGCGACGACGACGACCAGGACCAGGACCAGCCAGCGCACGACCTGCGCGGCGACCTGGACGACGATCCCGCCGCCCACCTGCTCCAGCACGACCGGGAACACCGCAACCAGCGCAACCGCCACACCGAGGAAGACCATGAAGCCCAGCGTCAGCAGCAGGGCCAGCCCGCGCTTCACCACGAAGTTGCGGGTCTCGTCCTCGTCGTAGGCGATGTTGGTCGCCTCGACCAGGCCGGCCATGCCGGCAGAGGCGCTCCACAGCGCCAAAGCGATGCTGATCGCCACCGCGATGCCGGTGCCGCCCTGTTGCTGCGAGGTGATCGAGGTGAGCTGGTCGGTGATCAGGGACTGGGCGTTGGAGGGCAGCCCACCGGCCAGGTCGGCGACCTGGCGCTGCACGTCGGCCGGATCGACGACCAGCCCGTAGACGAGCACCGCGGCGATCAGTGCCGGGAACAGCGCGAGGAACCACGAGTACGCGATCCCGCCCGCGATCAGCGTCAGGTGGTCGTTGCCGACCTCCTTGAAGCTGCGTCGCAGCACCTGGAACCAGCCGCGGGGCGGGATGTCTCTCGGGCGCTGGGCTTCCGCGCCCGGTACGCGTTCGGTCGTCGTCACGACGAGGACGTACCGCCGCCAGACGACGCTGCCGTCTTCTTGGTGGAGCCGCTGGAGTTCGAGCCGCTGCCCGATCCGCTGGTCTTGTCGCTCACCTTGTCGCTGACCTTGTCGCTCACCTTGCTGACTGCCTCGGTGACCTTGTCCTTGACGACGGGCGCCTGCCGCTCAGCGGCCTGCTGCGCCTGTGCGACGCCCTGCTGCACACGCGGGTCGCCCCAGACCTTGCGGGCGGTGCTCGCGATCTGCTCGTAGCGGGGACGGCCGGCGCGGGCGCCGAGCACGTACCCGGTCGCGGCGGCGGCGAGAGTGACGAGCTTGCTCATGTGAACTCCTCGGGATCGGGGATGGAAGGAACGCGGATGGGTGGCGGAGGGAGCACCGATCAGTCGCCGGGCCACTCCCCCGTCCAGCGTTCGAAGACGCGGGCGCCCGCCCGGTCGGTCACGGTCTTGACGACGGCGAAGATAGCGCCCTGGATCGCGGCAGCGGCGAGGATCTCGCGCAGGTCGTACTCCGACTGCAGCGCGCCTGGAGCGTCGTCCTCGTCCCGGACCTTCCGCCAGACCTGCTTGAAGATGATGCTGGCGACCATGCCGCCGACGATGCTCGACGCGAGCCCGAACGGGCGGTACAGGATGCGGGCCGCCGTGTTGTTGTCGCCGCTCATCGGCGCGACCTCCGCACGACCAGGGCCACCACGAGAACGGCCACGACCGCGGCGACGGAGATGAACGGCGCCGGCTCCCGGCGCACGCGCTCCTGCACGTCGCGGGCCGCCTGCTGCGCGGACGCGGCCGCAGACTTGGCCTGGTACTTGGGGCTCAGCCGCTGGCTGAGCTCCTGGGTCGTGTCGGCCAGCTGCTCGCGGGTCTGCTCGATCTCCTCACGCAGCGCGTCGGCGTCGGCTGGCGGCGCGGCCTGGCCGCTGTCGGTGCTCATCGCTTGGCCCCTTCGGTCGTGGCCGGGCCGGTCGCCGACCCGGGGTGGTTGCCCTTCAGGGCCTGGGTGTCCTGCTTGAGCCCGTCGACGGCCTCGGTGGGCATCGGAGGCGTGGCCTGGGTGACCTCCTTCTTGCCGACCAGGGCGGCGACCCCGGCGACGGCGAAGAGCACGACCGCCACGATGAGTGCCGCCAGCCAGGCGTCGACGACCGTGGCCAGGCCGAGCACGCCGGCAGCGATCAGGACGCCCAGCCCGTAGAGGGCGAACAGCCCGGCACCGCCGAACAGCCCGACCCCGATCCCGGCGGCCTTGCCCTTGGCGGTCAGCTCGACGCGCGCCAGCTGCAGCTCGTCGCGCACCAGCGTCGTGAGCTGGTCGCCGAGCCGGCCGATCAGCTCGCCGGTCGTGGCGGCGTCGGCGGCGGTCGTCGGTGCGGATGGTTCGGGCATCGGGTCCTCCCGGTTGGCTTACAACGTAAACCGACAGTCTGCCAGCACCTCCGCGGCCCGCAACCCCGGGGTCCGGAGCGGTCAGGGCAGCTGCAGCCGCAGCAGGGCGATCCGCTCGAGCAGGTTCTCCAGCGACTCCTCGAACTCGGCTGCCGAGTGGTCCTCGGCCAGCTCCGAGGCGAGCCGACGGACCTGCGGGTAGGCCCCGAGGCCGGGCTCGGGCTCCCCGTCGTCGAGCACGTCGAGCGGCCCGATGTCGGCGCCGTACACGCTCACCTCGAGCAGTAGGTGCCCCAGCAGGAAACTCGTAAACGCGCGATAGGCCGCGAGCGCCGCCTGGTCGGAGAATCCCTCGCCGACCAGCCCATCGAGGAACCGCTCCACCCACTGCAGGCTGCGCAGCGGCGGCCGCAGCCACGGCGCTTCCGGCGGGCGGGAGGCCACCAGCGGGAACGCCTGCGGGTGGCGCAGCGCCACCCGGCGGACGCCGTGCGCGAGCCGCTGCAGGAAGTCCTGCCACCCGTCCTGGGGCTCGTCGATCACGTCGTCGTCGTCGTGCATCTCGGCCATCACCTGCTCGACGACGCCGTCGAGGAGGTCGTCGCGGCCCGGCACGTACCGGTACAGCGACATCGCCTCGACGTCGAGCTCGGCACCCAGCCGGCGCATGGTGAGGTCGCGCAGACCGTGCTCGTCGATGAACCGCACGGCGGTCGTCAGGATCCGCTCGCGATCGAGCGGCTCGCGTCGCGACCGTGGCTCGCCACCGCCGACGACGATCGCGTCGGCATCCTGGGGCGCGCTCCCGGCGGACACCCGTGCAGGCTACCGGCGGGTCACCCAGCCCAGGAAGCGGTGCCGCCCGGCGGCCCAGTCGTCGCGGTGCGGGTGGGTGGTCGTCTCGCGAACGGCGATCCGGACGGCTCCCGGCGACCCCAGGCACTGCCGGGGCAGCACGACCTGCCACCGCGCCGGACCCCGGTGCCGGACCGCGGAGTAGCCGCAGTCGGTGGACACCAGCGACCCGTCGTCGGCCCATCCCTCGACCCGGTACAGCAGGGCGTCCTGGACGGCCAGCAGGCGGAACTCCGGCCCGGGATCAGCGCGCCGGGTGTCGACGAAGACGTCCAGCCGGTCGGGGTCGCTGGGAGGCGGCGGGCCGAAGCCGTCGACGCGCACGGTCACGGCGACTCGGCCGGGGTGGGCCGTGGAGTTGTCGACCCGTACCGAGCGGATGTCGGCGGGTGAGGTGGTGTCGTCGTCGGCGTCGTGGAACGACCGCACGTCGGCGTACGCGGCGGTGGCGGTGCCGGCGAGCAGAGCCGCGACGGCGGTCAGCGCGGCCAGCGCGCCCGGGACAGGATGCATGGGAACCCCCGTGGATCTCGGAAGGCGGCACGGTAGTCCGGCTCCGCCGCCCCCCGCTGGCGCCATCCACAGCCCCCTCGTCGCCACCCATTCCGAGACACGTCGCTGCTCAGGCGGCGGAGGGGAAGGCCCGCGCGTAGCGCGCGACCAGGTCGTCGAAGCTGGTGGCCGGCGCCTCGCCGTCGAGGCTGTCGGAGATCTGCTCCAGCGCGGCGTGACAGTTCGCGGCCATCAGCGGCAGCCGCTCGGGGTCGTCGACGCTGAGCGTCAGCTCGACCACCGCGGCAGCACCGTCGGCACGCAGCTTCCAGGTGACGACGTCCTGGCCGGTGGTGCACACCAGCAGGTAGGGCGCCTCGGCCTCGACCACGCTCTCGTCGGGCACCGGGTCGACGTCGCCGGTGAGCCCCCACCAGACCTCTTCGACGTCGTGGTCGTAGCGGCGCTCGAAGCGCACCCCGACCCGTCCCGCCTCGTCCAGCTGCGCGGTCACCCGCGTGCGCTCAGACCTGGGCACCGCACACCTCCTCGGTCAGCACCGGCTCGACGGCCGGCTCCGTGGTCACTGCAGCGGCCCGCTCGCGCGGCATCGTCACGGCCAGCACCGCAAGGGCGAGGAACAGCACGCACCCGACCGCGGCCGCGACGTGCAGGCCGCTGGCGAAGGCGTCGCGGGCGCTGGCGAGCAGCTCGCCGGCCAGGCCGTCGGGCAGGACGGTCGCGGTCGTGACCGCACCGGTCATGCTCTCGGCCGCGGTCGCCGCGGCGTCGCCCGGGACGGCGGCCGGGACGTCCACCTGCCCGCGGTAGACGGCCGCGCCGATGCTCCCGATCATCGCCACCCCGAAGGCAATGCCCAGCTCGCCGCTCGTCTCAGACATCGCCGCAGCGGAGCCGGCCTTCTGCTTGGGCACCGAGCCGACCACCAGGTTCGTCCCGAGCGCGCTGGGCCAGGCGATCCCGACGCAGGCGAGCAGGAAGCCGGTGAGCAGCCACGGCAGCCCGCCCTCGCCGCCCGCCTGGGTGACCAGCAGCAGGCCGCAGGCAGCGATCGTCAGACCCGCGGCCATGACGTACGCGACCCGGAAGCGCCGGACCAGTTGCGGGGCAGCCATCGAGGCGACGGCCATCGCGACGTTGAGGGGCACCAGGCAGAGCCCGGCTCGCAGCGGCGACAGGCCCTCGACCAGCTGCAGGTACTGGCTGAGCAGCAGGAAGGTACCGGCCATGACGACTCCCGCACCGAGTCCGATGGCGAGCGCGGTGCTGAACGCCCGGTTGCGGAACAGGTCGAGGTCGATCAACGGGTGCGCGAGCCGGCGCTGGCGACGGCAGAAGACCGCGGCGAACGCCACCCCGGCGGCGATCGCGGCCAGGGACGCGGTCGCGACACCGTCCTGGGCGATCTCCTTGAGGCCGTAGACGACGGGCAGGATGGCCGCGAGCGAGAGGGCGACGCTGGTCAGGTCGAGCCTTCCGGCCCGGGTGTCGCGGTACTCGGGCAGCAGCACGGGCGCGGTCACCAGCAGCAGCCCCATCACCGGCACACCGAGCAGGAACGCAGACCCCCACCAGAACCGCTCGAGCAGCGCGCCCCCGATCAGCGGGCCCACGGTCATGCCGCCCATGAACGACGTCATCCAGACCGCGACGGCCACGCCGCGCTGGTGGTCGTCGTGGAACATGTTGCTGATCAGGGCCAGCGTGGACGGCATCAGCGTGGCGCCGGCGATGCCCAGCAGGGCACGGGTCACGATCAGCATCTCGGGGCCGGTCGAGTACGCCGCGGCGACGGACGCGACCGCGAACGCGCTGCCGCCGATCATCAGCAGCCGGCGTCGGCCGATCCGGTCGCCGAGCGTGCCCATCGTGATCAGGAAGCCGGCGATCATGAAGCCGTACACGTCCATGATCCAGAGCTGCTGGGTGCTGCTCGCGCCGAGGTCGGAGGACAGGTACGGCAGCGCCAGGTAGAGCACGCTCATGTCCAGCGACAGCAGCGTGGTGGGCAGCGCGAGGACGGCGAGGCCGATCCACTCGCGGCGTCCGGCGCGGGGCCCGGGGGCAGATGTGGTGCGTGCGGTCATGCATGTACGACCGCCGTCCCGGCCGGAACTCATCGCTGCCGCGGCCCCGCGGCTGCCCCAGGCTCCGCTCAGCCGGTGGCGGGCGGGGTTGGTGGCAGGCCGAGCAGCTCGAACAGCCGGGTGTCGAGGAACGAGGTGATGGCCCGGATTCGTCCGTCCTCGACCTCGAGCACCTGGATCGCCCACGGCTGGTGGGCACCGGCCAGACCGCTCGGCCGGTACTGCGCGAAGCCCGGCATCCCGTTGACCTCGACGGGCAGCAGCCGCGACCCGAGGCACTCGTGCCCGGGACCGAGCATCCACCTGCCGATGTGCTCACGGCCCTGCAGCCACATCTCGTAGGGCGGCATGTTCTGGGTGGCGTCCTCGTGCAAAAGCTGGACGAAGGCCTCGATGTCGTAGCTCTCGAAGGCCGCGAGGTAGCGGCCGAGCAGCTCGCGGTCGTCGTCACCCATCGGTTGCGGGTCGGCAGACTCCGAGATCTCGTCCTTGCCGAGCGTCGCCCGGGCCCGTTGCAGCGCGCTGTTGACCGAAGCCACCGTGGTGTCCAGCAGCCCGGCGACCTCGTCGGCCTTCCAGCGCAGCACGTCGCGCAGGATCAGCACCGCTCGCTGCTTGGGAGGCAGGTGCTGCAGCGCGGCGACGAAGGCCAGCCGGATGGACTCCTTGGCCACCGCGAGCTCGGCGGGGTCACCGGTCGTGGGCAGCACCTTGCCGTCGAGCATCGGCTCGATCCAGGTGGCCTCGGGCTGGCGGGCGTCCAGGGACGCCTCGACGGGCTGCCAGGCGGTGGCGGACAGGTCCATCGGGGTCGCCCTGCGCTTGCGCCCGTTCAGCATGTCCAGGCAGACGTTGGTCGCGATCCGGTACAGCCACGAGCGCAGCGCCGAGCGGCCCTCGAAGCGGTCGAGGCTCTTCCAGGCCCGGACCATGGTCTCCTGCACCGCGTCGTCGGCGTCGAAGGCCGACCCGAGCATCCGGTAGCAGTAGCCGGTCAGCTCACCTCGGTAGTCGTCGAGCTGCGCCTCTGCAGGCCGCTCGGTGACTGCACCCGACATCCAGTCCCACTCCCTTGTCCCGTCTCGTCCGCCCCGAAGGATCAGAGCACAGCACAGGGAGCGGACAGAGTCGAGCCCGCGGCCGGATCAGGTCACTCGCAGTCCTCGACATGCTCGCCGTTGATGCAGTTGTCGGTGCCCTGCTCGCCGTCCAGGTCGTCGTTGCCAGCACCGCCGTTGAGCGTGTCGTTGCCGATCTGTCCGTCGATCTCGTCGTTGCCGGCCTGACCGAGCAGCCTGTCGTTGCCGGCGTCGCCGTCGATCTCGTCGCCGCCCGAACCGGCACACACGAGGTCGTTGCCACCGCCCGCGTCGATGTCGTCGTTGCCACCGAGACTCACGATCACGTCCCGACCCGGCGTCCCGTTGATCACGTCACGGTCGGCATCGCCGACGATGGTCGCGGCCTGGCCCCGGCAGGTGGGCCCGCCCGCCTGGCTGGACTGGGCGAGGCCGACGGTGAGCCCGGCGACCGCCACCAGGGCGGCTAGGCCCCCGACGACACGACCGGGGCTGAGGATTCTGGTCACGGGCTTCTCCTGACGTGGGTGCCTGATGCGAGGGGCGCCCTGGCCGGCGCCACACGCTGCATCGTCGTCCCCACCGAGGGCAGTGCGCAGGTGTCCGACCGTGCTAGGACCGAGGGGCTGACCTAGCCTGCGGTGATGGGCAGGTTGTCCGACCCCTCCCGCTGGAACGCCACCGACGCCGAGGTGGCCGAGCGCTTCCCCTGCGACGACCTGCTGCCCGGCCCGCTGGTCGAGGTGACCCGCGCCGTCGACGTACGCGCGCCGCCCGCTCATGTGTTCCGCTGGCTGTGCCAGCTGCGCGTCGCGCCGTACAGCTACGACCTGGTCGACAACCTCGGTCGGCGCAGCCCACGCCGGCTCACCCCTGGCATGGGCGATCTTGCGGAAGGCCAGACGGTGATGCGGATCTTCCGCCTCGAGGCCTACGTGGTGGGCGAGCACCTGACGCTGCGCGGGACCCATCGGTGCGAGCGACTGTTCGGCCCGCTGGCCTGCACGTACGCGGTGCGACCGCTCGATGACCACTCCCGGCTGGTGTGCCGGCTGGTGCTGCCCTCCCCTGCGTCGGCGCCTGCTCGGCTGCGGCAGCAGGCGCTGCTGTGGGGCGACCTGGCGATGATGCGTCGGCAGCTGCTGGTCCTGAAGGCGCGAGCCGAGGCCACCGCGCCGGTCGGCTAGAGCGGTCGCTCGTAGACCTGGCCGACGAGGTCGGCGCCGAAGCTGTGGTGTGACTCCTCCTCCACCAGGGTGAAGCCGTGTGCCAGGTAGAGGGAGCGCGCGGCGACCAGCGGGTCATTGGTCCACAGCCGCATCCGCCGGTAACCGGCCGCCCGGGCGTCGTCGACGCAGGTACGCACCAGCCGGGAGCCGAGGCCGTGCCCGCGGGCGGCCGGGTCGACCAGCAGCAACCTGAGCACCGCGGTGCCGTCGTCGCCCCGGACCCAGAACACGCATCCGACCCGTCGGCCGTCGAGCTCGGCCACCCACGCCGCACGCTCGGACGGCTGCGCCGCGGCGTAGTCGGCCACGATCCTCGCCACCAGCGCCTCGAAGCTCGCGTCCCAGCCGTACTCGGTGGCGTACAGCTCGCCGTGCGCCAGCACCACCCAGCCGAGGTCGCCGGGCCGGCCCAGCCGGCGGATCACGGGTTCCGGTCCGCCCACTCGCCACCCCTCTCCACGTCTACTGACACAGTCGTTTCAGTCCTGCCAGACTAAGCCCATGGACCGCGACGCCGCAGCCCCCTCCGCGCGCCGGACCGAGCTGCTCGAGCTGGCGTACGCGTACGTCCTCGAGCACGGGCTCAGCGACCTGAGCCTGCGACCGCTGGCCGCAGCGATCGGCTCGAGCCCGCGGGTGCTGCTGTTCTGCTACGGCTCGAAGGACGGCCTGGTCCGCGCCCTGTTGGCCCGCGCGCGTGCCGACGAGCTGGCGCTGCTGGCCGACGTTGGCTCCGGCACCGGCACCGGCACCGGCACCGGTGACATGGTCGCCGTCGCCGAGCGGGTGTGGGCGTGGCTCGCCGATCCCGCGCACCGCGGTCTGCTCACCCTGTGGACCGAGGCCTACGCGCGCTCGCTGGTGGAGCCGGAGGGTCCGTGGGGCGGCTTCGCCCGGCAGACCGTCGACGACTGGATGGGTGTCCTCGCGGCGGCCCAGCCGGCCCGTCGGCGGCGCACCCGGGCGGGCGCCGCCGAGCGAACGCAGGTCCTCGCTGTGCTCCGCGGCGGGCTGCTGGACCTGCTGGCCACCGGCGACGAGCGGCGCGTCAGCGCCGCCGTCCGCCAGGCGCTGCGGGCCATGCCGTACTGACCGGACGTTGCCCGAGCCCCTTGCTCAGGCGAGGTCGGACACCGCCGTGACCAGTCGGTCGACGTCGTCGTCGTTGCTGTACGGCGCCAGCCCGGCCCGTACCGCGCCGGGCTCGCCCAGGCCCATCCACTCGGCGGCCTCCAGCGCGTAGAAGCTGCCCGCCGGAGCGTTGACGTCGCGCGTGGCGAGCTGCTCGAAGACCTCCTGCGGGGCGTGCCCCTGCACCGAGAACAGCGCGGTCGGCGTGCGCCTGGTCGAGGCGCCGTGCAGCGTCACGCCGTCGATCGCACCGAGCCCCGACATCAGCGTCGCGAACAACGCGTCCTCGTACGCCTCGACGGACGCCATCGACGCCAGCACCCGGGCCCGCCGGTCACCGTCGACGGCCTCGCCGGGATCCAGATCGGCGATGAAGTCGACCGCTGCCGTGACGCCTGCCAGCAGCTCGTAGGGCAGCGTGCCGAGCTCGAAGCGCTCCGGCACCGCGTCGGTCTGGGGGCGCAGCTTGGCGGGCTGCACGGTCGCCAGCAGCGTCGGGTCGGCTGCGAGGACGCCGAGGTGGGGGCCGAAGAACTTGTACGGCGAGCAGGCGAAGAAGTCGGCGCCGAGCCCGGGAGCGTCGACCGGCGCGTGCGGCGTGAGGTGCACACCGTCGACGAACACCAGCGCGCCGGCCGCGTGCGCCGCCGCCGCGATCGCGGGAACGTCCGGACGGGTGCCCAGCAAGTTCGACGCACCGGTGAGGGCCACCAACCGGGTGCGCTGCCCGAGCTGGGACGTCACGGCCTCTACCGGCAGCTCGCCGGTCTCCCGGTCGAAGTCCGCCCACCGCACGGTCGCGCCCACGTTCCCGGCCGCGTGCACCCACGGCCGGATGTCGGCGTCGTGGTCGAGCCGGCTCACTACGACCTCGTCCTGCTCGCCCCAGCCGTTCGCGAGGGAGCGCGCGAGGTCGTACGTCAGCTGCGTCATCGAGCGTCCGAAGACGACGCCGCCCGGGTCGACACCGAGCAGGTCGCCGACCGCGGACCGGGCGCCCAGCGTCACCGCATCGGCCCTCAGCTCCGAGGCCGTGACGGTGCCGCGGTTGGAGATGCCGGACACCAGCGTCCGCGCGATGACGTCGGCGACCGTCGCGGGGACCTGGGTGCCTCCCGGGCCGTCGAAGTAGGCCACCCCGTCGACAAGGGCGGGGAAGGCGGCGCGCACGCCGGCTACGTCGAGGCTCACGAGGCCGCATCCTTCCGTGCCGAGGCGGGAGCGGAGGTGACGGCACGCAGGGCGGCCGTCACCTGCTGGGCGAGCGGGTGGTCGGGCAGGTCGTCGACCAGCACGTCCATCGGCAGCGACCAGTTGGCCCGCTGCGTGGTCCCCGGCATGTTCGGCCGTCGCGGGTCGCCGACCGCGTCCTCCAGGGTCGCCGCCACCAGCGTCGACGGCGCGTCGGCCAGCAGGGTGTACGCGGCCACCACCGCCTCCTCGGCACCGGCGTCGTCGGCCAGCCCGGCCGGGCCCGCCAGCCTGCCGACCAGCTCGTCGCGGCCGCGGGCGAGGTCGGCGTCGTCACCGGTGCCGAGCTCGCGCTGCTCGGCCAGGTCAGCGCCGCTCCACAGCCCGGCCACGGTCGGCAGGTCGTGGGTGGTCACGGCCGCCATCGACCCCGCGGGCCAGTCGGCCGGCACATCGTCCTCGAACCAGAGCAGCCGGTAGGAGAGCAGGCCGCGCTCGGCGAGGGTCTCGCGCACCCCCGGCTCGACGGTGCCGAGGTCCTCGCCCACGACGACGGCACCCGCCCGGTGGCTCTCCAGCGCGACGATGTCGAGCAGGTCGGCGCTCGGGTAGCGCACGTACGCGCCGTCGGCCGCCGAGCTGCCGGGCGGCACCCACCACAGCCGGAACAACCCCATCACGTGGTCGATCCGCAGCCCGCCGGCACCGGCGATGGTGCCGCGGACGGACTGCACGAACGCCTCGTATCCGTCGGCGCGCAGCCGCCACGGAATCAGCGGGGGCGAGCCCCAGGTCTGGCCCTGGGTGTTGAAGACGTCCGGCGGCGCGCCGACCTCGACGCCGTCGGCCAGCAGGTCCTGCCAGGCCCAGGCGTCCGCGCCGTCGCCGGCCACCCCGATCGGCAGGTCCTGCACCACCGTGAGATCGCCCGCGGCGTCGGTCAGCTGCCGGTCGAGCGCCCACTGCAGCCACGCGTGGAAGTCGACCCGCTCCCGGTGCTCTGCCGCAAACGCCGCCACGGCGGCGCCCTCGGGCCGCCGCAGGTCCGCCGGCCAGTCGTGCCAGTCGGACCCGTGCTGCTCGGCCAGCGCCGCCCAGGTGGCGTACTCCTCCAGCGACCGCCCCTGGGTGGCCCGCCAGCCGGTGAGCTCGTCGGCCTCTCCGTCGGCCGATCCGGCGCTGAAGATCCGCCACAGCACCTCGCGCTTGAGCCGCCAGACGGCGTCGCGGTCGATCAGCGGCCGTTCCGACAGCGCGCGTCCGGCGGCGGACGCATCGGCCAGCTCGACGCGGTCGGCACCGGGGACGTGCTCGACCCGCAGGTAGAGCGGGTTGCGCCAGCGTCGGGTCGCCGGGAGGTACGGGCTCGGTTCCTGCGGCAGCGTCGGCGCGACCGCGTGCAGCGGGTTGACCATGACGAAGCCGGCGCCGAGCCCCTGCACCCACGAGCGCACCGCCCGCAGGTCACCGAGGTCTCCGATCCCCCAGCTCCGCGATGAGCGGGCCGCGTACAGCTGGACCGCCATCCCCCACGCCCGCCATCCCGCTGGCAGGTGGCACCGCCCGGGCGACACGATCAGCCGGCGCTGCACCCCGTCGGCGCCGCGCAGCTGGTGGTAGCCGAGCGGGAAGTCCGCCGGCAGCCACGCGTCGGTGACCCGGCGCGCCGTGCCGTCCTCGCACTCGACCTCCGCCGGGAGCGAGATCTGGACCGTCAGCGCGGCACCCGGGCGGGCGACCACCGGGGCCCAGCGATCGAGGTCGTCGGGCGGCCGGCCGATGCGCTGACGGAGCACCTCCAGCGTCTCGGGCGCGACCTCCCGCGACTGCTCGTGGGCGTCCACCCAGCGGGTGTCGATGCCCCACCGGTCGGTGGCCGAGCCGTCCGTCCGTTCGCTGCCCACCGGCGCATCATGCCTGCGCCCGGGCTCGGCTGAACGGTCAGGTGCGGCTCACCCGTTCAGGCGACCCACCGGGTTGCTCGGGCAGGAACGTCGGCACACGATTGCGGTGCCGGGCCGTCCCCTACACGGTGGGATCGTCCGTCCCAGCAAGCGACAGGGTCCCCGTGCACACACGCGCCCCGAGGGTCAGGGCGTCGGAGCCACCGGCCGCGCCCCTTGTCGCGCTGCCCTCACCAGCGCTGGCCGCACACGTGGTCGAGCTGCTGCACGACGGCATCGTCCTGTGCGACGCCGACGGCATGGTGCTGGAGGCCAACCCCGCCGCGTACCGGTTGCTGGGCCTGTCGGCCGACCAGCTGATGGGCACCTGTCCTCCCGACCCGGGCTGGGAGGCGACCCTCGCCGACGGCCGTGCGTACGACCCGCAGCAGGCGCCTGCCATTCGTGCGGTGCGCACCGGCCGCGTGCAGCAGGCACTGCTCGCCGTCAGCCACCCCGACGGTGCACAGTCCTTCCTCAGCGTCCGCGCGCTCCCCCTCCCGACCGGCCCTGCGCCGCTCACCGCGGCGTGCGCCTCCGGGCCCGCCGCCGTCGTCACCATCGTCGACGTCAGCGAGCAGGTGGTGCAGCGCCAGCAGCTGGCCGAGAGCGAGCTGCGTTTCCGGCTCACCGTCGACCGCGCTCCGATCGGGATCGCGCTCGTCGGCCTCGACGGCGGGTTCCTGCAGGTGAACGCCGAGCTGGAGCGGATCCTGGGCCGCACGGGCGATGAGCTGGCGGGGCTGCGCTTCCACGACGTGACCCACCCCGACGACCTCGCCGCCGACGTGACCCTGGTCGAGTCCCTGATCCGGGGCGACATCCCGCACTACCAGATGGAGAAGCGATACCTCCGCCCCGACGCGACCGGGATCTGGACCCGGCTCTCGGTGACGCTGGTCCGCTCGCCGGAGGGCGAGCCGGCGTACTTCGTCAGTCAGATCGAGGACATCTCCGAGGTACGCACCGCGCAGGCACAGCTCGCGCGACGGTCGCTGTACGACCCGCTGACCGGGCTCGCCAACCGGACCCTGCTGCTGGACCGGCTCAACCTGGCGCTGCGCCAGCACGCCGACGACGACGAGCTGGTGGCCGTGGCCTTCTGCGACCTCGACCACTTCAAGCGCGTCAACGACTCGCTCGGCCACGAGGCCGGCGACGAGCTGCTGCGGGTGGTGGCGAGCCGGATGACCGACGCGCTGCGGCCCGGCGACACGCTGGCGCGGCTGGGCGGCGACGAGTTCGTGGTCGTGCTCGACTCCGTGCGCTCGCTGGAGGAGGCCACCGCGCTGCTCACCGTGGTCAAGGGCTCGGTCGAGTGGCCCACCGAGATCGACGGCGTCGAGCTGACGCCTTCGTTCAGCGCGGGCCTGGCCACCAGCGACAACGAACGCACCGCCGAGGTGCTGCTGCGCGACGCCGACACCGCGCTGTACGCGGCCAAGCAGGGAGGCCGCTCGCACTGGGAGGTCTTCAGCACCGCGATGCGCTCGCAGGCGTTGGCCGAGCTCTCGATCGAGAACGAGCTCCGCCGCGCTCTCGACGACGAGAGCTTCGAGCTGCACTACCAGCCGATCGTCGAGCTGCGCACCCGCGAGGTCATCGCGTTCGAGGCACTGGTGCGCTGGCGCCACCCCGAGCGCGGGCTGTTGCTGCCCGCGGACTTCCTCGCCGTCGCCGAGGACGCCCACCTGATGGTGCCGCTCGGTCGGCTGGTGATCCGGCAGGCGTGCGCGTTCCTGGCCCGGCACCCCGACGCCGACTGGCGGGTGTTCGTCAACGTCTCACCGCAGCAGATCGGCGCAGCCGACCTGGCCGGAGTGATCGCGACCGAGCTCGAGGCGTCCGGGGTCGCTGCGGCGCGACTCGCCGTCGAGATCACCGAGAACGACGTGCTGGACGCCTTCGGAGTGTCCCTGCGCGACATGCAGCGGGTGGCCGACCTGGGTGTGGACCTGGTCATGGACGACTTCGGCACCGGCTACTCCGCGCTGAGCTCGCTGCTGTCGGCGCCGGTCTCGGGCATCAAGCTGGACCGCTCGTTCACCGCCCGGCTCGGCGACGGCGGCGGCGGCGACCGGATCACGGCCACCGTCGCGACGCTGGTGACCAGCCTGGGCGCGTACGGCGTCGTCGAGGGCGTCGAGACCGAGGACCAGCTCCGCCGCGCCCGCGACCACGGGTGGGTGCACGGCCAGGGCTATCTGTTCGCTCGCCCGCAACCCGAGCGCCGGCTCGGCGGCGTGCTGCGCCGGCTCACCTGCTGACCGACGGGGTCCGCAAAAGGTTCACCGAGCCGTCACACGACCTCAACACCCGTGCCCGGCCCCGTCCCTAGCGTGGGGAACACCAGCCAGTCCGTACTCACGCCGAGGTCGCCATGCTCCGTTCCCTCCGGCATGTCACCGCAGCGGGATCCCGCCGAAACGCGCGCGCGGCCCTTCGCCAGCTCACCGTCGAGCGGCGGGAACGGGAGGCGGTCGAGCGTTTCCTGCACGGCCACAGGGAAGGGCCGCTACCGCGCCAGCCGCGTCCTGCTCGGACCGCCTGACCTCCACGGTGCCGGCTGACCCGCCGGAACCATTCCGGCGCGCGAGATGTCGCCAATTGCGCCATCAGCGCATGCAATCGCACAATCCGCGGCATCTCGCGGGCGAAGTGTGGCACCCGCACGAGGCCGGCGTGCCTCACCCGTCGTCCGGCTCAGCGCCGGTGCAGGAACAGCAAGGCCCGGTCGTCGCCGCCGTAGTCGAGCCGGTCGAGCAGCCGCGTCGCGGTGTCGCTGAAGCCCTGCTGCACCATCCGCTCGGCCTCACCGACGAGCTTGTCGATGCCCAGGGTGTAGTCGCGCTCCGGGGTCTCCACCAGCCCGTCGGTGAACACCATCAGCGCGTCGCCGTGGCCGAGCACGCCGCCGACGGAGTCGAAGTCCGCGTCGTCGATCAGCCCCAGCGCGGGGCCGGACGATCCCAGGACCCGCCAGCGTCCCGAGCCCGCGTGCAGCTGGACCCCGGGCGGGTGCCCCGCCGTGTGCAGCCGGAACTCACCGGTGTCCAACCGGATCGCGACGTGCGCGGCGGTCGCAAAACCCTCGGTCCATCCCTGCCGCAGCAGGTAGTCGTTGGCGGCCTGCATGAAGGTGTCCGGGGGCAGGGCGCCGAGCAGACCGCCGAAGGCACCGGACAGCAGGAGCGCCCGGGTGCCGGCGGCGAGACCCTTGCCGGACACGTCGACGACGACGACCTCCAGCACCTGGCCGCGGTGGGTCTTCGCCGCGACCACGAAGTCACCGGCGAACTGGGCGCCTCCGGCCGAACGCGTCACGGCTTGCGCCGACCAGTCGGCGGGCAGGTCCGGCAGCTCGCTCTGCGAGCGGAGCCGGTCGCGCAGGTCGATCAGCATCGACTCCCCCATCGGGCCGAGCCGGTTGCGGCTGACCGCGACGGTCATGATCACCGCGGACAGGGCGAGCGTCACGACCACGGACACTCGCGGGGCCGACGCCCCGTTGACGCCGAGCACGCCCGCGACGGCACCGGCCTGGATCACCAGCAGGACGAGGAACGGGCGCAGGGTGAGCAGCAGGCTGCCGAGCAGCAACGGGATCGCGAACGACGTGATCGGGACCCACTGCTCCTTGACGACCGACAGGGCCATCGCGCCGAAGGTGAGGCTGATCAGTCCGAGCAGGACGAAGGACTGCTCCTCCTGGGAGCGAGGAACGGGGAGCGCGAAGCGTCCCCCGGGTTCCGTGAGGCGGACCGGGCGTGCGCTCGCGCCGCCCGATCTGCGTCCGATCACCCGCCGAGGGTAGTGGGCACCCGGGGCCAGGAGTCAGCCGCCGGGCAGGAGGTCACGAGTGGCGCGAGCGCTCGTAGTCGGTCAGCATCGCGATCCGGCGGCGGTGCCGGTCGTCGCCGCTGAACGGGGTCTTGCAGAAGATCGACACCAGGGACACGGCCTGCTCGGCGGTCAGCGCGCGGGCCCCGAGCGACAACACGTTCGCGTCGTTGTGCTCGCGGGCGAGCCGTGCGGTGTCGGCGTCCCACGCAAGAGCCGCCCGGATGCCGGCGACCTTGTTGGCCGCCATCTGCTCGCCGTTGCCCGACCCGCCGAGCACGACGCCCAGGCTCCCCGGCTCAGCGACTACGGCCTCCGCCGCCCGCAGGCAGTACGGGGGGTAGTCGTCGGCGGGGTCGTACGTCGGCGCCCCGTGGTCGACGGGCTCGTAACCGTTGCCGGTGAGCCAGTCGACCAGACGGCTCTTGAGCTCGAAGCCTGCGTGGTCGGCCCCTAGGTGCACCCGCATGCGCACACCCTGCCAGCAGCCAGCGTGATCAGCCGAAGTCGGGCTTGCGGTCGCGGGTCCGCTTGAGCTCGAAGAAGCCATCGGTGCCGGCCACCAGAAGCACGCCGTCCCACAGCCGTCCGGCGTCCTCACCCTTGGGCGCCGGCGTCACCACCGGCCCGAAGAACGCGGTTCCCTCGAAGGCCACGACCGGGGTGCCCACGTCCAGGCCCACCTGGTCCATGCCCGCCTCGTGCGAGGCCACCAGCGCCTCGTCGTGCTCGGTCGAGTCCATCGCGTCCAGCAGCGACGTCGGGAGGCCGACGTCGCGCAGCGCCGCCTCGACCGTCTCGCGCTCGCGCGGCTCGTCGCGGACGTGGAACCGGGTGCCCAGCGCGGTGTAGAGGTCGGGCAGCACCTGAGCCCCGTGCTGCTCGGCGGCGGCGACGCAGACCCGTACCGGCCCCCAGGCGAAGTCCATCGTCTGGCGGTAGTCGTCGGGCAGGTCCCGGTCCTTGTTCAGGACGGCCAGGCTCATCACGTGGAAGTCGATGTGGATGTCACGCACCGTCTCGACCTGGAGCAACCACCGCGAGGTGAGCCATGCCCACGGGCAGATCGGGTCGAACCACATGTCGGCCGTCGGACGATCCGGTCGCGTCTCGCTCACGCGTTCTCCCTGGTGCCGGGTGTGGATGATTTGCCCTTCAATCGTCTCCTGCCAGCCTAGGCACGCTCACCGAGGGGTGCTGACACGTGCGACCATTCACCCCATGCCCGGTCAGAACCTCACCCGCGACGAGGCGCTCGAGCGCGCCCGCCTGCTGGACGTCGACTCCTACCGCGTGGAGCTCGACCTCACACCGTCGGACACGCACTTCTCGTCGACGACCACGGTGCGGTTCTCGTGCTCGGAGCCCGGCGCGACGACGTTCGCCGACTTGGTCGACGGCGCCGTGTCCGAGCTGGTGCTCAACGGCGAGGCTCTTGACCCCGAGCAGGTCTACGCCGACAGCCGGATCGCCCTGTCCGGGCTGGACGCGACCAACGAGCTGCGGGTCGTCGCCGACCTGCCGTTCTCCCGGGTGGGCGAGGGGCTGCACCGGTTCGTGGACCCCGCGGACAAGCGGGTCTACCTGTACAGCCAGTTCGAGGTGCCCGACGCCCGCCGGATGTACACGACCTTCGAGCAGCCCGACCTGAAGGCCACCTTCGAGCTGCAGGTGACCGCGCCGAGCGACTGGACCGTGGTGTCCAACGCGGCTGCCCCGGAGCCGGTCGACCTCGCCGACCAGGGACGGCCCGGCATCGCGGTGTGGCGGTTCGCGCCGACCGGCCGACTGTCGACGTACATCACCGCGCTGGTGGCCGGCGAGTACCACGAGGTGCGCGACCTCTACTCCGGTCCCAACGGCGACATCCCGCTCGGCGTCTACTGCCGGCAGTCGATCAAGCAGCACCTCGACTCCGACGAGATCCTCGAGGTCACCAAGCAGGGCTTCGGCTTCTTCGAGCGGACCTTCGCGATGCCCTACCCGTTCGGCAAGTACGACCAGCTGTTCGTGCCGGAGTACAACATGGGCGCGATGGAGAACGCCGGCTGCGTGACCCTTCGCGACGAGTACGTCTTCCGCAGCCGGCAGACCCATGCGGCGTACGAGGGCCGGGCCAACACGATCCTGCACGAGATGGCGCACATGTGGTTCGGCGACCTGGTCACCATGCGGTGGTGGGACGACCTGTGGCTCAACGAGTCGTTCGCCGAGTGGGCCGCGCACTTCAGCTCCGAGCAGGCGACGCAGTACACCGACGCGTGGACCGGTTTCACCAACGGTCGCAAGAACTGGGCGTACAAGCAGGACCAGCAGCCGTCGACCCACCCGATCGCCGCGGACAACGAGGACCTCGAGGCGGTCGAGGTCAACTTCGACGGCATCACCTACGCCAAGGGCGCCTCGGCGCTCCGGCAGCTGGTGGCCTGGGTCGGCGAGGAGGAGTTCCTGGCCGGGCTGCAGGAGTACTTCCGTCGGCACGCCTGGGGCAACACCGACCTGATCGACCTGCTGCGTGCGCTGGAGGAGACGTCGGGTCGCGACCTCGGCTCGTGGGCCAAGGAGTGGCTGCAGACCGCCGGCGTCAACACCATGCGGCCGGTCTTCGAGGTCGACGACTCCGGGACGTACACCGCGTTCGCCGTGGAGCAGACCGCGCTGCCGGCGTTCCCCACGCTGCGGCGGCACCGGATCGGGATCGGCCTGTACGACCGCGAGGGCGACGGTGCCGACGGTCGCGGGCGGTTGGTACGGCGCCGGCGGGTCGAGCTCGACGTCGAGGGCGACACGACCGACGTCGCCAAGCTGATCGGCGAGGCTCGACCCGACCTGCTGCTGCTCAACGACGACGACCTGACGTACACCAAGATCCGGCTCGACGACGAGTCGCTGGCCACCGTGGTGGCCGGCATCGACACCCTGGACGACTCGCTCGCGCGAGCGCTGTGCTGGGGCGCCGCGTGGGACATGACCCGTGACGCCGAGATGGCCGCCCGCGACTTCGTGGCACTGGTGCTGCGCGGCGTGGGGCGTGAGTCGGATCTGACGGCAGTGGCGGCGCTGTGCAACCAGGCGGCGCACGCGATGGCGCTCTACTCCGACCCGGTCAACCGCGACGCGCTGGCCGAGCGGTGGGAGACCGGTGTGCGCGGGCTGCTCGAGGACGCCGAGCCGGGCAGCGACCACCAGCTGGCCTTCGCCCGCGCCTTCGCGAACGCGGTCCACACGCCGTCGGGCGTGGCGCTGCTCGAGGGGCTGCTCGACGGGTCCGGCGGCATTGCCGGCCTGGACGTCGACACCGACCTGCGGTGGTCGCTGATCTCTGCTCTGGCCCGCGAGGGCGCCGCCGACGCCGACCGGATCGCCCGCGAGCTGGACAGCGACCACACCATCTCCGGCCAGGAGCGAGCCGCCGCCGCTCGTACGGCGCGACCGCTCGCCGAGGCCAAGGAGGAGGCCTGGCGCGACGTCGTGGTGCGCGAGGACGTACCCAACGAGACCCAGCGCAAGATGGCCTGGGCCTTCCAGCAGCCGGGCCAGGAGGCGCTGCTCGAGCCCTACGTGGACCGCTACCTCGACGTCGCCGGCCAGGTGTGGGAGACGAAGGGCACCTACCGGGCCGGGCTGGTCCTCAGCTTCTTCTTCCCGCAGGTGCTGGTCACCGAGCAGACCCGGGACCGGATCCGGGCCTGGCTGGACACCACCGACGCCAACCCCGCCGCCCGCCGGCTGGTGGGCGAGGGCCTGGCCGACCTCGAGCGCGCGCTCGCCGCCCAGGCGCGCGACGCAAAGTAGTCCCCTTGAGCCTGACGTCTCACGACGAATTTCAGCCTGTCGGCCGGCGAAACGTCAGGGCCACGCCCAGGCCGTAGCCATCGACGAGTTCTGCCACCAGGCTGGCGGGTCGACGGTCCAGCACCTGTCGAGGTGGGCGAGTGCCCTCCGCCGTCCAGCCCGAATGCGGCGGAGCAGGTCGCCGGGGTCCCGGTGGTCGACGGCCCCGAACCGAACCACCTCGAGGTCGTGGTCCTCGAACGTCTCCTCGCGTCGGTTGTCCTCGGCGTGCGTCTGCGTGTCGCGGTGCTGCGCACCGTCGGACTCCAGAACCAGTCCGCAGGACACGTCGAGCAGATCGGGGACGCCGAGCAAATCCCCCTGCCGGGAGAACACCGGGACATTGACCAGCAGATCGGCGGGATCCACGACCTCCCACGCGCGTAGGCGAAGCAGCGACTCCCACGGACTAAGCGCCCTCTCCGAGGCGAGCTCGAGGGCTGACCGCGCCTGGACGATCCCGCGGTGCTTGTGGTGTCGCGACACGACCGCTGCAACCTCCGCCAGCGTGGTGTACGCACCACCGCGCAGCCGGGCCACGAAGGAGTCAAGGACCATCACCGCGTCGTCCAGCCTTCGCGCGTCGCAGATCTCGTCGAATGCCGCCCGCGCCAGCGTCGTCAGGGAGACCGTGTCGTGCGCGATCAGCTCGTCGTCGTGCACCCACGACTCGCTCGGCCTGATCTGCCGCCGTCGGCGCAGCTGCGCCCCGTCTAGGCAATGCACGAGGACCGGGGTCTGTTGCCCGAACCGGAGTCCGTCGACGTGGACCACTCCCTGTAGTCGCCCAGACGCCCAGCCGCCGATCGCGTGCCGCGGCCCGGCAAGCGCCAGGGCCACGCCGATCCAGTCGTCTGCCTGGTCGAGATGTGATCCAAGCGGGCGGACGACGCCGTGCGCCGGGTGAGTCCATTCAGCCCGGGTGAGGGCGTAGGCCGAGACACCCGCTTGCCGCGCCCGAGCGGTGCGGCTGGCTGCGACGAGGGCGGCGGACAGCTGGAGCGAGGGATCTGGTTGGTCGGCGCACATGGCCGGACAGTGTGTGCGCGTCGGCCGCGCTCCCGCTTCGCCCGTCCACAGCCTCCGCTTTAGCCCGCTGGCCCTGACGTTCGGAGGGTCAATCCGCCGAAAACTGTCGTGAGACGTCAGGCCCAGGGGTTATGCCTGGTCGGTGTGCAGGGTCTCGGGGCGGCGGGAGGCGTCGCCGAGCTGGTGCAGGCCGCGGACGATGCCGCCGACGAGGTCACCGGCGGCGAACGCGGTCTGCATGGAGAGCGCCGCCAGGCCGCAGGCCGAGTCGTCGATCACCCGCGCGACCTCGGTGCCGGTCACGACCTCGAGCGCGTGCCCGGCCGGGTCGACGAGGATGAGCACGGCGTGGGCGGCGTCGGGCAGGCCGGCGTGCTGCCGCACGGCGGTGGCCCGGGGGTCGTCGCCGCTCGGGCCGATGTAGACGTGGAAGTCGAAGCCGCCGTCGCGGCCGGCCTGGGCTCGCGCCTTGTCGATGGATCGGCGCTGGTCGGGGGTGAAGGGGTCACCAGCGGGCACTGGCGCCACCACCCTGAACCGCATCCTGGCCCGCAGCCTGGCCCGCAGCCTGGCCAGCGTCCGATCCCGCCGGCAGCGCCCGGTCGTCGGACCCGCCGGCCGAGAGCTGCGGGGGTCCCCCGAACCAGTGCGGCTCGCTCCACCGCGAGTGCCCGGTCTGCTGGCGGCCACCTTTGACCGCTGCGGGTGCCATCACCAGCAGCACCAGCACGACCGTGATCGCCAGTGGGCCGCCCGCGAACACCAGCAGGGCCGTCAGCAGCGACATGTCGCTCGGCGGCTCCCAGGTGGTCGGGGTGTCGGCGGCGGCCGGCGCCGCCGAGGCCAGCACCGCGACCGTTGCCAGAAGGGACGCCGCCGCGACGGCCTTGACGGTGTGCGCGGCTCGCGCCGCGGGAGACGTCACACGCATGGCCGTACGGTAACGCCATGCCCGAGCTGCACGAGTTGTGCGCCCTCGACCTGGCGGCCGCGTACCGGCGCGGCGACACCCACCCACGCGAGGTCGTCGAGCACCTGTTGGGCAGGATCGACGCCCACTCCGACGCGGTCGGGGCCTTCGTCACCGTGACCGGCGACCGGGCCTGCGCCGCCGCCGACGCCGCGGGCGAGCTGCTGCGCGGCCACCCCGACGGGGCGCCGCTGCTGCTCGGCGTTCCCACCGGGGTCAAGGACCTCAACCAGACGGCGGGCGTACGCACGACCTTCGGCTCCGCGGTTCTGCGCGACACCGTCCCCGACGTCTCTGACGAGGTGGTGGTCCGGATGGAGGCCGCCGGGATGATCAGCCTGGGCAAGACCAACACCCCCGAGATGGGCGCTCCGCCCTATACCGAGCCCGAGGTCGCCCCGCCCGCGCGCACGCCGTACGACCTCGACCGCTCGGCCGGCGGCTCGTCGGGTGGCGCGGGCGCGGCCGTCGCTGCCGGGCTGCTGCCCGTCGCGCAGGGCTCCGACGGCGGCGGGTCGATCCGGATCCCGGCCAGCGTGTGCGGACTGGTGGGCTTCAAGCCCACCCGTGGCCGGATCAGCACCGGCCCCGTGTACGGCGACGTCAGCGGGCTCGGGACCGCCGGACCGCTCGCGACGACCGTGCGCGACGCCGCCGCGATGCTCGACGCGATGGCCGGACCCGCGGTGGGCGACCCGACCTGGGCACCGCCGCTGCCACCGGACGAGACCTACCTCGGCTGGTGCGACCGGCCCGTCGACCGGCTCCGCATCGCCCGCTTCGCCACCCCGCTGATCAGCGAGGCCGCGGTCGAGCCCGAGGTGCTGGCCGGGTACGAGCGCGCCGGAACCCTGCTGGACGAGCTAGGCCACGAGGTGATCGACATCGAGATCGCGCTGCCTCCCCGCACCCTCGAGCTTTTCGAGCTGGTGTGGGCCGCGGGCACCGCCTCCTGGCCGCTCGCGCCGGAGCAGGAGGCGGGGCTGCGCCCGCTCACCCGCTGGCTGCGTGGGCGCGGCGCGGCGGCGAGCGGACCCACGGTGCTGGGCGCCCTGGTCGGCCTGCGCCAGGCGGCCGCGCGGGTGCTGCGCGAGCTCGCGGGCTACGACGCGGTGCTGACGCCGACGCTCGGTCAGCTCCCCGCACTGATCGGCGGGATCCGCGACGATGACGACCCCGAGCGCGACTTCGAGAACCAGAAGCGCTTCACACCGTTCACCGCCGCGTGGAACCTCACCGGCATGCCGGCGGTGTCTCTGCCGCTGCACTGGACCGAGGCCACCGACGACCGGCCCAGCCTGCCGGTGGGTGTGATGCTGGGCGGTCGTCCTGCCGAGGACCACCGGCTGTTCGCGCTCGCGGCACAGGTGGAGCAGGCGTACGTCGTCGACGGTCGCTGGCCGCACCCGGGCACGCCGTTCACCCGCGCGCACGGCTGAGCCTGGCCGCGAGGGACGTGAGTCCCGACACGTGCCCGCGTGCTGGCTTGGGGTCGGCGGCACGTCTCTTCTACGGTCGTTGGCTTACGCCCCATCCACCGGCGCCGTGCGCGCCGCACCCAGACATCGCGAGAGGACAGCCGTGACCGTCAGCCTGCCCGCCGCCTCCTGCACCGACGGCGAACAGCTGTGCACCCTGGTCGAGGAGGTCACTCACAGCGAGACCGCTGCCGACTGGGTCGACCTGCTGGTCGCGACCCCGGCGGCCATCGCCGGGTTGATCCTGGTCGGCTTCGTCGTCCGCTGGCTGCTGCACCGGGTCATCGAGCGCATCACCACCCAGGCGGCCGAGGGCACCGTGCCGGGGGTCCTGCAGCGCGGCAAGGCGCAGAAGGTGCTCGACGGCAGCGCGCCCAGCCTGCAGCGGCGCGAGCAACGCGCGCGCACCATGGGCTCGCTGCTGAAGAGCATCACCACCGGCATCGTCTTCACGGTCATCGGCTTCATGGCGATCTCGGAGCTGGGCTACGACATCGCCCCACTGATCGCGAGCGCGGGCATCCTCGGCGTCGCGCTGGGGTTCGGCGCGCAGAGCCTGGTCGCCGACTTCCTGTCCGGCGTCTTCATGATCCTCGAGGACCAGTACGGCGTCGGCGACGTCGTCGACCTCGGTGAAGCGGTCGGCAGCGTCGAGGCCGTGGGTCTGCGGGTCACCCGGCTCCGCGACGTCAACGGCACCGTCTGGTACGTCCGCAACGGCGAGATCATGCGGGTCGGCAACCAGAGCCAGAACTGGTCCCGCACCGTGCTGGACATCCCGGTCGCGTACGGCGAGGACCTGACCCGGATCCGCGCGGTCCTCAAGGAGACCGCGCACGACCTCTACGAGGACCCGGAGTACGCCGACGAGATCCTCGAGGAGCCGGAGGTCTGGGGCGTCGAGCGGTGGGAGGCCGACGCCGTCGTCGTGCGGGTCGTGCTCAAGACGGCGCCGCTCAAGCAGTGGGTGGTCGCCCGCGAGCTGCGCGAGCGGATCAAGGACCGCTTCGACGCGCTGCACATCGAGATCCCGTTCGCCCAGCGGGTGGTGTGGATGCGCAACGGCGACGCCATGGGCGACACCACGGGCGACACCGCCAGGGCACCCAAGCAGCCCGACGCCGACGCCGAGCGCGCGGACGACAAGGAGTCAGGCGACACTCAGGCATGACCTCGTCGCAGCTCTGCCTGGTGACCGGCGCCACCGGCTACGTGGGGGGGCGCCTGGTCCCCGAGCTGCTCGCCGCCGGGCACCGGGTCCGGGTGATGGTGCGCGATGAGCGACGGATCACCGGTCGCAACTGGGCCGGCGACGTCGAGGTGGCGGTTGCCGACGCCACCGACGCCGACGCCGTGCGGGCTGCGCTGGACGGGGTGGACGTCGCCTACTACCTGCTGCACTCCATCGGCAGCGGCAAGGACTTCGCGCGTACCGAGGAGCAGATCGCGCAGACGTTCGCCGACGCGGCCGCCGAGGCCGGCGTGGGCCGGATCGCCTACCTGGGCGGGCTGGCGCCCGAGGGCGAGGAGCTGAGCACCCACATGGCCTCCCGCAAGCGGGTGGGCGAGGTGCTGCTCGAGTCCGGAGTGCCGACCGCCGTGCTGCAGGCCGCCGTCGTCATCGGCTCGGGCTCGGCCAGCTTCGAGATGCTGCGCCACCTGACCGAGCGGCTGCCGGTGATGATCACGCCTAAGTGGGTGCACAGCCGGCTACAGCCGATCGCGATCCGCGACGTGCTGCGCTACCTGGTCGGGTGCGCGACCCTCCCGGCTGACGTCAACCGGGCGTTCGACGTCGGCGGGCCAGACGTCTTGTCGTACAAGGACATGATGCTGCGCTACGCCGCCGTCACCGGCCTGCCGCCGCGACGGATGGTGCGGGTGCCGGTGCTGACGCCGGGGCTGTCCAGCCTGTGGGTCGGTCTCGTCACGCCGGTCCCGAGCGCGCTGGCCCGGCCGCTGGTCGAGTCGGTCAAGCACACGTCGGTGGTGACCGAGCACGACATCGCGCAGTACGTTCCCGACCCGCCCGACGGCCTGATCGGGTTCGACCGCGCGGTCGAGCTCGCCCTCACCAAGATCCAGGACCTGCAGGTGCCGACCAGCTGGTCGTCGGCCAGCACCGCGGGGGCGCCGAGCGAGCCGTTGCCGTCCGATCCCGACTGGGCCGGCGGCGACCTCTACACCGACGTCCGCTCGGTGGAGGTCGACGCCCCTCCCGAGGCGTTGTGGCGGGTGATCGAGGAGATCGGCGGCGACAACGGCTGGTACTCCTTCGGGCTGGCCTGGCGGGTGCGGGGTTGGATCGACCGCTTCAGCGGGGGCCCGGGGCTGCGGCGTGGCCGGCGGAACCCGCGCGACCTAGTGGTCGGCGACCCGCTGGACTGGTGGCGGGTGGAGGAGATCGAGCAGGGCCGGTTCATGCGGCTGCGCGCGGAGATGCGGGTGCCGGGCCTGGCCTGGCTCGAGCTGGAGGTCGGGTCGGACGAGGGCGGGACGACCACGTTCCGGCAACGCGCGCTGTTCCACCCGCGGGGAGTCCGCGGCCGGGCGTACTGGTGGTCGGTCTATCCGTTCCACGGGATCGTGTTCGGCGGCATGCAGCGCAACATCGCGCGAGCGGCCGAGCGCCGCGCCGCCGACCCGCACGCCGACCTGTCCGACTGACGGCTTGCCCGGCCCGGCAGGATGGGGGCATGGCTGCGGGCGAGGGCGAGCAGACCTTCTACGACGCGATCGGCGGCGCCGAGACGATCGAGCGGATCGTGCACCGCTTCTACCAGGGCGTGCGCAGTGACCCGTTCTTGCGGGCGATCTACCCCGAGGAGGACCTCGCCCCGGCCGAGGACCGGTTCTGCAAGTTCCTGATCCAGTACTGGGGCGGCCCGACGACCTACTCCCAGGAGCGCGGCCACCCGCGGCTGCGGATGCGGCACGCGCCGTTCGCGGTGACCCACGAGGCGCGCGAGCACTGGCTGACACACTTCCGGGCGGGACTCGACGAGGTGGCGCTGTCGCCGGCCCTCGACCGGCAGTTCTGGGACTACATCGACCGGGCGTCGCTGATGATGGTCAACACCCAGGACGACGACGTACGCGCCCTGCCGCTGCAGTAGCTCAGTCGTCGCCCAGCGCGGCCAGGACCTCGCGCTCCTGCGGACGCAGCCGGCGCGGCCGGCCGTCGTCCAGCGTGACCGGCACCAGGACGGTCTGGCCGGTGATGTAGACGGTGTCCGACCCGTCGTCGCCCCGGTCGAGCGCCACGTAGTCGAGGGTGAAGGACGCGGAGCGCACGGCCGACACCCACATCTCGATCCGCACCGGCTCCGGGCGGAACACCAGCGGCCGTTTGTAGTCGATCAGGGCCCGCGCGACCACGACGCCCTCGACCAGCAGCCCGCCACCGGGCTCCGCGGTGTGCGCGTGGAACATGTCCACCCGAGCCTCCTGGAGGTACTCCAGCCAGGTCACGTTGTTGACGTGCCCGTACGCATCCATGTCGGCCCAGCGCGGCTTGAGGTCGACCACGTGCCTGCCCATGCGCCCCATCCTGCCGGGACGCGGCAAGGGTTTCCCAAGCCCACCCGGGAAACCGAAGGTTCCCCGGTGTTATAACGCGGTGGAACCTTCGGTTTCCCAAGCGAACTTGGGAAACCCGGAGACGGCTGGAGGAGTGGGATGGCGGAGGCAGTGGTGGTGGCGGCGACGAGGTCGCCGATCGGGCGGGCGGGCAAGGGGTCGCTGGTCGATGTACGGCCGGACGACTTGGCGGCGACGATCGTGCAGGCGGCGCTGGACAAGGTCCCCGAGCTGGACCCCGGCGACATCGACGACCTCTACCTCGGGTGCGGCCTGCCCGGCGGCGAGCAGGGCTACAACATGGCCCGGGTGGTCGCCGTCCTGCTCGGCCACGACCGGCTGCCGGGCGCGACCGTCACCCGCTACTGCTCGTCCAGCCTGCAGACCAGCCGGATGGCGTTCCACGCGATCAAGGCCGGGGAGGGCGACGTCTTCGTCTCCGCGGGGGTCGAGTGCGTCTCGCGCTTCGTCAAGGGCAGCTCCGACGGGCAGCCGGACACGACGAACCCGGCCTTCGACGAGGCCCGCGAGCGTACGCAGCAGCGCGCCCTGGGCGCGGCCGAGACCTGGGCCGACCCGCGCGAGGGCGCTGCGGTCCCCGACGTCTACATGGCGATGGGGCAGACGGCCGAGAACGTCGCCCAGCTGCGCGGGCTGTCCCGCCGCGAGCTGGACGAGTTCGGCGTACGCAGCCAGAACCTCGCCGAGAAGGCGATAGCCGACGGCTTCTGGGAGCGCGAGATCACCCCGGTCACCACGCCGGCGGGCGACCTGGTGAGCCGCGATGACGGCCCCCGGGCCGGCGTGACGTACGAGGCGGTGTCTCAGCTGAAGCCGGTGTTCCGCCCCGACGGAGTGGTCACGGCCGGCAACTGCTGTGCCCTCAACGACGGCGCCGCGGCGGTCGTGGTGATGTCGGACACCCGGGCCGCCGAGCTGGGCGTCACCCCGCTGGCCCGGATCGTGTCCACCGGGGTGTCCGCCTTGTCGCCGGAGATCATGGGCCTCGGTCCGGTGGAGGCGTCCCGCCAGGCACTGGCACGGGCCGGCATGGGCATCGACGACATCGACCTGGTGGAGATCAACGAGGCGTTCGCGGCGCAGGTGGTGCCCTCGTACACCGACCTCGGGATCGATCTCGACCGGCTCAACGTCAACGGCGGAGCGATCGCCGTCGGGCACCCGTTCGGCATGACCGGCGCCCGGTTGCAGGCCACGATGATCAACTCGCTGCAGTGGCACGACAAGCAGATCGGCCTGGTCACCATGTGCGTCGGGGGCGGCCAGGGGATGGCGATGGTGCTCGAGCGACTCGGCTGAGCCGCCACCGCCACCCCGGCCCCCGGCGTCAGGCGGCCTGGCGGACCGCCTGCACGGTCAGCGTGATGGTGACCGCGTCGCCGATCAGCAGCTTGCCGCCCTCGAGCGGGATGTTGAAGTCGATGCCGAACTCCTTGCGGCTGATCTGACCGGTCGCCTCCAGGCCGATCCGCTCGTTGCCGTAGGCGTCGGTGCCCACGCCGAGCAGCTCGACGGCCAGCTCGACCGGCCGGTTGACGCCCTTGACCGTCAGCTCGCCGACGGCTACGAAGCCCTCGCCGTCGGGACGGAGCGAGGCCGAGCGGTAGGTCATGGTCGGCTGCGTGCTGGCGTCGAAGAAGTCGCTGGAGCGCAGGTGGTCGTCACGCTGCTGGGTGCCTGTCTCGACCGACGCCAGCTGGACGGTGGCCTGCGCGGACGAGGCGAGCAGGTCGTCTGCGACCTCGATGCTGCCCTCGAACTCCTTGAAGGTGCCCCGCACCTTGCTCATCAGGTGCCGCACGGTGAAGGCGACCTCGGTGTGGGTGGGGTCGATGGTCCAGGTGCCGGCGACCAGGCCGGGGACCTCGGTGACGGTGGTGGTCATGGAGGTATCTCCTCAGGTAGTTGAGTGTTCAAGTGAACATCTCCGACTGTACGTCTGAGTGGTTAAACAATCAACTATCCAGCGCGTAGACTGTCCGCATGCCGAACAGCACGACGCGCACCCGCTGGCTGGACGCGTCCCAGCAGCGTGACTGGCGCGCCTTTCTCCTGGGAACCACCCGTCTCTTCGACCGTCTCGACCGCGACCTCCGCGAGGAGCACGGCCTCTCGCTCCCCGAGTACGAGATCCTGGTCCGGCTCTCGGAGGCGCCGGACCGTCGGTTGCGGATGGCCGAGCTCGCCAGCTCGGTGTCGCACTCCCGCAGCCGCGTCACCCACACCGTCGCCCGGCTGGAAGCGGCTGGGCTGGTGACCCGTTCCGCGTGCCCCACCGACGGCCGCGGGGTCATCGCCCTGCTCACCGACAGCGGGTTCGCGCTGCTGGCCGACGCGGCCCGGACCCACGTCGAGGGGGTCCGCCACTACCTCGTCGACCCGGCCGACCCGGACGACTTCGCGGCGATGGGCCGCGTCTTCGGCGCCAGCACCCGAGCAGTGGCCGACTCCCCCTGACGGGCGAGCAGCCGGCCGGCAGCGCAGCAGCGGTCAGTCGCGGGTCAGCCGCCGGTACGTGACCCGGTGCGGCCGGGCCGCCTCGGCGCCCATGCGATCGACCTTGTTCGCCTCGTAGTCGGCGAAGTTGCCCTCGAACCAGAACCAGCGGGACGAGTCGGACGCGTCGCCCTCCCACGCCAGGATGTGGGTCACCACCCGGTCGAGGAACCAGCGGTCGTGGGAGACCACCACCGCGCACCCGGGGAACTCGAGCAGTGCGTCTTCCAGGGACTGCAGCGTCTCGACGTCGAGGTCGTTGGTGGGCTCGTCGAGCAGCAGCAGGTTGCCGCCCATCTTCAGGGTGAGCGCCAGATTGAGCCGGTTGCGCTCGCCTCCGGACAGCACGCCGGCCCGCTTCTGCTGGTCGGCGCCCTTGAACCCGAACGACGCGACGTAGGCCCGGCTCGGCATCTCGAAGCTCGCCACCTTGATGTGGTCGAGGCCGTCGGAGACGGTCTCCCAGACGCTCTTGCTCGGGTCGAGCCCACCGCGTCCCTGGTCGACGTAGGACACCTTGACGGTGCTGCCCAGGGTGAGTGAGCCGTCGTCGGGCTTCTCCTCACCGACGATCATCCGGAAGAGCGTCGACTTGCCTACGCCGTTGGGTCCGACGACGCCGATGATGCCGGCCCGCGGCAGCGAGAACGACAGACCGTCGAACAGCCGACGGTCGCCGAAGCCCTTGACCAGCTTGTCGGACTCCAGCACGACGTCACCGAGACGTGGGCCGGGCGGGATGTTGATCTCCTCGAAGTCGAGCTTGCGGGACCGCTCGGCCTCGGTGGCCAGCTCCTCGTAGCGCTGCAACCGGGCCCGGTTCTTGGCCTGGCGGGCCTTGGGGTTCGAGCGCACCCAGGCCAGCTCCTGCTCGATGATGCGCTGGCGCTTGGCGTCCTTGCGTCCCTCGACCACCAGCCGCTGCTGCTTGGTCTCGAGGTAGGTCGAGTAGTTGCCCTCGTAGGGGTAGGTGCGACCGCGGTCGATCTCGAGGATCCACTGGGCGACGTTGTCGAGGAAGTACCGGTCGTGGGTGACCGCGAGCACGGCGCCCGGGTAGGTGGCCAGGTGCTGCTCGAGCCACTGCACGCTCTCGGCGTCGAGGTGGTTGGTGGGCTCGTCGAGCAGCAGCAGGTCGGGCTGCTGCAGCAGCAGCTTGCACAGGGCGACCCGGCGCCGCTCGCCGCCACTGAGGTGGTCCACCGAGGAATCTGGCGGCGGGCATCGCAGGGCGTCCATCGCCTGCTCGAGCCGGGAATCCATGTCCCACGCGTTCGCGTGGTCGAGGTCGGTCTGCAGCTCGCCCATCTCGCCCAGCAGCGCGTCGTAGTCGGCGTCGGGGTCGGCGAGCTGCTCGGAGATCTGGTCGTAGCGTGCCTTCTTGACCAGCGTGTCGGCCACGGCCTCCTGCACGTTGTCGAGCACGGTGGCGCCCTCGGTGAGCGGGGGCTCCTGCAGCAGGATCCCGACGGTGGCCTCCGGATCGCGCAGAGCATCGCCGTTGTTGGGCTGCTCGATGCCCGCCATCAGCTTCAGCAGGGTCGACTTGCCGGTGCCGTTGGGTCCGACGACGCCGATCTTGGCGCCGTGCAGGAACGACAGCGTGACGTTGTCCAGGACGACCTTGTCACCCAGTCGCTTGCGCACACCGCGCATGGAGAAGACGAATTCCGGCATGGTCACCGAGCCTAGGCGGTGCCGCCGGGCAGTCGTCAGGCGGCACCGATGCTCACCGCGGGGTCGGGCGACGCCTCCGCGGACTCCACCCGGCGCAGCATCGCCTCCTGGTCGGCGGCGTCGTCGCGCGGGGCCGCCCGCTCCGCCTTGCGGTACGCGGTGGTGCCTCGGTTGAGGTCGTGGCCCACGGCGACCGCGTCGATGTGCGTACGGGTCTGCTCCTGGCCGTCGTCGTCCTTCCACCGCGAGGCTCGGAGCCGCCCGGTGACGATCACCGGCTCACCCTTGCGCACCGATGCCTTGACGTTGTGGGCCAGCCCGCGCCAGGCCTTCACCGACAACCACACGGTCTCCTGGTCGCGCCACGACCCGCTGGAGCGGTCGTACCAGCGCGGGGTCGACCCGAGCCGGAACACCGCGAGCGCGCCGCTGCCGTTGTCCAGGAAGTCCACGTCGGTTCCCACGTAGCCCCCGATCGTGACCATCGCGTCGTACATCCCGTCCTCCTCGCCTCCGCTGCCGGTCGACCCAGCGTGCACCGGCGGGAGGGCAGCCGGCGGCCGCAGGGCGACGGGCTGTGGACGACGGGTCGAGGGCCCACTGCTGTGGAAGGGCCGCTGTGGACGGGCTCAGACCCGGCGGGCCTCGGCGAGCGCGCGGCACCACGCGCCGTGCGCGGCCAGCTCGGCGTCCACCGGCCCCAGGACGGCTTCGTCGAGGGCGGCCGCGACTCGGTCCCGGGTGGTGGCGGCGTCGCGACGTACCCGAGCCCGCGCGCCGCGCGCGGCCATCCACCCGCCGATGGGGGCCAGGAGCAGGGCCAGCCCGCCCGCGGCGATCGCCAGCGCAGAGCCGCCCGGCTGTCCGGCGACGTCGGGCGGTTCACCGGCTAGCTGCCAGCCCACCGCGGCCAGCGCCCCGAGGACCAGCAGCACCTGCAGCACCCCGAGCAACCGGGCCCAGACCGGTGGAGCGACCGACGCGGCGACCGACCGCGAGACCGCGCCCAGCGCCTCGACCAGTGCGGGCCGTCCGGCCTCGGCGGTCGTACGCACCGACGCGAGCCAGGGGTCGCCCAGTCCCGCGCCGACCCGGTCCACGTGGTCGCGCAGAGCGCGGTCGACCAGGCTCTCGTCGACCGCCACCGGTCCCGTGCCGGCGCGCCGGCCCCCGGGGCCGAGCATCGCGCCCGGCGGCCACCCCGCGGCCCGGCGCGCCCGCCTCGCCGCCTCGCGCTCGGTCGCTCCCGCGCCCACGTCCAGTCCGGCCGCCACGGTGACGGCATCGACCAGCTCGGCACGCGACGCCTCGCGGACCTCCGGCTGAGCGCCGGCGGCCGGCTCGGCGCCGCCGTGTTCTGCCAGTCGTCCCGCGGCCGCCGCGACGTCGGCCACCACGCGGACCCGGGCGGCCTCCTTGGCCTGCAGCCGGCCGATGAGCGCCCGGCGCAGCTCGGGCATCCCGTCGCCGCGGACGGTGGACGTGGCGAGCACGGCGATGCCTGGCAACCCGTCGGCGGCCAGCAGCCGGCGCACGTCTGCCAGCGCGTTCTCGACCTCCGCGTCGTCGAGCCGGTCGACCTGGTTCAGCACCGCGAACATGACGTCGGCGTGGCTCGAGTAGGGACGCAGGTACCGCTCGTGCAACGCCGCGTCGGCGTACTTCTGCGGGTCGAGCACCCAGACGATCAGGTCGGCGTAGCGGACCAGCCGGTTGACCTCGAGGTGGTGCGACACCTCGGTCGAGTCGTGGTCGGGGAGGTCGAGCAGCACCAGCCCCTCCAGCTCGGAGTCCTCCGGCGATGCGTCGAGCATCGACAGCCGCGACACCTGGTGGCGCGCCGGCACGCCGAGCCAGCTGAGCAGGTCGGCGGCTCCCGTCGGGTCCCAGGCGCACGCCGTCGCCCACGACGTCGTGGGGCGCTTGACCCCCACCGCCGCGAGGTCCAGACCGGTAAGAGCGTTGAACAGCGACGACTTGCCGGAGCCCGTCGCTCCGGCAAGCGCGACGATGGTGTGCGCCGCGGACAGCCGCAGCCTGTCCCTCGCCTGCTCCGTGACGCCGGTGGCGTCCGCGAGCACCTGCTCGTCGAGCCGGCCCGCTCCGGCCTGGGCGGCCTCCTGCAGGGCCGCCAGCATCGTGACGGCCGCATCGGCGTCAGCGTCGAGGTCCGCGGACACCCCGCGGTGCCGGGAGCCGCCGGTGACGGCGACCTCGTCGGGGTCCGCGTCTGCGCCGGGCCTCGGGTCGGCGCTCACGAGGACCCACCCGAGGGGCGCATGTCGTCGACGGTCCGGGCGGCCTCACGGATGCGCTCGACCTGGTCGTTGCCGCTGCCGAGTGACTCGACCCCCGCCAGCCGACTGGACCGCTCGCCCGCCAGCACCTCGGTGGCACGGGCCCGCAGGTCGACGGCCACCCGGGCCACCAGCCGCGAGGGGTCGGTGTCGAGCGAGCGCTGCAGCAGGTCGCGTACCTCCGCCGTCACTCGCGCCCGGGCCGCGGAGGGGTCACCGTCGTCGACGGCTGTCGGGTCGGGCGAGACGTGGCCCGCCAGTGCGAGCACCTGGACCATGACGGCCAGCCCGGCCTCCCGCTCGGCGTCGGCGTCGCTGGCAGCGAGGGCCGTGCGGACCTCGGCGATGACGTTCTCCTGCCACTGTGCCGCCTGCTGGCTGGCCCTGCTGCGCAGGCCACGGGTGGCACGGGCGCGGGCGACCGCCCCGTCGGCATCGGGGACCAGGCCCGGCGAGCCCTCGCGCCAGCGCCCGAACACCTCCTCGGCAGCCCGGGTGGCCCCTTCGACGAGCGCCGCGGCGACCGCGTCGACCACGGCTTCCTCCAACCGCACCGCCGAGCGGGTACGGCTGCGCACCACCGACGACAGCCGGTCGCGCAGCCCGACGCCGCGTCCCTCTGCCCAGCGCTCGGGGTCGCCGGTGGCGACCAGCTCGCGCCAGCGGGTGAGCACCGGGCCCCGCAGCAGCGCACCGTCGTCGAGGTCGTCGGCGATGGTCATGATGGCGCCCGCGTACACCGTCTCCACGTCGGAGCGCAGCCGGGCGGCCGCGTCGGCCTGCACGGCCACCGCATCGGCCACCTGGTGGGCGGCGTAGACCAGGTTGCGCAGGGTGCCGAGCAGGCTGCGCTCCACGACGGTGCCGCGCACCGCCGGGTCGGAGGCGAGCTCGACCAGCCAGGCGCGTACGGGAGCGACCGCTGCGGCCGGCAGCAGGCCGTCGCGCAGCTCGGACTCGGCCACGTCGAACAACGGCGAGTCCTTCAGGCCGCGGGCGGTGAGCATCCGGGCCAGGTGGCCACGCACCTCACCGACGTGCTCGGGCGCCGTACGGTCCAGCACCACCGCCACCGCCGTCGAGCGTCGGGCAGCGTCGGCGAGCACCTGCCACGGCACCTGGTCGGCGTAGCGCGCGGCAGAGGTCACGAAGATCCACAGGTCGGCGGCCGCCAGCAGCTCCTCGGCCAGGTCGCGGTTGGCCCGGTCGACCGAGTCGACGTCGGGCGCGTCGAGCAGGGCGAGCCCCTCCGGAACGCCCTCGGCGGCGACGAGACGCAGGCTCGGGCCGTCGTCGAGACCACCGGTCGTGCGCGGCAGGTCGGGCAGGATGCGGTCGGCCTGAAACCAGAACGCGTCGCGCGGGTGGTGGACGAGCACCGGCGCCCGGGTGGTGGGCCGCAGGACCCCGGTCGGGGTGACCTCGGCGCCGACCAGGGAGTTGACCAGCGTGGACTTGCCCGCCCCGGTCGACCCCCCGACCACCGCAAGCAGCGGGGCGTCGATCTGGAGCAGCCGCGGCAGGACGTAGTCCTCGAGCTGGGAGACCATCTTGGTGCGAGCCTCACGGGCCTGGTCGGCCCCTTCGGAGGCGAGCGGGAGCGAGACGTCGTCGAGGCTCTGCCGGAGTCGGATCAGCGCGCTGACCAGATCGGCGAACGCACGCGACTCGGGCACCGCGCAGTCCTCCCTCACCGGACGGGTCCGGGTCTCCGCCGACCCGCGTACAAACCCTAATGCCACGCCGTCTGGAGACGGGGGACGTCCGACGGTCTCACCCCGGACCGGGCGGCGCAGATGGAGCCCCCGGTTGCGGCCCGGGCGCGGGCCCGCCGACGGGGGCAGACCAGGACACCGGCGGCATCACCACGAAGGGCCGCCAGCTCTGCATCCGCTCCAGGTGCGCGTGCACCCGCTGGACGCCGTCGGCTGGGGCCGTGCCGCGCAGCACCCTGTCGTGCATGAACGCCATCTCGGTGGCCGCCTGCTGGTACGCCCGCAGCGCCGTCGCCGCGTGCGGGCCGGCCACCCGGCGGGCGAAGCGGCGGGCGGCCGCACGATCACCGAACCGGACCAGCCAGTGGATCTCGGCAGGGTGCAGCCAGCCGCGGCCCGCGGCGTCGGACAGCGCCCGGGAGAGCACCCGGCCCTCCCGCACGCGCGCCCACGCGGCCAGCCCGATCCCGGCGCCGAGCAACGGCAGCATCGCGGCGACGTAGGTGAGCAGGAACTCCTTGGGCCCGTAGAGGAAGGCCGAGCCGTTCCAGGCAGCGTGCAGGCACACGGCGCCCGCGTAGCCGAGCAGCGGCGCGCTCCACCGCAGCCAGCGACGCCTCGTCGTGACCGCGACCGCCATGCCGATGCCGATGGCGGAGGTGAACAGCGGGTGCGCGAACGGACTGAAGACACCCCGCACGATGAACAGCCCGGTCGCGCCGCCGGCCCCCTCGATCGACGGGTCGAGCGAGCCGGAGTAGGCGCCGGAGTAGTAGAGGACGTTCTCGGTGAAGGCGAAGCCGACGGCGGACAGCCCCGCGTAGATCAGCCCGTCGACGATCCCGGTCACCACCCTCCTGCGCGCGAGCAGCACGAAGACGACGATCAGGCCCTTGGCGAACTCCTCGATGAGCGGCGCGACCCCGACCACCAGGGTCCGCTCGGCGGCGTCGAACCACACCTCCGCGGCGTACTCGACACCACCGGCGATCAGCACCGCCAAGAGGGCGCCCCACACCAGTGCCGTGACGAGGAACCGGAGCGGCTCGGGCTCGTAGCGGTCGAGCCACAGGTACGCGCCGACGAGGAACGGCACCGGGATCGCCGCCAGCACCAGCGTGAGCACACTGCCGCCGGTGCTGCCCGTGCTCAGGGCCGCGGCGAGGATCACGATGCCGACGGCCGCCATGGCCGCCAAGGTGACGGCGAGGATCAGGATGGTCCGGCCGATGCCGCGGTCGAGCTTGGGCCGGGGCAGGCCCTCGGCCCGGTGTCCCCCGGCGCGCCCAGGCCCCGGCGGCAGCGGAGGCGGTACCGGAGGCTGCACCGGAGGCGGCACCGTAGGGGGCACCGGCGGCCTGCCGCCTACCGGGAGACCTGGCTGCAGTCCGCCGACCGGGCGCGGCACGCCCGTGGGCGGCGGCAGCAGCGGGCCGGACCCGCTCGACGGTGGCCAGGACATGCAGGAAGGGTACGGTCGCCGCTGCGCTCCGTCCGGCCTCGTGAGCGACCGGCGGCCGCCTCCCGGCCGTATCGTGGTGAGCCGCGCGCTCGTAGCTCAGCTGGATAGAGCAGCGGACTTCTAATCCGCCGGTCGCAGGTTCGAGTCCTGCCGGGCGCACCTCAGCCGGCGTCGTTGGCCACCTGCAGCAGGACGTCGGCGTGGCACGGCTCGTCGAGCGGGCACCAGCAGGCGAGGTCGCGGCCGGCCAGGGCGTCGCGCGCGGCGGCCACCCACTCCGGGCGCCCGGCGTACGTCGCCCGGAAGAGCTCGACGGCCTGGCGCCGGGTCATCGGTCGACCGTCGTCGGGGTGCGGGTCGCCGATGCGGTAGGGGTTGCCCCACCGCGATGGCCTGGCCACGACGACTGCATCCGGCGGTTTCCGCCACCCCCGGGTCCGGCGCAGCTGGACTCGTACTGGCATGACGCTACTTGAGCGTGGCGCTGGTGAGGCCGGCCTGCACCTGTCGGTAGAAGAGCAGGTAGACGACGATCACGGGCACCATCGCGATCGTCAGCGCGGCGAACATCGCGCCCCAGTCGTTGCGGTAGCGCTGGGTGGCCAGCAGCGTCGCGATGCCCTGGGCGAGCACCGGCTTCTCCGGCGACAGGAACGACGGCAGCACGAACTGGTTCCACTGGCCCAGCACATTGAAGATGCCGACGCTCAGCAGGCCGGGCTTGGCCATCGGGAGCATCACTCGGAAGAACGTCCCGGTGTGCGAGCAGCCGTCGATGACGGCTGCCTCGGCGACCGACGAGGGCAGCGTACGGAAGAAGGCGTGCATGAAGAACACCGTGAACGGCAGCGAGTACGCGGTGTAGACGAGGATCAGGCCCTGGTACGTCGACAGCATCCCGAAACCCTTGACCACGAAGAACAGCGGGACGATCGCGAGGAAGACCGGGAACATCATCCCGGCCGCGAACAGGTAGTAGACGAAGCGGTTGCCGCGGAACTCGTAGCGGGCGAGGACGTACGCCACCATCGACCCGAGCAGCATGGTGAGCAGCACCCCACCGGTGACGACGACGATGCTGTTCACCAGGTAGTCGCCGACCCCGAGGTCCCACGCCCGCGAGAAGTTCTCCCACCGCAGGGTCCCCGGCAGACCCCACGGCTCGCCGAAGATCTCGCCCGTGTTCTCCAGCGACGCGACCAGCGCCCAGCCGAACGGCACCAGCACCAGCACCGACCACGCCACCAGGACGACGTGCGAGAAGACGTTGGCTCCCCTGCCACCGGCCTGCCCGTCCGTCACCGCCATGTCGCCCGACCCCTCAGAACTCGATGCGCTCGCGACGGGTGGCCCGCAGCATCACGGCCGCCACCACCAGGGTCAGGAAGAACAGCACGACGCCGAGCGCCGACGCGTACCCCGCGCGACCGAAGCGGAAGCCGTTGTCGGCGATCTGCAGCGCCATCACCTGCGTGGCGTTGTCCGGGCCGCCCGGCCCGACGGTCATGACGGCCACCAGCGCGTACGCGTCGAGGGCGAGGATGCCCAGGTAGACCCAGGCCGTCTGGACCGTGTCCCACAGCAGCGGCACGGTGATCCGGACGAACGTCGCCAGCTGGCCCGCGCCGTCCACGACGGCCGCCTCGAACACGTCCCGCGGGATCGACGACATGGCGGCGTTGAAGAGCACCAGGTAGAACCCGACGCTGCTCCAGACCAGCACCCACAGCACGCACCACAGCGCCAGGTCGGGGTCGGCCAGCCAGCCCGGCGTGCCGAGGCCCACCTTGTCGACGACGCTGTTCGCCAGCCCGGAGGGCCGCGGGTCGAGCACCACCGCCCAGATCACCGCGATCACCGGGACCGACAGCACCTGCGGCAGGAAGAACGCCAGCTTGTAGAAGCCGGCGCCCCGCACGCCCCGGACCCCGACCGAGCGGCCGTGCCCCACGGTGAGCAGGAAGGCGAACATCAGGGCGATCGCGATCACCGCGACCGGCATCACCACCAGCAGCACGATGTTGTTCTGCAGCGCTTGGCGGAACACCGAGTCGTCGAGCAGGGTGCGGAAGTTCTGCAGCCCGACGAAGGAGTACTCCGGCGAGACCCCGGTCCAGTCGGTCAGCGAGTAGAAGAACGCCTGGGCGAACGGGGACAGCACGAAGATCGCGTACAGCGCGAGCGGCACCACCAGGAAGCCCGCGACGAACCGACCCTGGCCGTGCCGCATGCGACTCCCTCCCGGCCCGGCGGCGTCAGTCGCGGGTGCGCGGCTTGGTCGCCGGGTCGGCGGCCGTCTCGTCGGCCACGTCCTGGGCCATCGAGCAGAACTCGTCGGCACTGATCCGCCCGGCGGCCAGTTCCGCCACCACGCTCTCGATCTTGGGCTGCATGGGGGTGTACCACTTGTCGTAGTAGTAGTTCCAGTTCTCGTCGCCGCCCGCTTCCGACAGCGCCGTCGCCGACTCGGCACCCGGCGTCAGCGGCATGCCCTCGGTGGCCCCCATCACGACCGTCGGCGAGGCGGTGAGCTCGGTGAACTTCGCCGCACCCTCCTTCGAGCACATGATCTGCAGGTAGGCCAGCCCGCCCGCCGTGTTCTTGGCCTGCGAGGGGACGATGAACGACTCCGACGCCTCGATCCGCGTGCACTCGTAGGGCTTGACCGCCCCGTCCAGCAGGGGCGTCGGGGCGACGGTCGTGGCGAAGCCCTTCGGGGCCACCGGCTTCTGCTCGTTCTCCAGCCACGAGCCGCACGGGATGAACGCGGCCTCGCCGTTGTTCCACGCCGTCTGCGACTGGATGTGGTCGAGGCCCTCGGTGCCCTCGAGCATGTAGCCCTTGGACTTGATCTCGAGCAGCGCCTCGGCAGCGAGCTTGACCGACTCGTTCATCCACGCGTCCGGCTCGAGCGAGTCGATTGCGTAGATGACCTCGTTGCCGCCGTGCTTGACCGCGAGGTCGAGCAGGGTCTGCTCGATGTAGTACGGGTACTTGCCCTGGTGGCACATCGGGGCCATGCCCGAGCTCTTGATCTCCTCGCACAGGGCCATGAAGTCGTCCCAGGTCTCGGCCGGCTCCCAGCCGCGGTCCTCGAAGAGCGTCTTGTCGTACCAGAGCCCGTAGACCACCTGGGCGTAGTTGAGCACCATCGGGGTGTCGTCGTACATCGCCGACTCGATCGCCACCGGGAGCAGCGTCTCCTCCACGGTCATGCCCTCGAACCCGATCGCGTCGGCGGCGAACAGGTCGCTCAGGTCGCTCAGCTGGCCGGTGTCGGCCAGCGTCGACAGCGGCATCGCCTCGGCACCCGCGTCGTCGACGACGTCGGGCGGCTCGCCGGCGTTGAACCGGGGCTGCAGCTGCTGGCGGATGTCGGTGATGCCTCGGTGGGTGATCTCGGCGTCCGTGAACTGCTGGGTGTACAGCTGCTCGTGGAACTTCGCGTAGTCGTCGCCGTACCCGCCCTTGAAGATGACGACCTCGAGCGGGGCGTCGGCCTGCACGCCGAACGGGTTGTCGCTGCTCTTGTCCCCCTCGAACGTCTCGTCCTGGCCGCTGCCGCTGCTGGCGCAGGCGCCCAGCGCGGGCGTACCCGCGGCGAGGCTGATCAGGGCGGCGCGACGGAGGAAGACGCGGCGGGAGACCTCGGGGGGCAGGGGCATGACGTCGACTCCTTCGCAGGGGGGCGGAGGCCAGACTTGTCGCAGATCGGCGTTCTGTCCATGCCCGCCGAGCGAGTTCTCTGTCGGCGCCTCCCTCGCCCGGGTGCGCGGGCGATACCGCAGGTGCGGACCCAACTGCAAGGGCTGTACCCCTTGCGTGTCCGATTTGTCCTTTGATAACAATTTGGTACGAGTTGTCACAATCGGTGGCCGGCCCCGCACACCCCGCGGTGTCCCGCTCCCGCTCGCGACAGCGACCAAGCCGGCGTTCATCACGCCATCGAACGAGGGAGCCCTCATGAGCCGACTCAGCCTGAGGCACCGCACCGCCGCCATCGCGGCGACCGCGGCTGCCGGAACCGCACTGGCGGTCTTCGCCGCCCCCGCCGCCCCCGCGTCGCCCAGTAGCGACGAGCGTGCCCCCGCCCCAGCGGGTGCCAGCAACGACCGGGCGGCCGACCGCCTGACGGCAGCCAGCGACGACGCCCGCGCCGTCGAGCGCTCCCTCGGCAGTGACGGCGCCGGCGTGTGGGTCGAGCACGGTCAGGCCGTCGTGGGCACCACCGACAGGGCAGACGCCCGCACGCTGCGGGCCGACGGCGTCACCGTCCGGGTCGTCGACAACACCATGCAGCGGCTGCAGGCGGTCAACTCGACCCTCGCCGACAAGATCACCACGCCGGGCACCGCCTTCGGCATCGACCCGGCCAGCAACGCGGTGCTGGTGACCATCGACTCGTCGGTCCCCGCCGGACAGCAGGCCCGGGTCGAGCGCATCGCCGACCGCTTCGGCGCAGCCACCAACGTGCGTGAGGTCGCGGGCCAGTTCTCCACCAAGGTCGCCGGCGGCGAGGCCATCTGGGCCGAGGGCGGCGGCCGCTGCTCGCTCGGCTTCAACGTGACCAACGGCTCGACCGACTACTTCCTGACCGCTGGTCACTGCACCGACATCGCGTCGAACTGGTACGCCGACTCCGGCCAGACCAGCCTGCTCGGTTCGGGCGGGACCGGCAGCTTCCCCGGTGACGACTACGGCATCGTGACCTACCCGGGTGCGGGCGGCCAGGGCGCCGTCTACCTGTACGACGGCACGTACCAGGACATCACCGGCGCCGGCACCCCGTCGGTCGGCCAGACTGTCTACCGCAGCGGCAGCACGACCGGTGTGCACAGCGGCACCGTGCAGGCGCTGAACGCGACCGTGAACTACGCCGAGGGCCAGGTCAACGGCCTGATCCAGACCAACGTGTGCGCCGAGCCCGGCGACTCCGGCGGCTCGCTGTTCGCCGGCTCGACCGCGTACGGCATGACCTCCGGCGGCTCGGGTAACTGCACCTTCGGCGGTCAGACGTTCTTCCAGCCGGTCACCGAGGCGCTGAGCGTCTACGGGGTGTCCGTCTACTGAGCGGATAACCGCAGCACCGCACGCACCGCCTGTGGCGCGTCGCGGGGCTCCCACCACCCGGTGGAGCCCCGTGACGCGCCACTCGTGCGTACGGGGCAGTGGCGGCACCAGCACGGGCGATTCGCGGCCGGTTGACGGCGGACCGCCCCGATACTGGTGCCGTGGCGGGCGGACACAGGCGGCACGTGCGCCGACGCTCGCCGTGGGCGCTGGAGCTGCTGGCCTACGGGGTCATCGGGCTCGGCGCCGGGGTCGTGCTCGCGGCCTGGCTCGGGGTGTCCTGGTGGCAGGCCGGGCTGGGCGCGGGCGGACTGCTGCTGCTGCTCGTGGTGGCGGTGCTGCTCGAGCGCAGCGGGCTGATGCGGCTCACCCACCTCGACGACGACGGCGGCGACGACTGAACAGGACCCCGTAGGGTGCCGAGCGTGAACGACAGGGTGGTGTGGATCGACTGCGAGATGACCGGGCTCGACCTCGGTGCCGACGCGCTGGTCGAGGTCGCCGCGCTGGTGACCGACTTCGAGCTCAACGTGCTCGGTGAGGGCGTCGACGTCGTGGTCCGCCCGCCGGCCGAGGCGGTCGCGCAGATGCCCGACGTCGTCCGCGAGATGCACACCGCCTCCGGGCTGATCGAGGAGCTCGACTCCGGGGTGAGCCTCGAGGAGGCCGAGCAGAAGGTGCTGGCGTACGTGCGCGACCACGTGCCCGACGCGCGCAAGGCCCCGCTCGCCGGCAACAGCGTCGGCACCGACCGAGCCTTCCTCGTCCGCGACATGCCGGAGCTGGAGGGCCACCTGCACTACCGGATGATCGACGTCTCGTCGATCAAGGAGCTGGCCCGGCGCTGGTACCCGCGGGCTTACTTCGCCGCCCCCGCCAAGCAGGGCGGCCACCGGGCGCTCGCCGACATCCGGGAGAGCATCGAGGAGCTGCGCTACTACCGGGCCGCCGTCTTCGTGCCGCCTCCCGGTCCCGACACCGAGGCCGCCAAGCGGATCGCCGCCGAGCACGCGGGCTCTTTGTCGGCGCCGACGACCGACCACTGACGGCCGCCCACCCGTCCGGGCACCGCCCGGCCGGCCGCTACACTCGTCCGGGCCGTGGCGCCGGTGTGAACACACGCCGCTGCGGCTCATGGTGGGTGTAGCTCAGTCGGTAGAGCACCTGGTTGTGGTCCAGGGGGCCGCGGGTTCAAGTCCCGTCACTCACCCCAACGCACCTCTCGCAGACGCGCCGTCCTGAGGGCACGCGTATCGCGGCGGCCACGCCCGGCTCCTGCCTGCAGGCTGCTGGACGCCCGTCCACGGCGGCCCTAGGTTCGGCTCACGGCCGAGACCCGCATCCGCTCACTGGAGGACTCATGCGACCCGTTGCCCGCACACTCACCGGCGCCGTCACGATCACCGTCGGCGTCCTCACGGCTGCGCTGCTCACCGCCGCGCCCGCCCAGGCGCAAAACATCGAAGGCACGCAGGGAGACGACGTGATCCGTGGCACCGCCTTCGCCGACCGCATCACCGCCAAGGGAGGCGACGACACCGTCCGGGCGCTCGCCGGCCCCGACAACGTCGTGGGCGGCAAGGGACGGGACCTGCTGGCCGGCGGCCGCGGCGACGACAGACTGCTGGCCGGTGCCGGCAGCGACACGTTCATCGACGGCGCGGGCGACGACTTCGTGCGCGGCGGAGCGGGCAACGACGTCTGGAACGGCGGAGCCGGCGACGACGACCACGGCGGTGGCGCCGGGCCGGACAGCATCAACGCCGGGCCCGGCGACGACCTCTCCAACGGAGGCCTCGGCAACGACTTCATCTTCGGCAACCGCGGCGACGACACCATCTTCGGCGGCCCCGGCAGCGACCTGATCGACCTGTCGGCCGGTGACGGCGCCCCGATCAACCCCGGAGCCGACGTGGTGCACTGCGGAGGCGGACAAGACACCGTCGAGGGCGCGTCGGCCAACGACACCGTGGCTGACGACTGCGAGGTCGTCTCCAGCCTCTGACGGGCTGGCCCGCACCCCGTCACTGCCCATCCCGTCCCCGTCCCCGTACCGGGTCGCCACCGGCGGCCCGGTACGGCACGATGTGAACGCTCACACGTCGGCGACGCCGGAAGGACAGGCATGACGGTCCCAGCACGCACGGAGGCGGAGGTCTGGTTCCTCACTGGCAGCCAGGGGCTGTACGGCGAGGAGACCCTGCAGCAGGTGGCGGACCAGTCGCAGGCGGTCGCGGACCTGCTCCACGGGGCGGGCGCGGTGCCGGTCCGGGTGGTCTGGAAGCCGGTCCTCACCAGCTCCGACGCCATCCACCGGGTGGCGCTGGAGGCCAACGCGGCACCCGAGTGCGTCGGGGTCGTCGCCTGGATGCACACCTTCTCGCCGGCGCGGATGTGGATCGCCGGCCTGGACGCTCTGCGCACCCCGCTGCTGCACCTGCACACGCAGGCCAACGAGTCGCTGCCGTGGGCGACCATCGACATGGACTTCATGAACCTCAACCAGGCCGCCCACGGCGACCGCGAGTTCGGCTACGTGCAGGCCCGGCTGGGCGTCACCCGCAAGACGGTGGCCGGCCACGCCAGCGACCCGGTCGTGCAGGAGCGGGTCGGCGCCTGGGTGCGGGCCGCGCTCGGCTGGGCGGAGGCACGCTCCCTGCGGCTGTCGCGCTTCGGCGACACCATGCGGGACGTCGCGGTGACCGAGGGCGACCGCGCCGAGGCTCAGTGGCGGTGGGGTGTCGCGGTCAACGGCTACCCGGTGACCGAGCTGGCCGACGCGGTGCACGCCGCCGAGCCAGGCGAGGTCGACAAGCTGGTCGAGGAGTACGCGGACGCGTACGACGTGGTGCCCGAGCTGCTGCCCGGCGGAGACCGGCACGAGTCGCTGCGCTACTCGGCGCAGATCGAGCTCGGGCTGCGGGCGATGCTGGCGCGTACGGGGGCGCGGGCGTTCACCTCGAACTTCGAGGACCTCGCCGACCTGCGCCAGCTGCCCGGGATGGCGGTGCAGCGGCTGATGGGCGAGGGCTACGGCTTCGCGGGCGAGGGCGACTGGAAGACCGCCGCGCTGCTGCGGATCCTCAAGGCCGCGGCGGTGGGGCTGCCCGGCGGCACGTCGTTCATGGAGGACTACACCTACCACCTGGGACCGGGGACGCCGAAGATCCTCGGCGCGCACATGCTCGAGATCTGCCCGTCGATCGCGGCCGAGCGGCCGCGGGTCGAGATCCACCCGCTCGCCATCGGGGACCGCGAGGACCCGGTGCGGATGGTCTTCGACGCGGCGCCGGGGCCTGGTTTCGTGGTGGGGATGTGCGACCTCGGGGAGCGCTTCCGGCTGGTGGCCAACGAGGTCGAGGTGGTGCCGCCGGACGAGCCGCTGCCGCGGCTGCCGGTCGCCCGCGCGGTGTGGGAGCCCGCTCCCGACCTCCGAACGTCGACCGAGGGCTGGATCATGGCCGGCGGCCCGCACCACACCGTGCTCAGCTCGGCGCTGCCCACCGAGGTGCTCGTCGACCTCGCCGAGATCGCCCGCACCGAGCTGGTCCTCATCGACGCCCACACCACCTCCCGCCAACTCCTCCACGAGCTCCGCTGGAACCAGGCCTACCACCGCCTCGCCACCGGCTTCTGACCTCGGGTTTCCCAAGTTCGCTTGGGAAACCGGAGGTTCCACCGCGTAGCGACACGGGCGAACCTTCGGTTTCGCGGTAGGAGCTCGCTGTCCACAGCCCGGTCGGCACGCGCGGTTGTCCACCACTCCTGGTCGACGACCGACGCGAAGGCGTCGAGGTCTGGACCCTGTCGGCATGGATGACCGACTCATGAGCCTCGCGGCTGCACGCGGGGGTGTCTTCACCACACGAGAGGCACTGGCCTGCGGCTTCGACGAGGCCACGATCGCCCGCCGGGTGCGGAGCGGCGTGTGGCACCGCATCCGGCGCGGGGCGTACGTGACCGGCATCCAATGGGCGGCGTCGACAGAGGAGCAGCGACACCTCCTGCTGCTGCGGGCCGTGCTCGAGGGGTCGACGGGAGAGGTCGGCTCGCACACCAGCGGCACGCTCGCTCTGGGCGTCGACATGTGGCGACCCGATCTGGAGCTGGCCCACACCACGTACGTCGACGGACGCCACGGCCGGGTGGAGCACGGGGTCGACCGCCACGTCGGTCCGCTCGACCCGGGTGCGTGCGTGGTCGCTGACGGGATCGAGGTCGCGCCGCCCGCGATCTGCGTGGCGGGAGCGATGCTGCTCAACACGGTGGACAAGGCGATCGTCATCGGCGACTCCGCCCTGCGCCGGGGCGTGACGACCCAACGGGAGCTGGCCAGCGTGGCGAGGCAGCAGTGGTGGTACCACCCGCACTCCCGGCGGCTGAGGTACGCGGTCTCCCAGCTCGACGAAGGTGCAGAGTCGCCCGGCGAGTCGCTGTCGCGCCATCTGTTCGTGAGCCGCGGCCTCCCCCGACCGCAGACGCAGTACTGGGTGTACGGCCCCGGCGGCTTCCGGGCACGTACCGACTTCGCCTGGCCGGAGCGAGGAGTGCTCGGCGAGTTCGACGGCAAGAAGAAGTACCTACCCGACGACCGGGCCAAGGACCGAGATCCCGCCGGGGTCCTCTTCGACGAGAAGCGCCGCGAGGACACGCTCCGCAACCTGGGTTGGATCGTGGTGCGGCTGATCTGGGCAGAGTTGTTCACCCCGGACGCCACGATCGCCCGCTTCGCAGCCGCGCTCGCGGAGGGCGGCCGGCCGGTCGTCCGCGTACCAGCTCCTACCGCGTAACCCGAGGTTCCACCGCGTAGCTACACGGGCGAACCCTCGGTTTCCCAAGCGAACTTGGGAAACCTGACCCACCTCAGCCTCAGGAGAGGGGGACGACGTCGGGGGCGCCGAGACGGGCGGCGTCGGCGGTCTCGTCGTCGGGCATCTGCTGGCTCTCCCGCTCGGCGGCGACCCGCTGGCGATAGTGCTCGATCTCGAGGGCGACCTGCTCGTCGCTCCAGCCGAGCACGTCACCCATCAGCCGGGCGGCCTCCTCGCAGGAGCGCAGGCCGCGGTCGAAGGTCTCGATCGAGATCCGGGTGCGACGGGTGAGCACGTCGTCGAGGTGCCGGGCGCCCTCGTGGGACGCCGCGTAGACGATCTCGGCGCGCAGGTAGTCGTCGGCCCCGGGCAGCGGCTCGCCGAGCGACGGGTCGGCGTCGACCATGTCGAGCAGCTCCTGGACCAGCGCGCCGTAGCGACGCAGCAGGTGCTCGACGCGGACGGCGTGCAGACCCGCCCGGCGGGAGAGCACGTGCCGCTGGTTCCACAGCGCCTCCCAGCCGTCGGCGCCGAGCAGCGGCACCTCGTCGGTGCAGGAGACAGGCACGGCCCGGTCGAGATCGCTCTCGAGCCCGTGCACCGCCTCGTCGACGGCGTCCTTGGCCATCACCCGGTACGTCGTGTACTTCCCCCCCGCGACGACGACCAGCCCCGGCGCCGGGTGCGCGACCGCGTGCTCACGGGAGAGCTTCGACGTCGCCTCCGACTCACCGTGCAGCAGCGGCCGCAGGCCGGCGTAGACGCCTTCCACGTCGGCCCGGGTGAGCGGCGTCTCGAGCACCGCGTTGACGTGCTCGAGCAGGTAGTCGATGTCCGAGCGGCTGGCAGCCGGGTGCGCCTTGTCCAGCGACCAGTCGGTGTCGGTGGTGCCGATGATCCAGTGCCGGCCCCACGGGATCACGAACAGCACCGACTTCTCGGTACGCAGGATCAGCCCGGACTCCGAGCGGATCCGGTCCCGCGGCACCACCAGGTGGATGCCCTTGCTGGCGCGTACCTGGAACTGTCCGCGCTCCCCCGCCAGGCTCTGGGTGTCGTCGGTCCACACCCCGGTGGCGTTGACGACCTGGCGCGCACGCACCCGGATCTCGCGGTCGCTCTCCAGGTCGTGCACCATCGCACCGGTGACCCGCTCGCCCTCCCGCAGCAGCGACACCACCCTGGCGCGCGAGGCCACCGAGGCGCCGTACGCCGCGGCCGTGCGGGACAGGAACATGGTGTGCCGGGCGTCGTCGACCTGGGCGTCGAAGTACTGGATCGCCCCCACCAGGGCGTCCTTGCGCAGCGACGGCACCACCTTGCGCGCGCCCCGCCGGGTGAGGTGGCGGTGGTGCGGCACCCCGCTGCCGTGCCCGGACATCAGAGCCAGCGCGTCGTACAGCAGTACCCCCGAGCCCGCGTACACCCGCTCCCACCCGCGGTGCCGCAACGGGTAGAGGAACGGCACCGGCCGCACCAGGTGCGGCGCCAGCCGCTGGATCAGCAGCCCGCGCTCGCGCAGCGCCTCCCCCACCAGGCCGAAGTCGAGCATCTCCAGGTAGCGCAGCCCGCCGTGCACGAGCTTGCTGGAGCGGCTGGACGTGCCCGAGGCGTAGTCGCGCGCCTCGACCAGTCCCACCCGCAGGCCGCGGGTGACGGCGTCCAGCGCCGCCCCCGCGCCCACGACGCCGCCCCCGATGACGAGCACGTCCAGCTCGTCGGCGGCCATGTCGTCCAGGGCCTGCTGACGCTGCTCGGGTGACAGCGCGACGGACCTCATCGTGGCCTCCGGGCGGTAGCGGTCGTCGGGTCGGACGCGATCAGTCGACGTCCACCCAGTCCAACGTCCGCTCGACCGCCTTCTTCCACCCGGTGTAGCCCTCCTCGCGCTGCTCCTCGCTCCAGTTCGGCTCCCAGCGCTGCGACTCGTTCCAGTTCTCGCGCATCTCGTCGGTGTTGCTCCAGAACCCGACCGCCAGCCCGGCCGCGTACGCCGAGCCGAGGGCGGTGGTCTCTGCCACCACCGGGCGGCTCACCGGAACGCCGAGGATGTCGGCCTGGATCTGCATGCACAGGTCGTTCGCGGTGACGCCGCCGTCGACCTTCAGCACCTCGAGCACCACCCCGGAGTCCTTCTCCATCGCCTCGGCGACGTCGCGGCTCTGGTAGCAGATGGCCTCCAGGGTCGCCCGGGCCAGGTGCGCGTTGGTGTTGAACCGCGACAGCCCGACGATCGCCCCGCGGGCGTCGCTGCGCCAGTACGGAGCGAACAGCCCGGAGAACGCCGGCACGAAGTAGATCCCGCCGTTGTCGTCGACCTGCTTGGCCAGCGACTCGCTCTCCGAGGCGCCGCTGATGATGCCCAGCTGGTCGCGCAGCCACTGCACCGCCGAGCCGGTGACGGCGATCGACCCTTCGAGGGCGTAGACCACGTCCTCGTCGCCGAACTTGTAGCAGACCGTGGTGAGCAGCCCCGCCTCCGAGCGGACCAGCTCGGTGCCGGTGTTGAGCAGCATGAAGTTGCCGGTGCCATAGGTGTTCTTCGCCTCGCCGGGCGAGAAGCACACCTGCCCGACGGTCGCCGCCTGCTGGTCACCGAGGACTCCGGTGATCGGGACCTCGCCGCCGAACGGGCCGTTCTTGAGCGTCTTGCCGAAGCCCTCCGCGGTCGAGCTCGCGACGATCGTCGGCAGCATCGAGCGCGGGATGTCGAAGATGCCGAGCAGCTCGTCGTCCCACTCCAGCGTCTCGAGGTCCATCAGCATGGTGCGGCTGGCGTTGGTCGGGTCGGTGACGTGCAGACCGCCGTCGGTGCCGCCGGTGAGGTTCCAGATCAGCCAGCTGTCGGTGTTGCCGAAGACGGCGTCACCCTTCTCGGCGGCCTCGCGCACCCCGTCGACGTTCTCGAGGATCCACTTGATCTTGCCGCCGGAGAAGTACGTCGCCGGCGGCAGCCCGGCCTTGTGCCGGATCGTGTCGCCGTGCCCGTCGCGCTCCAGCGCGGACGCGATCCGGTCGGTGCGGGTGTCCTGCCAGACGATCGCGTTGTAGTACGCGCGGCCGGTGGTCTTGTCCCACACGACCGTGGTCTCGCGCTGGTTGGTGATGCCGACCGCGGCCAGGTCGGAGGCGTCCAGCTTCGCCTTGTTCAGCGCGGTCTTGACCACTGACCCGGTGCGCTCCCAGATCTCGATCGGGTCGTGCTCGACCCAGCCGGACTGCGGCAGGATCTGCTCGTGCTCGAGCTGGTGGCGAGCGACCTCGTTGCCGCTGTGGTCGAAGATCATGAAACGCGTGCTGGTGGTGCCCTGGTCGATGGCACCGACGTAGTCAGCCATGCGGGTGTGCTCCGTTCTGCGGGGGCGGGGTGAAGCGCGATTGACCTAGCAGCCAGTCACGTGGCCGGCGGTTATCTGTTCACGTCCTTGTCGTCGTACTCGCCTTCGCCGCCCTCCGTGGGGGCTCGTGGCGCGACGTCCTTGTCGACGAAACTGCCCTCGTGCTCCTCGGACCGTTCCGCGTCGGTGGTGACGTCCTTGTCGTCGTACTCGCCCTCCTGGGCGGGCTTGTCGGCGGCTTGTTCGGCGTCTTCGGACGGCACGTCCTTGTCGTCGTACTCACCTGGGGCGCTCATCGGCTGTCCTCCCTGTCCTGAGATCTCCTACCGCTGCCCTATCGCTCAGGAGACGAACGCGTTGCCGGCGAGGCCGGCAAGAACGCCGCCGATGATGGGGCCTGCGACGGGGACCCACGAGTACCCCCAGTCGCTGCTGCCCTTGTGCGGGATGGGCAGGACGGCGTGGGCGACGCGCGGTCCGAGGTCACGAGCCGGGTTGATCGCGTATCCCGTGGGGCCACCGAGCGAGTTGCCGATGCCGAGCACGAGCAGAGCGGCTGCCAGCGGCCCGAGCCCGCTGGGCGTCTGACCGAACATCAGGATCACGAAGACCAGCACGAACGTGCCGATCACCTCGGTCACCGTGTTCCACAGCGGGTTGCGGATTGCCGGCCCCGTGGAGAAGACGCCGAGCAGGGGCTCGGGCTCGGTCGTGTCGTCGAAGTGCTTCTTGTACGACGCCCACGCGAGCACGCCGCCGAGGAAAGCCCCAAGGAACTCAGCGGAGAGGTAGACCAGGGTGGAGGCGAATGAGACGTCGACACCAGGGGCGTACTCGTCGGCGCCGCTGGACAGGATCCCCAGCGTCACGGCCGGGTTGATGTGCGCGCCGGAGCGATACGCCACGTAGACGCCGGCGAAGACCCCGATCGCCCACCCGAAGTTCACCAGCAGGAAGCCTCCGTTGAGGCCCTTGGTCTTGTTCAGCGCGACGTTCGCCACGACCCCACAGCCGAACAGCAGCAGGATGGCCGTACCAGCGAGTTCAGAGATGAAGACGGTGCCGAGTGACATCCGCACGAGCCCTTCTGACGTCGGAGAGCCGCGGAGGCCCTGCCCCGCGTGCGGTTTTTGACCCTAGGTGGCGCGTCATCCGGCGCGCAATGGCGTGGAGCCGCGGAGTTTCCGCGTCGGCCGGGCCTATCGGTTCCGCGGCCTCGATCCGGTCGCGGCCGTTGTCCTTGGCCCGGTAGAGACCGCCGTCGGCCCGGTGCACGAGCCCCTCGGGGCTCTCCGCGGAGCCTCGGCGCACCCTCCGCTGACGGTGACGTACGTTCCGCCGGCCGCCGCCCCGAAGGGATGGGCCGCGATCGCGGCCCGGATCTTCTCTCCGACGTCAGCGGCTCCCTGCAGCGTCGTGTGCGGCAGGATCACGAGGAATTCCTCGCCGCCCCACCGGCCGGCCACGTCACCGGCACGCAGCTGCCGCTCGATCCGGCGCGCGAACTCGCTGAGCACGTTGTCGCCGGCCAGGTGGCCGTAGGTGTCGTTGACCTGCTTGAAGTGGTCGAGGTCGAGCAGCAGCACCGACAGCCGCGTGGCCGTGCCGGCGCGCGCTGGTCAGCTCGTTGCGCAGCTGCTCGTCCAGGTGCCGGCGGTTGAACAGACCGGTGAGCAGGTCGGTGCGGCTGAGTCGGTTCAGCTCGGCGTTGCGCGCTGAACAGCTCGTCCTGCAGCTTTTTCACCCGCATGGCCGCCCCGACCCTGGCGACCAGCTCGGCCGGCTCGAAGGGCTTGCTCAGGTAGTCGTGCGCGCCGCCGCGCGAGACCGCGCAGGACCTCGTCCATGCTGCTGTGGTTGCTGAGGAACACCACCGGGATGTCCTTCAGCGGCGGCGTCGGCCTTGAGCCGGGTGAGAACGTCGTGGCCGTTCGAGGCCGGGCATCTCGATGTCCAGCAGGATCACGTCCGGCGGTGCGCTCAGGCAGTGCTCGATCGCCGCGGCCCCGTCTGGCACGTCGACGACGTGGTAGCCCCGCTCCTCCAGCCATCCGCGCACCACCGCGCGGATGACGAGGGAGTCGTCGACGACGAGCACCGTGTCCGCGGCGGTCACGGTTCCCCCACCAGTGCGGCCATCAGCACGGTCGGGTCGGCGACGCAGCACCAGCTGCCCGTCGATGGTGACGCTCCCGCACACCAGCTGCCGGTCCTGGCCGTGCGGCGCCGACCGTATCGTCCGCGTCGGCGACGCGCTGCAGACCGGTGACCGTCGTCGACGAGCACACCGAAGGTCTCATCTCCGACCTGCGACGCACGATGATCGTGGGTCGCCGTCCCGGGCGCCGAACGGCGCCATGCACGGTCAGCGGTGGGTCGCCGGGCAACAGGCCGGCGACGTCCGGCCGCGGCTGCGGGCAGGGCGACGCAGGCCGGCTGCCGACCGCACCGCCGCGGGCACCGTCGACGGGCAGGCAGTACGACTGGTCCCCGGCGCGGAAGCGCACCATCGTCTGCATCGGATTGGCCGCCGAAGCCCTCATGGCTGCGTCCGCTGCTTGGCGTCGAGCAAGCGGAGCAGCTCCGGGGCGGCAAAGCCTTCGAACGCTGCTCTCGGTGCGTTCCGGGCCGACCTGCAGGCTGACCGCGCGAGCCACTCCGAACGCCCGCTGGGCCGCACTCGAGTGGCCGCCGGCCTCGAGCGCGAGGCCGAGGTGCAGCGCGGCCACCGGGTCGTCGGGGGCGAGGTACGCCCACTGTCGGAAGGCCACGACCGCCGCGACGTGGTCGCCCCGGGTCAGCGCGGCGCGTCCGGTCTCAGCCACCAGCCGGGTCTGGTCGGCCTCGGGCTGGTGTCCGCCGTCCGACGCCATCCAGCGGCCTGCTTCCGGCCGCCTCCATCGCGGGCGGCGGCACCGGCGTCGGCGGCCGATGCTCGACGCGGGAGGTCGAGGTCGCGACACGGCTCGGCGCGCTGGTAGACGAACGAGTCGCGGAGACGGATCGGCTCGAAGCGGTCGCGTGACCGGCCACAGCGACTCGGCGGCGCCGAGGAACAGGTAGGCCGACGGCCAGCATGACGGCGGCCAGCTGCTCGAGGTAGGCCTGGGCGTGCTCGGCGGTGAAGTAGATCAGCACGTTGCGGCAGAAGACCACCTGGCAGCCGCCGACGCCGGCGGGCAGGGCGATCGACCAGATTGTTCCGGCTGGTGGTGACCCGCGCCTGCAGCGCGGCGTTGATCTGCCACTCGTCGTCCGCGGGCGGTCAGGTGCCGGTCGCGGCGCAGGGCGGAGAGGCCGGCGATCTCGCGCCGTGCTGTAGCGGGCGCGTCTGGTCCGGGCGAACGGCTGTGCTGGAGAGGTCGGTGGCGATGACCGAGCCGGCGCATGCCCCGCTCCTCCAGCAGCATCGCCAGGCTGTAGGCCTCCTGGCCGTTGGCGCAGCCGGCGCTCCAGATGGTGACCGGGCTCGCGGAGCCGCGGCAGGATCTCCTCGGCCAGCACGCTCGAACTGGTCGGGGTGTCGGAAGAACGCGGTCTCCTGCACGGTGACCCGGTCGACCAGGCTCTGCAACAGGTCGTGCTCGACCGCCGAGGGACCGCGAGGTACGCGTCCAGATCCCGGCCCGTGCTCGGTGACCGCGTCGCGGATGCAGCGGCGGAGCCTGCCCCGCAGCGTGGGGTCCGGGCGCAGCCCGATCCGTCGCCCGGAGCAGGTCACCGACGTCGGTCGATGGCCGATCTCCATCTGCTCGGACGGTGATCATCGAGCCGGCTCCTGGCTGGCGCGTACGGATGGCCCGGGCGAGCTCGTCGGGCGACAGCATCTCCGTGACCGCGCCGAGCCGGCGGGCCGCGGCCGGCATGCCGAAGACCGCGCAGGACGCCTCGTTCTGCGCGAGGGTGCGGCCGCCGCGGCGCCGGATCGCGAGCAGCCCGCTCGCGCCGTCGTCGCCCATGCCGGTCAGCAGCACGCCGACGGCCGCCGGGCCGGCGTGTTCGGCCACCGACCGGAACAGCTCGTCGGCCGAGGGGCGGTGGACCGTGTCGGGGCTGCGCGTCGAGCTCGAGGGTGAAGTCGGCGCCCAGCCGCAGATGGGTACCGCTCGGTGCGAGGTAGACGTGCCCGGCCGCGCGGCTGGCTGCCGGTGCTCGGCCAGCGCGACCGGCAGCGCCGACGACCCGCGACATCCAGTCGACCAGGCCGGCGGTGAAGTCGACGTGGAGGTGCTGGACGACCAGCACCGGGGCGCGTCAGTCCCGCCGAGACCGGCCAGCACGATCGCCAGGGCGCTCGGCCCGCCGGTCGAGGCGGCGATGGCGACCACGCACCGTCCGGGCCGGCCGCCGGCTCTCGGCACGCGTGCGCGGCCGCCGGGCGCACCCCGCGGGGGTGCCGCATGACGTGCACCTTGCTGCAGCAGCCGTACCGCGGTGCCGCAGCTCGGCCTCCTGGTCGGCCGTCCAGCGCTCCGGATACGGGCAGGGCATCGAGCGCGCCCGCGACGAGCGCCTCAACGACCGCCGGCGAGCTGGCGGTCGTCGACGTCGTGCGACAGCACGCAGAAGCGGCGTCGGGGCGCGGTCCATGATCTGCTCGACGAGCAGCTGCCGCTGCCGTCGGACAGCTGCAGGTCGAGGGTGACGATGTCGGGCGTCAGCTCGAGGAGCAGCCCGAAGGCCTCGGCGGCGAGTCGACGCCTGGCCCGACGACGCGCGATATCGCCGCCGGCCTGCAGGATGCGGATGAGCTTCGTCCGGCTGCGCGGTGGACTCCTCGACGACCAGGGCCCGGAACGGCGGCGGTCGGACTTCCCGCGCTCACCGCTGGCCACCGAGCAGACGGTGGACGGCGCTGAGCAGGCTGTCCTCGTCGAACCGGCTCTTGACGATGTACCCGTCGGCGCCGACCTCGAGGCCACGCCGGCGGTCGGTCTCGCTGGATCGCGAGCTGAGGATCAGCACCGGGATGTTGGCCAGTGCGTCGTCGCGCGCGGATCGCCTCGGTCAGCGCGAAGCCGTCCATGCAGCGGCATCTCGACGTCGGTGAGGACGAGCTCGCTGGGCTCTTCGGCCAGCAGGGCCAGGGCCTCTACGCCGTCCGCCGGCGACGCGGACCTCGAAGCCGGCTCGCTCGAGGATGCTGCGCTGCAGCTCGCGGACGGTGAGCGCGTCGTCGACGACCAGGACGCGACTGCGGACCGGTTGCGCAGACTCCGGGACTCGCCCGGCGGCTCGGCGACGTCAGCGGGTCGCGTCGACCGGGCCCGGTGGATCAGACCCGGTGGGTCGAGCACCAGGAGAACTGACACCGTCGGGCTCGACGCTGGCTCCCGCGACCGCCGGGACGCTCGGGAGCAGCGCGGCTGAGGCCCTTGAGCACCACGTCGCGCTGGCCGACCAGGCCGGTCGATCGGTGAAGGCATGCCGGTGCACCGAGTCGGAGAGCACGACGATCGGGCCTCCGGACCCACCGGTCCGCCTGCCGAAGGTCCGCCGAGGGTCTCGGAGAGCACGGACAACGGGACCGCCTGGCCGTCCACCCAGACCACCGGGCGCCCCTCGGCGTGCGCCCTCTCGGACGGGTGGTCGACCTGGGACCGGACGACGCGGTGGAACGGCAGCGCGTACGCGCTGCCCGCCCGCGCCGCACGAGCAGGCAACGCAGCACGGCCAGGGTGATCGGGACGATCACGCGGAACTCCGCACCGTGACCAGGTTGCGAGCGCACCTCGATGCGGCCCCGGGCCGCCTCCACGTTGGTCCGTACGACGTCGAGGCCGACGCCGCGGCCCGAGACGTCGGTGACGAAGCTCGCGGTGGACAGGCCGGACCGGAGCGTCAGCGCCGCGACGTCGTCGTCGCTCAGCCCGTCAGTGCTGACCCCTTGCCGGGTGGCCTCGTCGCGGACACCACTCGAGATCCACGCCGCGCCCGTCGTCGGTGACGGCGATGATCACCTCGGAGCCGAGCTGCATGGCGTGCAACCGGATGGTCGCCTGCGCGCGGCTTCCCGGCGGCCGTACGCTCATCGGGCATCTCGACGCCGTGGTCGACGGCATTGCGGACGAGGTGCAGCAGGGAGTCCGACAACCGGCGCAGCACGCCGCGGTCCAGCTCGGTGTCGGTGCCGCGGGCGTCCCAGCGGATCTCCTTGCCCTGGCGCACGCGCCAGGTCGCGCACCGTCCGCTGCAGCGACGTCGGTGATGGTCGACACGGCGACCATCTGGACGCGCATCGCGCGGTCCTGCAGGTCGTTGAGCAGCCGCGACAGCGCGTTGAACTCGGCGACGGATGACGGGTCGGTGGCGAACCGGTCGCTCAGCATCCGACCGACCCGCAGGTGCGCGGACGCCGACTCGCTGACGAGTCGGGTCAGCTCGTCGAGACGTTCGAGCGGGACCATGACGACGTCGGTGCCGTCTGGTCGTCGCGGCGCGGGCACACGCGGCAGAATTTGCAGCGCCACCGGCGACCGCGTGGTTCCTATGTTCTCTCGCGGCAAGCCGGCGCCGATCCGGCGCAGGCGCTGTCTCGCCCGTCGCTGGTGCCGGTCGATCAACGCGGCTCAGCCCGTCCACGCCGGCGAGCAGGCTGTCGATCATGCGCGGGAGTGGCCTCGGCGCTGACCGCCGGATGGTCTCGACGAGAGTACTCGAGCTCGTGCGCGAGACTGCTGACGTCAGCGAGTCCGGCCACCGCGGCCGAGCCCTTGATCGTGTGCAGCTCCGGAACAGCGAGTCGACGAGCTCCGTCGTCGGTGCCTGACGGGTTCCAGGGCCAGCAGCAGCCGGCGACAGGGTCGCCAGCCGTACGCTCGGCTTCCTGCGCGAACAGAGCACGCATCTGCTCGTCGGTGAGAACGGCCATCAGCCGGCACCGTGAGCGCCGAGGCGGGCACGCACGGTCAGGCGGCGCGCAGTGAGTCCAGCAACGCCTCGACGTCGAGGAGCACCGCCACCTCCTCACCCGACGCGGTAGCGGCCCGCGCTGCCGCGCAGCTCGGAGGGCTCGAGTGGCGTCGTCGCGTCACGGTGCGCCGCGGGAAGGCCGGTGGCACTCAGGCCCACCGGGCCGAGGTGGGTGTGCAGCACGACCGCGAACGCGGCCGCTGCCCCGCTGCCGGCTACGCCGAGCAGGGCAGCGGTGTCGAGCGAGCGGGACGATCTCGCCGCGCAGGTTGAAGAGTCCGAGGACGGTGGCCGGCGCGGTGACCAGCGGCGTCACGCCGTGGCGTGCTGACGACCTCGCGCACCCAGCCGATGGGGACGGCGTACAGGTCGCGCGCCGACCGGGATCAGCACGACTCCATGCCTCAGTGGTGCCCGTTGCTCGCGGCGGTCTGCACGGTGGTCGCCGTCTCGACGCTTTTCTCCAGGTTGCCGGCGAGGTCAGCGAGGTTGCCGGCAGCGGCGGCGATCTGGTCCGCGGTGGAGGAGACCTGCCGACTTGCGTCGGTGAGCTGTTCCATCGTCTCGACGACCTGCGAGGTGGCACTGCGCTGCTGCTGGGTGGTCATCCGGACCTGGGCGTTGGCATCGGTGACTGCTCCGAGCAGGAGCAACCCGCGTTGCATCTGCTTGGCGCCCTTCTCCATCGCCATCACCGTGGCGTTGGTCTCGCCCTGCACCGCCTGGATGATCGTGGTGATCTCCGCCGCGGAGGTCTTGGACCGCTCGGCCAGTCGCCGCACCTCGTCGGCAACGACGGCGAAGCCCAGCCCGTTCTCACCGGCGCGGGCGGCCTCGATCGCGGCGTTGAGCGCGAGCAGGTTGGTCTGGTCAGCGATCTCGTTGATCAGGTCGAGCAGCGCGTCGATGTCGTCGACCCGGCGGGCCAGCTCGAGGGTGCGCTCGCTGGACAGCGTGATGTCGACCTCGGCCTGCTAGCAGGTTGTCCTTGGTCTCCGCGGTCTGGCTCGGCGACCTCGTCGACGGTGTCGGCGATGGCCGCGGACGCGCGGGCCAGCTCCTCGGTGGTCGAGGTCGCCTGCGTCACCGCTGCGCTCTGCTGGGTCGTCGTGGCTGCGAGCTCGTCGGACGAGGCGGACAGCAGCGCGGCCGACGAGTTCACCGCGACCCCGGCCCGCATCACCTGCTCCACGAGCTGCTGGGAGGTGGTCAGCATCGCGTTGACCGACGCGCCGAGGGTGCGCAGCTCGCTCGCGCCCTCCGGCTCGACACGCACCGACAGGTCGCCGTCCGCTGCGCGCTGAGCAGCGGCAGTGAGTCGCCGGATGGGCTGCGTGGTTCGTATCGCGAGCCAGCTCGAGACAGCCACCGCCGCCAGGATCGCGAGCAGCACGATCACCAGGGCGCGATTTCGCTGGTCGGCGATCGGGGCGACAACGCTCGCCTCGGTCTCCGCTGCGGTGATGACCCAGTCGGTGCACCGCGGGCGCCGCCGATCAGACAGTCGTCGAGGATGTCGAAACCGCCCAGAGACGGCCGCCCCTCGGGATCGGCAACGGTGGCGGGCCCGCGCCCAGCGGTGGTGAGCGGCTCGCGCGTCACCGCGTTGTCCACCTGGCTGCCGAGCGCCCCGGCTGCGAGCAGCTCGGACGGCGACTCGACCGAACCCATCGCGGTGTCGTAGACCAGGTTGCGCTCGGCGTCGGCGACGATGACCCGCATTGCGTCGTCCAGCTCGGGGTTCAGCAGCTCGCCAGCTCGGCCGCTTCAGGTCCGCCGCCACGACGCCCCCGGGCGGCCGTCGGCGCCCAGGACGGGCACGGCGAGGATCCACCGATGCCGTCCCCGCGCTGCCGAGCGACGTCAGCGCGGTCTGGCCGGACCGCGCGATACGGAACCACGCCGGGACAGAGGCGGCCAGGCCGGGCCCGGCTGGCTCGACGCCAGGACGTGCCGCCAGGTCGGTGACCTCGACCCGCTCATAGTCGTCGTAGAACGCAGAGACCCCCACCAGCAGCGTGGACAGGTCGGGGCCGTCGAGCACCGCGCGCCTGCGCAGCGATCACCTGCAGGTGCTCCTGACGCTCCTCCAGCCACCCCTCGAGATGCGTCGTCACCGCTCGGGCCGTGTTCTCCCGCGGATCTCCGCCGCCGAGGTCAGTCGTCCGACGACGCCGGGTCAGCAGCCAGGCCAGGATGCCCATCAGCGGGACCGAGACGAGCAGCATGGCGGCCACCAACCGCGCTGCGAACGTCCTGCGCAGGTCCCACCAGCGCGCTCGGTGTGCCCATGGCCACCGGTCCTTGTCTCATTACCGGTCCATGGCGGTCATGGCACTGGTGTCGAGCCGCCCGGCCGGATGAGGCCGAGCCCGTTCGAAACGTGTGCGCGCCGCAGGTTCCCCGTCTGTGCGCAGTGCGGTCCCCCGATGAGGCTGGCGCAACCCGCGCCGCATCCGAGGGATCCCACTCACCGTCACCCCGCGGGTGCGCGAGAGTCAAGGCAATGCCCGAGACCGAGCCACTCGGCCCCCATGCCGCTCAGGTGCCGGTCGAGGGAGAAAGTTTCGCGAACCGCTGCCGCGGGACACCCGCGCCACGCATACTCCTCGGACGGCACAGGGGCCGGCGGGTCGCAGCAGCGACCCCGGACCCTCGGCGGAGGCACTCGGTGCACGCTCTTCTGGACCGGCTCGGCCGACTGGCCGCGCGGCGGCACTGGATCGTCGTCGGCGCGTGGCTGGTGGTGCTGGTCAGCGTGCTGGCGCTGCGCAGCCTGTTCGGCGGCGAGTACGTCAACGACTACACGGTGCCGGGCAGCGAGTCGTCGGACGGTCTCGACCACCTCGACTCGACCTTCCCCGAGGCGGGCGGCTACGCCGGCTCGATCGTGTTCCACACCGCAGACGACAAGGTCAGTGACCACAGCAAGGCCGTCAAGCAGTCGATGAGCGCCGTGGCCGGGCTCGACCACGTGCTCAGTGCCAGCGACCCGCTGGCTGACCAAGACGCAGCAAACGTGTCCAAGGACGGCACAACGGTCAAGGCGCCGGTTTCGTTCGACGTCGTCCCCGCCTCGCTGGACGACTCCTACCTCGACGACCTCGACGACGCGGTCTCCCCCGCGACCGACGCCGGCCTGGAGGTCGAGTACGGCGGCTCGGCGGGTGAGATCGCCAAGCAGGCCAGCGACCGGACGTCGGAGCTGATCGGCATCGCGATGGCCCTGCTCCTGCTGCTGCTGATGTTCGGCTCGGTGCTGGCCGCGGCGGTGCCGCTGCTGGCGGCGGTGTTCAGCGTGGGGTCGGGGGTCTCGCTGCTCGGGCTCATCGCCACCACCACGAACCTGCCGACGGCGGCGCCGACCGTGGCCACGCTGCTCGGGCTCGGCGTCGCCATCGACTACGGACTGTTCCTGGTGGCCCGGCACATCGAGCAGCTCGAGGACGGCATGGAGCTGCGGGCGTCGCTGGGCCGGACGGCGGCGACGTCGGGCTCGGCGATCGTGGTCGCGGGCAGCACCGTCGTGGTCGCGATCCTCGGCCTGTACGTGTCCGGAGTGCCGTTCGTCGGGGCGCTCGGCATGGCGTCGGCGATCGTCGTCGCGGTCACCATGCTCTCCGCGCTGACGCTGGTGCCGGCTCTGCTGGGCCTCGCAGGCACCCGCGTGCTGCGCCGCAAGGAGCGCGCGGTCGAGGCACCCGACCCCGACGAGGACCCGGAGGTGCGCGCGGCCCGGCGCTCCGCCGACCACGCCGCCCGAGAGGCGGCGCACGAGCGCAGCTGGTTCGCCCGCTGGGGCCGCCGGGTCAGCGACGCGCCCTGGCCGTGGGCGATCGGCGCGACCGTGGTGCTCGCCGTGCTCGCCATCCCGCTGTTCTCGATCCAGCTCGGCCAGCTCGACGCCGGCACCGACCCGGAGTCGGACAGCAGCCGCAAGGCGTACGACCTCATCGAAGCCGGGTTCGGACCGGGCGCCAACGGTCCGATCACGGTGGTTGCCGACGTCTCCGGCGAGAGCAGCAAGGCGGCCCAGTCGACGCTGAGCAACCTGCAGAAGGAGCTCAAGAAGACCGACGGCGTGGCGTCGGTGGGCGCCCCACAGCTGAACAAGGCGGGCGACACCGGCGTGATCACGCTGATCCCCACGACCGAGCCGCAGGACGCGGCGACCCAGGACCTCGTCGACACCATCCGCAGCGACGTGCTCGCCGGCGAGGACGAGGACACCTGGGCGGTCGGCACCGTCGCGGGCTACGTGGACTTCACCGAGAAGGTGGCGCAGCGGATGCCGTACCTGATCGCGGCGGTCGTGCTGCTGGCCCTCTTGCTGCTCACGGCGGCGTTCCGCTCCGTCGTCATCGGCATCAAGGCAGCGGTGCTCAACCTGCTGTCCGTCGGGGCCGCGTACGGCCTCGTGGTGGCGGTCTTCCAGTGGGGCTGGGGGTCGTCATGGGTCGGGATCGACGAGACGGTCCCGATCCCGTCGTTCGTGCCGATGCTGATGTTCGCGATCGTCTTCGGGCTGTCCATGGACTACGAGGTGTTCCTGCTCAGCCGGGTGCACGAGGCGTACCTCGCGACCGGGGACAGCCACCGCGCGGTCGCGATCGGCATCGGCGCCACGGCGCGGGTCATCACGACCGCAGCGGCGATCATGGTCACCGTCTTCACCAGCTTCGTGCTCAGTGACGACCCGACGGTCAAGATGTTGGCGGTCGGCATGGCCGGCGCCGTTCTCATCGACGCCACCGTGGTGCGGATGGTCCTGGTGCCGGCGGCGATGTCGCTGCTCGGCGATGCGGCATGGTGGATCCCGCGCTGGCTCGACCGGGTGCTGCCCGACCTGCAGCTGGAGGGACCGACCGAGCCACCGGCGCCGGCGGCGGACGTCAGCCCTCCACGACCTCCGTCGGAGCCCCGTGCACCGCAGGAACCCGGCCCATCCGCCCCGCCTGGAAGTCCTCGAACGCGGCGATGACCTCGGCCCGGGTGTTCATGACGAACGGCCCGGCCCAGGCCAACGGCTCACGGATCGGCGCCCCGCCGAGCACCAGCACCTCGAGCGCCGGCGAGCGGCTCTCCTGGCCAGCAGCAGCGGCGACCTCGACCACGTCACCGGCCCCGAGCACGGCCAGCTGGCCGGTGTGCAGCGGCTGGCCCGAGGACCCGACGCTGCCGTTGCCGGCCAGCACGTAGACCAGCGCGTTGAAGTCGGCGCGCCAGGGCAGCCGCAGCTGCGCGGTGGGAGCCAGCGTCGCGTGGACCATCGTCATCGGCGTGTACGTCGAGCCGGGGCCGTGGTGCCCGTCGACGTCGCCCGCGATGACCCGCACGAGGGCGCCCGAGTCGGGCGTGGCCAGCAGGGCGACGTCGTTGCCGCGCAGGTCCTGGTAGCGCGGCGCGACCAGCTTCTGCGCCCTCGGCAGGTTCACCCACAGCTGCAGTCCGTGGAAGACCCCACCGGCCTGGACCAGCCACTCCGGCGGCTTCTCGATGTGCAGCAGGCCGGAACCCGCCGTCATCCACTGGGTGTCGCCGTCGGTGATCGTGCCACCCCCGCCCTGGGAGTCGGCGTGCTCGAACGTGCCGTCGAGCATGTACGTGACGGTCTCGAAGCCGCGGTGCGGGTGCCACGGCGTGCCCTTGGGCTCGCCGGGGGCGTACTCCACCTCACCCATCTGGTCGAGGTGGATGAAGGGGTCGAGCAGCGAGAGGTCGACGCCGGCGAACGCACGGCGGACGGGGAAGCCCTCGCCCTCGTGGCCACTCGGCGCGGTGGTGACCTGCGCGACGGGGCGGGTGACGGCACTCGGGGTCGGCTCGGCGATGCGCGGCAGGACGGTGAGGTCCTTGACGGTGATGGCAGGCATGACTCCTGCAACGATAGTTGAACTGTCAATGTTCCACCAGCCTCGCCGCGGTCGGAACGGCCGTCTGGCGCTGCTAGTCTGGGCCGTCGCGCAGGCGCCATTAGCTCAATTGGCAGAGCAGCTGACTCTTAATCAGCGGGTTCGGGGTTCGAGTCCCTGATGGCGCACAAGCCCCAGGTCAGCGGCCTTCACGGCTGCTGACGTTCTTCACCGCGTGAGGCCTGTGCCGCTCACGCCTGGGTGCCGGCACCAGGCGGACCGTCGAGCACGGTGGGCACGTACTCGAGCAGCTGGAGTCGACCGTCGAACGTGCGCTTGTCGACCAGCTCGAGGGCGAGTCGGGGTAGTCGTCGAAGATGCGGTCCCTCCCGGTGGCGCCGGTGATGACCGGGAAGATGACCACCGGAAGCGATCCACCACGTCGGCCTCGAGGAGTGACCGGCACAGGCTGAGGCTGCCGAGTGTGCGCAACGGCCGCGAGTCGCGCCGCTTCATCTCCTGCACGGTCTCGACCGCGTCTCCGGCGACCAGCTCGGTGTTGGCCCACGACCGTGGGGTCTCCAAGGTGGAGGAGAACACGAACTTGGGCAGCGCAGCCAGGGCCGCCATCCCGGGATCGTCCGGCATCTCGGCGGCGAACCCGGACATCAGCCGTGTACGTCGTGGCACCCATCAGGGTGCTGTGCTCCTGCTGCTCGTCCTCCTTGATGAAGGACAGATACTCAGGCCCCTCCATGCCCCAGAAGCCGGGCCAGCCCTCCCCGGCCCCGTCACCGTCGAGGGACATGATGAAGTCCACCATCAGGCTTGACATCGGGCTCTCCTTGCTTCGTCAGAGGTGCTGTTCCAGTAGTGACTGATCGCGAGCCGGAAACCCATCGCCGCGTGCCCTTTCGTTGCCGGCCCCGGTGGCAGGCGAGTCGGGCTCCGAGCAGGATGGACGCGTGGCCAGCGACGAGGGATATCTGCTCGACAACCAGCAGGCCGAGGCGGGGCGGCGTTTCGACGCGCTGTCGGAGCTGTTGGATCCGGTGACGTTCCGGCACCTCTCGGCGCTCGGCGTGGCGCCGGGGTGGACGTGCTGGGAGGTCGGGGCCGGCGGTGTCAGCGTCCCCGCGTGGCTGGCCGAGCAGGTCGGACCGTCTGGTCGGGTGCTGGCCAGCGACCTCGACACGGCCTGGATGCCCGCAGAGGGCGCCGCGTTCGAGGTGCTGCGCCATGACGTCGGCGTCGAGCCCGCCGCCGGCGGGCGACCTCGACCTGGTGCACGCCCGACTGCTGCTGACCCACGTGCCGCAGCGGATGGACGCGTTGGCCTCGATGGTGCAGGCACTGCGACCGGGCGGCTGGCTGCTCGTCGAGGACGCAGACCCGGCGTTGCAGCCGCTGATCTGCCCGGACGAGTACGGGCCGGACCAAGAGCTCGCCAACCGGCTGCGCCAGGGGTTCCGGACGCTGATGGCCGACCGGGGGGCGGAGCTGGCGCTGGGACGCACGCTGCCGCGGCTGCTGCGGGAGCAGGGACTCCTCGAGGTGCAGGCCGACGCCTTCTTCCCGATCACCTCGCCGGCGTGCACCGCCCTGGAGATCGCGACCGTGCAACAGATCCGGGATCGACTGCTTGCTGCCGGCCTGGCGACCGAGGCAGAGATCGACCGGCACCTGGCGAACGCGGCAAGCGGGCAGCTCGATCTGGCGACCGCACCCTTGATCTCCGCGTGGGGCCGCAAGCCGCAGTGAGTCAGCGCGCCTCGGTGATGGCATCGGCGAGGACCGCGACGGCGCCGGGGACCTGCGCGTCCGCGATGTTGCCGTAGCCGAGCACCAGCGCCGGTCGACCCGTGCTCGCCATGCGGTACGCGTCGAGGTCGACCACGTGCACACCCCGTCGCTCCGCCACACGCACGACCGCGGCGGCCGGCACCTCCACCGGCAGGTGCACGACGAGGTGCAGCCCGGCTGAGACACCGGAGATCTCGCAGTCGGGCAGCCGCTGCCGCAGCTCGTCGACCAGCAGGTCCCGCCGGACGCGGAAGGCCCGTCGCGCCCGGCGCAGGTGCCGGTCGTACGCGCCCGACTCCAGCAGCCGGGCGAGGGCCAGCTGGTCCAGCGTGGGCGGCAGCGCCGACTCGGCGCGGGTGAGGGCGTCGGCCCACCGGGCGGGGGCCAGCATCCAGCCGATCCCGATCGCCGGCGAGAGGGTCTTGGACAACGACCCGAGCAGCACCACCCGGCGGGGATCCATCCCCTGCATCGTCGAGACGGGAGCCCGGTCGTAGCGGAACTCCGCGTCGTAGTCGTCCTCGAGCACCAGCCCGTCGACGCGGTGCGGCCCACCGCAGCAGCGCAGCCCGCCGCTCCGCCGACAGGACCACGCCGCGCGGGAACTGGTGCGCGGGCGCCGACGAGGACGGCGCGGGTCGCCGGCGCGGCTGTCGAGGTCGGCACTGCGAAGTCCCTCGTCGTCGACGCCGATCGGCACCGGCTCCAGGCCGGAGTCCCGCACGGTCGCGGTCAGCCGGGTCCAGCCCGGGTCCTCCACGGCCATGGTCGTGTGACCGTCGGCGACCAGCGCCCGGCAGAGTCGGCGCACGGCCGAGGTGGTGCTGGTGGTGACCAGCAGCTGCGCCCCCGAGCCGGTCGCGGCCCGGCTCCGCTGCAGGTAGTCGACGAGCACGTCGCGCAGACCGGGATGCCCCGCCGGGTCGGGATAGCCCAGGTCGTGCACGGTGGCGCCGGCGCTGGCCGTCCGGAGCGCCTCCGCCCATCGCGTCCGGGGGAAGGCCCGCAGGTCCGGCAGCCCGGGGGCCAGGTCGCGGCGGGCAGGGCCGCGTACGGCGCGAGCCTGTCTCGCCTGGCCGGTGCTGGCGGGGCCCGCCCACGACACCCGGGTGCCGGACCCGGTCCGCGCCTCGAGGTAGCCCTCGGCCACCAGCTGGGCGTACGCCTCGGTGACCACCCAGCGCGAGCAGCCCAGGTCGGCGGCGAGCAAACGGCTCGGCGGCAGCGCCGCGCCGGTGGGCAGGCGACCGGAGCGGATGGCGGCGCGCAGCGCCCGCTTGAGACGTTCGTTGCGCGTCCCGGCGCCGGCCGCCGTGAGGTCGAGCAGGACGTCCCATCCCGAATTGGTCTGGGAATCCGGCATGACATCGGATCATATCCCCGTACCGAATGCGCCTACCGTCGAGGGCATGACGAGACGACAGCACGGTCCCGACCCCGACGGCACCGCCAGCCTCCAGGTGTTCCTGGACCACTGGGCACAGAAGTCCGGCGTCTTCTCCGCGCTGCCGGACGCGCCGGTGGTGGCCGAGCGCCCCCGAAGTGACATCGCGGCACGTCGGCGGCTGGCCGGGTGGTGCGCCAGGCGCCGCTCGGGGTGCTACCGGTGGGCGAGGACGTTGACGACGTGACCCGCCGGGTCGCGCACGAAGAACCGGCGCACTCCCCACGGCTCGTCGGTGAGCGGGTGCACGATCTCGGCCCCGCGGGACAGCGCCGCCTGGTACGCCGCATCGACGTCGTCGACCTCGATGGACACTGCCGGCACGACCGGCGCGGTGGCGTCGTGCGTCATCAGGCTCAGCTGTTGCCCGCCGGCCTCCGGGTCGGCGAGGGTCATGATCCACCCTGGTCCATCACCGGGACCAGTCCGAGGACGTCGGCGTAGAAGTCCCCGCGGCGCTGGTGACCTCGGTGCTTCTGGTCGCCAGGTCGGGCACAACCCTGCGCACGGTCACAGCGGCAGCCTCCCGCATCGGGCCGCAAAGCAACGGGTAGTGGGTAAACAGGGCCGTCCGGTGCCGACGCCACGCCGGACGGCGCCAATCGAGCGAGGATCCGATTCAAACGGCGGCCAGGAGCCGAGCCCGGGGCTAGCGTCGAAAGACCAGCACCCGAAGGGCCATCGTGAACCTCCAGACCGGCACCGCCCGTCGCGCGACGGACTCAGTCGCCACGGAGCGGTCCGGTCACGCCCTGCTGTGGGTGATGGGCGCGCTGCTCGTGGTCCTGGTGATCCGGCTGGCCATGCCCGACCCGTTCGACGGCCCCCTGGACGGGCCCTTCGGGGTGATCGCGGTCCTGTTGCCGCTCGTCGTGTGCGTGCTGGCGGTCCGGCGCTCCGGCACCCGACGTTCCGAGATGCTGCTGGCCACGGCCGCCGTGGGGGCGTTCTCGGCGGCGAACATGTACTACGCGGTGGCCCAGACGATCGTCGGCACCGTGCCGATACCGTCCCCGGCCGACATCGGCTACGCGCTGTTCTACCCGCTGATGCTGGGTGCGCTCGCCGTCCTGGTCCGCAAGCAGGCGGCCGGTCACATGCGGGCGGTGTGGCTGGACAGCGTCCTCGGTTCGCTCGGCGCTGCGTCGGTGCTGGCGGTGCTGCTCGACCCACTGCTGGACGCCGCGTCGCAGGGACCGTCCTCGGCGGCGAGCATCGTCTCGGTCGCGATGCCGCTGCTCGACCTGCTGCTGGTGGCCACCGTCGTCGGCATCGCCTCGTCCCGGACGCTCGACCTCGGCCCTCGCTGGACCGTCCTGGTGCTGGGCCTGCTGGTCTTCGCCGCCACCGACGTGGTCTTCGCGCTGTGGGTGGCCAAGGGGACGTACCAGTTCGGCACCCCGCTGAACGCCGGCTGGGCCGTGGGTCTCGGCCTCGTCGCGGTGTGGGTCGAAGGAGTCGCCCGTCCCGGCCGGCGCAGGCACCGTGTCTCCCGTCGGCCGCCGGCCCTGGCGATTCCCGTCCTGGCGACCGCCTGTGGACTCGCCGTGCTGGTCGTGGGCACCCAGGTGCACCTCTCGCTGCTGGCGGTGGTGCTGGCCGGGGTGACCCTGCTCGCGGCCGCCGCGCGCACCCACATCGCCTACCGGCAGCTGGTCTCGATGGCCGACCTCCGCCGCCAGGCCCGTACCGACGACCTCACCGGGCTGCCCAACCGGCGCACCCTCTACGCGGACGTCCCCGAGCTGCTCGCGGCCGAACCGGACGGGCACAGCGCGCTGCTGCTGCTGGACCTCGACCGGTTCAAGGAGGTCAACGACAGCCTCGGTCACCACGCCGGCGACCGGCTGCTGATCCAGGTCGGCACCCGGCTGGCCCTGCAGCTGCAGGACGGCGACCTGCTGGCCCGGCTCGGCGGTGACGAGTTCGCGATCCTGCTGGCGGACGCCGACCACGACCGCGCCGTGGCCGTCGCGCGCGAGCTGCGCACCGTGCTGGCCGAGCCGTTCACCCTGGAGGGCATCGCGCTGCAGACCGGGGTCAGCGTCGGCATCGCGCTGTACCCCGACCAGGGCGACGACCTGAACGTGCTGCTGCGCCGTGCCGACATGGCCATGTACCGGGCCAAGTCGGGTCACGTCGGCTACCACGTGTTCGCGACCACCGACGACACCCGGTCGGAGGTCCGGCTGCGCACCCTGCAGGAGCTGCGCACCGCGCTCGCCGTCGACCAGCTGGTGCTGCACTACCAGCCCAAGGTCGCCCTGGAGACCGGCGCGGTCACCGGCGTCGAGGCCCTGGTCCGCTGGAACCACCCCCAGCGCGGACTGCTCCTGCCGGACAGCTTCCTCGACCTGGTCGAGGACGCCGGGCTGATGCACCCCATGACGCTGGTCGTCCTCGCCAAGGCTCTCGACCAGGCCGCCCTCTGGGTGACAGCGGGCACCCCGCTGCGGGTCGCCGTCAACCTGTCGGCAAGCTCGCTGATGGACGCCGAGCTGCCCGGCCAGATCGCCGCGATGATCGCCGTCCGCGGACTCGCGCCGTCGGCCCTGATGCTGGAGATCACCGAGGACTCGCTGATGGACGACCGGGACCGGGCGCGGTCCGTCCTGACCCAGCTCCGCGAGCAGGGGATCGAGATCGCGATCGACGACTTCGGCAGCGGCTACAGCTCGCTCGCCTACCTGCGCGACCTGCCGATCGACGAGCTGAAGCTGGACCGCTCGTTCATCGCGTCGATGGACCGTACCGGGCACGCCGCGGCCCTGGTCGCGTCCACCATCGCCCTGGCCCACAGCCTCGACCTGCGGATGGTCGCCGAGGGCGTGGAGACCAGGCTGGCCTACGACGAGCTGGCCCGGCACGGCTGCGACCAGGCACAGGGCTTCTACCTGTCCCGGCCGGTGCCCGCCGCCACCCTCGACAGCTGGCTCGCCGAGCGCTGCTCGGTCGCGGGCATGCAGCGCCTCGCGGCGCTGCACTAAGGACCTGCGCCGGGAGCGTCGGTCAGGATGCCGGGCGCGTCTTGGCGAGCGTGATGCCACCGCCGCTGCGCTTGCTCCGGTACAACGCCTCGTCGGCCTGGACCAGCAACGGCTGCGGGTCGTTGCCCCGGCCGGCCGCCACGCCGATGCTGATGCTGACGTCCAGGTCGGGCGCCAGCTCACGCCAGTCGACCAGACTGAGGCGGTTCATCATGTCGGTGGCCCGGCGACGCGCCGCCTCGGCGTCGAGGCCCGCGAGCAGCACGACGAACTCGTCGCCGCCGAGCCGTGCGACCAGGTCGGTCGGGCGGATGCCGCTGGACAGCACGCCGGCCACCTGGGTCAGCACGGCGTCGCCGACGAGGTGCCCGAACGTGTCGTTGACGGCCTTGAACGCGTCGACGTCCACGACGAGGACCGCCATCGAGTCGATGCTGTCCAGGGCCCGCAGCCGTTCGGTGTAGCGGGTGTAGCCACGGCGGTTGGCCAGTCCGGTCAGCTCGTCGACGTGTGCCTGGTGGAGGTGCTCGTCGCGCTCGACCCGCAGCTGCTCGGCCTCCAGCCCGGCGCGGGCGGCGGCCAGCAGCTGCAGCCGGGAGTCCCAGCGACGGCGTGCGCTCCAGTCGCCGTAGGCCATGGCGGCGACGGCGCCGGGCGAGCCCCGGCCGACCTCGGCCTGTGTGGCCAGCCGCAGGGTCATCGCGATCACCGGGGCCCCGATGTCGTTCTCGAACAGCTGCATCGCGGCCGCCGTCCGGGAGGCGACCTCGTCCCACTCGCCGGCGTCCGCGGCCTGCAGGGCGTCCGCCAGCCGCAGCAGCCCGTGCTCGGGCCCTTCGTACGGGTGGCCGGCGGTCGCCAACGCCTCGTCCAGCTCGGCGGAGTCCTGGGTGGGAGGTTCGCCCAGCAGGCGCTGCAGCAGGTGTCGGCCCACCCGCACCTCGACCTCGAAGGCGTCGTAGGTCGATGCGTCGAGTCCGCGGCCCGGCTCGTCCGCCAGCCGGCGGCGCAGCCGGTCCAGCTCGTCCCGCTCACCCATCTCCCGCAGGCAGCAGGCCTGGTGGACGCTGACCATGACCCGGTTCAGGGCGAGGGCGCGATCGAGCAGCGGCTCCTCGTACTCCGGCCGCAGCGCGGCGGCGCGGGCGTACATCTCCTCCTCGAGCTCCCACAGCTCGCGCTGACCGAACGCCAGTCCGCAGTCGATGTAGGCGGTGCCGCACTCGAGCGCCCGACCCTCGGTGAGCTCGAGCATCGCAACAGCGCGGGCAAGGTCGCGGTTGGCCTGCTCGCGGACCGGCGCGGAGGCGAAGGAGTAGCGGTACTCGGCGCGGCTGGCGAGCGAGGAGGCGAGCAGCACCGGGTCGCCGTCGGCCTCGGAACGGTCGTGCAGGACCTGGATGATGGCGTCGAGATCGCTGTCGTTGCGCGTCCAGGCGTGGACGATGTCGGCGTAGAGCAGGACGCGGACGACCTCGGACCAGCCGTGCGACTCGGCCGCGGCCAGCCGCTCGGCGATCTCGGCGGTGCAGTCGCTCACCTGGACCCGTTGCACGAGCCGGTGCGCCTCGAGCCGGGCGCGCGTACGGTCGGTGGCGCCGTCGTCGGCAGCACCCGACTGGGCAGGGGTCTGCCGCGTGTCCGCAGACATCATCGGGCCCCACCTCTCCGCATGCACCGCCCAGCCTGCCGCAGATCCCGCTCCACCCCCGCCCGCAGCCTCGGATGCCGCCCGACCGTCGCCCGAGCCTGCCCGTTCGTCGGAGGGGTCGGTCGGGGGCGATCCAGTCGGGGTCAGAGATGTCCCTCGGGCCACTCGACGGCAGCCTCGCCTCAGTCGTCGAGCTGGTCGAGCCTCCGGCGCGCGGTCTCCAGCGTCTCGCGCACCTCGTCGGCCTCGTTGGCGGCCTCGTCGCGCTGACGCCGCGCCTCGTCCCGCGCCGTCTCGGCCTCCGCCGCCTCGGCCTCTGCCCGCTCCAGCTCGGCGCGCAGCTCGGCCACCCGCTCGGCGAGCCCGCCGTGCCGCTCGTCGGCGGCGGCGAGCTCACGTTCCCGCTCGGCCAGGGCGTCGACCGCCTCCTCGGCGGCCTGCTCGGCCTCGGCAACCTCGGTGCGGGTCTCCTCGAGCCGGCGCTGCCGGGCGACGGCGACCTCGTCCGGTCGCTCGGGCTCGGCCGGCTGCTTGGCCTTGCTCGCTCCCGACTTCTTGGCTCCTGACTTCTTGGCTGCTGGCTTCTTGGCTGCCGACTTCTTGCCTGCCGGCTGCTTCCCGGTCCGCGTCCCCGACGGCCGGGCGCCCGGGACGGCCACCGCGCGGGAGACCGAGCCCTCGCCCATCCCCACGTACGACAACGCGGTCGTCAGGGTGCCGGTCAGCAGGGCCTCTCCGGCCTCCTCGTCGGCCACAGCGGCGCGCAGGGTCTCGTCAACCTGGTCGGCGACCGATCCGCTCAGCGGCCGGCCGAGGTCCTCGGCGAGCTCTGCGGCCCGCCGGGAGAACGCCCGCACCACCTGCCGGCGCTGCCGGTCGAGCGCGCGCAGCTGGTCACCGTCGAGGTTCTGCTGGGCAGCACGCAGCTCGGCGCCGAGCGACACCAGTTCCTGCACCGCGTCGGGCTGCAGCCGGGCGAGCTGGTTGAGCAGCCAGGCAGCGGCAGTGGGCCGGGGCAGCGCCTTGACGTCAGCCGCCAGGTCACGGTCACCGTCGGTGCGCAGCTGCTTGGCTCGCGCGTCCCGCTCCGCCACGAAGTCCTCGGGCGGCAGCGCGTACAGCTCGTCGGCCACCGCGGCCAGCTCGTCCGCCACCCCCCGATGGTCGCAGAGCCGCAGCCCACACCGTGCTCGCGGCGATCTGTCCGAAACGCGGTAACCGCCCGACGTGCATTTCTGCGTCCGGAGCGACACACTCTGTGGTGGAGGGAGCGGAGGATCTGGCGCATGGCTCCGCTCTTTCAAGGCGCCCCGCCGTACCCACCCCCTGTGCCGGCGGGGCGCCGCCCTCCCTCCCCTTCTGCTCACACACCAGGCGAGGGTCCGGGCATGGGTGCGGCCCCGGGTCCCGATGGGGGACAGCAGGACCCGGAGCCGCTCCGCGCAGACTGACATGCCGACCGGGGGACGCGCCGCGAATTGACCAACTTGCGACGTTGCCCGCGGGGTCCCGGTCGGGCCCTTCGTCAGGGCGTGATCAGGCCCGTTGTGGAGCGGGCGCGGCCGAGCCGCGCCGACACGTCGGACCAGTTGACGACGTTCCACCAGGCCTTGACGTAGTCGGCCTTCACGTTCTTGTACTGGAGGTAGAACGCGTGCTCCCACATGTCGAGCATCAGCAGCGGCACGATGCCGGCCGGGACGTTGCCCTGCTGGTCGAAGAGCTGGAACACCAGTGGGCGCTGACCCAGCGTGTCCCAGGCCAGGATCGACCATCCCGAGCCCTGGATGCCCAGAGCATTGGCCTCGAAGTGCGCCCGGAACCCGTCGAACGAGCCGAAGTGCTCGTCGATCAGCGAGCCGACGTCGCCGTCCGGCTCGCCGCCGCCGTCCGGGGACAGGTTCGGCCAGAAGATCGAGTGGTTGACGTGGCCGCCGAGGTTGAACGCGAGGTTCTTCTCCAGCATGTTGACCGAGCCGTGCTCGCCCTTGTCGCGCGCGTCGGCCATCTTCTCCAACGCGGTGTTGGCCCCCGTGACGTAGGTCTGGTGGTGCTTGTCGTGGTGCAGCTCCATGATCTGACCGGCGATGTGGGGCTCGAGCGCGCCGTAGTCGTAGGGCAGGTCGGGCAGGGTGTACTCAGCCACGTGGTCCTCCGGGATCCGTTCTGCGGATGTCGTAGGGGTCTCTGTCACCATGTCCCACGAGGCCAGCACAGGCAAGCCGGGAGGGCCATGGCAGCCGACACGTCCACCCGCACCGACACGCCCGGCGGTTCGGGCGCGCGCGACGAGGCGCTGGCCGAGCTGCGCCGCACCGGGCAGCGGGTCACCGCCCCCCGGCGAGCGGTCATCGAGGTGCTCGCCTCGACCGATGAGCACCTGTCGGCAGCCGAGGTCGCGGAGCGGGCGCAGGCCGTCGGGGCCGAGCTGCACCTGGCGTCGGTCTACCGGGCCATGGACACCCTGACCCGGTCCGGACTGGTCGTGCACACCCACCTGGCCAGCGGGTCGGCCACGTACCACCTGTCGACGCGGGTGTCGCCGCGCCGGCACGCCCACGCCCAGTGCACCCGGTGCGGCACCGTCGTCGACGTGCCGGAGGCGTGGCTGGCGCCGCTCGCCGAGCGACTCTCCGGTGAGCTCGGGTTCGAGCTGGTGCCGCACCACGCCGCGCTGAGCGGGCGATGCGCCCGCTGCACACCCCACTGACGACGTGCTCGACCTGTTGACGGCGGCCGGCGCCGGGCTGCTGGTGGCGCTGGTGTGCACCCCGGTCGGGGTGTCGGGCGCGGTGCTGCTGCTGCCGGCACAGACCGGGCTGCTCGGCATGGCCGGGCCACAGGTCAGCTCGACCAACCTGCTGTTCAACGTGGTCTCGACACCCGGCGGCCTCTCCCGACTGGCCCGCTCGACCCGCCCGGTGCGCAGCGACCTGATCGCCGTCATCGCGGTGGCGGTGCCGGCCGCGGTGGGCGGCGCGTTGCTGCGGGTCACGGTGCTGGCCGGCGCGGACGCCTTCCGACTGCTGGTGGCGGCGGCGCTGCTGCCGCTGGCCGCCACGCTGTGCTGGCGGTTCGCACGACCCGGCCCCGCCACCATCGGCCGGCAGGCGTACGAACCGGCGCCGCCCGCGCAGGCTCGGCCGCGTACCGGTGCTGGTGGCCGGGACGGTGTCGGCACCCTTGCCGCGCTGGCGGCGGTGACCAGCCTGGTCGGATCTGCGGTCGGCTTCGGCGGCGGGTCGCTGCTGGCGCCCGCGCTGGTGGTGGTCACCCCGCGGGGTCCGCACGCGGTGGCACCGCTGGCACTGCTGGCGACGTTCGCCACGTCGGTGACCGGGCTCGTCGCCTACACCGTGCTGGAGTACGTGGACTTCGGTGCCCGCCCGGCCGCGCCGGACTGGACGGTCGGCATCGCGATGGGTCTCGGCGGACTGGTCGGGAGCCTGATCGGCGCCCGGCTGCAGCCGCACCTGCCGGAGCGCGCCCTCACCGGCCTGCTGGCGACGCTGGTGACTGCCGTGGCGCTCGCCCAGCTGGTACGCGGCTGAGCGCTGTCGCGCTTGGCCTCGCTGGGCTCAGTCGGGCTCGTCGGCCGCGGCCGGTCCGAGGCCGAGCAGCTCGTCGAGCTCCAACGCCGTGAGCCCGGTGGCGTACAGCAGGTCGGCGGCGAGGGACCGCACCTGCGCGACGACGACGGTGACGCCGAGGGACTGGTCCGGGCCGAGCACCGCGGTCGCCTCGCGGGCGGTGTCGAGCAGTGCCTGGCGCACCTCGTCGAAGCGGTCCTGCTCGGACAGGTCGTCGGCGAACACCCGCACCGCCGCGGCAAGGCTCTCCAGCACCGGCACCAGCACCTGGCCACTGCGGTCGCCGCGGCGCAGCATGGTGTGCACCCGGCGGGCGAGCACCCGGGAGTCGCGGACGGCGTAGTCGACGTGGCTGAGGGTGCGCGCGTACAGCAGGACGTGGTCGCGCTGGCGCCAGCGCAGCGGTGAGATGCGGGAGAGCTCGCGCGCCGTCGACGCCGTGTCGGACAGCGCCTGGAGCGGCGCCTGCAGGGCGCGGCCACGCTGCAGCGCCGTCCACGCGACGCCCGGGTCGGACCAGCGCAGCGCCTTGGCCGAGGCCTCCAGCAGCGCGGAGAGCTCGCCGAGGACGGCGCTGACCTCGCGGTCGAGGCGGCGCACCGGGTTGGCGGGCACCAGGGCGGTCGCCAGCAGGCCGACGGCGCCACCCACCAGCGCGTCGACGAACCGGTCGACGGCGGCCGAGCCGGTGGCCCCCGCGGTGGGCGTGACGGTCACCAGCAGGATCGCCGACGTGCTCGCCTGCACCACGGCCAGTCGGCCGACGTCGAGCAGCACGGCGGTCACCGCGGCGAGGGCCACGACCAGCCCGAGCTGCCAGCTGCCGCGCCCGATCAGGCTGATCAGCAGCTCGCCGACGAGGATGCCGACCGACACCCCGAGGACGAGCTCGATCATCACCCGCCGGCGCTGGCCGAGTCCGGCCGTGACGGTGACGACGGCGGCGACCGGGGCGAAGAACGGCTGCAGATGACCCACGACCTCGGTGGCGATCAGCCAGGCCGCCACCGCGGCCAGGCAGATCTGCACGACCACCAGCGAGGAGCCGCTGACCCGCCGCAGCCGGCGCCGCACCGAGTCGACGGGCGAGCGCTCGGCGTCGGCCTCGACGTCGTCGAGCGCCTGCCGCGTGTGCGGCCAGCGCCGGTCGGCGTCCATGTCGCCACCCGCTCCCGTCGTCACAGGTAGAGGCCGGTGCCGCCGTCCTCGATCCGCTCGGAGGCGACGGCGTGCAGGTCGCGCTCGCGCAGCAGCACGAAGTCCTCGCCGCGCACCTCGACCTCGGCCTTGTCCTCGGGGTCGAAGAGCACCCGGTCGCCGGGCTGGACCTGCCGGACGTGCTGGCCGACGGCCGACACCCGGGCCCAGGCCAGCCGGCGACCCATGGCCGCGGTGGCCGGGATGACGATGCCGGCGCTCGAGCGGCGCTCGCCCGCCTCCCGGTCCAGCGACACGAGCAGCCGGTCGTGCAGCATCCGCACCGGCAGCCCCTCCTGGGTGGTGGCCCGGTGGGCAGACGAGTCGGTGGGCGGGCTCACGGCCTGTCCGCTCAGCCGACGACCCGGCGGATCACGACGACGACGGCGACGAGTCCGACCACCGCGCCTGCGACCTTGCCGATCTGGTCGAGTCGCGGCGACCCGTCGTCGGCGACGAACTGAGCCTTGAGCCGGGCCAGCTGGCGCTGAGCGATGTTCTTGGGGCTGGCCCGGTCGATCAGCGCGTCGATCGTGGTGGCGAGCTGCTCACGGGTGTGCTCGATGTCGTCGACCAGCGCGTCCGGCGACTGCTGTCCGTCGTGCGGCCGTGCGGGCACGGGTCCTCCTCGGGGCGGGGCCGGAGCGGTCAGCGGTTAGTGTTCCACGCGGTGCCGCCGACACGCACGACGGCCGTTCGCACCCGATCGCCACGTCGACCAGTGGGTCGACCGATGCCGGAGGTCCGCCTGTGTCCGAGACCACGTCTGAGTCCGTCCGCCTGCAGCCCGGCGACAGGGCGCCCGACTTCACGCTGCAGGACGACCGCGGCGACCAGGTGTCGCTGTCCGACCTGCACGGCCGGCGGACCGTCGTGTACTTCTACCCGGCGGCGATGACCGCCGGCTGCACGACGCAGGCGTGCGACTTCTCCGACTCGCTCGACTCCCTGCAGGCGGCCGGCGTCGACGTCGTCGGCATCTCCCCCGATCCGCCGGACCGGCTCGCGACGTTCCGCGAGCGGGAGGGACTCACCATCCGGCTGCTCTCCGACCCCGACCGGCAGGTGCTGACCGCGTGGGGCGCGTACGGGGAGAAGAAGCTCTACGGCAAGACCGTGACCGGCGTGATCCGCTCCACCTTCGTCCTCAACGCCGACGGCCGGGTCGAGAAGGCGATGTACAACGTCAAGGCCACCGGCCACGTCGCCAAGCTCCGCCGCGAGCTCGACATCTGACGATCCGCGGCTTCTGGTTGCGCGATCCGCGGCTTCCGGTTGCGCGATCCGCGGCTTCTGGTTGCGCGATCCGCGGCTTCTGGTTGCGCGATCCGCGGCTCGTGGTTGCCCGGGGGGCGGGGGTGCCCGGACCGTCGGCCGGCGCGGATACAGTCCGCGCATGACCGCGACCAGGCCCGGCGGGCGCGCCGCCGACCAGCTCCGCGACGTCCGCATCACCCGCGGCTGGCTCGACCACGCCGAGGGCTCGGTGCTCGTCGAGTTCGGCCGCACCCGGGTGCTGTGCGCGGCGAGCGCCACCGAGGGCGTACCGCGCTGGCGCCGCGGGTCGCGGGCAGGGCTGGGTGACCGCGGAGTACGCGATGCTCCCCCGGTCCACGCACACCCGTTCCGACCGCGAGTCGGTGCGGGGCAAGATCGGCGGCCGCACGCACGAGATCTCCCGGCTGATCGGCCGCTCGCTGCGCTCCACCATCGACCTTGGCGGCGCTCGGCGAGAACACCATCGTCCTCGACTGCGACGTGCTGCAGGCCGACGGCGGCACCCGTACGGCCGCCATCACCGGCGCGTACGTGGCGCTCGCCGACGCCGTGAGCGCACTGCGCGAGCGCGGCGCCGTGAGTGGCGAGCCGTTGCCGCGCTCGGTCGCCGCGATCTCGCGTGGGCGTCGTCGACGGTGAACCCCTGCTCGACCTCGAGTACGAGGAGGACGTCCGCGCCGACACCGACATGAACGTCGTGATGACCGGCGACGGCCGCTTCGTCGAGGTGCAGGGCACCGCCGAGGGTGAGCCGTTCGACCGCGACCTGCTCGACCGGCTGCTCGCGCTCGCCGAGGCCGGGTGCGCCGACCTGACCCGGCGGCAGCGCGAGGCCCTCGCTACCCCGTGAGCAGCCGGCAGGTCGTGCTCGCCACGCGCAACGCGAAGAAGCTGGCCGAGCTGCGGCGCATCCTCGAACCCGAGGTCGGAGGGGTCGAGGTGCTGGGGCTCGACGACGTCGTCGCGTACGACGAGCCGGCCGAGACCGAGCCGACCTTCGAGGGCAACGCGCTGATCAAGGCGCGGGCGGCGGTGGCCGCGACCGGGCTGCCCTCGCTGGCCGACGACTCGGGTCTCTGCGTCGACGCGCTCAACGGCATGCCCGGCGTGCTCTCGGCCCGCTGGGCCGGGCCGCCGCGCGACGACGAGCGCAACAACGTGTTGCTGCTGGCGCAGACCGACGACGTCCCCGACGAGCGCCGCGGCGCGGAGTTCCGCTGCGCGGTGGCGCTGGCGCTGCCGGGCGGCGCACGAAGCGGTCGAGGTCGGCGTGATGCGCGGCCGGCTGCTGCGCGAGCCGCGCGGCGAGGGCGGCTTCGGCTACGACCCGCTGGTGGTCGCCGACGGACAGACCCTGACCAACGCCGAGCTCGACCCCACCGCCAAGGATGCGATCAGCCACCGCGGCAAGGCGTTGCGCGCGATGGTGCCGGCGCTGGTGCGCGCGCTGACGTGAAGGCCGGAATTCGCGGTCGGGCTCGCGTGGGCTCTGCTGTCATCGTTCTGCTTCGCCCTGGCGGGACCGCTGGCGGCCTCGCTGCTCGACGCCGGCTGGTCACCGGGCGCGGTTGCCCTGACCCGGGTCGCCGGTGGCGCCGCGCTGCTGGTGCCGCTCGGATGGTCGGCAGCGCGCCGATGGCGGGCGACGCCGGCCGCGGCCCGACACCTGCTGGCGTACGGCGTGTTCGCGGTCGCCGGCGTGCAGATCTGCTTCTTCAGCGCCGTCGAGCGGCTCGACGTGGCCGTGGCTCTGCTGGTCGAGTACTCCGCCCCGCTGTTGGTGGTGTGCTGGTTGTGGGCGCGCAGGGGCGTACGACCGACCGGCTGGACGTTGCTCGGTGCCGCGCTGGCGGCCGTGGGGCTGACGCTGGTGCTCGATGTCGGCGCGGCCCGGGGCACCGACGCCGTCGGTCTGGTCTGGGCGGTGTTCGCGGCGGCCTGCCTGGCTTCCTACTTCGTGCTGTCCGACTCCGTCGTCGACGGCCCGCCGCCGGTCGTGACCGCCGCGGCGGGCACCGCGGTCGGCGCGCTCGCACTCGGCGTCGCCGGGCTCGTCCGGCTGACACCGGTGGACGTGGCGACCGGCGACGTCGTGCTGGCGGATCGCGAGCTGTCCCCGCTGGTCCCGCTGGTGCTGCTCGTGGTCGCCTGCACGGTCGTCTCGTACCTGAGCGGCATCCGGTCCGTACGCATCCTGGGCAGCCAGCCGGCGTCGTTCGTGTCGCTGACCGAGGTGGTGTTCGCCGCCGTGCTGGCCGCGGTGGTTGTCGGCCAGGACCTCGGCCTGCGTCAGGTGCGTCGGGATCGCGGTGGTGCTGTCCGGGATCGTGCTCGTCCAGGCGACCTCGCGGCGCGACGTGGCCCCTACGATGACCGCTCCGGGGTCGTAGCCCAATCGGCAGAGGCACACGGTTTAGGTCCGTGCCAGTGTGAGTTCGAGTCTCACCGGCCCCACGGCACGTCGGCGGTCAGCCTGCGTTGGTCAGCAGGGTCTCGACTTCTTCGGCGGGGGCAGGTCGCATGAAGCGGAAGCCCTGGTAGGAGTCGCAGTCGAGCCCCTTGATTTGCTGGTACTGCCGATCGTTCTCCACCCCCTCGGCCACCACCTGCATGTGAAGCTTGTGGGCGAGGTCGACGAGCGATCTGACGATGGCGCGGCTCGTGGTGTCGCCGTCGAGGTCCTTGATGAAGGCCTCGTCCATCTTGAGCACGTCGACCGGGAACTGTCGCAGGTAGTTCAGCGAGGAGTAGCCGGTCCCGAAGTCGTCCAGCGCGAGAACGACGCCGAGCCGCTTGAGGTCCTGGAGCACGATGACCGCCCGTTCGTTGTCATCGATGAACACGCTCTCGGTCACTTCCAGGGTGAGACGATCCGGTGGGGTGTCGGTCTCGGTGAGCACGCCCGCCACCACCTGCGGCAAAGTCCTGCTCCATGAGCTGGCGGACCGAGACGTTGACCGCCACTCCCAACGGGCGGTGATGGTTGTGCCGTTCCATGCCGTGCCTGGCCAGGCAGGCCTGCTCGAGCACCCAGCGCCCGATCTCGGTGATGAGTCCCGACTGCTCCGCCAACGGGATGACGGTGAGAGGGCCGATCCTCCCCAGCGTGGGGTGTGCCCACCGCAAGAGTGCCTCGACGGACTCGATGCGACCGTCGGACGCTGACACGATCGCCTGGTACTCGACCCGCAGTTCCTTGCGCGCTATGGCCTGAGGCAGCTGGCGTTGCAGGTCGGCGCGGCGGTCGGAGAGCTCTCGATCACGCAGGTCGAAGATCCCGTGCCGGTCGCCGCCCTTCCGCTTGGCCTGGTACATGGCGGTGTCGGCGTCCTGGATGATCTGCGCGGGCACGTCGTCCGCAGCCCCGGCGAAGGCGATTCCCACGCTGGCTCGCACCTGGATCTCGCCGTGCGCCAGGTCGAACATCGCGCCAAAGGCGGCGCTCACCCGTTCGGCGATCACGGCGACCTGTGTCGCGTCGTCGATGTCCTCGCACAAGATGATGAACTCGTCACCCCCCATCCGTGCCAGCGTGTCGCCCGGCCGGAGCAGTCCGGTCAGCCGGTTGGCGATGGCGACCAGCAGCTCGTCGCCGACGTGGTGACCGTGACTGTCGTTGATCAGCTTGAAGTGGTCGATGTCGGCGAACAGGATCGCCACCTTCTTGTGCGTACGGCGGCAGTTCAGGATCGCGTGCTCGAGTCGCTCGGCAAGCAGGAGCCGGTTCGGCAGTCCGGTGAGTCCGTCATGCAGGCTGGTCAGCCGCAGCCTCTCGGCGGCCAACGTCAGCTCCTCGCGCGTCCTCGCGTTCAGCAGGTACGAGGCGACAACGTCGGCCAGTGTCTGTGCCGCCTCCGTGGCCTCGGTGTCCATCGGGCCAGCGGCGCTCCGGTACAGGTCCAGGGCACCGAGCTGCTCGTCGCCGTAACGGAGCGGAAAGGTGAACACCGCCACCAGCCCCACCTCTTGGGCCCGGGCTGCGAAGACCGGGAAGAGCAGATCGTCCGCCAGGTTGGGTATGGCGACAGGCACGCCCGTCTTGAAGGCTTCCAGGCACGGGCCCTCGCCCAGCTCCGTCTGCAGCTTCTCGAACATCAACGCGTTCGAGTCAGAAGCCGCGAGGTAGCGGGGATAGGGCCCGGGGGAGATGAGGGTGACGCCGGCGGCGGTGATGGGCAACAGGTCGACGATGCGCTCCACCAGACGATCGAGGATCGCCTGGATGGGGAAGTCGGTGACCATGGTCCGGGCGAACTCACCCAGGACGACCGACAGCTTGCTCTCGATCGACACAGCCCATCGACCCCATACCTGCGTGAGTGGAGCCGCAGGGTCCGGGCGGCGAAGATCACGTGGATCGGCCTTCAGCGCAGCGAGATGCAAGCCCGACTGGAGCCAGACGATCGCCGAAGGTGTGCGCGGGTATCCCGCGAACGCCTTCAGAATACGCGGTCTGTCTACTGCTCGGGCCGCATTGCCAGCACACATCAGACATGTCGCCCACCGAGGTCCAACCGGCGCTCACCGTCCGCGCGCAACGCGCCCCAGCGCAGTCGCTCAGTCGCTCAAGCGCTCAGCGCCAGCCACGCCCTGTGCAGCGCGGGGTCGTCGGCGATCCGGTAGTTGCCGTCGGGCCAGGTGAGGTCGAACCAGTTGTAGTGCACCGCCCGCTGCGCCGCGCACGCAGACGTCGAGGCTCGCAACCAGGCGATCCGGTTCCGGATCGACTGCGGGTCGCGTTCGTGGCTGGGCGGCAAGGGCATGCCGCCGGCGGCGTTGGACCACGGCAGCCCGCGGGCGCGGGCGAAGGCGGCGCACCGCTTGGCCTGCTCGACCGGCTCGAACTTCGGCACCGCGTGTCCGTCGACGATCTTGTACTCCGCGTAGACCGAGAGCGCGATGTGCTCGCAACCGGGCCGGATGTAGTTGTGCGGGTTGCGGGGGCCGTTGGTGGGCTGACCGCCCTCGCTCCAGAGCACCAGTGTCCAGTCCATCAGCTCGACCGACTTCACCACGTACGGCAGGTTCGCGGCGTCGACGGCGGCGTACAGGGCGTCGGTGCGCTGCTGCCACTCGGCCAGCGTGAAGACACCGTCGCGGATCTGGTCCTCCGGCTCGTTCCAGTAGTGGACGTAGACCTTGCCGGTGCGGTTTCGCGGGAAGGTCGCGAGCGACGCGTCGTACGCGGCACGGGTCGAGGCCTTGAACTGCAGGATGATGTCGTGGTCGTCGGGGACCGACGCGCAGTGGCGTGACCAGCTGGGGTTCTGGCCGTTCGGCGGCCAGTACACGTAGACGTTCTCGGCGCGAAGCGTCTGCCGCTGCTGGGCATACGTCGCGTCGAACGGGTCGGCCGTGCCACCGACGCCGAACCGCATCGGGGGCAGGGGCGCGAGCTCCAGCCAGGCTTCCTCGAGCGCCGGGTCGTCGGCAAGGCGGTAGCTGCCGTACCCGACCGCGAGGTCGAACCACAGGTAGTGCCGCGCCCCGTTGGCGGAGCATGCCCGCGCGGACTCGCGCAACCACCGCAGCGGATTCCGCACCGAGACCTGGTCGCGGCGGTAGCCGTCGCGCAGGGCCATCCCGCCAGTGATGTTCGACCACGGCAGCCGCTTCGAGCGAGCGAACGCGCCGCACCGTCTGGCCTGCGCGACCGGGTCGACGGTGGCGACAACGTGCCCGTTCTGCACCGCAGTAGTGCTGAGCATCGCCAGCCCGATGTGCTGGCAGCCGGGACGGATGTACTGGGAGGGGTTGTGCGGGCCGGACGCGGACTGGCCGCCCTCGGCCCACAGCCGCAGCGTGCGTTCGCGCAGACCGACCGACTTGACCACGTACGGCAGGCCTGCGGCGTCGACGGCGGCGTACAGCGCGCTCGTGCGCCGCTGCCACTGGGCGAGGGTCAGTCGGCCGCGTTGGACGTCGTCCTCGGGCTTGTGCAGGTAGAGGACGTAGACCTTGCCGGTACGGGTCCGCGGGAAGGTGGCCAGCGTGGCGTCGAACTCGCCGCGCGTGGTGGCGCTGAACTGCAGCACGATGTCGTGCCGGTCGGGTACGTCCGCGCAGTCGCGGGACCAGGTCGGGTTCGTCCCGTCGGGAGTCCATCCGACGTACACGCTTGCGGCGCGGTAGTCGGACACCTGCTGGGCGTACGCCGCCGCGAACGGCGCGGCCGTGCCGCCCATCCCGTACCGCATCACCGGGGCGGGCTCCGGTGACGCGTGAGCCTCGGCTGCTGAGTCGCCCAAGGACAGGGCGGCCAAGCCGCCGCTGGCCGCCGCGCCCTTCAACAGCGTGCGGCGGGTCGGGCGGTGCTGCAGACCGAACGGGTCCATGCGGGGCTCCGAGCGAGGCGAGGCGACGTGCTGCTCACCCACACCAGCACGCATCCGGTGCACCTACACCGTGGGGCAGACGGTTTCAGGCGTTCCCGGTCGCACTCGAACCGAACGGCTGGCGCCCGCCGCCGGTCAGGGGATGCACGTTGGCTCGCCGCAACCACTTGGCGCGGATCGCGCAACCACTTGGCGCGGATCGTGCAACCACTTGGCGCGGATCGCGCAACCACTTGGCGCGGATGGCGCCACCACAATCCGCGGATGGTCAGGGGGTGACGGTCAGGCCGGGGCGGGCGAGGTCGACGGGGCCGTCGAACTCGGGCTTGGCCTCCGCGAGCACCTGCTGCGGGTCGTGCCAGGGCGGCACGTGGGTGAGCAGCAGTCGCTCGACGCCTGCCCGCTTGGCGTGCTCGCCGGCCTCGCGCCCGGTGAGGTGCAGGTCGGGCGGGTTGGCGCCGCCCTCGACGAACGACGCCTCACAGAGCATCAGGTCGGCACCGCGGGCCACCTCGACGAGGGCCGTCGACGGCCCGGTGTCGCCGGAGTAGACGAGCACGCGCTCGCCCTCGACGATCCGCAGGGCGTACGTCTCGACCGGGTGTGCCACCCGGGCGGGCGTGACCTCGAACGGCCCCAGCTGCACGGCCTCACCCGGCACCCAGTCGACGAAGTCGAACAGCTCGTCAACGCCCTTCTCGTCGTACGCACCCGACACCGCCGCGAGCCGCCGCGCCGCACCCTGCGGGCCGTGCACGAGGAGCTTCGGCAGCACGCCTTCGGGGTGGTAGGCGCGGACCACCTGGTAGGACGCCAGGTCGACGCAGTGGTCGACGTGCAGATGGCTCAGCGCCACCGCATCGACGGCAGTGAGGTCGACGTAGCGCTGCAGCGCGCCGAGGGCTCCGTTGCCGAGGTCGATGACGAGCGAGTACGTGCCGCCCTCGTGATCGGCCTGGAGCAGGTAACAGCTGGCGGACGAGTCGGGACCCGGGAACGACCCCGAGCAGCCGACCACCGTGAGCCTCACCGCAGCCCCCCGCCGGCCGCCGCTCCCACCCACGCGAACTGGTGCACGTCGTCGAGCTCCGGACCGAGGAACCGTCGACCCAGCTCGCGGAACTCGGTCGGGGTGCCGGTGGTGAGGAAGTGGTGGTCGGGAGCCGGCAGCGCCGGATCGCGTTGCAGGCCGTCGCGCACCAGCACCCGGTAGACGTCCTTGGCGGTCTCGTCGGCGCTGGACACCAGCGTCACGCCGTCGCCCATCACGTACGAGATGACGCCCGCCAGCAGCGGGTAGTGCGTGCAGCCCAGCACCAGGGTGTCGACGTCGGCCGCGACCAGCGGGTCGAGGTAGTCGTGCGCGACGGCGAGCAGCTCCGGTCCGCTGGTCATCCCCTGCTCCACGAGCTCGACGAAGCGCGGGCAGGCGCGGGTGTGCAGGTGCACGTGGGGGGCGGCGGCGAACGCGTCGTCGTAGGCCATCGAGTCGGCGGTGGCCCGGGTGCAGATGACCCCGACATGGCCGGTACGCGTCGCGGCCACCGCGCGTCGCGTCGCCGGCAGGATGACCTCGACCACGGGGACGTCGTAGCGCTCCCGCGCGTCGCGCAGCACCGCGGCGCTCGCCGAGTTGCACGCGATCACCAGCAGCTTGACGCCCTGCGCGACCAGGTGGTCGAGGCACTCCAGCGCGTACTCGCGGACGTCGGCGAGCGGCTGCGGTCCGTACGGCTGGCGCGCCGTGTCCCCGAGGTAGATGACCGGCTCGTGCGGCAGCTGGTCGAGCACGGCTCGAGCGACGGTCAGGCCCCCGAAGCCGGAGTCGAAGATCCCCAGGGGTGCGTCTGCCACGGGCACGAGGGTACGGGTCGGCACCGCCGTCGCGGCTCCTCCCCACCTCGACACACCGCCGCCGCGACCGCCGAAGCCTCACACTCGGCACAGGAGACGGTGCGGGCGGCAGGAGGAGTCGTGGCAGAGCGGGGCGGTGAGGGGCTCGCCGAGTTCCTCGACGCAGAGGTGCCGCGGCTGCTGGCGCTGGCCCGACTGCTCACCGACGACGAGCCCGACGCCGTCGCGCTCACGCAGGTGGCGCTGGTCCGGGTTGGCGCGCAGTGGACCGAGGTGCGCGAGGGGTTCGACCCGCAGAGGCACGCGCGCAGCATCCTGCTGGCCCGCTACCTCTCGCCGCTGCAGCGCTGGCGTCGGTCGCGTCGAGAGCGTCCGCCGGCCCACCACCCGGGTCTGCTCGCCGGGTTGCCGACCCTCCCGCCCCGCCAGCTGGCAGTGCTCGTCCTCCGCCACCACGAGGACCTGCCGCCCGACGAGATCGGCGAGCAGCTCGGGTGCACCGAGGCCACCGTCACGACCGAGCTGGACCGCGCCCACGCGGCCCTCGGCGTCGACGGTGCTCCCGGTCGGACGACCTCAGACCTGGCCGCGGGTCTGCGCGAGCTCGCCGCCGGTCCCCCGCCGGCCGGCCTCGGTGACCGGGTGCGGGCCGACCTGCGTACCCGGCGCCGTCGAGGGCTGGTCGCCGTGGCGGTGCTGGTCGTCGCCGGCATCCTCGTCGCGTACGCGATCGGCACGACCGGCACCGACGACCGCGGCACCGACGACCCGGCACCGACCCGCACGATCACCCTGACGCCGGTGCCGCCCCTGCAGACCACCGGACGGTTCCCACCGGAGGTGGTCGGCTGGCTGGCGCGCCACGGTGTGCCCACCCGGCCCGCGGGACCCCTCGTCGGCGGCATGGACGCCGGGCGCGCGATCGAGCTCGCGTGGTTCGGCACCGGGCTGCCGGAGGACCAGATGCAGGGGGCCGCCGCCCGACGGCGGGTGCCCACCCTCGAGGCGGCACCACCAGGTCCGCGGACGGCCGGTCTGGGTGGTGTGGATCCCGCACGCCACGCACGAGGGCATGAACGTCCACGACCTCGGCCCGGACGCCAGCGGCACCGAGCCGTACGTCTACGTGCTGGACGCGCAGACCGGCCGCTTCGTGTACGGCGCCTGGTTCACCGACGGCCGCTGACGACCGAGCGGGGCTGCGGAGACCTAGAACGGATACGCCGGAGGCGTCCCCCGCACGGTCACCCACTGCGTCTCGGTGAACGCCTCGACGTTGGCCTCGGCGCCGCCGAAACGCGACCCCGTGCCCGACACCGCGACGCCGCCGAACGGCGCGTTGGCCTCGTCGTTGACCGTCTGGTCGTTGATGTGCACGATCCCGGTCGGGATCCGCTCGGCGAGCTCCAGGCCACGCATGACGTCGCGGGTCACGATGCCGAGCGACAACCCGTAGTCGCTGTCGGCCGCGAGTGCGGCGGCGTCGTCGATCGAGGTGAAACGGGTGACCGGAGCGACCGGGCCGAAGACCTCCTCCGCGAACGCGGGCGAGGCGATCGGTACGTCGGCCAGCACCGTCGGGCGGTAGAACAGCCCGTCGTACTCCCCGCCCGTGGACACCTTCGCGCCGTCATCGCGGCTCGCGCGTGACCAGGCCGTGGATACGGTCCCGCTGGCGCTCGTCGATGACCGGCCCGAGCGCGACCTGCTCGGTGGCCGGGTCGCCGACCGGCAGGTGGGAGGCCTTGTCGGTGAGCGCCTGGACGAAGTCGTCGTACAACGGCGCGGCCACGAGGTGCCGGCCGGTCGTCATGCAGATCTGGCCCTGGTGCAGGAACGACCCCCACGCGGCCAGGTTGACGGCCTGCTCGACATCGGCGTCGTCGAGGACGAGCAGCGCGGAGTTGCCGCCCAGCTCGAGGTGCGCACGGGTGAGGTGCCGGCCGGCCAGCTCACCGACCTTGCGTCCGGCAGCCGTGGAACCGGTGAACGACACCACCCGCACCAGCGGGTGGGTGACCAGCGCCTCGCCGACGTCGACGCCACCGGGCAGCAGCTGCAGCAGCCCCGGCGGCAGCCCGGCCTCCTCCAGCACGCGGACCAGCGTCACGCCGCCGGTGACGACCGTGCGCGGGTCGGGCTTGAGCAGCACGGCGTTGCCGAGCGCGAGGGCAGGGGCGACGGATCGGATGCCGAGGATGATCGGCACGTTGAACGGCGAGATCACCGCGACCACGCCGGCGGGCACCCGCCGCGCCATCGACAGCCGCGGCTGCTCGCTCGGCAGCAGTGCGCCGTACGCCAGCCCGGGCAGGCCCGCCGCGGCGTAGCACTCCTCGGCGGCCACGTGCAGCGCGAAGTCGGCCAGCGGTGGCACGGCTCCGACCTCGCGGACGTTCCAGCCCGCGATCTCGTCCGCGTGCTCCTGCCACAGGTCGCCCGCCCGGCGGAGCACCGCGGCCCGCTCGGTGTGCGGCCGGGCGGCCCACTCCCGCTGCGCCCGGGCGGCCGACTCGGCCGCCCGCGCGACATCGTCGGCGGTGGCGCGGCCGGTCGTCCCGAGCGTCTGGCCGGTCGCGGGCTCGACGACCGGTTCCTCGCCACCGGATCCGGGAGTCCACTCGCCGTCCAGGTGGATCCGGCCGTGCCAGGTGGCCTCGTCGAGCAGTCCCACGCCATACCCTTCCGCCGTGTGCGGTATGCGCACAGTTGTTGAAAGTGCGAACTTATGAGCCCGCCGGGTCGTCGTCAAGGAGTGGTCCGTGGGTACCCTGCTGCCCGTGACCGAGGGTGAGCCGGCTGCGCGCTCGGTCGACACGGTCCAGTCGCTGGAGCGCGGTCTGGCGGTGATCCGGGCCTTCGACGCCGAGCACTCCGAGATGACGTTGTCCGACGTGGCCCGCCGCAGCGGCCTCACCCGCGCCACCACCCGACGCATTCTGCACACCCTGGTGGCGCTCGGCTACATGCGCAGTGACGGTCGCGCGTTCGGGCTGCGTCCCCGGGTGCTCGAGCTCGGCTACGCGTACCTGTCCAGCCTCACCCTCCCCGAGGTGGCGAGCCCGCACCTCGAGGCGCTGGCCGCCCAGACCCGCGAGTCGTCGTCGGTGTCGGTGCTCGACGGCGCCGACGTCGTGTACGTGGCCCGGGTGGCCACCCAGCGGATCATGACCGTGGCGATCGCCGTCGGCACCCGGTTCCCCGCGTACGCGACGTCGATGGGGCGGGTGCTGCTGGCCGGGCACGACGACGACTGGGTGGTCGAGTTCCTCGGCTCGGCGGACCTGCGACCGCTCACGCCCTACACCTGCACCGACCCCGCGGCGCTGCACGCGGAGCTGCGCCGGGTGCGGGACCAGGGCTTCGCGCTGGTCGACCAGGAGCTGGAGGAGGGGCTGCGGTCGATCGCGGTGCCGTTGCGCGACCCGTCGGGCCGGGTCGTGGCGGCCATGAACGTGTCCGCGAGTGCCAGTCGCCGCACCCCCGAGACCGTGCGTGCCGAGCTGCTGCCGCCGCTGCAGCGCACCGCGGGCGCGATCGAGGACGACCTGCGGGCCGGCCACGCCGACCGGCGCGCCTGACGGCGATCAGCCGACCGGTTCGGTCCCGACCTCGTCGAAGGGCAGCCGCGGCTGCGGCGGGCCGTGGGTCGGGTCGACGCCGTCGAACAGGCTGCTCACCGACGTCCCCTCGTGGATGCGGCTGATCGCCTCGGCGAACAGGCCGGACACGGACCGGACCTTCAGCTCCGGCCAGTCCGTCGGCGGGGGGACGGTGTCGGTGGTGACCACCTCGGTGACGTGCGGGTTGGTGGTGAGCCGCTCCTGCGCCTTGCCGGTGAACAACCCGTGGGTGCAGGCCACCGCGGCCTCGTCGCAGCCCTCGGACGACAGCCGCTCGAGCAGCTCGACGATCGAACCGCCGGTGGCGATCTCGTCGTCGAGCACGATGGCCCGCTTGCCCGCGACGTCACCGACGATGGCGTCGATGACGACCCGGTCGTCGGCCAGCCGCTGCTTGCTGCCCGCCGCGACGGGCAGGCCCAGCAGCCGGGCGAACCGGGTGGCGGTCTTGGCGTTGCCCAGGTCGGGCGACACGACCACGGTGTCGGTGAGGTCGTGGTCGCGGAAGTGGTCGGCGAGCTCGCCGATCGCGGTGAGGTGGTCGACCGGCACCGAGAAGAACCCGTGCACCTGCGGCGCGTGCAGGGTCATCGTCAGCACCTTCGAGGCACCGGCGGCGACCAGCATGTCGGCCACCAGCCGGCCGCCGATCGAGATCCGGGAGGCGTCCTTCTTGTCCGAGCGGGCGTAGGCGAAGTGCGGGATCACCGCCGTCACCTGTGCCGCGGAGGCTCCCCGCGCGGCGTCGAGCATGAGCAGCAGCTCCATCAGGTGCTCCTGCGTCGGGGGCACCAGGGGCTGGACCACGTAGACGTCGCGCTGCCGGCAGTTGGCCTGCAGCTGCACCTGCAGGCAGTCGTTGCTGAACCGGATCAGGTCGGACGGCGAGAGCGGCACGCCCAGGCCCGAGCAGATCTGGCGAGCCAGCTCCGGGTGGGCCGCACCGGAGAAGACCACCAGCTCGCGCACAGGTCGCAGCCTAGCCGCGGGCCGGTCCGGCCTCGCCCGATTCGCAGCGTCGCTTCAGTCCGGCCGCCTCCATCGCGACGTACCTGCGCACCAGCCGGCCGCCGAGTGCGCCGACGACACCCGCCAGCGGGCCGGTCTGCTGGAAGCGCAGGGTCACCGTGCAGCCGCCGTCGCGAGGCTCGATGACGTGCTCGGCGACCGAGACCAGACCGGGCGAGTGCGCGGTCCAGGTGAAGGCCCGCCCCTCCTCGAGCTCGGTCACCAGCCACTCCGCGGCAGGCAGCCGTGGCTGGCGCACCGCCACCCGGCTGCCCTCGGCGAGCGGACCGCCCTCCAGCGGCCGTACCGAGCGCATCGAGGCGGTCCACTGCGGCCAGCTCTCGACGTCGGCCAGCACCCGCCAGACCTGGTCCGGGGCGGCCGCGACGTCCACGGTCTCGGTGACCTGCACGCCCCCAGCCTGCCACCGCCGCACCGTCGGTAGCCTCCCGGGATGCCCGCCGACCGGTTCGAGATCGTCAGCCAGACGCGCCCGTTCGCGGTGGTGTCGCCGGGCTTCGAGGCCGCCGCCGCGGGCCCGGCGCGGCTGGACGCGATGCATCGCAGCGACGCGTCGCCGCCGGCGCCGTTCGCGGCGGTCGAGGTCGAGCTGGACGACGTGGGCCCTGGCGGCGCCGCAGCGGGGCTGACCGCAGCCGACGGCGACGGGGTGCTGGTGACCTACGAGCCCGCCCGGCACCAGGTGCGGGTGCGGGTGACCCGCGCCGGCCGGCAGACCGTCGTGGCCAGGAAGCGGGTGAGAGGAGCGCCGCCGCGCCGGCTCGGCTTCGTGCTGTGCGAGAACCAGGTGACCGCCCTGCTGGACCGGCGCGCGGGGTGGCAGCCCGTCGTCACCGCCCGCCAGCCGGTGTCGCGGCTGCTCGACCTGCGCGACCCGGCCGTGCTGGGCCGGCTGGCCTACGCGTGGGGGCCCGCCGAGCCCGCCGCCGGGCCGGTCGCGCTGCGCGGCGTGGTGGCCGGGGTGTTCGGCATGACCGGCGTGCGCGACCCGCACCTGGTGCAGGCGGCAGACGGCACGCCGTACGTGCGCGACGGGCAGGTCTACCTGACGATGACCTGCGCCGGGATGGGGTTCTTCGCCCAGGCGCACTGGGGGGTGTTCACCCTCGACCTGGCCGCGCCCGACCGGCTCACGCAGGTGGGTCATCTGTTCTCCCGCCGCGACGGGCTGGTGCTGGGCGACCACGCCGGGCAGGTCATCGTCGACGATGCGACCGGACGCTGCCGGGTGGCCACCAGCTCGTGGGGCGACTTCTCACCGAAGACGGGCGTGCACCTGCGGCACGCCGAGGCGACGACCGACCTGCTGCACGGCGTGCACGTGCTCGACTACGAGCCGTTCGCCGTCCCGACCCCGCACAGCGCGTGGGACCCGGCGCTGACCCGCGTCGACGACCGGTGGCGCGTGGCGTTCGTGGAGAGCCCGTCGCAGGACCCCTTCGACTTCCACCCGGCGCTGGCGGCCGGTCCGCCCGGCGGGGCGTGGGGCGAGGGACTGGAGCTGGTCGGCGCCGACACCACGCTGGACCAGTGCGAGGGCCCGATCCTGGCGCAGGTCGACGGCGAGTGGCGGGTGCTGGCCAGCGACGAGCGGGGCCGGCGGTACGTGATCTACGACCTCGGGATGCGCCGGGTCGGCGAGCTGGCGGCGCCGTACGTCACGAACATCCCGCACCCGCAGCTGCTCCCGCTGCCGGAGAGCTCGCCGCTCGGCGGCGAGCTGATGGTGACCTTCGACGGCACGTCGTGGGGCAAGCGGGTGCTCGGCTACGGCACGCACGGCGACTTCATCGTGATGGCCCGCTGACCGGGCGTGCCGGCCTCAGGCCCAGACCTGGCCCTCGAGGCGCTCCTCGGCGTCGTCGACGGTGCCCTCGTAGGCGCCGGTGGACAGGTACTTCCAGCCGCCGTCGCAGACGACGAAGCAGATGTCGGCGCGCTCGTTGGCCGTGACCGCCTTGGCGGCCTGACCGAGCGCGGCGTGCAGGATCGCGCCGGTCGAGATGCCGACGAACATGCCCTCCAGGTCGAGCAGCTCACGCACCCGGCGGACGGCGTCGCGCGGGCCGACCGAGAAGCGGGCGTCGATCAGCGCGTCGTCGTACAGCTCGGGCACGAACCCCTCGTCGAGGTTGCGCAGCCCGTAGACCAGCTCGCCGTAGCGCGGCTCGGCGGCGACGATGCGCACCTCCGGCTTGTGCTCACGGAAGTACCGGCCGACCCCCATCAACGTCCCGGTGGTGCCGAGACCGGCGACGACGTGGGTGACCTCGGGCAGGTCGTCGAGGATCTCCGGGCCGGTGCCGGAGTAGTGCGCGTCGGCGTTGGCCGGGTTGCCGTACTGGTAGAGCATCACCCAGTCGGCGTGCTCCTCCGCGAGCTGCTTGGCGACCCGCACCGCCTGGTTCGACCCACCCGCCGCGGGCGAGGACACGATCTCGGCGCCCCACATCCGCAGCAGCTGGCGGCGCTCCTCCGAGGTGTTCTCCGGCATCACGCAGACCAGCCGGTAGTCCTTGAGCCGGGCCGCCATGGCCAGCGAGATCCCGGTGTTGCCGCTGGTGGGCTCGAGGATCGTGCAGCCGGGTCGCAGCGTGCCGTCCTTCTCGGCCGCCGCGATCATCGCGAGCGCCGCGCGGTCCTTGATCGACCCGGTGGGGTTACGGTCCTCGAGCTTCGCCCACAGCCGCACGTCCGGGGACGGCGACAGCCGCGGCAGCCCCACCAGCGGGGTCCGGCCGACGGAGTCGAGCAGCGAGTCGAAGCGCACGAGGTGAGTGGGCTCGTCAGCCGCCGGCGACGGCCGGCAGGATCACCACGGTGTCGCCGTCGGACAGCGACGTGTCCAGCCCGCCGGTGAAGCGGACGTCCTCGTCGTTGACATAGACGTTGACGAAGCGACGCAGGTCGCCGTCGTCGACGACCCGCTCCTTGATGCCGGGGTGCCGGGCGTCCAGGTCGTCGAAGACCTCGGCGAGCGTCCCGCCCGACCCGCTCACCTGCTTGTCACCGCCGGTGTAGGTCCGCAGGATCGTCGGTACCTTGACCTCGATCGCCATCGTCGTCGTGTCTCCTCGTTGGTCTCGGCGCACATCTCGAACGCTGGTTGACGTCTCACCCAGATCGAACGGTGACCCGGGGTCCGCTCATTCCGCCCCCGCCTGCCGGTCGGGCGTGGGTTCGGTCACCAGCTCGACGTCCTCCTCGCTCACCTCGCCGTCCACGATGCGGTACGAGCGCAGCGGCAGCGGCCCCTCGCCCTCGTGCGCGCCGTCGGCGGTCGACACCAGCACGTAGTGCGCGCCCGGCTCCTGGGCCAACGCGATGTCGGTCCGCGAGGGGTACGCCTCGGTGCCGGTGTGCGAGTGGTAGATGACCACCGGCTCCTCGTCGCGCGCGTCCATCTCCTTGTACAGCTGGAGGAGCTCGGTGGCGTCGAACTCGTAGAAGGTCGGGGACATCGCCGCGTTGAGCATCGGCACGTGCCGCACCGGACGGTCCGAACCGGCCGGGCCGGCCACGACTCCGCAGGCCTCGTCCGGGTGGTCCCGGCGGGCGTGCGCGACGATCGCGTCGGCGATCCGCTGGTCGAGGGTGAGCACCACCGGAGGGTACGAGGCACGGCGGGGGGTCCTGGGCCGAAGCCCGCGCCGTCCGGATGCCGAGACGGCATCTGGTGAGGTTAGGCTGCCCTTCATGGCACGCGAGCTGACGTACTGCACGGCCGAGGTGGCGGCGCTGACCCGGCTCTCGCCGCACCTGCGCCGGCTGGTGCTGCGCAACGTCCCGAGCAGCTGGGACTCGGCCGGGGTGGCCGACGAGGCGGTGCTGCTGGTGTTCCCCGGGACCGACGGCCAGGTGCTGCTGCCGCCCGACGTCGACGACGGGGATCCGTACCGGCTCTCCCGCTGGTACACGGTGCGCCGCTTCGACCCCGAGCACCGCGAGCTCACCGTCGACCTCGTCGTCCACGACGTCGGCGCCTCGGCGCGCTGGGCCCGCCAGGCGCGGGAGGGGCAGCCGATCGGGATGTCCGACCCCCGACACTGGTACGCGCCGCCGGCCGATGCCGGCTGGCAGCTGCTGCTCGGCGACCTCACCGCGCTGCCCGCGATCAGCCGGGTCCTGGAGGAGCACGACGGCCGTCGCCCGGTGCGGGCGTACGTCCAGGTGCCTGACCCGGCCGACGCCGTGCCCGTGGACCTGCCCGCCGCGGCGAGCCTGGAGTGGGTGGTCGACGCCGATCCGCAGGCCATGCTGCGCCGGCTCCGGACGCTGAGGCTGCCACCCGACGCCGGGTACGTGTTCGTGGCCGGCGAGACCGGGGTCACCCGCGACGTGCGCCGTCACCTGCGCCACGAGCTCGGTCTGGCCAACGGGGCGTACACCGTCACCGGCTACTGGCGCCCGCGCTCGGAGGAGTGGCTCGCCCGCTACGAGATCGCCGCCGCCGAGCTCGGTCTGGAGGCGCTGTACGAGCAGATGGAGACCGCGGGCGCCGACGTCGAGGCGCTCACCGACGAGCTCGACCGCCGGCTCGCCTCCGCGGGCCTCTGACTGGCCGGCCTGTCCGGCGCCGGGCGAGCTCAGCGGAGGGTACGGACCAGCGTCTCCTGGACGAAGCCGAGCCAGTCGTAGACGTCGTGCATCGCCTTGGCCGGGTCGTCGTCGGGCAGCGACAACCAGCGGTCGTCGTCGTCCTCGGCCACCTCGAGCCGGACCCCTATCGCCAGCCGGAGGTCGGTCAGGCAGCGCAGCCACGCCTGGACGCCTTCCGCGTCCAGCTCCACGTCGACCGGCTCGTCGTCCCTGGCCGTGTCGGCGCCGGCGTCGCGCAGCGAGGCGATCACGGCCTCGGCGTTGCCCACCTTGCCGTCGCGCAGCCCGCGCTCGGTGTAGCGGCGGAAGTCGGCGTTGGCGTCGGCCGTCGAGTCGGGCTCGTCGGCGTCGTCGCCCGGCCAGGAGTAGCCGTCGGGCAGCAGCCGGGCCAGCACCGGGTCGTCGGGGCGGGAGAGCTCGGAGCCGGTGTCCTCCATCCCCACCAGCTGGGCGAGCGGGTCGTCGTCGGTCGCGACCACCCGCGGGTCGGCCACCCCGTCGCGCAGCAGCTCGATGACCTGCCCCGCCAGGGACGCGACCAGGGACGCCTCCGCGACGTCGAAGCGGGCATGAGCGCCGCCCCGGCGGACCCGCGCGAACCCCGACGTCACCCGTCCGCCTTCTGCAGGGTCGCCCACAACCCGTACCCGTGCATCGCCTCGACGTCGCGCTCCATCGCCTCGCGACTGCCGTTGGACACGATCGCCTTGCCCTCCTGGTGCACCGCCAGCATCAGCGTGTCGGCCTTCTTCTCGGAGTAGCCGAAGTGGGTGCGGAACACCCACGCGACGTAGGACATCAGGTTCACCGGGTCGTTCCACACGATGGTGACCCACGGGGACTCCGGCAGCACCCGCTCGTCGGTGCCGGTCTCCTCGACCTCGCTGGGGGCGGTGGACACCCCCGCATTGTCGCGCAGCGCGTGCGAGGGTTGCGGCATGGGGACCGAGCGCACAGTCGACGTGGTGGTCATCGGCGGCGGACCCGTCGGCGAGAACGCGGCGGGCCGCACGGCCGCCGCCGGGTTGACGACCGTCCTGGTCGAGCACGAGCTGCTGGGCGGCGAGTGCTCCTACTGGGCGTGCATGCCGAGCAAGGCCCTGCTGCGGCCGATCGATGCGCTGGACGCCGCCAAGCACGTCGCCGGCAGCGACGCTGCCACGACCGGCCGGGTGGACGCGCAGGCGGTGTTCGCCCGCCGCGACTCGTTCACCTCGCACTGGGACGACTCGAGCCAGGTCGAGTGGGCCGAGGGGGCGGGCATCCAGGTCGTCCGCGGGCACGGCCGGCTGGCCGGCGAACGCGTCGTCGAGGTGACCGACGACGGTGATGTCACCCGGCTCACCGCCCGGCAGGCCGTGATCGTCGCGACCGGGTCGGTGCCGAGCGAGCCACCGCTCGAGGGCCTCGACACGACGCCCCACTGGGGCAGCCGCGAGGCGACCGGCTCGCACGAGGTGCCGACCAGCCTGGCGGTCCTCGGTGGCGGGGTCGTCGGCGTCGAGATGGCCCAGGCCTACCTAGGCCTCGGCAGCGAGGTCACCCTGGTCGCCGGTCGCGGGGTGCTGGGCCGCGCCGAGCCCTTCGCCGGCGAGCTGGTCGCCGACTCGCTGCGCGAGCAGGGCGCCACGGTCCACGTGGGCCCGCAGGCCGAGGGCGTCGCCGCTACCGGCGACCGCGTACGCCTGCGGCTCGACGACGGCACGACGGTCGAGGCCGCGCGGCTGCTGGTCGCCACCGGTCGCCGGCCCGGCACTCGCGACGTCGGCCTCGACACGGTCGGCCTCACTCCGGGCGACCCGCTCGCGGTCGACGACCAGGGCCTGGTCGACGGGGTCAGCGGTGGCTGGCTGTACGCGGTCGGCGACGTCAACGGCCGGGCGCCGCTCACCCATCAGGGCAAGCACCAGGCGCGGATCGTCGGCTCGGTCGTGGTGTCTCGCGCCCGGGGCGAGCTCCCCGACGACCTGCAGCCGTGGTCGGCGTACGCGCTCACCGCCGACCACACCGCCGTGCCGCAGGTGGTGTTCACCCAGCCGCAGGTCGCCTGGGTGGGCCGCACGGCTGCCGAGGCCGACGCGGCGGGGCTGCGCACCCGGGTGGTCGACCTCGACATCGCGGTCGCGGGGTCGTCGCTGCACCGCGACGGCTACAGCGGCAAGGCCCGGTTCGTGGTCGACGACGACCGCCGGGTGCTCGCCGGCGTGACCCTGGTCGGCCCCGACGTGGCCGAGCTGCTGCACTCCGCGACGGTCGCCGTCGTGGGCGAGGTCACCGTCGACCGGCTGTGGCACGCGGTGCCGAGCTATCCCACGATCAGCGAGGTCTGGCTGCGCTTCCTGGAGTCGTACGGGCTGTAGGCACCCCCGGCTGCGGTGCCGGGCCACGTCCTTACGCTGTCCTGGTGGCATCGACGTCGTTGCTCACCGACCACTACGAGCTGACCATGCTCCAGGGCGCCCTGCGGGCCGGCACCGCCGACCGCCGGGTCGTGTTCGAGATGTTCAGCCGGTCGCTGCTGGGCGGGCGGCGCTACGGCGTGGTGGCCGGCACCGGTCGCTTCCTCGACGGGCTGGCCGACTTCCGGTTCGCCCCCGACGAGCTGGCCTGGCTGCGGCAGACCAGCACCGTCGACGAGGCCACCCTCGCCTGGCTGGCGTCGTTCCGCTTCTCCGGCGACGTGTGGGGCTACCCGGAGGGTGAGACCTACTTCGCCGGCTCGCCGGTGCTGACCGTCGAGTCGACGTTCGCCGAGGCGGTGCTGCTCGAGACGCTGTCGCTGAGCATCCTCAACCACGACTCGGCGATCGCCTCGGCGGCGTCGCGGATCAGCTGGGCCGCGGGTGGTCGGCCGCTGCTCGAGATGGGCTCGCGCCGTACCCATGAGGAGGCGGCGGTCGCGTGCGCCCGGGCGGCCTACCTGGCCGGCTTCGCCGCCACCTCGAACCTGCGCGCCGGCGAGCGCTGGGGGGTGCCGACCAGCGGCACCAGCGCGCACGCCTTCATCCTGCTGCACGACAGCGAGCGGGACGCCTTCACCGCCCAGGTCGAGGCGCTCGGCGAGTCGACCACGCTGCTGATCGACACCTACGACGTGAGCGAGGCCGTGCGCACCGCGGTCTCGGTGGCCGGACCCTCCCTCGGCGCGGTGCGGATCGACTCCGGCGACCTGGCCGACCTCGCCGAGCAGGTACGCGACGAGCTGGACGTGCTCGGCGCCAAGCAGACCCGCATCATCGTCACCGGCGACCTCGACGAGCACGGCATCGCGGCGCTGGCGGCAGCACCCGTCGACGGCTACGGCGTCGGTACCGCACTCGTCACGGGCTCGGGGCAGCCGACCAGCGGGTTCGTCTACAAGCTGGTCGCCCGCGGCAGCGAGGACCCCGCCGGCCCGATGGTGCCCGTCGCCAAGAACAGCCCGGACAAGCAGTCGACCGGTGGCCGCAAGTGGGCCAGCCGCCGGGTGGGCGCGCTGGGCACCGCCCAGGCCGAGGTCATCTCGGTGGGCGGGCCCGCGCCCAGTGGCCGCCCGCTGCAGGTGCAGATGGTGCGCGCCGGTGAGCGGGTGTGGCGTGAGCCGCTGAGCGCCTCCCGCGACCGGCACCAGCGCAGCCGGGCCGAGCTGCCGATGGCCGCGCGACACCTGTCCCGCGGCGGGCCCGCCATCCCGACCGAGCTCGAGGAGGCTGCGACATGAGCCCCGAGGAGGCTGCGACATGAGCAAGGCACTGGTCGTCGTCGACGTGCAGAACGACTTCTGCGAGGGCGGCTCGCTGGCCGTCACGGGCGGAGCCGCCGTGGCCGCGGCTGTGGGCGCTGTCCTCGCCAGCACCGACCGAGGGGGCTACCCGGTGGTGGTGGCGACCCGCGACCACCACATCGACCCCGGCGCGCACTTCTCCGACCAGCCCGACTTCGTCGACTCGTGGCCGCCGCACTGCGTGGTCGACACCGACGGGGCGGACTTCCACCCGGACCTGCAGCCGCGCCCGTTCGACGCCGTCTTCCGCAAGGGCGAGTACACCGCCGCGTACTCGGGCTTCGAGGGCACCACCGACGACGGCGCCGGTCTCGCCGACTGGTTGCGGGCCCACGACGTCGACGAGGTCGACGTGTGCGGCATCGCCACCGACTACTGCGTGCGGGCCACCGCCCTCGACGCGGCCGCCGCCGGGTTCCGTACCAGCGTGCTGCTCGACCTCACCGCGGCGGTGGCGCCCGACCGCATCGAGGCGTCGCTGGAGGCGTTCAGCGCCGCCGGCGTGGGCGTCAGGGGTTCGTCGCCCCGGTGATCTGCAGCGGCTGACCCTGGTAGGTCAAGCGCCAGTCGACGCTGGAGAAGCTGTCGGGGTCGACGGTGCCCTGGTCGGTCACCCAGTCGATCAGCAGCTGGCGGATCTCCTGCTGCCGGTTGTCGACGACCAGCGCGTCGGTCACGTGCGGGAACGAGCCCCCGCCCGACTGCCGGTAGTTGTTGATCGCGAGCACGAACTGCTGGTCGTCGGCAACCGGCGTGCCGTCGTACGCGAGGTCGACGATCCGGTCGCCGAGCGCCCGGCCGAGGTCGATCTCGTAGGTCAACGGCGCGTCGAGTCCGGCCATGACGTCGTAGTTGTAGTCGGGGGTGCCGCCGGGTGCACTGGGGCGCGGAGCGTTGGTCACGTCGGCCGGGTCGTGCGGCCCGACCGAGCTGACCGCCTGGAAGTACTCCGCGGACTTCTCCAGGTAGTCCTTGACCTGGGCACCGGTCAGCACGATGCCGAGCAGCGTGTTGTCGTAGATGTAGAGGCCCGCGACGTCCCGGACGCTGACCGTGCCGGCGGGGATCGCCGCGTCGCGGTTGAAGGGCGCGGCGATGCTCAGGACGGGGAGGTCTGCCTGCGGGGTGCCCGCGACCCCCTGCTGGACCGACTCCCCCTGCACGTGGTTGATGAAGTCCAGCGCCGCGACGTCCTCGAACCGCGCGGTTGCGGCCGACATCGCCTCGGTCGACTCCCCGATCGGCGAGTTGACGTAGTCGCGGACGGTGCGGTGCTTGCCGCGCAGCAGCGCGGCGACGTAGCCGTCCTCGGCGACGGTGTTGGAGTTCAGCACCTGCGAGGCGGTCCGGACGACCTCCCAGTGACCGCCCCGGCGCCGGACGTCGATGTCGACGACCGACAGCCGCATCCCCCACTTGAGCGGCTCGGTGAGCAGCACCGGGCGACCGGTCTCCTCGTTGACCACGAACCGCTGGGCGATCTCGGTGTGCGCGTGCCCCACCAGGATCGCGTCGATGCCGGGCACCTTGCGGGCGACGACCGACGAGGCGTTCTCCAGGTACGGCAGGGCGTCGCCGTACGACGACGAGGCGGTCGCTCCCGAGTGCGCGGCGACGACGACCACGTCGGCGCCCGCCTCGCGCATCGCGGGTACCCACTCGCGGGCCGCGCCGACCAGGCCGGGGAACTCCATCCGTCCCTCGACGTTGGCCTTGTCCCAGATCGCGATCCCGGGGTTGGTGAGGCCGAGGATGCCGACGGTCACGGGCTCGCTGTGGCCCACGTGGACCCGGCGGAGCACGTAGGGCCGGAAGGCGGGGAGCCCGCTGGCGGCGTCGACCGCGTTGGCACCGAGCAGCGGGAAGTCGAGCTGGTCGGCGAAACGGCGCAGCAGCTTGATGCCGTAGTTGAACTCGTGGTTGCCGAGCGCTGCGGCGTCGTAGCCGATGGCGTTCATCGCGGTGGCCATCGGGTGGGTGGCGCCCTGGGTGATCGGATCGATCTTGGCGTAGTAGTAGGCCAGCGGCGTGCCCTGGATGGTGTCGCCGGCGTCGATAAGCAGGGTGCTGCGGGAGCCGCGCTCGGCGCGCATCGCCGCCACGAGGGTGGAGACCTTGGCCAGCCCGATGTCGTTGTGGTCGCCGTCGTCGTAGCGGGGGTCCTGGTAGTAGTCCCAGTTGAAGACGTTGCCGTGCAGGTCGGTCGTGCCGAGCACGCTCAGCCGGTAGCGGCGGTCACGGCCGGCGTCCGCGGCGGCCGCGTCGGGGGTGTAGCCGGCGGCGGCGAGCGCGCCCGCGGCCGCGGCGCCCCGGAGCACCGTCCTTCGGTTGGGGGCGGGCGCGGGAGCGGGGTGGTGACGGGCGGCTGCGGCTCGGGCACGGGTCCTCCGGTGCTGGATCTGAGCAGGGGTACGGGTGGGTTTCGTCGGTCTCGTACCGGATTGTCCATCACCGGGCCGTCCGGCGGGAGTCCCCTGCCTTGCCCCGTTTTCGTCACCTGCCCCGCGATCTCCGCAGCTGCCCCGCGTTATTGCGCGGGGCTAGTGCGGGTTTCGCAAGCCGGCTTGCGAAACCAGCACCGCGCGGAGCGCGGGGACGGTGGCGAGCTGGGTGTCCAGGACCGCGCGGGCGCGGGCGACCGAGTCGACCAGTGGGTGGGTGCCGAGGGCGCGCAGCGCCAGTCGCTCGGAGCCGGTGAGCGCGGCCTCGATCGCCGTGGTCTCGACCGCCTTGACCGACTGCACCAGGCCGAGCTGGTGCCCGTCGAGCGGGGCCACCGGCAACGGCCGCGGGCCTGCCGCGTCGACCGCGCACGGCACCTCGACGACGGCGTCGTCGGGGAGCCCGGGCAGGGTGCCGCGGTTGCGGACGTTGAGCACCAGCGTGGTCGGCTCGTCGCGTCCGATCGCGTGCATCAGGGCGAGCGCCATCCGGTCGTACCCGCCGCCGTCGAGGTCGGCCGGCGATCCGGTCGGGGCCGCATCGTCTGCATGCTGTCGGCCCGCTGTCGGCCCCGCTGTCGGCGCGGCTGTCGGCCATGTAGGTCGCCTCGCGCTGCTGCCGGGTCCGCTCCCACGCGGCCAGTGCCTCGGCGGGCTCGCCCAGCGCGGCCTCGGCGTAGAAGCGGGCCTGCTGCTCGGCGAGGAACTCCCCCCGGGTCGAGTCCGCGGCCGTGGCGGCCCGCACCGCCTCGGCGGTGCGGTACCAGTACCAGAGGTACTCGTTGGGCACCGTGCCCAGCGCACGCAGCCACTCGGCGCCGAACAGCCGCCCCTCCTCGAAGGAGGCCAGCGCGTCGTCGTCGGCCAGCAGCCGGGGCAGCAGATCGGTGCCGTCGACCTCGGCCCGTCGCACCCAGCCGAGGTGGTTCAGGCCGGCGTAGTCGATCCGCACCGCCGCCGGGTCGACGCCGAACGCCACGTGCAGCGCGTGCGCCACCCGCCGCATCAGCCCGACCGGCGAGTCGCAGATGCCCACCACCCGGTCGCCCAGTCCCCCGCCCTCGGGAGCCGCCATCGCCTGGGTGACCATCCCGGCGGGGTTGGTGAAGTTGATGACCCACGCCGCCGGTGCGACCTCGCGCACGGTGCGCGCCAGCTGCACCGCGACCGGGACGGTGCGCAGCCCGTACGTGACGCCGCCGGCGCCGGTCGTCTCCTGGCCCAGCAGCCCTTGGTCCAGCGCGGCGCGCTCGTCGCAGACCCGTCCGGCCAGACCGCCCACCCGGATCGCGGAGAACACGAAGTCGGCGTCGCGCACGGTGCTGGCGAGGTCGGTGCCGACGTGGACCCGCGGCGCGTGTGCTCGACCGCCCGGTGCCGCGTCGGCCAGGGCGGTGAGCACCCGACCGATCGCCCGGAGCCGGCCGCGGTCGGTGTCGTGCAGCGCCACGTCGGTGACCCGGGGCTGCGAGGCGTCGCCGAGCAGCGCCCGGTAGACCAGCGGGACCCGGAACCCGCCGCCGCCCACGATCGCCAGCCGCACACCGCGACTCTGCCACCGCCGGCGGGCCGTGCCGAAAAGGGGGCCTGGGCCCACCCAGCTCGGGGACGTGGTCCCCTCGGCCGCCCCGGCCGGCAGCCGGACAGTGTGGACATGCCCGACATCGACCACACCTCCTCGTCCACCGCCGGCAGTGCCGCGCGCGGCCCGGTCCGTCGCGCCGAACGCGCCCTGGCGCCCGATCTCGCCCGCGGCGGCATGCTGCTGTTCATCGCGCTGGCGAACGCCGCCAACGTGGCGTTCGCGGCCCAGCCCGGCATCGACCCGACCCCGCACGGCGTCGAACGCGTCCTCAACCTGCTGCTGCTCACGCTGGTCGACAGCCGCGCCTACCCCGTCTTCGCGGTGATGTTCGGTTACGGCCTCGTGC
>CAWATY010000020.1:0-21475 GCA_963785115.1 uncultured Actinomycetota bacterium
GCGCCAAGTGGTTGCGCGATCCGCGGCAGGTGGTTGCACGATCCGCGGCAGGTGGTTGCACGATCCGCGGACGTCGGTGGGCGACATGTCTGATGTGTGCTGGCAATGCGTCTCAGCAGTAGACAGACCGCGTATTCTGAAGGCGTTCGCGGGATACCCGCGCTACACCTTCGGCGATCGTCTGGCTCCAGTCGGGCTTGCATCTCGCTGCGCTGAAGGCCGATCCACGTAATCTTCGCCGCCCGGACCCTGCGGCTCCACTTGCGCAGGTAAGGGGTCGATGGGCTGTGTCGATCGAGAGCAAGCTGTCGGTCGTCCTGGGTGAGTTCGCCCGGACCATGGTCACCGACTTCCCCATCCAGGCGATCCTCGATCGTCTGGTGGAGCGCATCGTCGACCTGTTGCCCATCACCGCCGCCGGCGTCACCCTCATCTCCCCCGGGACCTATCCCCGCTACCTCGCGGCTTCTGACTCGAACGCGTTGATGTTCGAGAAGCTGCAGACGGAGCTCGGTGAGGGCCCGTGCCTGGAAGCCTTCAAGACGGGCGTGCCTGTCGCCATACCCAACCTGGCGGACGATCAGCTCTTCCCGGTCTTCGCAGCTCGGGCCCAAGAGGTGGGGCTGGTGGCGGTGTTCACCTTTCCGCTCCGTTACGGCGACGAGCAGCTCGGTGCCCTGGACCTGTACCGGAGCGCCGCTGGCCCGATGGACACCGAGGCCACGGAGGCGGCACAGACACTGGCCGACGTTGTCGCCTCGTACCTGCTGAACGCGAGGACGCGCGAGGAGCTGACGTTGGCCGCCGAGAGGCTGCGGCTGACCAGCCTGCATGACGGACTCACCGGACTGCCGAACCGGCTCCTGCTTGCCGAGCGACTCGAGCACGCGATCCTGAACTGCCGCCGTACGCACAAGAAGGTGGCGATCCTGTTCGCCGACATCGACCACTTCAAGCTGATCAACGACAGTCACGGTCACCACGTCGGCGACGAGCTGCTGGTCGCCATCGCCAACCGGCTGACCGGACTGCTCCGGCCGGGCGACACGCTGGCACGGATGGGGGGTGACGAGTTCATCATCTTGTGCGAGGACATCGACGACGCGACACAGGTCGCCGTGATCGCCGAACGGGTGAGCGCCGCCTTTGGCGCGATGTTCGACCTGGCGCACGGCGAGATCCAGGTGCGAGCCAGCGTGGGAATCGCCTTCGCCGGGGCTGCGGACGACGTGCCCGCGCAGATCATCCAGGACGCCGACACCGCCATGTACGAGGCCAAGCGGAAGGGCGGCGACCGGCACGGGATCTTCGACCTGCGTGATCGAGAGCTCTCCGACCGCCGCGCCGACCTGCAACGCCAGCTGCCTCAGGCCCTAGCGCGCAAGGAACTGCGGGTCGAGTACCAGGCGATCGTGTCAGCGTCCGACGGTCGCATCGAGTCCGTCGAGGCACTCTTGCGGTGGGCACACCCCACGCTGGGGAGGATCGGCCCTCTCACCGTCATCCCGTTGGCGGAGCAGTCGGGACTCATCACCGAGATCGGGCGCTGGGTGCTCGAGCAGGCCTGCCTGGCCAGGCACGGCATGGAACGGCACAACCATCACCGCCCGTTGGGAGTGGCGGTCAACGTCTCGGTCCGCCAGCTCATGGAGCAGGACTTTGCCCAGGTGGTGGCGGGCGTGCTCACCGAGACCGACACACCACCGGATCGTCTCACCCTGGAAGTGACCGAGAGCGTGTTCATCGATGACAACGAACGGGCGGTCATCGTGCTCCAGGACCTCAAGCGGCTCGGCGTCGTTCTCGCGCTGGACGACTTCGGGACCGGCTACTCCTCGCTGAACTACCTCCGACAGTTCCCGGTCGACGTGCTCAAGATGGACGAGGCCTTCATCAAGGACCTCGACGGCGACACCACGAGCCGCGCCATCGTCAGATCGCTCGTCGACCTCGCCCACACGCTTCACATGCAGGTGGTGGCCGAGGGGGTGGAGAACGATCGGCAGTACCAGCAAATCAAGGGGCTCGACTGCGACTCCTACCAGGGCTTCCGCTTCATGCGACCTGCTCCCGCCGAAGAAGTCGAAACCCTGCTGACCAACGCAGGCTGACCGTCGACGCGCGGTGGGGCCGGTGAGACTCGAACTCACACTGGCACGGACCTAAACCGTGTGCCTCTGCCGATTGGGCTACGACCCCGGAGCGGTCATCGTAGGGGTGACCTCGCGCCGCGAGGTTGCCTGGACGAGCACGATCCCGGACAGCACCACCGCGATCCCGAGCACCTGACGCAGCCCGAGGTGCTGGCCGACGACGGCCGCGGCCAGCACGGCGGCGAACACCACCTCGGTCAGCGACACGAACGACGCAGGCTGGCTGCCCAGGATGCGTACGGACCGGATGCCGCTCAGGTACGAGACGACCGTGCAGGCGACGACGAGCAGCGCCAGCGGGACGACCGGGGACAGCTCGCGGTCCGACAGCACGACGTCGCCGGCAGCCACGTTGACCTGCGTCAGCCGGACCAGTCCTGCGAGGCCAAGCGCCAGCGCGCCGACCGCGGTGCCGGCCGCAGCGGTCACGACCGGCGGCGGGCCGTCGACGACGGAGTCGGACAGCACGAAGTAGGAGGCGAGGCAGGCCGCTGCGCACACCGCCCACACCAGGCCGACGGCGTCGATGTCGTCGGCGGACCCGACGTCGAGCACCAGCGCCAGTCCCGCGGCCGCCAGCGCCGCGCCGAGCAACGTCCAGCCGGTCGGCCGTACGCCTCGGCGCGCCCACAGCCAGCACACGACCAACAGCGGGGCGGAGTACTCGACCAACAGAGCCACCGCCACGTCGAGGCGCTCGACGGCGCTGAAGAAACAGATCTGCACGCCGGCGACGGCGAAGACGCCGTAAGCAATCAGGTGCCGGGCGGCGGCTGCCGTCGCCCGCCAGCGGCGCGCGGCCGACCATGCAAGCGGGACCAACAGCGCTGCGCCGCCGGTGACCCTGGTCAGTGCGACGGCGCCCGGTGACCAGCCGGCATCGAGCAGCGAGGCCGCCAGCGGTCCCGCCAGGGCGAAGCAGAACGACGACAGCAGTGCCCACGCCAGCCCGACCGCGATGCCGGCCTTCACGTCAGCGCGCGCACCAGCGCCGGAACCATCGCGCGCAACGCCTTGCCGCGGTGGCTGATCGCATCCTTGGCGGTGGGGTCGAGCTCGGCGTTGGTCAGGGTCTGTCCGTCGGCGACCACCAGCGGGTCGTAGCCGAAGCCGGCCTCGCCACGGGGCTCGCGCAGCAGCCGGCCGCGCATCACGCCGACCTCGACGTGCTCGGCACCGCCCGGCAGCACCAGCGCGACGGCGCAGCGGAACTCCGCGCCGCGGCGCTCGTCGGGGACGTCGTCGGTCTGCGCCAGCAGCAACGCGTTGTTGCGGTCATCGTCGCGCGGTGGCCCGGCCCAGCGGGCCGACAGCACGCCGGGCATGCCGTTGAGCGCGTCGACGCAGAGACCCGAGTCGTCGGCCAGCGACGGCAGCCCGATTGCGGCCACCGCGGCACGCGCCTTGATCAGCGCGTTGCCCTCGAAGGTCGGCTCGGTCTCGGCCGGTTCGTCGTACGCCGCGACGTCGTCGAGCCCGAGCACCTCGACCGCTCTGACCTCGGGTTCGAGGATGCGTCGCAGCTCGGCGAGCTTCTTCGCGTTGCGCGTGGCGAGCACGACCTGCCGGCTGCTCACGGGGCGGCGAGGGCCTCGCGCTGCCGCCGGGTCAGGTCGACGCACCCGGCCGCGGCGAGCGCGAGCAGCCGGTCGAGCAGGTCGCGGTCGAACGGCTCACCCTCGGCGGTGCCCTGCACCTCGACGAAGCGGCCGTCGCCGGTCATCACGACGTTCATGTCGGTGTCGGCGCGGACGTCTTCCTCGTACTCGAGGTCGAGCAGCGGTTCGCCGTCGACGACGCCCACGGAGATCGCGGCGACCGAGCGCGGCAACGGCTCGCCGCTGACGGCACCGCGCTCGCGCAGTGCGCTCACCGCGTCGGCGAGCGCCACGTACGCGCCGGTAATGGCTGCCGTCCGGGTGCCGCCGTCGGCCTGCAGCACGTCGCAGTCGAGGACGATGGTGTTCTCGCCAAGGCCGCCCAGGTCGATGGTGGAGCGCAGTGAACGACCGATCAACCGGGAGATCTCGTGCGTGCGGCCGCCGATCTTGCCCCGGACCGACTCGCGGTCGGAGCGAGTGTGGGTGGAGCGCGGGAGCATCGCGTACTCCGCGGTCACCCAGCCCAGCCCGGACCCGCGGCGCCAGCGCGGCACGCCTTCGGTGGCGCTCGCCGCACACAGCACCCGGGTACGGCCGAACTCGACGAGCACCGAGCCCTCGGCGTGGTCGAGCCAGCCGCGAGTGATGCGGACGTCGCGGAGCTGGTCGGCGGCACGCCCGCCGGGCCTGGTCGCGGTCATGCGCGGACTGTATCCGCGCGGGCCGACGTTCCGGGCACCCCCGCCCCCCGGGCAACCGCGAGCCGCGGATCGCGCAACCAGAAGCCGCGGATCGCGCAACCAGAAGCCGCGGATCGCGCAACCAGAAGCCGCGGATCGCGCAACCAGAAGCCGCGGATCGTCAGATGTCGAGCTCGCGGCGGAGCTTGGCGACGTGGCCGGTGGCCTTGACGTTGTACATCGCCTTCTCGACCCGGCCGTCGGCGTTGAGGACGAAGGTGGAGCGGATCACGCCGGTCACGGTCTTGCCGTAGAGCTTCTTCTCGCCGTACGCGCCCCACGCCGTCAGCACTTGCTTGTCGGGGTCGGAGAGCAGCCGGATGGTGAGTCCCTCCCGCTCGCGGAACGTCGCGAGCCGGTCCGGCGAGTCGGGGGAGATGCCGACGACGTCGACACCGGCCGCCTGCAGGGAGTCCAGCGAGTCTGAGAAGTCGCACGCCTGCTTCGTGCAGCCCGCGGTCATCGCCGCCGGGTAGAAGTACACGACGGTCCGTCGGCCGTGCAGGTCGGACAGCGACACCTGGTCGCCGCGATCGTCCCGGAGCGTGAAGTCGGGCGCTCGGTCCCCGGGCTGCAGGCGGACGGATTCGGACGTGGTCTCGGACACGGGCGGACCTCCGACATCGGTCGACCCACAGGTCGACGTGGTGATCGGGTGCGAACGGCCGTCGTGCGGGTCGGCGGCACCGCGTGGAACACTAACCGCTGACCGCTCCGGCCCCGCCCCGAGGAGGACCCGTGCCCGCACGGCCGCACGACGGACAGCAGTCGCCGGACGCGCTGGTCGACGACATCGAGCACACCCGTGAGCAGCTCGCCACCACCATCGACGCGCTGATCGACCGGGCCAGCCCCAAGAACATCGCCCAGCGTCAGCTGGCCCGGCTGAAGGCCCAGTTCGTCGCCGACGACGGATCGCCGCGACTCGACCAGATCGGCAAGGTCGCCGGCGCGGTGTTCGGACTCGTCGCCGTCGTCGTGGTGATCCGCCGGGTCGTCGGCTGAGCGGACAGGCCGTGAGCCCGCCCACCAACCCGTCCGCCGACCGGGCCACCACCCAGGAGGGGCTGCCGGTCCGGATGCTGCACGACCGGCTGCTCGTGTCGCTGGACAGGGAGCCGGGCGAGCGCCGCTCGAGCGCCGGCATCGTCATCCCGGCCACCGCGGCGATGGGTCGCCGGCTGGCCTGGGCCCGGGTCTCGGCCGTCGGCCAGCACGTCCGGCAGGTCCAGCCCGGCGACCGGGTGCTCTTCGACCCCGAGGACAAGGCCGAGGTCGAGGTCCGCGGCGAGGACTTCGTGCTGCTGCGCGAGCGCGACCTGCACGCCGTCGCCTCCGAGCGGATCGAGGACGGCGGCACCGGCCTCTACCTGTGACGACGGGAGCGGGTGGCGACATGGACGCCGACCGGCGCTGGCCGCACACGCGGCAGGCGCTCGACGACGTCGAGGCCGACGCCGAGCGCTCGCCCGTCGAGTCGGTGCGGCGCCGGCTGCGGCGGGTCAGCGGATCCTCGCTGGTGGTCGTGCAGATCTGCCTGGCCGCGGTGGCGGCCTGGCTGATCGCCACCGAGCTGGTGGGTCACCTGCAGCCCTTCTTCGCCCCGGTCGCCGCCGTCGTCACCGTCACGGCCGGACTCGGTCAGCGGCGACGGGTGATGATCGAGCTCGTCCTCGGGGTGTCCGTCGGCATCCTCGTCGGCGAGCTGCTGATCAGCCTGATCGGGCGCGGCAGCTGGCAGCTCGGGCTGGTCGTGGCCCTGGCCGCGGTGACGGCCGTGCTGCTCGACGTCGGCCGGCTGGCGGTCGTGCAGGCGAGCACGTCGGCGATCCTGCTGGTGACCGTGACGCCCACGGCCGGGGCGACCGGCTCGCCCGCCGTCAACCGGTTCGTCGATGCCCTGATAGGCGGAGCCGTGGGCCTGCTGGCCACGGCCTTGGTGCCCGCCAACCCGGTGCGCCGCCTCGACCGCGAGGTCAGCGCCGTCCTCGGCGAGCTCTCGTCGCTGCTCGAGGCCTCGGCCACCGCACTGCGTTGGTCCGACCCGGGCGTCGCCTGGACGGCGCTGCAACGCGGCCGGGCACTGCAGGGGCCGCTGCAGGCCCTGTCCGACACCGCGTCGACGGCGCGGGAGCTCTCCCGCATCTCGCCGCTGCGCTGGCGCCAGCGCGACCACGTCCTGCTGTACGCGCGCACGCTCAACCACGTCGACCACGCCATCCGCGACGCCCGGGTGCTCGCGCGCCGGGTGCACACCATGCTGCGGCGCGGCGACCGCAGCGGACAGGTGCTGGTGCCGGTGCTGGAGAGCCTTGCCGCGGCGGTCCGGGTGTTCGCCGACGACCTGGCCGAGGAGGACCGCTTCGACGAGGTGCGCCAGGCACTGCTCGACACCGCGCGCGAGGCGACCGCGGTGCTCGACACGAACCAGACCCTGGGCGTCACCGTGGTCGTCGCGCAGGTCCGGTCCCTGGCCGCCGACCTGATGTACGCGACCGGGCTCACCGCGCTGGAGCTCGACGAGATGCTCGGTCTCGGGCCGGGCCCGGACGACGAGTCCGACTGAGCCCAGCTAGACCAAGCGCGACAGCGCTCAGCCGCGTACCACCTGGGCGAGCGCCACGGCAGTCACCAGCGTTGCCAGCAGCCCGGTGAGGGCCCGCTCCGGCAGGTGCGGCTGCAGCCGGGCGCCGAGCAGGCTCCCGACCAGTCCGCCGAGGCCCATCGCGATGCCGACCGTCCAGTCCGGCGCGGCCGGGCGGGCACCGAAGTCCACGTACTCCAGCACGGTGTAGGCGACGAGCCCGGTCACCGACGTGGCGAGCGTCGCCAGCAGCGCCAGCGGTGCCACCGCGTGCGGACCCCGCGGGGTGACCACGACCAGCGCGGGCGCCAAGAGCGACCCGCCGCCGAAGCCGACCGCCGCCCCCACCAGGCTGGTCACCGCCGCCAGCGCGGCGAGGGTGCCAACACCCTCCCGGCCGCCAGCATCGGTACGCGGCCGCGCCCGCGCGGGCGGCGCCGGTTCGTACGCCTGCCGGCCGACGCCGTGCGCGGTCCCAGGTCGTGCGAACCGCCAGCACAGCGTGGCGGCGAGCGGCAGCAGCGCCGCCGCGACGAGCAATCGGAAGGCGTCCGCGCCGGCCAGCACCGTGACCCGCAGCAGCGCGCCGCCCACCGCGGCCGGGACCGCCACCGCGATGACGGCGATCAGGTCGCCGCGCACCGGGCGGGTCGAGCGGGCCAGCCGGGACAGCCCGCCGGGTGTCGAGACCACGTTGAACAGCAGGTTGGTCGAGCTGACCTGTGGCCCGGCCATGCCGAGGAGCCCGGTCTGGGCCGGCAGCAGCAGAACCGCGCCGGACACACCGACCGGGGTGCACAGCAGCGCCACCAGCAGCCCGGCGCCGGCCGCCGTCAACAGGTCGAGCACGGTCGTCAGTGCGGCGTGCAGCGGGCGCAGCGCCCGCTCAGCGCGGCGTGGTGCGGCACCAGCTCGAACCCGAGCTCACCGGACAGCCGCTCGGCGAGCGGCGCCAGCCACGCCTCCGGCACGTCGACGACGGTGCCGCACCGGGTGCACTGGGCGTGGGCGTGCCGGCGTGGGGACACCCGCGTCGACAGGTGGTAGGTGGCCGACCCGCTCGCCAGGTGGGTGTGCACGACGAGTCCGGATCGGGTGAGGGTGTCCATGGCCCGGTAGACCGACGCCAGGTGCAGCTCGGCTCCGACGGCCTGCGCGCGTTCGGCGACCTCGGCTGCCGACAGGTGCTCATCGGTCGAGGCGAGCACCTCGATGACCGCTCGCCGGGGGGCGGTGACCCGCTGCCCGGTGCGGCGCAGCTCGGCCAGCGCCTCGTCGCGCGCGCCCGAACCGCCGGGCGTGTCGGTGCGGGTGGACGTGTCGGCTGCCATGGCCCTCCCGGCTTGCCTGTGCTGGCCTCGTGGGACATGGTGACAGAGACCCCAACGACATCCGCAGAACGGATCCTCGGAGGACCACGTGGCTGAGTACACCCTGCCCGACCTGCCCTACGACTACGGCGCGCTCGAGCCCCACATCGCCGGTCAGATCATGGAGCTGCACCACGACAAGCACCACCAGACCTACGTCACGGGGGCCAACACCGCGTTGGAGAAGATGGCCGACGCGCGCGACAAGGGCGAGCATGGGTCGGTCAACCTGCTGGAGAAGAACCTCGCGTTCAACCTCGGCGGCCACGTCAACCACTCGATCTTCTGGCCGAACCTGTCGCCGGACGGCGGCGGCGAGCCGGACGGCGACGTGGCCTCGCTGATCGACGAGCACTTCGGCTCGTTCGACGGCTTCCGGGCACACTTCGAGGCGAACGCCCTCGGCATCCAGGGCTCCGGCTGGTCGATCCTGGCGTGGGACACGCTGGGTCAGCGCCCGCTGGTGTTCCAGCTCTACGACCAGCAGGGCAACGTCCCCGCCGGCATCGTGCCGCTGCTGATGCTCGACATGTGGGAGCACGCGTTCTACCTGCAGTACAAGAACGTGAAGGCCGACTACGTCAAGGCCTGGTGGAACGTCGTCAACTGGTCCGACGTGTCGGCACGGCTCGGTCGCGCCCGTTCCACATCGGGTCTGATCACGCCCTGACGGCCGGGCCGACCGGGGCCTGACGGGCCACGTCGCAAGTTGGTCAATTCGCGGCGCGTCCCCTGGTCGGCGTGCCAGTCTGCGCGAAGCGGCTCCGGGTCCTGCTGTCCCCCATCGGGACCCGGGGCCGCACCCATGCCCGGGGGAGGGAGGCGGCGCCCCGCCGGCACAGGGGGTGGGTACGGCGGGGCGCCTTGAAAGAGCGGAGCCATGCGCCAGATCCTCCGCTCCCTCCACCACAGAGTGTGTCGCTCCGGACGCAGAAATGCACGTCGGACGGTTGCCGCGTTTCGGACAGTTCACCGTGACGGCGGTGTGGGCCCCGGCTCTGCGACCATCGGGGGGTGGCGGACGAGCTGGCCGCGGTGGCCGACGAGCTGTACGCGCTGCCGCCCGAGGACTTCGTGGCGGAGCGGGACGCGCGGGCCAAGCAGCTGCGCACCGACGGTGACCGTGACCTGGCAGCCGACGTCAAGGCGCTGCCCCGGCCCACCGCTGCCGCCTGGCTGCTCAACCAGCTCGCCCGGCTGCAGCCCGACGCGGTGCAGGAGCTGGTGTCGCTCGGCGCCGAGCTGCGGGATGCCCAGGAGAACCTCGACGGTGACCAGCTGCGCGCGCTCGACCGGCAGCGCCGACAGGTGGTGCGAGCGTTCGCCCGGCAGGCGGCGGAGCTCGCCGACGACCTCGGCCGCCCGCTGAGCGGATCGGTCGCCGACCAGGTCAACGAGACCTTGCGCGCCGCGGTGGCCGACGAGGAGGCCGGCGAGGCCCTGCTGACCGGGACGCTGACGACCGCGTTGTCGTACGTGGGGATGGGCGAGGGTTCGGTCTCGCGGGCGGTGGCCGTGCCGGGAGCGCGGCCGTCAAGTACGCAGACGGGCAAGCAGCCGGCAGGAAAGCAGTCGGCAGCCAAGAAGTCCGCAGCCAAGAAGTCCGGAGCGAAGAAGTCGGGCGCAAAGAAGACGGCCGAGCCCGAGCGGCCGGACGAGGTCGCGGCCGCGAGGCAGCGTCGGCTCGAGGAGACCCGCAGCGAGGTCGCCGAGGCCGAACAGGCCGCCGAGGACGCGGTCGACGCCTTGGCCGAGCGGGAACGCGAGCTGGCGGCCGCCGACGAGCGGTACGGCGGGCTCGCCGAGCGGCTGGCCGAGCTGCGCGCCGAGCTCGAGCGGGCTGAGGCCGAGGCGGCGGAGGCCGAGACGGCCCGGGACGAGGCGCGACGTCAGCGCGACGACGCCGCGAGCGAGGCCGACGAGGTGCGCGAGACGCTGGAGTCCGCCCGGGAACGGCTCGACCAGCTGGAGGAGTGACCGAGCAAACAGACGTCGACGCCCAAATGGCCCGAAGGGTCATCTCGGACCACCGACTGGAACGCGGCCCAGACCCGACCGGGGCCAGGTCCGACGAACGGGCAGGCTCGGGCGACGGTCGGGCGTCATCCAGACCCTGGCGGGCGGGTGGGAGCACATCCTGCGGCAGGCTGGGCGCTGCATGTGGAGAGGTGGGACCCGATGATGTCTGCGGACACGCGGCAGACGCATGCCCGCTCGGATGCTGCCGACGACGGCGCCATCGACCGCACGCGCGCCCGGCTCGAGGCGCACCGACTCGTGCAACGGGTCCAGCTGAGCGACTGCGGCCCCGAGATCGCGGAGCGGCTGGCGGCGGCCGAGTCGCAGGGTTGGTCCGAGGTCGTCCGGGTCCTGCTCTACGCCGACGTCGTCCATGCCTGGACCCGCAACGACAGCGACCTCGACGCGATCATCCAGGTCCTGCACGACCGCTCCGAGGCCGACGGCGACCCGGTGCTGCTCGCCTCCGCGCTCGCCAGCCGCGCCGAGTACCGCTACTCCTTCGCCTCCGCACCGGTCCGTGAGCAGGCCAATCGCGACCTCGCCCGCGCCGTTGCGATGCTCGAGCTCACCGAGGGCCGGGCGCTCGAGTGCGGTACCGCCTACATCGACTGCGGACTGGCCTTCGGCCAGCGCGAGCTGTGGGAGCTCGAGGAGGAGATGTACGCACGCGCCGCCGCGCTACGACCCGAGTACGAGGAGCCGCTGCTCGACCGTGCCCTCGCCCTCAACCGGGTCATGGTCAGCGTCCACCAGGCCTGCTGCCTGAGGGAGATGGGTGAGCGGGACGAGCTGGACCGGCTGCGTCGCCGGCTGGCGGACGAGCCGGGCCGCGGGCTCGACGCGTCGACGTACGACGCCTTCGAGGTCGAGGTGCGCGTGGGCCGACACCTGCTGCAGCGCCTGCTCGGCGAACCCGCCACCCAGGAGTCGGCCGAGCTGGACGAGGCCTTGGTGACCGCCGCCCATCCGTACGAACGACCCGAGCACGGGCTGCTGCGGCTGGCGGACGCCCTGCAGGCGGCAGACGCCGGCGACTGGGACGAGGTCGCCGCCCGGACGGCTGCCGCGATGCAGCTGTTCGAGAACGACATCGGGGCGCCGGTGATCGCGATGACCCTGCGGCTGGCGACACAGGCCGAGGTCGGCCGGGGCTCGCCCGGCGCCGTTGCCGCCATGGCCTACGGCGACTGGAGCGCACGCCGCCGCTGGGACTCCCGGCTGCAGCTGCTGGCGGCCGCCCGCGCCGGGCTGGAGGCCGAGCAGCTGCGGGTCGAGCGCGACGAGCACCTCCACCAGGCGCACGTCGACGAGCTGACCGGACTGGCCAACCGCAGGGGCTACACCCGTTACACCGAACGGCTGCGGGCCCTGGACAGCATCGAGTCGATGGCGGTCCTCGTGGTCGACGTCGACGCGTTCAAGGCCGTCAACGACACGTTCGGGCACCTCGTCGGAGACGCCGTGCTGATCCAGGTGGCCGGCGTGCTCTCCAGCGGCATCCGCCCGACCGACCTGGTCGCCCGGCTCGGCGGCGACGAGTTCGTCGTGCTGCTCGCCGGCCTCGATGCCGAGGCGGCGCGGCGCCGGGCCACCGACATGATGAACCGCCTCGGTCTGGTCGACTGGCGAGAGCTGGCGCCCGAGCTGGACGTCAGCATCAGCATCGGCGTGGCGGCCGGCCGGGGCAACGACCCGCAGCCGTTGCTGGTCCAGGCCGACGAGGCGTTGTACCGGAGCAAGCGCAGCGGCGGTGGCATCACGCTCGCCAAGGCGCGCCCGGCATCCTGACTGGGCCCGGAGCAGCTGTTAGCGCAGCGCAGCGAGGCGCTGCATGCCGGCCACCGAGCAGCGCTCGGCGAGCCAGCTGTCGAGTGTGGCGGCGGGCACCGGCCGGGACAGGTAGAAACCCTGTGCCTGGTCGCAACCGTGCCGGGCCAGCTCGTCGTAGGCCAGCCTGGTCTCCACGCCTTCGGCGACCATCCGCAGGTCGAGGCTGTGGGCCAGGGCGATGGTGGAGGCGACCAGGGCCGCGGCGTGCCCGGTACGATCCATCGGCGCGATGAACGAGCGGTCCAGCTTCAGCTCGTCGATCGGCAGGTCGCGCAGGTAGGCAAGCGAGCTGTAGCCGCTGCCGAAGTCGTCGATCGCGATCTCGATCCCGTGCTCGCGGAGCTGGGTCAGGACGGACCGCGCCCGGTCCCGGTCGGCCATCAGGGAGTCCTCGGTGATCTCCAGCATCAGCGCCGACGGAGTCAGCCCGCGGACGGCGATCATGGCGGCGACTTGGCCGGGCAGCTCGGCGTCGATCAGCGAGCTTGCCGACAGGTTGACGGCGACCCGCAGCGGGGCGCCCGCGGCGACCCAGAGGGCGGCCTGGTCCAGAGCCTTGGCGAGGACGACCAACGTCATGGGCTGCATCAGCCCGGCATCCTCGACCAGGTCCAAGAAGCTGTCCGGCATGAGCAGGCCGCGCTGGGGGTGATTCCAGCGGACCAGGGCCTCGACGCCGGTGACCGCGCCGGTCTCCAGGGCGACCTTGGGCTGGTAGTGCAGCACCAGCTGGTCGACGGCGAGCGCGGTGCGCAGCTCGTCCAGGGTGCGCAGCCGGACCTCCGACCGGGTGTCGTCGGTGGTCGCGAACACGTGGTAGCCGACGTGCCCCGACTTGGCCCGGTACATGGCCATGTCGGCACGGCGCAGCAGCGCGTTCAGGTCGTCGCCCTGGTCGGGATAGAGCGCGATGCCGACGCTGACCCCGGTCTGCAGCGCGATGCCCTCCAGGATGAACGGCTCGGCCAGCACGGTGCGCAGCTCGCGCGCGACGGTCACGGCACGGTCGCCGTCTGCGTCCGCGAGCAGGATCGCGAACTCGTCACCGCCGAGCCGGGCCAGCAGGTCGCCCGGCTGCAGCTGCAGGGCCAGCCGGGTGCCGACCTGGATCAGCAGTCGGTCACCGGCGTGGTGTCCGAGACTGTCGTTGACCTCCTTGAACCGGTCGAGGTCCAGCAGCAGCAGCGCGCTGGGCCGGTCCGGCTCGGCCGCGAGCAGATCGGGGACGTCCGCGTAGAGGGTGCGCCTGTTGGGCAGGCCGGTGAGGTCGTCGGTGCGGGCCTGACGGCGGAGGTCGGCCATCGAGACCAGCTGCCGGTAGGCGATGTGAGTACGAGCGGCGGCCGCGATCAGGGTCACCCCGGCCAGCGCCACCGCCAGCACTGAGAGGTGCACCTGCGTGCCTAGGACCAGCACGGCGAGTCCGGACGCCGTCGCCAGGACGGGGATCGCCAGGGCCGGCGGTCGACGAGAGACACGGTGGCTTCGCCGGCCGGAACGGGCGACTCCTTCGACCCACACCGCGACCAGGGCGAGACCCACGGCCCAGCCGGCGTTCAGCGGGGTGCCGAACTGGTACGTGCCCTCGGCCACCCACAGCGCGAACACCACGTCGGTGGCGGCGAAGACCAGCAGGCCCAGCACCAGCACCGTCCAGCGCGGGCCGAGGTCGAGCGTCCGCGACGACGCGATGCCGACGACGGTGGCCACCAGCAGCAGGTCGAACAGCGGCATGGCGACCGAGACGACGCTCGCCGCCGTGTGTGGCCCCTGGGATGCGGCGTCCAGGACCGGGCTGAGCAGGACCGCCAGCACCGATGCGGCGCCGAGCGAGCCGAGGACGCTGTCCAACCACACCGCCCGCATGTGCCCAGCCGCCTGCTTGCGGACCAGCACGGCGAGGGCACCCAGCATCAGCGGGTAGAACAGCGTGTAGCCGATGTCGGCCGGTGACGGCACCGGGACGGTGCCGATCATCGTCTGGGCCACCGCGTAGTACATGTTGGCGCCAGAGAACGCCGCCACGGCAGCCGCGGCGAGCAGTGTCTCGGAACGTCGGACGCCGGACCGCCGGACGGCCACCACGCACACGATGAGCGGGAACAGGACGGCGATCACCCCGAAGGGGCCGTCCACGGGACCGTCGAACGGGTCGGGCATGGCCAGCCGGATCACCAGGACCACGAGCAGCGCGGCCATCACCCACAGCAGGGCGTGACCGGACCGGTCCGTGGCGACTGAGTCAGTCGGGCCACGGTCGGTGCCGGTCTGGGGGTTCACGACGGCCCTTCGGGTGCTGGTCTTTCGACGCTAACCCCGGGCTCGCTCCTGGCCGCCGGTTGAATCGGATACCGGCTCGATTGGCACCGTCCGGCGTGGCGCCGGCACCGGACGGCCCTGTTTGCCCGCCGCCCGTTGCTTTGCCGACCGGATGCGGGAGGCTGCCGGTGTGAGCGTGCGCAGAGTGATGCCCGACCTGGCGACCGGCAGCACCGACGCCAGCAGCGCCGCTGGGGAGTTCTACCGCGACGTCGTCGGACTGGTCCCCGTCATGGACATGGGGTGGATCGTGACCCTCGCCGATCCGGATGCCGGTGGGCAGCAGCTGAGCCTGATGACGCACGACGCCACCGCGCCGGTCGTGCCGGAAGTGTCCATCGAGGTCGACGACGTCGATGCGGCGTACCAGGTGGCTCTGTCCCGTGAGGCCGAGATCGTGCACCCGCTGACCGACGAGCCGTGGGGAGTCCGCCGGTTCTTCGTGCGCGACCCGGCGGGTCACGTCGTCAACGTCCTCGCCCACCGATAGCACCCGGAGCGGCGCCTGGCGCACCACTGGGCCAGCCGCTGCCGCACCGCGAGGCCACGCCCGGGTCGTTCGGCCACCACCGGCGCGTCGGGCAGCGCGGAGAAGACGCCCGACTTCTCTGCCCAGTGGTCCAGGAACACCTGGAGGCTCGCGGTGCCGTCGCTGTCGGGACCGTGGTGTCGACCGCTCATGCCGTCGACGGTAGGCGGATTCGGTACGGAGATATGATCCGATGTCATGCCGGATTCCCAGACCAATTCGCGGTGGGACGTGCTGCTCGACCTCACGGCGACGGGCGCGGGGACGCGCAACGAACGACTCAAGCGGGCACTGCGCGCCGCCATCCGGTCCGGTCGCCTTCCCACCGGCGCCGCGCTTCCACCGAGCCGAGCACTCGCCGCCGACCTGGGCTGCTCGCGCTGGGTGGTCACCGAGGCGTACGCCCAGCTGGTGGCCGAGGGTTACCTCGAGGCGCGGACCGGGTCCGGCACCCGGGTGTCCTGGGCAGGGTCCGCCAGCACTGGCCAGGCGAGGCAGGCTCGCGCCGTACGTGGGCCGGTTCGCCGCGACCTCGCCCCCGGGCTGCCTGACCTGCGGGCCTTCCCCCGGACGCGGTGGGCGGAGGCACTGCGGACGGCCAGCGCTGGCGCCACCGTGCACGACCTGGGCTATCCCGACCCGTCGGGGCACCACGGCCTGCGCGAGGTGCTCGTGGACTACCTGCAGCGGAGCCGGGCCGCGACCGGCTCGGGAGCGCAGCTGCTGGTCACGACCAGCACCACCTCGGCCGTGCGCCGAATCTGCCGGTTGCTGGCCGCCGACGGTCACACGACCATGGCCGTGGAGGACCCGGGCTGGACCCGGTTGACCGCGACCGTGCGGGACTCCGGCCTGCAGCCGGTGCCGATCGGCGTCGACGACGAGGGACTGCGCAGTCCCGACCTCGACGCCCGCGCCGCGACCCGCGCCGTCCTCGTCGCGCCCGCGCACCAGTTCCCGCGCGGCGTGGTCCTGTCGGCGGAGCGGCGGGCGGCCCTGCTGCGGTGGGCGGCCCGCGTCGACGGGCTGGTGCTCGAGGACGACTACGACGCGGAGTTCCGCTACGACCGGGCGCCCGTCTCGACGATGCAGGGGATGGATCCCCGTCGGGTGGTGCTGCTCGGGTCGTTGTCCAAGACCCTCTCGCCGGCGATCGGGATCGGCTGGATGCTGGCCCCCGCGCGGTGGGCCGACGCCCTCACCCGCGCGGACTCGGCGCTGCCGCCCACGCTGGACCAGCTGGCCCTCGCCCGGCTGCTGGAGTCGGGCGCGTACGACCGGCACCTGCGCCGGGCGCGGCGCGCCTTCCGTTTCCGGCGGGACCTGCTGGTCGACCAGCTGCGGCGGCGGCTCCCCGACTGCGAGATGTCCGGTGTCGCCGCCGGTCTGCACCTCGTGGTGCACCTGCCGATGGAGGTGTCCGCCGCCGCGGTGGTGCGTGCAGCGGAGAGAGGCGGTGTGCACGTCGTCGACCTCGACGCGTACCGCGCCGCGGGCTCGGGCCCACCGGCGCTGGTGCTCGGCTACGGCAACATCGCGGACGCCCAGATCCCCGAGGCCGTCGCGGTCCTCGCCGATGCCGTCACCGAGGCGCGCTGACCCCTCACTGCGGCTTGCGGCCCCACGCGGAGATCAACGGTGCGGTTGCCAGATCGAGCTGCCCGCTCGCCACGTTCGTCACGTGCCGCTCGATGTCTGCTTCGGTCGCCAGACCGGCGTCGAGGAGCCGTTGCCGGATCTGTTGCACAGTGGCGATCTCCAGCGCGGTGCACGCCGGTGAGGTGATCGGGAAGAAGGCGTCGGCCTGCACCGCGTCGAGTCCCTGCTCCCGCAGCAGCCGCGGCAACGTTCGTCCGAACGCCAAGTCCGCCCCCCGGCTGGCCATCAACGTCCGGAACCCCTGGCGCAGCCGGTTGGCGAGCTCTTGTTCCGGCCCGTACTCGTCCGGACAGATCAGCGGCTGCAACGCCGGGTCCGCGTCCTCGACGAGCAACCAACCGCCCGGTCGCAGCGCCTGGACCATCGAGGCCAACGCGTCCATCCGCTGCGGCACGTGGGTCAGCAGCAGCCGGGCGTGCACCAGGTCGAGGTCGCCCGCCGGCGGCGGGTCGACGCCGACATCATGGTGCATCACCTCGAACGCGGCGCCCTCTGCAGGCATCCAGGCCGTGTCGAGGTCGCTGGCCAGCACCCGACCAGAGGGTCCGACCTGTTCGGCCAACCACGCGGGGACGCTGACACCGCCGGCCCCGACCTCCCAGCACGTCCACCCGGCGGCGACGCCGAGCGCCGAGAGGTGCCGGAACGTCACCGGATCCAACAGCTCCGACAGCGCGGCGAAACGCCGCCCGGCCTCGGCCTGCTGGTTGTCGAGCAGATACCCCTCGTCGCTCGTCACGCGGCCATCCTGCTCGGAGCCCCGCTGCCTGCCGCAGGGGGCCGGCAACGAATGAGCACGCGGCGATGCCGGACGACCCCGGAAGGGCATCCCTGGCCGCGCTGCCGAAGTTCGTGTTCTCCTCCACCTTGGAGACCCCACGGTCGTGGGCCAACACCGAGCTGGTCGCCGGAGACGCGGTCGCGACCGTGCAGGAGATGAAGCGGCGCGACTCGCGGCCGTTGCGCACACTCGGCAGCCTCACCCTGTGCCGGTCACTCCTCGAGGCCGACGTGGCCCTCGAGCTGGTCGACAAGCGCACGTTCGACGGTCGACTCCAGCTGCTTGAGTACGTGCCCACCGTGCTCGACGGTCCGCCTGGTGCCGGCACCCAGGCGTGAGCGGCACAGGCCTCACGCGGGAAGAACGTCAGCAGCCGTGAAGGCCGCTGACCTGGGGCTTGTGCGCCATCAGGGACTCGAACCCCGAACCCGCTGATTAAGAGTCAGCTGCTCTGCCAATTGAGCTAATGGCGCCTGCGCGACGGCCCAGACTAGCAGCGCCAGACGGCCGTTCCGACCGCGGCGAGGCTGGTGGAACATTGACAGTTCAACTATCGTTGCAGGAGTCATGCCTGCCATCACCGTCAAGGACCTCACCGTCCTGCCGCGCATCGCCGAGCCGACCCCGAGTGCCGTCACCCGCCCCGTCGCGCAGGTCACCACCGCGCCGAGTGGCCACGAGGGCGAGGGCTTCCCCGTCCGCCGTGCGTTCGCCGGCGTCGACCTCTCGCTGCTGGACCCCTTCATCCACCTCGACCAGATGGGTGAGGTGGAGTACGCCCCCGGCGAGCCCAAGGGCACGCCGTGGCACCCGCACCGCGGCTTCGAGACCGTCACGTACATGCTCGACGGCACGTTCGAGCACGCCGACTCCCAGGGCGGGGGTGGCACGATCACCGACGGCGACACCCAGTGGATGACGGCGGGTTCCGGCCTGCTGCACATCGAGAAGCCGCCGCAGTGGCTGGTCCAAGCCGGTGGGGTCTTCCACGGACTGCAGCTGTGGGTGAACCTGCCGAGGGCGCAGAAGCTGGTCGCGCCGCGCTACCAGGACCTGCGCGGCAACGACGTCGCCCTGCTGGCCACGCCCGACTCGGGCGCCCTCGTGCGGGTCATCGCGGGCGACGTCGACGGGCACCACGGCCCCGGCTCGACGTACACGCCGATGACGATGGTCCACGCGACGCTGGCTCCCACCGCGCAGCTGCGGCTGCCCTGGCGCGCCGACTTCAACGCGCTGGTCTACGTGCTGGCCGGCAACGGCAGCGTCGGGTCCTCGGGCCAGCCGCTGCACACCGGCCAGCTGGCCGTGCTCGGGGCCGGTGACGTGGTCGAGGTCGCCGCTGCTGCTGGCCAGGAGAGCCGCTCGCCGGCGCTCGAGGTGCTGGTGCTCGGCGGGGCGCCGATTCGTGAGCCGTTGGCCTGGGCCGGGCCGTTCGTCATGAACACCCGGGCCGAGGTCATCGCCGCGTTCGAGGACTTCCAGGCGGGGCGGATGGGCCGGGTTCCTGCGGTGCACGGGGCTCCGACGGAGGTCGTGGAGGGCTGACGTCCGCCGCCGGCGCCGGTGGCTCGGTCGGTCCCTCCAGCTGCAGGTCGGGCAGCACCCGGTCGAGCCAGCGCGGGATCCACCATGCCGCATCGCCGAGCAGCGACATCGCCGCCGGCACCAGGACCATCCGCACCACGGTGGCGTCGATGAGAACGGCGCCGGCCATGCCGACCGCCAACATCTTGACCGTCGGGTCGTCACTGAGCACGAAGCTGGTGAAGACGGTGACCATGATCGCCGCTGCGGTCGTGATGACCCGCGCCGTGGCGCCGATGCCGATCGCGACCGCGCGGTGGCTGTCCCCGGTCGCGAGGTACGCCTCGTGCACCCGGCTGAGCAGGAACACCTCGTAGTCCATGGACAGCCCGAAGACGATCGCGAACATCAGCATCGGCACGAACGACGGGATCGGGACCGTCTCGTCGATCCCGACCCATGACGACCCCCAGCCCCACTGGAAGACCGCCACCACGAGGCCGTACGCGGCCCCGACGGACAGCAGGTTGAGCACCGCTGCCTTGATGCCGATGACGACGGAGCGGAACGCCGCCGTGAGCAGCAAGAGGGCCAGCAGCACGACCGCCGCGATCAGGTACGGCATCCGCTGCGCCACCTTCTCGGTGAAGTCCACGTAGCCCGCGACGGTGCCGACCGCCCAGGTGTCCTCGTCCTCGCCGGCGAGCACGTCGCTGCGGATGGTGTCGACGAGGTCCTGGGTCGCCGCGTCCTGCGGCTCGGTCGTGGGGATCAGCGTGATCACGCCGGTGTCGCCCGCCTTGTTCAGCTGTGGGGCGCCCACCGACGCCACGCCGTCGGTCTTCTTGAGCTCCTTCTGCAGGCTGCTCAGCGTCGACTGGGCCGCCTTGCTGCTCTCGCCGGAGACGTCGGCAACCACCGTGATCGGACCGTTGGCGCCCGGTCCGAACCCGGCTTCGATGAGGTCGTACGCCTTGCGGCTGCTGTCCGACTCCGGGTCGGTGCCGGCGTCGAGCTGGCCGAGCTGGATCGAGAACAGCGGGATGGCGAGCACGGCGAGCACCACGGTCGCGCCGATCGCCCACGGCCAGGGCGCGTCGCTGACCCGGCGGCCCCAGCGGGCGAACCAGCTGCGCTCGTGCGCCGCCTCTCGGGCGGCGTGGTCGGCGGAGCGCCGGGCCGCGCGCACCTCCGGGTCCTCGTCGGGGTCGGGTGCCTCGACCGCGCGCTCCTTGCGGCGCAGCACGCGGGTGCCTGCGAGGCCCAGCAGAGCCGGCACCAGCGTCAGCGCGGAGAGCATGGTGACCGCGACGACGATCGCCGACGCCATGCCGAGCGCCCCGACGAACGGCACTCCGGACACGTACAGGCCGAGGATCGCGACCACGACGGTGCTGCCCGCGACCACGATCGCCGAGCCCGACGTCGCCGCCGTCCGGCCCAGCGACGCCCGCAGCTCCATGCCGTCCTCGAGCTGCTCGATGTGCCGGGCCACCAGGAACAGTCCGTAGTCGATGGCGACGCCGAGCCCGAGCAGCGTGGCCACGGTCGGCGCCGCCGTCGGCAGGTGCGTGGTGGTGGCGATGAGCCCGAGCAGCGAGACCCCCGACCCCACGCTGAACACCGCCGCCAGCAGCGGCACCGCCGCGGCCAGCACCGAGCCGAACATCAGCAGCAGCAGGAGCAGGGCCATCGCGATGCCGATCAGCTCCGACGTCCGGTCGCTGGCCTGCTTGGCGATCTCACCCGCCGAGCCGCCGTACTCGACCTCCAGGCCGGCGTCGGTCGCGGGGGAGACCGCGTCGTCGAGGTCGTCGAGGTAGGAGTCGTCCAGCGAGGCGGGGACGACGTCGAACGAAACCGGCGCCTTGACCGTTGTGCCGTCCTTGGACACGTTTGCTGCGTCTTGGTCAGCCAGCGGGTCGCTGGCACTGAGCACGTGGTCGAGCCCGGCCACGGCGCTCATCGACTGCTTGACGGCCTTGCTGTGGTCACTGACCTTGTCGTCTGCGGTGTGGAACACGATCGAGCCGGCGTAGCCGCCCGCCTCGGGGAAGGTCGAGTCGAGGTGGTCGAGACCGTCCGACGACTCGCTGCCCGGCACCGTGTAGTCGTTGACGTACTCGCCGCCGAACAGGCTGCGCAGCGCCAGCACGCTGACCAGCACCACCAGCCACGCGCCGACGACGATCCAGTGCCGCCGCGCGGCCAGTCGGCCGAGCCGGTCCAGAAGAGCGTGCACCGAGTGCCTCCGCCGAGGGTCCGGGGTCGCTGCTGCGACCCGCCGGCCCCTGTGCCGTCCGAGGAGTATGCGTGGCGCGGGTGTCCCGCGGCAGCGGTTCGCGAAACTCCGGGCTCCA
>CAWATY010000021.1:0-17989 GCA_963785115.1 uncultured Actinomycetota bacterium
GCCCCGAAGGAGAACTCGGTCGGGTCACCGCTGTCCTGGAAGCCGAGGTACCAGTCGAGCACCGCCGCCAGCCGCAGTATCGGTGCCCGGTATCCGTTGCGCAGAGCCTGCAGCGCCGCCGGGAGCTCGCCGGGGACGGTGAGCACGAGGTCGGACAGCGCGGCCATCCCGAACAACGCGTTCTCGGTGACCCGGACGTGCCGACGCGCGCCGCCCGGATCCTCCGCGACTCCACGGAACGGGTGGCGGCGCAGGTAGTCCGCACCCCAGGCCAGCAGCCGCTGCGGGTGGGCGACCTCGCGACGGCAGGTGGGCGACGACTGACACAGGCCGGGCGCGATCCGCCGGGACACCGCCGCCTGGTGCCGCAGCGAACCCGGCAGCCGGAAGATGTCCGGGCCGAGCCCCGCGTTCAGCACCACCGACCGCAGGTGGTCGGGGAAGCGGGCGGAATAGGCGAGGGCGTCCTCTCCGCCGTAGGAGGTGCCGACCAGGTCGAGCTCGTCGATCACCAGGTCCGCGCGCACCGCCTCGAGGTCCCGGGCGGCGTCGGCGCTGGTGTAGTCGTCGATCCGGTCGCCCAGCTGATTCGCACACGCCCGAGCCGCCGTCCGCAGCGAGCCGTGACCGTGCTGGAGGGCGGAGCAGCGGATGGGCTCGGACGAGCCACGCCCGCGCTGGTCCACCAGCAGCAGGTCGTGGGTGTCCAGCAGTGCGCCCAGCATGAAGAAGGCGCCGCCCTCGTCGGAGATGGTGGAGTAGCCGGGACCGCCTCCGATCCACGCCACTGTCGAGGCGGCGGGGCCGGGATCGCTGTGCGGGAAGAGCTTCCAGGACACGGTGAGGGTGTCGCCGGTCGGGTCGTCGTAGTCCTGAGGGACCTCGACCGTGCCGCACCAGGCGCCGGACCCGTCGTCGCACTGCTCGGCACCCAGTGCTCGGGCGCGCTGCACGACCGCGAGCTCCGGCCGCGGGGCGACACGCACGCTGCGTGGTGCGGGGAGCCCGAGCCGACGGCACTGAGTCGCGTTCGCGCACCAGGACGATGCGTGTGCGGCCCGGGCCGACGTCGTGGCGACCGATGTCACGGAGCCGGTAGCGCCGGTGGACGCGGGACCTGCGACGACGCCGGTGACGAGCAGGGCCAGCAGCGTGCTGAGGACAAGTGCGGCGCGGGGCGACCTACGCATGGCGACCTCCCGGGTCGGGCCGGGTCCTTGCTACTCCCGGTCGGCGGCCCTCGCCACCGGTTTGGCATTACCCACCGCCGGCGACCTCGACCAGCGGCTCGGTCCGGTACGGGATCTGGGTGGCCAGCGCGATCGTCGTGGACGCGCGGACGACGCCGTCGTCGGCGACGACTGCGTCGATGACCCGCTGGAGGTCGGCGTTGGACCGCGCCACCACTCGGCACCACACGTCCTCGCCGCCGGTGATGGTGTGCGCCTCGAGCACCTCGGGGATCCCCGCGAGATGTGCGGCGACCGGGTCGTGACCCGCGTGCTGACGGATCTGCAGGGTGAGGAATGCCGTCACCGGCCAGCCCAGGGCACCGGGGTCGACCTGCGGACCCCATCCGCGGACCACGCCGTCGGCCCCGAGCCGGTCCAGCCGGGACTGCACGGTCCCGCGGGCCACTCCCAGCCGGCGCGACGCTTCCAGGACGCCGACCCGCGGCTCGGTGGCGAACAGCGAGAGCAGGGCGGTGTCGAGGGCGTCGACGGGTCGCGGCACGGGTGGCCTCCGGGTGCGCTGGCGATGCGGTGACGGTGTGGTGACGGTGTGGTGACGGTGCGGTGGCGGGCGGGTGGTCAGGTTGTCGTCAGGTATCCCCTGACAACGTCTGACGATCATACAGGTTGTGCAGTCCGCTATCGGTTTGTTGCGCATCCTGTCCGGTCGCCGCCATGCTGAGCCGCATGACGGAGACCCTCACGCCGCAGGAGCGCATGGCCGACCTCGACCTCGACCAGCTCAAGCAGCTGGTCGGCCTCGTCGACTACGACGAGACCGCCGACCCGTTCCCGGTGACCGGCTGGGACGCCGTGGTGTTCGTGGTCGGCAACGCCACCCAGACCGCGCACTGGTACCAGTCCGCCTTCGGCATGGACCTGGTGGCCTACTCCGGTCCGGAGACCGGCAACCGCGACCACAAGGCGTTCGTGCTTCGCAGCGGCTCCTGCCGCTTCGTCGTCACCGGTGGCGTCGCCCTCGACAGCGTGCTGCTCGACCACCACCGCGCGCACGGCGACGGCGTCCGCGACATCGCCCTCGAGGTGCCCGACGTGGACCGCTGCGTGGAGCGGGCCCGGGCCCAGGGCGCCACGGTGCTGGACGAGCCCCACGACATCAGCGACGAGCACGGCACAGTGCGACTGGCCGCGATCGCCGCGTACGGGGACACCCGGCACTCCCTGGTCGACCGTTCCGGCTACGACGGTCCGTACCTGCCCGGCTTCGTAGCCCGCGAGTCGACGTACCAGAAGCGCGACGGTGCGCCGAAGCGGCTGTTCCAGGCCCTCGACCACGTGGTGGGCAACGTCGAGCTTGGCCGGATGGACGAGTGGGTCGCCTTCTACAACAGGGTGATGGGCTTCGTGAACATGGCGGAGTTCATCGGCGACGACATCGCCACCGACTACTCCGCGCTGATGAGCAAGGTCGTGGCCAACGGCAACCACCGGGTGAAGTTCCCGCTGAACGAGCCGGCCGTGGCGAAGCGCAAGTCGCAGATCGACGAGTTCCTCGAGTTCTACCGCGGACCCGGCGCGCAGCACCTGGCACTCGCGACCAACGACATCCTGCGCACCGTCGACGTCATGCGCTCGGAGGGCGTGGAGTTCCTCGAGACCCCCGACTCCTACTACTCCGACCCCGAGCTGCGTGCCCGCATCGGCGAGGTGCGGGTGCCCATCGAGGAGCTGCAGTCGCGCGGGATCCTGGTCGACCGCGACGAGGACGGCTACCTGCTGCAGATCTTCACCCGGCCGATCGGCGACCGGCCCACGGTGTTCTTCGAGCTGATCGAGCGGCACGGATCGCTCGGCTTCGGCAAGGGCAACTTCAAGGCGCTGTTCGAGGCGATCGAGCGCGAGCAGGAGCGGCGCGGCAACCTGTGACGCCACGTCGGGGGCGTTCGGCCCGGGGCTAGGCTGCTCGGGACGTCACAAACCCGACCGATTGGGGTCAGACCGGTGTCGTACCGCCCGAGCCGAGGCGTGCTCGTCCTCGGCTGCCTGCTGATGCTGGCGGCGCCGTCGGGCGCCCCCGCCGCGGCCGCTCACGTCGCGGCCGACGGGACCGGGGGGCTCGGCGACAGCTACTTCCCGGCCTACGGCAACAGCGGCTACCGCGTCGGGCACTACGACGTCCGGGTCGCGTTCGATCCACGCACCGAGCGGCTGCGCGGCACGACGCGGATCCAGGCCCGGGCCACCGAGCGGCTCACCCGGTTCCACCTCGACCTCGTGCTGCGCGCCAGCCGGGTCACCGTCAACGGCGAGCGGGCGCGCTACTCGCAGGGCCCGCACGAGCTGGTGGTACGACCCGCCTCGCCGGTCCGCGCGGGCCACCGGCTGCACGTCACCGTCCGCTACGCGGGTAAACCCGGCGCGCGCACGGTGCACGGCTACACCCCGTGGGTCACGACCCGCGACGGTGCCGTCGCGGTGGGAGAGCCGGAGAGCGCCGCCTGGTGGTTCCCGAGCAACGACCACCCGTCGGACAAGGCGAGCTTCGAGGTCCGGGTCACCGCGCCGGCGAGCAAGCAGGTGGTGTCCAACGGCGTGCTGGTGGCCAAGCACGGTGCCGGCGACCGGGCCACCTGGCACTGGCGGTCGAAGACGCCGATGGCGACGTACCTCGCGTTCATCACGGTGGGCGACTACCAGGTGCAGCGCGGCCGGGCCGCCGGGCACCCGTACGTCTACGCGGTGAGCAAGGCCCTGCGTCCACGGGTGCGACAGTTCGCGCTGCGCGGCCTGCATTACACCGACGACGCAACCCGGTTCCTGTCGAACCAGTGGGGGCGCTACCCGTTCGGCCAGATCGGCGGCGTGGTGCCGGGACCGGTGACCAGCCACAACTTCGGCTACGCGCTGGAGACCCAGACCCGCCCGGTGTACGCGCCGACGATGTTCGAGGGCGGTGCGTCCCGCTCCCTCGTCGTGCACGAGATGGCCCACCAGTGGTTCGGCGACGCGGTCTCGGTGCGCCGGTGGAAGCACGTGTGGCTCAACGAGGGCGTGGCCACCTACTCCGAGTGGCTGTGGTCGGGGCACCACGGGGGCGACACCGCCGACCAGTACTTCCACCGCTACTACGACAATCTCGGTCCGCAGAACGGCTTCTGGAAGCTGCGGATCGGCGACCCCGGACCGGGCCGCATGTTCAACGACCGGGTCTACCAGCGGGGTGCGATGACCGCGCACGCGCTGCGCACCCGGATCGGCGACCGCGACTTCTTCACCACCATGCGGCGCTGGGTGCACGACAACGCCGACGGACTCGGTACGACAGACGAGCTCAAGGGCCTGGCCGAGCGGGTGAGCGGTGAGCAGCTGGACGGCTTGTTCCGGGCCTGGCTGCAGACCGCGCAGAAGCCGGCCGCCACCCGCGCCAACGGCGTCGTAGGCTGACCGCCCACCGTCAAGCCCGGAGCCGCGCGATGCACGCACCACCCCGTCGTGCGTCCCTGCTGCTCGTCGCGGTCGTGCTCGCGGTCGGGCTGCTGCTCCCGACGGCCGCCCCGGCGACATCCGCACCCGCACCCGCGCCCGTACCAGCGCCGGGCGCGGGCGCTGCCGGTGTCGGCGACCCGTTGTTCCCCCGCGCCGGCAACGGCGGCTACCAGGTCGACCACTACGACCTGGCGCTGCGCTACAACCCCGACTCGCAGCTGCTGCGGGCCACCGCGACCCTGACGGCGACCACCCGGCGTGCGCTGTCGTCGTTCCACCTCGACTTCTACGGTCTGCGGGTCGACGCGGTGGAGGTGGACGGTGTAGAGGCCACCTGGCGGCGGCGTGGCGCGCAGCTCCCCGACCCCGACGGGTGGCAGGAGCTCATCGTCACGCCGGTCGCGCCGCTGGCCAACGGCGCGGCCTTCACGGTGGAGGTCCGCTACCACGGCCGGCCCAGGACCTACATCGACCCCGACTTCGCCGTCGACGGCTGGGTGACGACCGACGACGGTGCGGTGGTGGCCAACGAGCCGGTCGGGGCGATGACGGTCTTCCCCTGCAACAACCACCCGAGCGACAAGGCCACGTACGACGTGGCCATCACCGTGCCCGAGGGCCTGACCGGTGTGTCCAACGGACGGCTGCGCAGCCGCACCACGGTCGACGGGTGGACGACCTGGGACTGGCACGCCCCCGACCCGATGGCGACGTACCTGATGACCGCGACCATCGGTGAGTTCCGCCAGGTCAAGCAGGTGGGCCCCGGCGGGGTCCAGGTCCGGTCGTTCGTCGACCCCGCGATGACCGGCGGGATCGCCGCGGCGAAGCGGGTGCCCGAGGTGTTGACCGGTCTGGTCGATCTCTACGGCGACTACCCGTTCGTCAGCGCGGGCGTGATCATCGACAACGCCTCGCTGGGCTACGCCCTCGAGGTGCAGACCCGCCCGGTCTTCGACAACGTCCCGGGCACCACCCTGCTCGTGCACGAGCTGGGCCACCAGTGGTTCGGCGATGCGGTCAGCCCCAGCACCTGGCAGCACATCTGGCTCAACGAGGGGTTCGCGACGTACACCGAGTGGCTGTGGGACGAGCGCACGTCGCCCGGCGCGGCCGAGCAGCGCTTCCAGGGCGAGTACGCGCGCTCGCCGGGCGACTCGTTGTGGATGCCACCGCCGGCCGATCCGGGCGACGGCGAGCACCTGTTCGGCGACCCGGTGTACACCCGCGGCGCGATGGCGCTGCACGTGCTGCGCCGGCAGCTGGGCAAGGCGACGTTCCTGCAGGTCGCTCGGGAGTGGGTCGAGACCTACGGCGGCGGTGACGCCGACACCGGCGACCTGCTCGCGCTGGCCGAGGAGGTGTCCGGTCAGCAGCTCGACGTGCCCTACGACGACTGGGTGTGGGAAAACGGCCGGCCGGCCGGCTACCGCCACGGGGGGACCTAGCCCTTCATCGCCCCGGCCAGGTTGAACGCGCCGCCCAGGAACCGGGAGATGAAGACGTACAGGACGACCACCGGCAGCGAGTAGATGATCGAGTACGCCGCGAGCTGGCCGTACGCCACCGCCCCGTACTGGCTGAAGAAGCTGTAGATGCTCACGGCGGCGGGCAGCTTCTCCGGCGAGAGCAGCAGCACGAACGGGATGAAGAAGTTCCCCCAGGCGAGGATGAAGGTGAAGATCGTGACCACGCCGATGCCGGGGAGGATCAGCGGCAGCACCACCGAGCGCAGCGTCTGCATCGGTGTCGCACCGTCGACCCAGGCCGCCTCCTCGAGCGCGACCGGGACGCTGTCCATGAAGCTCTTGGTGAGCCAGATGGCGAACGGCAACGAGGTGGCCGCCATGAACAGCCCGGTGCCCCCCATCGAGTCGATCATGTTCAGCCGCACGAACAACCCGTAGACCGGCACCATCACGGCGGTCATCGGCAGCCCGGTCGCGAACAAGATGGCGTACAGGAACGGTCGCTTGTAGCGCAGGGAGTACCGCGACAGCGGGTAAGCGGCCAGCGCCGCGGCCACGACCGTGACCAGAGACGTGAAGCCGCACAGCAGCAGCCCGTTCCACATCGGCAGGAACGTCGTCTCCTTGGTCATGATGGCCGAGAAGTTGTCCAGGTTCGGGTCCGACGGCACCCGGACGGCCAGCTGGGCCGCGGGGTCGACCGCGGCGAGCAGCAGCCACAGCAGCGGCAGGGCGAATGCGACCGCCACGGCGGCGAGGGCGACATACACCCAGGCGACGCGCACCCGGCGGCGGGGCGAGGCGATGCTCATCGGACCTCCGGTCGCAGGGCGCGGGTGTAGACCAGCGAGAAGACGGCGCCGACGAGCAGCAGCACGAGCGCGATGGCGGTGCCGTAGCCCAGGTCCGAGAACTTGAACGCCTGCTGGTACATCAGCAGCGGCAGCGTCTGGCTCTTGGTGCCGGGACCGCCGCCCGTCATCACGAAGATCAGCGTGAACACCGAGAGCGTCTGCAGGGTGATCAGCATCAGGTTCGTGACGATCGAGTGCTTGATCAGCGGCAGGGTGACGTAGACCAGGCGGCGCCAGCCGCCGGCGCCGTCCACCTGCGCCGCCTCGGTGATCTCGGAGGGCACGTCGGAGAGCGCGGCGGAGTAGACCAGCATCGAGAACGCGGTGCCCCGCCAGATGTTCGCCAGCACGACCGCGACGATCGGGACCGAGAACAGCCACTCCTGTTCAGGGAGGCCCAGTGCCCCGAGCCCGGCGTTGAGCGTTCCGTCCCGGCCCAGGAACGCGTACCAGGTGAAGGCCGCCACGATCTCGGGCAGCACCCAGGCCGACACCACCGCAGTGCCGACGACCACCCGGGTCGCGCGGTGCCGACCGGACATCAGCAGCGCGATCGCCAACCCCAGCGTGTTCTGCCCGATGACCGCCGAGCCGACGACGAAGACCACCGTCAGCCAGATCGCCTTGCCGAGCTCGGGGTCGTCGAGCATCCGGGAGAAGTTGTCGAGACCCACGAAGCTGGTCGACGAGGCGCTGGCGCCGGTCAGCGCGGCGTCGGTGAACGAGATGTACAGGCACCACACGATCGGCCCGAGGAACAGCAGCAGGAGCAGCAGGGCCGGCAGCATCGGTGGCAGCCAACGGCCCAGCGTCGGGCGCAACGGGTGCTGGGACCCGCCGCCGGCGCGTCCGACCGGCGGGCTCCACGCCGTCATGGGGCCGACGCCACCGCGTCCGCCCCGACGATGCCCTCCAACCCCTCGACGTAGTCGCTCATGGCCTCTTCCGGCGTCGCCTGTCCGGTCATGACCGCCTCCATCGCGACCTGGATCTCGAAGGAGATCTGCGCGTACGGGGGCAGCGCCGGTCGGTAGTGGGTCACCGACACCAGGTCGGTGAAGAACTTCGCCGACGGGTTGCCCTCGCGGTACGCGGTCGTGGCGGCCACGTCGCGGCGCACCGGGATCTCGCTGGCGAGCTCGACCCAGTCCGTCGCGTGCTCCTCGTCGAGGGCGAGCGAGACGAACTCCCACGCCAGGTCGGGGTCGCCCGACTTGGCGCCGATGGACAACGCCCACCCGCCGCTCAGGCTGGTGGCGCCGGGCTCCTGGCCGTGCTGGGTCGGCATCGCGGTCCAGCCCATCACCTGCTCCCACTCGGGCCACGGGCGGTCACCGGTCTCGGACCAGCTCTGCGGCACCCACGACCCGTCGAGATCGATCGCGAGCTCGCCCTCCGGCAACCACTGGCTGGCCACGACCGAGCCCACGTTGGGATCCAGTGCCTGCGAGGTCTCCGGGCCGAGGCCTTCCTGGTAGACGGTCTGCACGAACTCGAGCGAGTCGACGAACCCGTCGCTCGGCGCGATCCACTTCTCGGTCTCGTCGTCGTACAGCTCGTCGCCGGTGCCGTACAGCAGCATCTCGAAGCCCTGCATGGTCGAGGCCTCGCCCGCCGGCTTGCCGGAGTAGACGTTGATCGGGATGACGTCGGGCACCTTCGCCTTGACGGCGCGTGCGGCCGCGAGCACGTCGGCCCAGTCCTTCGGCTCCCAGGGGACCGGCAGACCGGCCTGGCGGAAGATCTCCTTGTTGTACCAGAGGCCGCGGGTGTCGGTGCCGCGCGGAATCCCGTAGACGTTGCCGTCCAGGCCGGTCACCGCCTCCTTGGCGCTGTCCTCGAACTGCGACCACTCGTCCCAATCCTCGACGTAGGAGTCCAACGGCTCGAGGTAGCCGGCCTCGATGTCGGAGTTGATCAGGAAGGTGTCCTCGTAGAGCACGTCCGGAGCCGTCGACTCGCTGCGCTGCATCAGGTTGAGCTTCGCGTAGTAGTCGTTCTCCGACGCCTCGATCGGCACCAGCTCGACGGTGGTCCCGGGGTGCTCCTCCTCGAAGTCCTCCTTCACCTGCTCGAGGTGCTGGCCGGCTTGGATGAAGCCCCCGTAGTCCTGGTAGGCGACGGTGATCGTGTCCTCGTCGCCACTGTCGCCGGTGGAGAAGAAGCCGCAGCCGCCGAGGGCCACGGTGGCGGCGGCCGCTGCGGCCGTGGCGCGTACGTACCTCATCGTGTGCACCTCCCGCGCAACGCCGGCACGGCCCGGCCGGATGACGCGGCGATGTCCGTGATGCGGCTTTTGCGTTGACTGGAGACTAAAATCACTGAATTGTCTAAGTCAACCAGTGATCCAGGGACGACGGAGGCGGTCGATGCCGAGCGGCACCAACCTCCCGTGGGTGGGGGGCTTCAACCGCACGGTGGTCCTCGACCAGATCCGCAGGCACCCGGTCGGCGTGAGCCGGGTGGAGCTGGCCGAGCGCACCGGCCTGACCCCGCAGACGGTGTCGAACATCGTCCGACGACTGCTCGCCGACGGACTGGTGGCCGAGTCGGCGAAGGTCCCGTCGGCGGGTGGCAAGCCGCGGACCAACCTCACGCTGGTCGCCGACGCCGGCTTCGCGGTCGGGATCCACCTCGACCCCGACGTCACCTCGTGCGTCGTGGTCGACCTGAGCGGGCGGGTCGTGCGAGGCAGCCACCGGCAGCGCTCCTCGGTGACCGAGTCGTCCACCCGCACGGTACGGGCTCTCGCCAGCCAGACCCGCCGCCTTCTCGACCGCTCACGAGTGCCCGCCCGGCGGGTGCTCGGCGTGGGGGTCGCGGTGCCCGGGCCGCTCGACCGCGAGCGTGGGACGGTGGTCGACCCCCCGAATCTGCCGCACTGGGACCAGGTCCCGCTGGTGGCGGCGCTGGGCGAGGCGACGTCGTTGCCCGTGGTGCTGGACAACGACGCCACCGCGGCGGCAACCGGCGAGCGCTGGGTCGGCGGCACCTGGTCGATGTCCGACTGGTCGTTCCTGTACTTCGGCGCCGGTGTCGGGTGCGGGCTCGTGCTCGGCGGACAGGTGTACCGCGGGTCGCTCGGCAACGCCGGTGAGTTCGGGCACCTGCGGGTGGACCCGCGCGGACCGGAGTGTTTCTGCGGCAGCCGCGGGTGCCTGGAGGCGATGGTGTCGCCACACGCCCTGGTGGCGGAGGCGGTCCGGCTCGGCAGCCGCCAGGCCACGTCGTTGCGCCTGTCCGGCGACCCGTCCCGGGTGCGGTCCGACTACGAGCAGCTGGGTCGCGAGGCCGCCGCCGGTGACCGGCTTGCCCGCGCGGTGCTGGACCGGGCTGCGCGCCGGGTGGGCGTCGCCGCGACCGGGCTGGTGAACCTGCTCGACGTGGAGTGCATCGTGCTGGGCGGGCACGGCCTGCGCAGCACCGGCGACCGGTTCGCGGCGGCCATCGACGAGGCCGTCAACGGCAGCAGCCTTGCCCGCCGGGTGCGCCGCACCCGGGTCCAGCTCTCGGTGCTCGGTGAGGACGCCGGCGCGATCGGCGCCGCCTCGCTGGTGTTCGACGATGCCTACGCGCCGACCGTCTCGCAGCTGTTCACCCGACGTAGGGAGCCGGCCGATGCATGACGACAGCCCGATGGTCGAGAAGCGCCTCGAGCGGGTCCTCCGCGACCGGCTCCGCCCGGCGGTGTACGCGGAGTCCGTACCGCTGACGGTCACGGCCTGGGAGGCGCCCGGCGAGCCGGTTCCCGCGGCCGAGGCGATCCAGGCGACGTACGCACCGTTCGCGGTCGGCGACGCCTGGGGGCCGGCCTGGGGCACGACCTGGTTCCGGCTGCGCGGCGCGGTGCCGGAGCACTGGCGCGGGCGGCGGGTGGAGGTCGTCGTCGACCTGGGGTTCACCGATGCCATCGCGGGCTTCCAGGCCGAGGGCCTGGTCCACGACCCGGCCGGGACGCCGGTGAAAGGGGTGCACCCGCGCAACCGGTACGTCCCCGTCGCCGACGAGGCCCGGGGAGGAGAGCCGGTCGACCTGTTCGTCGAGGCGGCCGCCAACCCCACCATCCCGGTGCCGGTGCCCAGCGAGCTGGGCGACCGCCTGACGTCGGGCCCGGACCCGCTCTACCGGCTGCGGCAGGCCGACGTCGCGGTCCTGGACGAGGAGGTGTGGCACCTGGTCCTGGACGTCGAGGTGCTCGACGGACTGATGCACGAGCTGTCGCCGCGCGAGCCGCGGCGGCACGAGCTGCTGCGGGCGCTGGAGCGGATGCTCGACGCCCTCGACCTGCACGACGTGGCCGGCACCGCAGCCGCCGCTCGTGACCAGCTGCGCGACGTGCTGGCCAGTCCCGCCCACGCCAGCGCGCACCGGCTCTCGGCGGTCGGCCACGCGCACATCGACTCCGCCTGGCTGTGGCCGCTGCGCGAGACCGAGCGCAAGGCCGCGCGCACGTTCGCCAACGTCACCGCGCTCGCCGAGCGATACCCCGAGCTCGTCTTCGCCTGCTCGCAGGCCCAGCAGTACGCGTGGGTCCGGGACCACCAGCCGGAGATCTTCGCCCGGATCAAGGCAGCGGTGCGCGCGGGCACGTGGGCGCCGGTGGGCTCGATGTGGGTGGAGGCCGACGCCAACATGCCGGGCGGCGAAGCCCTGGCCCGCCAGCTCGTGCACGGCAAGCGGTTCTTCCGCGACGAGCTGGGCGTGGACACCGAGGAGATCTGGCTGCCGGACTCCTTCGGCTACACCGCTGCCTTCCCCCAGCTGGCCGCCCTCGCCGGGGTCCGCTGGTTCCTCACCCAGAAGCTGTCGTGGAACCAGACGAACCCGATGCCGCACCACACCTTCTGGTGGGAGGGCATCGACGGCACCCGGGTGTTCACCCACTTCCCGCCGGTGGACACGTACAACAGCCGGCTCAGCGCGGACGAGCTGGCGCACGCCGTGGCCGGCTACGCCGAGAAGGGCAGGGCCAGCAGCTCGCTGGTGCCCTTCGGCTACGGCGACGGGGGCGGCGGGCCGACCAGGGAGATGCTGGAACGGGCCCGGCGGCTGGCCGACCTCGAGGGCTCCCCGCGGGTCGCCGTCGAGAGCCCGACGGAGTTCTTCGCCCGGGCAGAGGCGGAGTACCCCGACGCCCCGGTCTGGACCGGCGAGCTGTACCTCGAGCTGCACCGCGCCACGTACACCACCCAGGCCCGGACCAAGGCCGGCAACCGGCGCAGCGAGCACCTGTTGCGCGAAGCCGAGACGTGGTCGACGGCGGCGGCCCTGCAGCACGGGTACGCGTACCCCTATGACGAGCTCGACGAGCTGTGGAAGACCGTGCTGCTGCACCAGTTCCACGACATCCTGCCGGGGTCCTCGATCGCCTGGGTGCACCGTGAGGCGCGGGAGCAGTACGAGCGGGTGCGGCTGCGGCTGGAGGACCTGGTCCGCCGCGCCGCCGACGCCGGCCCCGGCGACGGGGGTGTCCGGGTGGCCAACGCGGCCCCGCAGGACCGCAGCGAGGTGGTGGCGCTGCCGGCCGGGCTCGCCACCACGCTGGAGCCGCAGCAGAAGCTCGCCGACGGCCGGGTGCTGGCCTGGGCGCAGGCCCGCGCCTGCGGGAGCGGCACCGTCGAACCCGATCCGCCGGGCGACGTCGAGCCGGTGACCGTGCGCGGGACCGTGCTCGACAACGGTCTGCTGCGGGTCGAGGTCGACCGCGACGGGCTGCTCGTCTCGGTCGTCGACCTCCGCGCGGGACGCGAGGTGCTCGCGCCGGGGGAGCGCGGCAACCTGCTGCAGCTGCACCCCGACCACCCCAACGAGTGGGACGCCTGGGACATCGACCGGCACTACCTGCGTCAGCACCGCGACCTCGTCGAGGCCGACTCCGTCACCGTGCTGGACGACGGCCCGCTGCTGGCCCGGCTGGCGGTGCAGCGGTCGTTCGGCGAGTCGACCATCACCCAGGTCTACTCGCTCGCCGCCGGTGCGGCCCGGCTGGACGTCGACACCGACGTCGACTGGCACGAGTCCGAGAAGGTGCTCAAGGCCCGGTTCCCGCTGGACGTGCACGCCGCCGAGTCCAGCGCCGAGATCCAGTTCGGGCACGTCCGCCGGGCGACCCACACCAACACCAGCTGGGACCACGCCCGCTTCGAGATCTGCGCCCACCGCTGGGTGCACGTCGGCGAGGCAGGCTACGGCGTGGCAGTTGCCAACGACTCCACGTACGGGCACGACGTCAGCCGCGAGCCGCGGGCGGGCGGCGGCAGCACAACCGCGGTCCGGTTGACCCTGCTGCGCGCGCCCCACAGCCCCGACCCGCGCACCGACCAGGACCAGCACCGGTTCAGCTACTCCCTCGTCCCGCGGGCGGGGATCCGGGAGGCGGTGGACGCCGGCTACGCGCTCAACCTGCCGCTGCGTGCGCTGCCGGCGGGGCCGGCCCTGGAGCCGCTGGTGCAGGTGGACGCGCCGGCGGTCCGGGTCGAGGCGGTCAAGCTGGCGGAGGACCGCTCCGGCGACGTCGTGGTCCGGCTCTACGAGTCGGAGGGCGGGCGCGCCGATGCCCGCGTACGCCTCGGGTTCGGGTGGTCCGAGGCCCGCGTCGTCGACCTGCTCGAGCGCCCGCTCCGAGACATCGACGCCGACGACGCCGACAACGCCGCGCTGCGGCTGACCCTGCGACCCTTCGAGATCGTCACCCTCCGGCTGGTGCCGTCGGCGCCGGCTCGACCCGGCCCCTGACCTCGCCGAGGGTGATCCGGCCACCGAGCGCACCCGGAGCGGTGGCGGTGACCACGACCTCGTCGCCGTCCTCGAGCCAGCGGCGGCTGGTGCCGTCGGCCAGGGTCAGCGGCCGCTCGCCGTCGTGGGTCAGCTCGAGCAGGCAGCCGCGCTGGTCCGGACCCGGTCCGGACACGGTGCCCGAGGCGAACAGGTCGCCGGTGTGCAGCGGTGTGCCGTTGCTGGTCAGGTGGGCCAGCATCTGCGCGGGTGACCAGTACGTCGACGCGTACGGCGGGCGGGACACCACCGTGCCGTTGATCGCCACCTCCAGGTCGATCGCGTAGCCGGCCGGTTGCTGCACCGCGAGGTGCGTGGGCGGCTCGGGGTCCTGCCCGGGCAGGTCGGTGCGCGCCGTGACAAGCGCAGCCAGCGGGGTCACCCACGGCGAGACCGAGGTGCCGAACGACTTGCCGAGGAACGGCCCGAGCGGGCGGCTCTCGTAGCGCTGCACGTCGCGCGCGGACCAGTCGTCGAGCAGCAGCACTCCGAACACGTGCCGCTCGAACGCGTCCGTCGGCACCGGCTCGCCGGCTCGCGTCGGCACCCCGACCGCGTACGCCACCTCGGCCTCGAGGTCGAGACGCTCGGTGGCGGCGTACACCGGCCCGTCGTCGGGTCCGCGGAGCAGCCCGAGCGGACGGCGGATCGGTGTCCCGGACGCCACGACCGTGCCCGACCGCCCGTGGTAGCCGATCGGCAGCCGCCGCCAGTGCGGTGGCAGCGGCTCGCTGCCGGGCCGGAAGATCTCGCCGACCGTCGTGGCGTGGTGCAGCGAGCAGTAGAAGTCGACGTAGTCGGCCACCGCGAACGGCAGCAGCGCCTCGACGTCGTCGACCGGCACGAGGAACGGCTCGACCGCCGGCTGGTCGGCGGGATCGGTGAGCAGCTCGGTGAGCCACCCCCGGAGCGAGGCCCAGGCTTCGCCGCCGAGCTGCATCAGCGGCGCCAGGCTCGGCTGCCCGAACACCTCGCCGTGCTCCAGCATGTCGGCGGCCGCGAGTGGCGCGAGGTCGACGACGAGGTCGCCGACACGCGCGACCACCCGGGGCGGGTCGTCACCGAAGCGGACCACCGCGTAGGGCAGGTGATCGACGTCGTGGCCGCTGCCCGCGGCGCCCTCGACCCAGGTCGGTGGCGTCTCGACTTCGGGCGCGGAGGGGGGCACGACCGGTGAGCGTAGGGCACCTGTGTTGACAGCCGGCAACCACGCGGCGAGGGTGCCGAGATGACGTACTACCGACAGGTCGGCGACGTCCCGCCCAAGCGGCACACCCAGTTCCGTCACGATGACGGCGGGCTGCTCCGCGAGGAGCTGATGGGGGAGGAGGGGTTCTCGTCGGACTCCTCACTGCTCTACCACCGCGGCGTGCCGTCGGCGATCGTCGACTCACAGGTCTGGGAGCTGCCCGACCTGGCCACGACGCCCAACCACCCGCTGCTGCCGAGGCACCTGCGGCTGCACTCGCTGTTCGACGACAACGAGTGGAAGGCCCTCGATCCGGTGACCGGCCGCCGGCTGGTGCTGGGCAACGGCGACGTGCGGATCTCGTACGTGGTCGCCGGAGAGGTCTCGCCGCTGTACCGCAACGCCGTCGGCGACGAGTGCGTGTTCGTGCAGGCCGGCGCCGGCACGGTGGAGACGGTCTTCGGCGAGGTGCCGTTCCGAACCGGCGACTACGTGCTGGTGCCCCGGGCCACGACCCACCGGTGGCTGCCGGACACCGACGCCGGGCCGCTGCGCGCGTACGCGATCGAGGCCAACAGCCACATCGCACCGCCGAAGCGCTACCTCTCCCGCTACGGCCAGCTGCTGGAGCACGCGCCGTACTGCGAGCGCGACCTGCACGGGCCGGGTGCGCCGATGCTCGCCGACGGCGAGGACGTGGAGGTGCTGGTCAAGCACCGCGGCAACGGCCCGTCGGGGCTGGTCGGCTCGCGGCTCACGTACGCGACGCACCCGTTCGACGTGATCGGGTGGGACGGCTGCCTCTACCCGTACACGTTCAACGTCTCCGACTACGAGCCGATCACCGGCCGGGTGCACCAGCCGCCGCCGGTGCACCAGGTGTTCGAGGCCTACAACTTCGTGGTCTGCAACTTCTGCCCGCGCAAGGTCGACTACCACCCGTTGGCGATTCCGGTGCCCTACTACCACTCGAACGTCGACTCCGACGAGGTGATGTTCTACGTCGAGGGCGACTACGAGGCACGCAAGGGCTCGGGCATCGACAAGGGCTCGATCTCGCTGCACCCCGGCGGCTACGCCCACGGCCCGCAGCCGAGCGCCATCGAGGCCTCGCTCGGCGCCGACTACTTCGACGAGCTCGCCGTCATGGTCGACACCTTCCGCCCGCTCGAGCTCGGCGAGGCCGGCACCGCCTCCGAGGACCCCGCCTACGCCTGGACCTGGGCCGGCCGCCACCAGGGCTGACCGCAGCCTGGGGTGACCGCAGGCGGTTTTCGCAGCCTGGGCTGCGATAGCGCCGCTTCCCCAGCGCTGTAGCGCTGGGTCACCGCGGTTTTCGCTGGCTGGGCTGCGAAAACTCGACGCGGGTGTCAGGGGATCGGGCGTGCCGAGACCCAGGTGCCGAATCCGGTACGCGGCTGCCAGCTCATCAGCACCCGGGCGCCGGAGACGTCCACATCGCCGTCCACCCGCAGCCGCAACGAGAACTGGCCGGCCGCCGGCACTCGGTGCTCCTCCACCGCCAGGGTGCGCGCCCCGCGCTGGACGAACAGTCGGGCGACACCCGCCGCATCGGAACGCAGGTCGACCCACACGTCGTTGCCGTCGACCTCGACCGGCCCGACGAGGCGGCCGCGATCGCCGGGAGGCGCCGCCGGCCCGCCGGCCAGCGGCACGCCGGTGCGTACCGCCTGGGCGATCGACTGCGGCGAGCGCAGGCTGCTGAGCGCCTCGGTAGGCACCACCGGCGCTCCGGCCTCGACGGTCGGCGGCTCCCACCCGGGCAACCGGGCGACGCCCCAGCGATAGGGGTCGCCCTGCACGCCCTGCCAGGTCGACCAGCCGATGCGGGTCTGGCCGGTGCGGTCCTGCGTGTCGGAGTCGTAGACGAACAGGTTCAGCCCCATCCGCCGCGGGTCGACGGTGCCCGGCAGCTCGCGCGCGGGGATGCTCGCCTCGACCACCCAGCCGTCGCCCGACGTGGTCGCTGCGACGTCGACGCCCGGCGCGGTCTTCGGCCCCGGACCCTGGTGGTGGTCGGCGTCGCGCAGGTAGCACGCGCCGCCCCCGCCGGCCGTCCGTGGGAGCACCGCCAGCTTGAACGTGCTGACCGTGTTCTCCGAGTCCCCACGGGGGTCGATCGCGACCTCCAGCGAGTCGGTGCGCCAGTGCCGCTTGCAGTCGCTGCGGGCAAGCGCCGTGCCGAGCACGTCGTCGGTCACCTCGACGCCCACGAACAGTCGGTTGCCGTGCCGCACCACGTGGCCGGTCGCCGAGCAGTCGGCGGCCGAGTCGCACGGCTCGCCCTCCCACAGCCGGCTCAGGTCCAGCGCGGTCCCGGCGTACTCGCCGGCGTCCACGGTCCCGTCGACCTCCGGCGCCTGCGGCGACGGGAGGATCCGGGTGGTCGGCACCAGCTCCAGCGCCGCTTCGGTGCGGCTGACTCCCGCCCCCGAGACACGGTTGCTGATGGTGTAGCCGTAGTCGCCCTCGTCGCCGCCCTCGTTGGACGTGGGCAGCGTGTCGTCGGTGTTGGTGACCCGGAACGTCACGCGGTCGGTCTCGCCGGGTGCCAGCCGCGGGTACGACCGGGCCGCCGGGTCGGCCGCGAAGCCAGCCGGCAGGTCGAGCCGTACGCGCCCTGCGTGCGCCGTCGAGTCCTCGTTGGTCACCGTCACACCGACCCGACGGCTTCCGCCCGACGCCAGCGGCAGCACCGGCTCGACGAAGCCCTCCAGCTGGGGGTAGCCGCTCGCGACCGCCCAGCGCTGGAACTGCCGGACCTGCGGGAGCAGCTGCGGGGTGGCGGTGACGGGCGGCACCACCTCGAGCTCCGCCCACGACGCACCGGAGCGATCCCCGGCGCGCAGCGTCGCGGCCACCCGGACGCGCCCAGGCGCCGCGTCGTCCGGTGGCACCAGGCCGACCTCGCGCGAGAACTTCTCACCTGCATCGAGCGAGCCCAGCGGGCTGGTGAGCTCGACCGCCCAGCCCTCCGGTGCGCGGACCTTCAACCTGACCGTG
>CAWATY010000022.1:0-62042 GCA_963785115.1 uncultured Actinomycetota bacterium
CTGTGCTCCTGTGCGCCTCCAGGGCGCGATTCCCAGCATCGGATCAGTCGGAAACGGCCGACCTTCGACCGAGCCCGGGCGACGGCTGGAGTTCCACGACCGCGAACGACCACACGCCTTCCAGAACTGGCGGATGCGCCGGACTCGCCGGCTGCCGCTCGGACATCGTCAGGCAAAGTTGGCAGGGCGTCGGATGGAGTCTCCTTAGACCCGAGAAGGGAGTTGGCCGGTGTCTGAGTCTGAGTCCCTGCTGAGCGAGAGCCGGACCTGGGAGGCCAGCCGCCATGTCGGCTTGGACGTGGCGGCCCTCACGCGAGGACGGCCCTGCTGCGCGGGTGTCCTGGTGGTCGAGCACGGCGGCCTGCTGACGACGCTCAGCTCTCCGCACGGGCCAGCGGCCCCGCGGCACGGGAATGAGTGGTGTGTCGGCGGCGTGGGTGGCGGTCAGGAGCCCCACGAGGACGTGTGGGGCACGGCTCAACGCGAGGCACGAGAGGAGCTCGGCGTGCCGGTCGAGCTGCTGGGGTCGCCTATCACTCACGTGCAGGACTTCGACGACGGAACCTCGTGGACCACGACGGCGACCGACGCCATCGCGCCGTTCGCGCTCCAGCGGGTCAGGAACGAGGACGCGACCCGGCCGTTCAAGCCGGGCCTGCCGACGGGGCCATTCACGTACTTCGCCTTGTTCCTGGCGAGGTTCACGTCTAGCGGGGGCGAACTCGACCACCGCGGCGACGAGGACATCGCGGCACTCTTTTGGATGCCGCTGGACCTGCTGACCAGAATGGTCGATCAGGCGATGACGGTACGCCACCTCGTGACTGGTGGTGGCCGAGTGGCCACCGGTGAGGTTGCGCCAGATGTGCTAGCCCGACTGAGTCCGCACGAGTCACTAGCGTTGCTGGTCGCGCCTCTGGTCACCCACCTCGGGCAAGCGGCCACGACGAAAGCGGATCGTCATCCCGGACTGCGCGGACCCTCTCCTCGGCCATCAGCGAATTCCAGTTGACCCAACTGAACCTGTGACTCCGGACGGATGGGTCGATCTAGGTTCAACCGCACCAGCGCCCGAAGGACCGCCGACTCGCTGACCCTCACGCCCGGCCCGGGTTCTGCTGGACCAGCTCGACGACCAGCCACCGCGGACCCCACGAGGGATGCGCCGTCCGTAACCTGGCGATCTCGACCTCGACCACCGAACCGGGTAGCAAGGTGCTGCGCGTGGATCAGCGTCGACGCACTCTCTTGGCTCGCAGCGCTGGGTGTCGTGTCGCGAGACCGCCTCTCGCTGCTGACTCGCCCCCGACCCACCCGTACGGCCACTGAGAGGAACGTCTTCCATGTACACGCTGGAGCTTGAGATGGTCACCAAGTGCTATGGGCGTGAGGTCGTCGTCGACGACCTCACGTTCACGGTCCACCCCCGAGCTTCTTTGTCGGCTCAGCTCGAGCCCGCACTCGGGCGCTCCCGTTGATCCACGTCCAGAGGATGCGTGGCGCGGCCTCTCTACCGACCCGGGCGACGGCTCTGGGCCGCACCAGACGCCCCTGAACGGCAATCCGGCTCCCTTTCGCCACCGCGTGGCTGCAAAATTGGCTGCCACCGGCATCTGAACTGACCAGCGAATCAGCCAAAACCGCCTCTGACCTGCGACGATGCGAGGGCCGCCTGTGGGAATCGAACCCACGACCTACGCATTACGAGTGCGTCGCTCTGGCCAACTGAGCTAAGGCGGCAGCGTCGCCGTGGGATCGCCACGGCAACCGGGAGAGTGTATCGGCGCTCCGGACGCCGCCCGCGGGTGGCCGTGACCGCTTCCCGGCTACCGTCCGCAGGGTGGCCGCGGACCCGCACGACCCCGACCTGGCGGCGTTCTGGGCCGACCGGCACCTGTGCACGCTGACCACCTTGCGCGCCGACGGTTCGCCGCACGTGGTCGCCGTCGGCGCGACGTACGACCCGGACGCGGGGGTGGCCCGGGTGATCAGCAGCGACGGCTCGGTGAAGGTCCGCAACATCGACCGCGGAGGCGGCGACGCAAGGGTCGCGATCTGCCAGGTCGACGGCCGTCGGTGGTCGACGCTCGAGGGCGTCGCCCGGGTGTCCCGCGATCCCGCCGACGTGGCCGAGGCCGAGCGGCGCTACGCCCTTCGCTACCGCCAGCCACGCCCGAACCCCAGACGCGTGGTCGTCCTCATCGCGGTCGACCGCGTGCTCGGGCGCCACTGATCCATCGGCAGGCCGGAGCGTCCGTGCGCCATGCTTGAATCAGCGGCATGACCTGGCAGACGTACCCGGTCACTGCCGACCGGTTCGACGACTTCGCCGATGTCATCAACCCCAACCGGCGCGACAATCACTGCTGGTGCCTGTCGCACCGCTTGCAGGCGCAGCAGATCGAGGAGCTCGGAGGCGGCAGCAGGCAACGCGCGGCCCGCGCCCTGTGCGAGCGCGAGCGACCGCCCGGTGTGGTCACGTATCGCGACGACGTCCCGGTCGGGTGGTGCAGCATCGGTCCCCGGGCGGACAACCCCCGGCTGGTCGCGTCGCGGTTGATCCGACCCATCGACGACGTGCCCGTCTGGAGCATCATCTGCGTCGTGGTCCGCGGCGGGCACCGCCGGCAGGGCGTCACCACGGCGCTGCTGGAGGGCGCCGTCGCGTGGGCCGCGTCGGAGGGTGCGCCCGCGGTCGAGGCGTACCCCGTCGATCCGGGTGACAAGCGCATGGACACGACGATGGCCTTCGTGGGCACGCGTGCGATGTTCGAGAAGGTGGGCTTCGAGGTCGTGGGCAGCACCGAAGCCGTCGCCAGCAAGATGCCGCGACTGGTGATGCGGCGACGTTTGTAGCGGGCGTCCTGCTCAGCAGGCCGTGCCGTCGGCGGGCACGGTCCCGTCGACCAGGTAGGCATCGATCGAGTCGTCGATGCAGTCGTTGCCCATGCCATAGGCCGTGTGTCCGTCGCCGTCGCGGGTGAGCAGCACCCCCGACGCCAGCTGGTCGGCCAGCGCCTCGGCCCAGACCAGCGGGGTCGCCGGGTCGCGGGTCGTGCCCACGACGAGGATCGGTGCCGCGCCCGCTCCGTCGATCGGCGGCGGCGGCGACGCGTACGGCCACTGCGAGCACGCGATCTGCGACCAGGCGAACGATCGCCCGAACGTCGGCGCCTGCTGCTCGAAGGAGGGCACGTCGCTCTCGACCTCGGCGACGGTCGAGTCCGACGGGTGGTCGAGGCAGTTGACCGCGCCGATCACCTGCGAGCTGTTGTCGGCGTACCCGTCTTCACCGCGGGAGGAGGACAGGTCGGCCATGTTCAGCAGGCCGGATCCGTCCCCGTCGAGCGCCAAGGCCAGCGCCACGCTCAGTCCCGGCCAGAACGTCGGCACGTACAGCGGGAACGCCAGGCCCCTGATGCCGAGCGCCTCGGTGAGCGGACGGTCGGGGTCGTCGGTGGGCAGCGGCTCGGCGTCGAGGTCGTCGATCAGCTGGCGGATCCGCAGCATGCCCGCGTCGGCGTCGTCGCCCACCGGGCACTCCTCCTTCGACGTGCAGTCCTCGACGTACGCCCGCAGCGCGGTCTCGAAGCCCACCGCCTGCTGCTCGTTCAGCTCGGCGTCGTCGAGGCTGGGGTCGACGGCACCGTCGAGCACCAGTCGCCCCACCCGCTCGGGGAACAGCTCGGCGTAGACCGCGCCGATGTACGTGCCGTACGACGCTCCGAAGTAGTGCAGCTCGTCGTCGCCGAGCACTGCCCGCAGGATGTCGAGGTCACGCACGACCTCCACCGTGGACAGGTGCGGCAGCAGCTTGGGGGCCGCCTGCTCGCAGGCGTCGCGGAACATCCGCAGGTCCGCCATCGTGTCGGCGATCTCGGCGGGGGTGTCGGGATCGGGATCGGAGGCGATGTACGCGTCCAGCTGGTCGGTGTTGAGGCACACCAGCGGGTCACTGTCCCCCACCCCGCGGGGGTCGAAACCCACGACGTCGTACGACGCCCGCACGTCTTCACCCAGGAGGGTGGCCATCGCGACGGCGTACTGCGTGCCCGACCCACCGGGTCCGCCCGGGTTGACCAGCAGGCTGCCGATCCGGCGGTCCGGGTCCTCGGCTGCCACCCGGTTGACCGAGAGCGCAACGGCGGGACCGCTCAGGTCGTCGTAGTCGAGCGGGACCCGCACCGTCGCGCACTCCAAGTCGCCGCCGCAGTCGACCCAGTTCAGCGTCTGGCCGGTGAAGCGCTCCAACCCGTTGCTGGGCCCGAGCTTGCCGGGCGGCGGAGGCGTCGTCGCTTCACCCGCGATGGTGGAGTCCGACGTGCCGTTTGAGTCCTCGCCGCCGTCGCCGCCCGTGCAGGACGCCAACGAGACGAGCAGGGCCGCGGGAGCGACGACGCCCACGGCGCGCCGGAGCCGCGGGCGAGTCGTCGTCATCGGGTCCCCTTGTCGCTGGTCGGCCCGCACAGCGTAAGTGGCGACGCCGCGAGCGGCAGCGCCTCGTCCACACCCGTGGCGATCAGCCGGATCCGACGCGCAGGAAGGCTTGCTCGAGGGCGAGCAGCGGCGCCACGTTGAACTCGTCCATCGCGTTGCGGCAGGCCAGCACGGCATCGATGCGACGCAGCGTCCCCGCAGCCTCGGTACGCCGCGCCAGCTCGACCAGCGCGGGACGCGCCTCCTCGTTGACCAGCGCGCCCTCGGCCTCCAGCTGCAGGCTGAGCACGTCGCGGTAGCAGGACAGCAGGTCGAGCAGCGCCCGGTCGACCGCGTCGCGCACCAGCCGGGTGCGGCGGGCCTTGTGCAGCTTCTTCAGGTCCGACAGCGCGCCCGCCTCGCCGCGCACCTTGATCCCGCGGGTGCCGGTGCCCCACTCGTCGCGGTGCGCCTGCAGCTCGCGCTCCTCCAGCGGCCCGGCGACCGACTCGGCGTCCTCGGCCGCCGCCTCGTGCACGTTGGCCGCGGCCCGCAGGCACGCGCCGGGGTCGGCCAACCCGCCGGGCAGCGCGACCACGTCGCGGCGTCTGCTGCGGGCCTTCTCGTCACGGGACAGGGCGCGGGCCCGGCCGATGTGTCCCTGTGAGGCCCGGGCGGCGAACGCGGCGAGACCCGGCTCGACGCCGTCGCGCACCAGCAGCGCCGCCACCGCGTCGGCCGGTGGCGTACGCAACGACACGTGCCGGCAGCGGGAGCGGATCGTGACGAGCACGTCGTCGGTGGTCGGGGCGCAGAGCACCCAGACCGTACGGTGCGCCGGCTCCTCGAGGCTCTTGAGCATCGCGTCGGCGGCCTGGTCGGTCAGCCGGTCGGCGTCCTCGACGACCACGACCGACCAGCGCCCGCGGGTCGGTGACATCGCGGCCTTGAGCACCAGGTCGCGGACGTCGGTGACCCCGATCGACAGTCCGGACGTGTCCACCACCGTCACGTCGGGGTGCGAGCCGGCGAGCACCTCGCGGCACTGGTCACACTCGGCGCACCCGCTGTTGCCGCACTGCAGCGCGGCGGCGAACGCGCGGGCGGCCACCGACCGGCCGGAGCCGGGTGGCCCGGTGAACAACCAGGCGTGGGTCATGCCCGCGTCGGACGAGCCCGCCAGCCACCGCTGGGCGCCCGCGATCGCCGGCGCGAGCGCCTCGACCAGGGGCTCCTGACCCACGACGCCGGCCCACACGCCCGGCAGCGCCGCGGTGGGCAGCGGGGTCGAGGTCACGGCGGCCAGCATGCCACTGGCCGCCCCCGGCCGAGCCGGCCGGGACCTACTTGATCGCGCCCATCGACAGCCCGCGCACCAGCTGCTTCTGGGCGGTCCACCCGGCGATGATCACCGGCAGCGAGGCGACGGTGGCGGCCGCCGACAGCTGCGCCCAGAACTGCCCCTCGCTGGTGATGAAGCCGACCAGGAAGACCGGCACGGTGCCCGCCCGCGAGGCGGTCAGGTTCACCGAGAAGAAGAACTCGTTCCAGGCGAAGATCACGCAGATCAGCGCGGTGGCGGCCACGCCAGGAGCGATCATCGGTAGCAGCACCTCGCGCAGCATCCGGGTCAGCTGGGCGCCGTCGACCTCGGCCGCCTCCAGCACCTCCTTGGGCACCTCCTGCATGAACGAGCGCAGCATCCACACCGCGATCGGCAGGTTCATCGCGGTGAACAGGATGACCAGGAACCACACGTTGTCGAGCAGGTGCAGCTTCTGGCTGACGATGTAGAGCGGCAGGATCACCGCGACGACCGGCAGCATCTTGGTGGAGATGAAGAAGAACAAGACGTCCTGGGTCTTCTCCACCGGCCGGATCGACAACGCGAACGCGGCCGGGATGGCCAGCACGATCACCAGGGTCGTCGAGATGATGGTCGCGAACGCCGAGTTGCCGACGTAGGGCCACAGCCCGGAGTCGAACACCGTACGGAACTGGTCCAGCGTCGGTGAGAACAGCAGCGAGGGCGTGTCGGTGTACGCGTCGCGCTCCTGCTTGAACGACGTCAGCACCATCCAGAAGACCGGGAAGAAGAACACCAGCGCGATGACCCACGCCAGGACCGACAGACCGAGCTTGCGTGGGCTCATCAGGACTCCTCGACCTGGAAGCTGGTGAAGATCAGCCGCAGCGCCAGCGTCGCGATGAGGATCGTGCCGACCACGACGACCACCCCCATCGCCGCGGCCTGCCCGACGTCGAAGCCGAGGAAGGCCCGCTGGTAGATGTAGAAGGGCAGGTTCGACGTCGCGGTGCCCGGGCCGCCCTGGGTCATCATGTAGATCTGGTCGAACGTGTTGACCACGTAGATGGCGCCGAGCAGCACCGACAGCTCGATGAAGCGGCGCAGGTGCGGCAGCGTCACCGACACGAACGTGCGGAACGGGTGGCCCCGTCGACCGACGCGGCCTCCAGCACCTCCTTGCTCTGGCTCTGCAGGCCGGCGAGCAGCAGCAGCATCATGAACGGCGTCCACTGCCACACCAGCGCGGCGACGACGGTGAACATCGGGTACTGCGACACCCAGTCGGTCTCCCCCGCGCCGAAGGGCGCGAGCACGAAGTTCACGATCCCGTAGACCGGGTCGAACATCGTGGTCTTCCACAGCAGCGCACCGGCCACCGGCATCACCAGGAACGGCGTGATGAGCAGCGTGCGGACGACCCCACGGCCGATGAACTCGCGGTCAAGCAGCAGCGCCAGCCCGAGGCCGAGCAGCAGCGACACGACCACGCACGAGCCGGTGATGAGGATGGTGTTGAGGGCAGCTGTACGGAAGGTGCTGTCCGCGAACACGTCGACGTAGTTGGACAGACCGACGAAGTGCTCCGAGCCGGGCCGGACCAGGTTCCACGACTGCATCGAGTACCAGAGCGTGACCACGAACGGCGCCTGGGTGATGGCGATCGTGAACAGCAGCGCGGGCAGCAGCGGTGCGCGCCGGGTCCAGCGGGACTCGCGGACGCCACCGGCCTTGGCGCGGGGGGTGGCGGGTGCGGCGACGGTGGTGGCCATCAGTCCTCCTGGTACGACTCGCCGACGGACTGCGCGTAGTCCTGGGCCTGGGCCAGGGCCTCCTCGACCGACGTCTGCCCTGCGATGGCGGCCGAGATCTGTTGACTGACCCGCGTCCCGAGGTCCTGGAACTCCGGTATGCCCACGAACTGGATGCCCGTGTAGGGCACCGGGTCGACGGTCGGCTTGTCGGGGTCGGCCGACTCCATCGCGTCCAGCGTCGGCTTCGCGTACGCCTCGGCCTGCTTGGCGTACGGCAATCCGGCTCCTCGCCGCCACCGCTTGGCTGCAAAATTGGCTGCCACCGCGCATCTGAACTGACTGGCGAATCAGTGGAAAACCGCCTCTGACCTGCGACGATGCGAGGGCCGCCTGTGGGAATCGAACCCACGACCTACGCATTACGAGTGCGTCGCTCTGGCCAACTGAGCTAAGGCGGCAGCGTCGCCGTGGGATCGCCACGGCAACCGGGAGAGTGTATCGGCGCTCCGGACGCCGCCCGCGGGTGGCCGTGACCGCTTCCCGGCTACCGTCCGCAGGGTGGCAGCGGACCCGCACGACCCCGACCTGGCGGCGTTCTGGGCCGACCGGCACCTGTGCACGCTGACCACCTTGCGCGCCGACGGATCGCCGCACGTGGTCGCCGTCGGCGCGACGTACGACCCGGACGCGGGGCTGGCCCGGGTGATCAGCAGCGACGGCTCGGTGAAGGTCCGCAACATCGACCGCGGAGGCGGCGACGCAAGGGTCGCGATCTGCCAGGTCGACGGCCGTCGGTGGTCGACGCTCGAGGGCGTCGCCCGGGTGTCCCGCGATCCCGCCGACGTGGCCGAGGCCGAGCGGCGCTACGCCCTTCGCTACCGCCAGCCACGCCCGAACCCCAGACGCGTGGTCATCCTCATCGCGGTCGACCGCGTGCTCGGGCGCCACTGATCCGTCGGCAGGCCGGAGCGTCCGTGCGCCATGCTTGAATCAGCGGCATGACCTGGCAGACGTACCCGGTCACTGCCGACCGGTTCGACGACTTCGCCGATGTCATCAACCCCAACCGGCGCGACAATCACTGCTGGTGCCTGTCGCACCGCTTGCAGGCGCAGCAGATCGAGGAGCTCGGAGGCGGCAGCAGGCAACGCGCGGCCCGCGCCCTGTGCGAGCGCGAGCGACCGCCCGGTGTGGTCACGTATCGCGACGACGTCCCGGTCGGGTGGTGCAGCATCGGTCCCCGGGCGGACAACCCCCGGCTGGTCGCGTCGCGGTTGATCCGACCCATCGACGACGTGCCCGTCTGGAGCATCATCTGCGTCGTGGTCCGCGGCGGGCACCGCCGGCAGGGCGTCACCACGGCGCTGCTGGAGGGCGCCGTCGCGTGGGCCGCGTCGGAGGGTGCGCCCGCGGTCGAGGCGTACCCCGTCGATCCGGGTGACAAGCGCATGGACACGACGATGGCCTTCGTGGGCACGCGTGCGATGTTCGAGAAGGTGGGCTTCGAGGTCGTGGGCAGCACCGAAGCCGTCGCCAGCAAGATGCCGCGACTGGTGATGCGGCGACGTTTGTAGCGGGCGTCCTGCTCAGCAGGCCGTGCCGTCGGCGGGCACGGTCCCGTCGACCAGGTAGGCATCGATCGAGTCGTCGATGCAGTCGTTGCCCATGCCATAGGCCGTGTGTCCGTCGCCGTCGCGGGTGAGCAGCACCCCCGACGCCAGCTGGTCGGCCAGCGCCTCGGCCCAGACCAGCGGGGTCGCCGGGTCGCGGGTCGTGCCCACGACGAGGATCGGTGCCGCGCCCGCTCCGTCGATCGGCGGCGGCGGCGACGCGTACGGCCACTGCGAGCACGCGATCTGCGACCAGGCGAACGATCGCCCGAACGTCGGCGCCTGCTGCTCGAAGGAGGGCACGTCGCTCTCGACCTCGGCGACGGTCGAGTCCGACGGGTGGTCGAGGCAGTTGACCGCGCCGATCACCTGCGAGCTGTTGTCGGCGTACCCGTCTTCACCGCGGGAGGAGGACAGGTCGGCCATGTTCAGCAGGCCGGATCCGTCCCCGTCGAGCGCCAAGGCCAGCGCCACGCTCAGTCCCGGCCAGAACGTCGGCACGTACAGCGGGAACGCCAGGCCCCTGATGCCGAGCGCCTCGGTGAGCGGACGGTCGGGGTCGTCGGTGGGCAGCGGCTCGGCGTCGAGGTCGTCGATCAGCTGGCGGATCCGCAGCATGCCCGCGTCGGCGTCGTCGCCCACCGGGCACTCCTCCTTCGACGTGCAGTCCTCGACGTACGCCCGCAGCGCGGTCTCGAAGCCCACCGCCTGCTGCTCGTTCAGCTCGGCGTCGTCGAGGCTGGGGTCGACGGCACCGTCGAGCACCAGTCGCCCCACCCGCTCGGGGAACAGCTCGGCGTAGACCGCGCCGATGTACGTGCCGTACGACGCTCCGAAGTAGTGCAGCTCGTCGTCGCCGAGCACTGCCCGCAGGATGTCGAGGTCACGCACGACCTCCACCGTGGACAGGTGCGGCAGCAGCTTGGGGGCCGCCTGCTCGCAGGCGTCGCGGAACATCCGCAGGTCCGCCATCGTGTCGGCGATCTCGGCGGGGGTGTCGGGATCGGGATCGGAGGCGATGTACGCGTCCAGCTGGTCGGTGTTGAGGCACACCAGCGGGTCACTGTCCCCCACCCCGCGGGGGTCGAAACCCACGACGTCGTACGACGCCCGCACGTCTTCACCCAGGAGGGTGGCCATCGCGACGGCGTACTGCGTGCCCGACCCACCGGGTCCGCCCGGGTTGACCAGCAGGCTGCCGATCCGGCGGTCCGGGTCCTCGGCTGCCACCCGGTTGACCGAGAGCGCAACGGCGGGACCGCTCAGGTCGTCGTAGTCGAGCGGGACCCGCACCGTCGCGCACTCCAAGTCGCCGCCGCAGTCGACCCAGTTCAGCGTCTGGCCGGTGAAGCGCTCCAACCCGTTGCTGGGCCCGAGCTTGCCGGGCGGCGGAGGCGTCGTCGCTTCACCCGCGATGGTGGAGTCCGACGTGCCGTTTGAGTCCTCGCCGCCGTCGCCGCCCGTGCAGGACGCCAACGAGACGAGCAGGGCCGCGGGAGCGACGACGCCCACGGCGCGCCGGAGCCGCGGGCGAGTCGTCGTCATCGGGTCCCCTTGTCGCTGGTCGGCCCGCACAGCGTAAGTGGCGACGCCGCGAGCGGCAGCGCCTCGTCCACACCCGTGGCGATCAGCCGGATCCGACGCGCAGGAAGGCTTGCTCGAGGGCGAGCAGCGGCGCCACGTTGAACTCGTCCATCGCGTTGCGGCAGGCCAGCACGGCATCGATGCGACGCAGCGTCCCCGCAGCCTCGGTACGCCGCGCCAGCTCGACCAGCGCGGGACGCGCCTCCTCGTTGACCAGCGCGCCCTCGGCCTCCAGCTGCAGGCTGAGCACGTCGCGGTAGCAGGACAGCAGGTCGAGCAGCGCCCGGTCGACCGCGTCGCGCACCAGCCGGGTGCGGCGGGCCTTGTGCAGCTTCTTCAGGTCCGACAGCGCGCCCGCCTCGCCGCGCACCTTGATCCCGCGGGTGCCGGTGCCCCACTCGTCGCGGTGCGCCTGCAGCTCGCGCTCCTCCAGCGGCCCGGCGACCGACTCGGCGTCCTCGGCCGCCGCCTCGTGCACGTTGGCCGCGGCCCGCAGGCACGCGCCGGGGTCGGCCAACCCGCCGGGCAGCGCGACCACGTCGCGGCGTCTGCTGCGGGCCTTCTCGTCACGGGACAGGGCGCGGGCCCGGCCGATGTGTCCCTGTGAGGCCCGGGCGGCGAACGCGGCGAGACCCGGCTCGACGCCGTCGCGCACCAGCAGCGCCGCCACCGCGTCGGCCGGTGGCGTACGCAACGACACGTGCCGGCAGCGGGAGCGGATCGTGACGAGCACGTCGTCGGTGGTCGGGGCGCAGAGCACCCAGACCGTACGGTGCGCCGGCTCCTCGAGGCTCTTGAGCATCGCGTCGGCGGCCTGGTCGGTCAGCCGGTCGGCGTCCTCGACGACCACGACCGACCAGCGCCCGCGGGTCGGTGACATCGCGGCCTTGAGCACCAGGTCGCGGACGTCGGTGACCCCGATCGACAGTCCGGACGTGTCCACCACCGTCACGTCGGGGTGCGAGCCGGCGAGCACCTCGCGGCACTGGTCACACTCGGCGCACCCGCTGTTGCCGCACTGCAGCGCGGCGGCGAACGCGCGGGCGGCCACCGACCGGCCGGAGCCGGGTGGCCCGGTGAACAACCAGGCGTGGGTCATGCCCGCGTCGGACGAGCCCGCCAGCCACCGCTGGGCGCCCGCGATCGCCGGCGCGAGCGCCTCGACCAGGGGCTCCTGACCCACGACGCCGGCCCACACGCCCGGCAGCGCCGCGGTGGGCAGCGGGGTCGAGGTCACGGCGGCCAGCATGCCACTGGCCGCCCCCGGCCGAGCCGGCCGGGACCTACTTGATCGCGCCCATCGACAGCCCGCGCACCAGCTGCTTCTGGGCGGTCCACCCGGCGATGATCACCGGCAGCGAGGCGACGGTGGCGGCCGCCGACAGCTGCGCCCAGAACTGCCCCTCGCTGGTGATGAAGCCGACCAGGAAGACCGGCACGGTGCCCGCCCGCGAGGCGGTCAGGTTCACCGAGAAGAAGAACTCGTTCCAGGCGAAGATCACGCAGATCAGCGCGGTGGCGGCCACGCCAGGAGCGATCATCGGTAGCAGCACCTCGCGCAGCATCCGGGTCAGCTGGGCGCCGTCGACCTCGGCCGCCTCCAGCACCTCCTTGGGCACCTCCTGCATGAACGAGCGCAGCATCCACACCGCGATCGGCAGGTTCATCGCGGTGAACAGGATGACCAGGAACCACACGTTGTCGAGCAGGTGCAGCTTCTGGCTGACGATGTAGAGCGGCAGGATCACCGCGACGACCGGCAGCATCTTGGTGGAGATGAAGAAGAACAAGACGTCCTGGGTCTTCTCCACCGGCCGGATCGACAACGCGAACGCGGCCGGGATGGCCAGCACGATCACCAGGGTCGTCGAGATGATGGTCGCGAACGCCGAGTTGCCGACGTAGGGCCACAGCCCGGAGTCGAACACCGTACGGAACTGGTCCAGCGTCGGTGAGAACAGCAGCGAGGGCGTGTCGGTGTACGCGTCGCGCTCCTGCTTGAACGACGTCAGCACCATCCAGAAGACCGGGAAGAAGAACACCAGCGCGATGACCCACGCCAGGACCGACAGACCGAGCTTGCGTGGGCTCATCAGGACTCCTCGACCTGGAAGCTGGTGAAGATCAGCCGCAGCGCCAGCGTCGCGATGAGGATCGTGCCGACCACGACCACCACCCCCATCGCCGCGGCCTGCCCGACGTCGAAGCCGAGGAAGGCCCGCTGGTAGATGTAGAAGGGCAGGTTCGACGTCGCGGTGCCCGGGCCGCCCTGGGTCATCATGTAGATCTGGTCGAACGTGTTGACCACGTAGATGGCGCCGAGCAGCACCGACAGCTCGATGAAGCGGCGCAGGTGCGGCAGCGTCACCGACACGAACGTGCGGAACGGCGTGGCCCCGTCGACCGATGCGGCCTCCAGCACCTCCTTGCTCTGGCTCTGCAGGCCGGCGAGCAGCAGCAGCATCATGAACGGCGTCCACTGCCACACCAGCGCGGCGACGACGGTGAACATCGGGTACTGCGACACCCAGTCGGTCTCCCCCGCGCCGAAGGGCGCGAGCACGAAGTTCACGATCCCGTAGACCGGGTCGAACATCGTGGTCTTCCACAGCAGCGCACCGGCCACCGGCATCACCAGGAACGGCGTGATGAGCAGCGTGCGGACGACCCCACGGCCGACGAACTCGCGGTCAAGCAGCAGCGCCAGCCCGAGGCCGAGCAGCAGCGACACGACCACGCACGAGCCGGTGATGAGGATGGTGTTGAGGGCAGCTGTACGGAACGTGCTGTCCGCGAACACGTCGACGTAGTTGGACAGCCCGACGAAGTGCTCCGAGCCGGGCCGGACCAGGTTCCACGACTGCATCGAGTACCAGAGCGTGACCACGAACGGCGCCTGGGTGATGGCGATCGTGAACAGCAGCGCGGGCAGCAGCGGTGCGCGCCGGGTCCAGCGGGACTCGCGGACGCCACCGGCCTTGGCGCGGGGGGTGGCGGGTGCGGCGACGGTGGTGGCCATCAGTCCTCCTGGTACGACTCGCCGACGGACTGCGCGTAGTCCTGGGCCTGGGCCAGGGCCTCCTCGACCGACGTCTGCCCTGCGATGGCGGCCGAGATCTGTTGACTGACCCGCGTCCCGAGGTCCTGGAACTCCGGTATGCCCACGAACTGGATGCCCGTGTAGGGCACCGGGTCGACGGTCGGCTTGTCGGGGTCGGCCGACTCCATCGCGTCCAGCGTCGGCTTCGCGTACGCCTCGGCCTGCTTGGCGTACTCGGGGATCTCGTAGGTCGACAGTCGGCTGCCCGGCGGCACGCGCGCCCAGCCGAGCTCGTCGCCGACCTTCTGGATGTAGTCCTTGTCGGTCATCCAGGAGACGAACTTCCACGCCTCGTCGGGCGAGTCGGTCGTGTCCGGGATGCCGAGCGACCAGCTGTACAGCCAGCCGGACGCGTCGGTCTTCTCCACCGGCGCCGGCGCGTACCCGTTCTTGCCGACGACCGTGCTGTCCGCCTCGGACTCGATGGTGGACACCATCGAGGTCGCGTCGTACCACATCGCGGTCTGACCCTGGCTGTAGCGCGTCACGCACTCGGAGAAGCCGCTGGTCGCCGCGCCCGGCTCGCCGTAGTCCTGCACCAGGTCGACGTAGAAGTTGACGGCGTCGGCGACCTCCGGGCTGTCGAGCTGGGCCTGCCAGTCCTCGTCGAACCACCGGCCACCGAAGGTGTTGATGACGGTGTCGAGGGGAGCGAGGTTCTCGCCCCACCCGGCCAGCCCGCGCAGGCAGATACCCGAGACGCCGTTGTCGGGGTCGTCGAGCTCGGCCGCGAGGTCGGCCACCTCGTGCCAGGTCGGGTTGTCCGGCATCTCGACGCCGGCCTCCTCGAACATGTCCTTGCGGTAGGCGAGGAAGCTCGACTCGCCGTAGAACGGCACCGAGTAGAGGTCGCCCTCGTACGACAGCGACTCGCGGATCGACGGGATGAAGTCGTCGGGGTCGTACCCCTCGGTCTCGTCGGCGTAGGGCTGCAGGTTGGTCAGCCAACCGTTCTTGGCCCACTGCGGCGTCTCGTAGTTGCTGATCATCACCACGTCGAACTCGCCGCCGCCGGTGGCGACCGATGCGGTGATCTTGGCGCGCGCCTCGTTCTCCGGCAGGGAGACGAACTCGACGTTGATGTCGGGGTTCTCCTCCTCGAAGTCGGGCGAGAGCTCGATCGCGTCCTCCATCTGCGGGTTGGACACGATGGCCACGACGACCGTCGTCTTGTCGCCGCTGCCCTGGCCGAGGGTGCCGGCGCCCGCGCACCCGGCCACGGCGGACGCGGTGAGCAGGCCGGCGGCGCCGGCGAGCAGCTGTCGTCTCATGTGGTCTCCCCGGGGAGGTCGGAGGTGGGCTCGACGGCGACCTTGCCCACGGCGCCGGAGTCGGCGAGCCGGTACGCCTCGTCGGTGGCGTCGAGCGGGAAGCGGTCGGTGACGACGTCGTGCGGGTGCAGGCCGTGCACGGCCAGCAGGTCGAGCAGCTCGCGCATCCGCCAGGTGCTGGTCACCCACGAGCCGACCAGCGTGAGCTGGCGGTGGATGACCTGGGCGCTCACGTCGAGGGTCAGCGTGCCGCCCTCGCCGACGAACGCGCAGCGGCCCCAGCGTCGGAGGTGGTCGACCGCGGCGAGCTGGCCGACCGCCGCGCCGGAGCAGTCGACCGCGGCGTCGGCACCGTCGGGCAGGGCGTCGCGGAGGAGCTCGCCCTCGACGGCCACATCGACCGCGCCGACCTTGCCGGCGAAGCTGCGGCGCTCGGGCTGCGGGTCAGTGCCGACGACGTGCGCGGCCCCCAGCGCCTTGGCGAGCAGGCCTGTCGCGAGACCGACCGGTCCCAGGCCGGTGACGAGGACGGTGTCCGCGCCGTCGACGTCGATCCGGCGCAGCGCCTCGTACGCGGTGCCGAAGCCGCACGCCACGCAGGCGCCGTCGACGTACGACAACGCGTCGGGCAGGTCCAGCACGTCGGCGGCCTCGGCGAGCAGCAGGTCGGCGTGCCCGCCGTCGCGCTGCCAGCCGTACGCCTGCCGGCGGCTCGAGGTGCAGCTGATCCGGTAGCCCTTGGCGCACTCGGCGCACCGGCCGCACCCGCTGATGTGGTAGACGACGACCCGGTCGCCGACGGCGACGTCGGGGACGCCGGGGCCGACCGCCACGACCCGGCCGGCCGGCTCGTGGCCGGCGATCACGTCCTGGTAGGCCTCCGGGCCGGTGCCGAGGTGCTCGCGATAGATGGCGCGCAGGTCGCTGCCGCAGATCGTGGAGGCTCGCGGGGCGATCAGCACCTGGCCGTGTCCGGGCTGGGGGTCCGGCACCTCGCGCACGTCGACGACTCGCTGCCCGGGCAACCACACGCCGCGCATGCCGACCTCTCAGGATCGCCGCTGATCTGTCCAGAACGCTCATCTGAGCGCTAGTGTGCTCGTATGGACAGTCAGCCAGTCGCGGCCAGGGTTGTCAAGGCCCGGGGACCGGACTGGCTGGTCACCGCCGCGACCGCCGCGCGGCGCTTCTACCTGGAGGGTCGCTCGAAGGTCGAGATCGCCGAGGAGCTCGGCGTCAGCCGGTTCCAGGTCGCCCGGGTGCTCGACGAGGCGCAGCGGCTGGGCATCGTACGGGTGAGCATCGAGCTGCCGTCGGCGCTAGACGCGACGCTGTCGGACGCGTTGCAGCGCCGGCTCGGCGTGCGCCGGGTGATCGTCGTCGACGTGCCGCAGCAGGCGGAGGCGGCCACCCGCGAGGCGATCGGCACCGTGCTGGCCGGCCTGCTCGCGGAGGTTGTCGAGCCGGGGCAGTCGCTCGGTGTCGCCTGCAGCCGCACCACCGTGCAGATGGTCGCGTCGGTGGGCGAGCTGGCGCCCTGCACGGTCGTGCAGATCAGCGGCACGATGGCCGGCACCGACCCGGACATGGGCGGCGCCGAGATCGTGAGCCGGCTCGCTCGGGTCGGGGGCGGCAGCGCGTACCCGGTCTATGCCCCGCTGCTGGTGCGCGACGCGAAGGTGGTCGCCGGCCTGCGGGCCGAGTCGGGCATCGCCCAGACGATGGCGCGCTACGACCACCTCGACGTGGCCGTCGTGCCGATCGGCGGGTGGAGTGAGCAGACGTCGACGGTGCACGGCGCGCTGAGCGCCGCCGAGCGCGCCGACGCGCGGCGACGGGGCGTGGTCGGCGAGATCGGGGGGCGGCTGTTCGACGCCGACGGCCGGCACCGACCCGGCCCGGTCGACCGGCGACTGGTGGCGATGAGCCTCGACCAGCTGCGCGCGGTGCCGCTGGTGATCGGTTCGGCGTACGGCGCCGCGCGTGCCGAGGCCGTCCGGGCCGCCGTCCGCGGCGCGCCTCGTCGACGTCCTCGTCCTCGACTCCCCCGTCGCCAACGCTCTCCTCACCACCGACCCCCCCTGACCCACGATCCGTGGTCTTTGGTTGCACCATCCGTGACTCTTTGGTTGCGCGATCCGTGGCGTTTGGTTGCGTGATCCGTGAGTTGTGGTCGCGCGATCCGTGGCTCGTGGTTCCACCATCCGTGGCTCGTGGTTGCTTCGGGTCAGCTGAGGGATCGCCGTAACGTCGGCGCATGACGACACAGGACGCGAACGCCCTGCCACCCGTCCGACAGCTGCGGCTGGTTGTGGAGGCCGAGGACTTCGACGCCGCGGTGCGGTTCTACCGCGACGTGCTGGGGCTGCAGGAGCAGCTCGCCTACCAGGAACCGGGTGACGCCCGGGTGTCCATCCTCGACGTGGGAAGGGCGACACTCGAGCTCGCCACTCCATCGCACCGGCGGATGGTCGACGAGCTCGAGGTCGGACGGGAGACCGACCACGTGCTGCGAGTGGCCTTCGAGGTCGACGACGCGCAGCAGACGACCGACCGGTTGGTCGCCGAGGGTGCCGACCTGATCGCCTCGCCGCGCGAAACGCCGTGGCGTTCGCTCAACGCCCGCCTGGACGGCCCGGCCGGCCTGCATGTCACGGTCTTCCAGGAACTCGACGACCTCGAGCAACGCGCGAATCTGGAGAGTTTTGGTACCACCGCCGACCGCGAAGCGACATAACGGCAACGCCACGGATCACGCAACCAGACGCCACGGATCGCGCGACCACAACTCACGGATCGCGCGACCACAACTCACGGATCACGCAACCAGACGCCACGGATCGCGCAACCAGACGCCACGGATCGCGCGACCACAACTCACGGATCGCGCAACCAAAGGGCGCGGATGGCGCAACCAAAGGGCGCGGATCGTGGTTAGGGGGTGGAGTCGGCGTTGGTGCGGATGGCGCGGGACAGCAGCGGTTGGATGCGGGCGCGGACGCGGTCGGCGACCTCTTCGGGGGTGCCGCCGGCCTCGACCACCAGGTAGTGGTCGAGGTCGGCGTCGGCGAGCTGGCGGAAGGACGCGCGGACCCGCTCGTGGAACTCGACCGGCTCCTGCTCGATCCGGTCGGGGCCGACGACCCGCGCCAGACCGTCGGCGGCGGGCAGGTCGAGCAGCACGGTCAGGTGCGGGCGCAGGTCGCCGGTTGCCCAGCGCGCCACCGGGTCGAGCTCGTCGACGGTGAGGTCGCGGCCCGCGCCCTGGTAGGCCAGCAGCGAGTCGACGTACCGGTCGGTCACCACGACCGCCCCGCGGTCCAGCGCCGGTCGTACCACCCGCGCGACGTGCTCGGACTTGTCCGCGGCGTACAGCAGCGCCTCGGTACGCGGCGCCAGCTCGCCGGTCGCGGGGTCGAGCACGATCCGCCGCAGCGCCGCGCCGACGTCGGTGTCGCCGGGCTCGTGGGTGAGCACCACCTCGTAGCCGTCGGCCGCGAGCCACTCCCCCAGCAGCCGGGCCTGCGTCGACTTGCCGACCCCCTCGCCGCCCTCGAGCGCCACGAAGACCCCGCGCGGCGCGTACGCCCCGCGGGTGCTCCACGCCTGGCGCAGCTCGGCGGCCACGGACACCCCCGGTCGGTCGTTCATCTGCCGGAAGGATGCCACCCCCACGACGACCGCGAGCACGGCCGCGACCAGGAACGTGAGCTGGGTGCCGCCGTACGTCAGCGCGACGTCGTCGTTGAGCCGCCAGCGCCGCGCACCGACCAGGCCCGCCGCCAGCGGCGCGGCCGCCAGCACCAGCGCCAGCACCAGCCGCACCAGCGACTGCACGAACCCGAACGTCCGGCCCCGCAGCGCGTCCTCGACCTCGAGCCCCAGGATCGTGTACCCCGTCACCCAGGCGACCCCGGCGCAGTAGCCGAGCAGCAGGCTGAGCAGGGCGGCGAGCACCATGTCGGCCACCAGCGAGATCGCGACGAGCACCAGACCCGCACCCACCAGCGCGAGCCCGAACAACCGTCGCCGGGTCACCCCGCCGAGCACTCGCGGGCCGCGCCACATGCCGGTGCCGAGGCCGGCGAACACCGCCCCGAACAGCACGCCGTAGCCGGGGTCGCCCGCACCGAGGTCGTCGACGTACACCCGGGCCAGCGCGATCACGACACCGCCAGCGGCGAACGCCCCGACGATCCCGAGCACCAGGCCACGCACCAGCCGGGTGCGCACCACGTACGACCAGCCGTCGAGCACGCCGCGGAGCACACCGACCCGGTCCTCGGGCGGGATCGACGCCCCGGCCGGGATCGCGCCACGCAGACCCAGCAGCACGACACCCGCGACGGCGAAGGCGGCGGCGTTGGCGTACAGCGTGAGGTCGACCGGCGCGTCGTCGAGCCAGCCCTGGGCCGAGTGCAGCGCCTCGGTCAGGACGCTGAGACCGGCGAACAGCACCGCCGCCGGCAGCGCCGCCCCGTAGGTGGTGGTGAGCACGACCTGGTTGGCCACGGCCAGCCGCTCGCGCGGCACCAGGTTGGGCACGGTGGCGTCCTTGGTCGGCAGCCACACCAGGTTGACCGCCTCGACGAGCACGGTCGCGACCAGCAGCCACCACAGCGTGCCCACCAGCGGGATCGAGCAGAAGACAGCGGCCCGCGCGAACGACCCGACGACGAGCGTCATCCGCCGGTCGAGCAGGTCGGCCAGGTATCCACCGAGAGGCCCGATCGCCAACGCAGGAAGGACTCTGAGGAACAGCACCCCCGCGATCGCGAAGTTGCGCTCGGCGTAGTCGGCACCCGCGAGGTCGTTGGCCAGCGCGGTCAGCGCGAGCAGCCCCGCCCAGTCACCGAGGCTGGAGAGCCCGAGCGCGATCCAGAACCGCCGGAAGGCCGGAATCGCCAGGACGGCGGAGACGCTCTGCGGGGGCGGCGGGGCAGGAGCCTGCGACGGGTCGGGCGCCGCAGGGGGACTCATCCCTTCTTCGCCGCCGTCTTCTTGGCCGTCGCCTTCTTCGCCGTCTTGCGGGTCGTCTTCTTCGCGGTCTTCTTGGCCGCCCGCTTGCGCGGCGCCGGGCCACGCGCCCGCTTCTCGGCCAGCAGCTCGGCGGCCCGCTCGATGGTCACCGACTGCGGGTCGTCGCCCTTGCGCAGCGTCGCGTTGGTCTCCCCGTCGGTGACGTACGGGCCGAACCGCCCGTCCTTGACCGTCACCGGCTTGCCCGAGCCCGGGTCGTTGCCCAGCTCGCGCAGCGGCGCCGCCGCGGCTGCCCGACCGCGCTGCTTGGGCTGGGCGTAGATCGCGAGCGCCTGGTCGAGGGTGATGTCGAACAGCTGCTGCTCGGACTCCAGCGAGCGTGAGTCGGTGCCCTTCTTGAGGTACGGGCCGTACCGGCCGTTCTGCGCGGTGATCGGATCGCCCGACTCGGGATCGGTGCCGACCGTCCGCGGCAAGGACAGCAGCCGCAGCGCGGTCGCGAGGTCGACGGTGTCCAGAGACATGTCGCTGAACAGGCTGCTGGTGCGCGGCTTGGCGTTCTTGGGTGCGTCGTCGGGCAGCTGCTCGGTGACGTACGGCCCGTAGCGGCCGTTCTTGGCCACGATCGTGTGTCCGGTCTCGGGGTCGGGCCCGAGCACGTGCTCAGCGCCGGCCGGGCTGGCCAGCAGCTCGCGGGCCTTGTCGATGGTCAGCTCGTCAGGCGGCAGGTCGTCGGGCACGTTGCCGCGGTTGCCCTCGGCGTCCTCGACGTACGGCCCGTAGCGCCCCACCCGCAGCGCGATCCCGGCGTCCGGCGGGTCGATCGCGAACGTCGCCATCTCGCGGGCGTCGATGTCACCGAGGTCACCCACCAGCTGTTTGAGCCCGGTGGTGTCGGCGGCGCCCCCGAACCAGAATCCGCTCAGCACCCGCTGCGCTTCCTCGCGGCCGCCGGCCACTTCGTCGAGCACGTCCTCCAACCGGGCGGTGAAGTCGTAGTCGACCAGCCGGGCGAAGTGCGTCTCGAGCAGCCGGGTGACGCTGAACGCCAGCCAGCTCGGCACCAGCGCGGTGCCCTTCTTGTAGACGTAGCCCCGGTCGAGGATGGTCCGGATGATCGAGGCGTACGTGGACGGTCGCCCGATCTCGCGCTCCTCGAGCTCGCGCACCAGCGTCGCCTCGGTGAACCGCGCGGGCGGGCGCGTCTCGTGTCCTTCCGCACCGAGCTCGGCAGCCGTGACGGAGTCGCCCTCGGTGAGGTCGGGCAGCCGGGTCTCGCGGTCGTCGCGCTCGGCGTCGGGGTCGTCGAGGCTCTCCACGTACGCCTTGAGGAACCCGTGGAACGTGATGACCCGACCGGATGCCGCCAGCTCGACCTGCTCGCCGCCGGTGGCGGTCGCGCCGAGCCGTACCGACACCGAACGTCCTTGTGCATCACGCATCTGCGAGGCGACGGTGCGCATCCAGATCAGCTCGTAGAGCCGGAACTGGTCGCCGGTCAGGCCGGTCTGCGCCGGCGTACGGAAGCTCTCGCCCGACGGGCGGATCGCCTCGTGCGCCTCCTGGGCGTTCTTGACCTTCGAGGTGTACGCCCGCGGCTGGTCGGGGACGTACTCGGAGCCGAACAGCTCGCGCACCTGGTCGCGGGCCGCGGCGATGGCGGCGTGGGACAGCGTCACCGAGTCGGTGCGCATGTAGGTGATGTAGCCGTTCTCGTACAGCCGCTGCGCGATCTGCATCGTCACCGAGGCGCCGAAGCCGAGCTTGCGGCTGGCCTCCTGCTGCAGCGTGGTGGTGCGGAACGGCGGGTACGGCCGACGGGTGTAGGGCTTGGCCTCGACCGACGCGACCGTGAACGTCTTGTCGCGCAGCCCCTCGGCCAGCGCGCCGGCGCGGGCCGCGTCGAGGTGGACGACCTGGCGGCCGGACGCCAGCTCACCCCGCGGGGTGAAGTCGCGACCGGCGGCGACCCGGGTGCCGTCGAGACTGACCAGCCGGGCCGGGAACTGTCGCGGGTCGGCACCCTCGCCCGCGTCCATGACGGCCTGCAGGTCCCAGTACGACGCCGGGCGGAAGGCGATCCGCTCGCGCTCGCGGTCGACGACGAGCCGGGTGGCGACCGACTGGACGCGACCGGCCGACAGCCCCGACATCACCTTCTTCCACAGCACCGGGCTGACCTCGTAGCCGTACAACCGGTCGAGGATGCGCCGCGTCTCCTGGGCGTCGACCAACGCCTGGTCGATCTCGCGCGGGCTCTCGACGGCGGCGCGGATCGCGGCGGGCGTGATCTCGTGGAAGACCATCCGGTGCACCGGCACGCGTGGCTTGAGCTCGTCGAACAGGTGCCACGCGATGGCCTCGCCCTCGCGGTCCTCGTCGGTGGCGAGGTAGAGCTCGTCGGCGTCCTTCAGCAGCTTCTTCAGCTTGGCGATGTGGCTCTTCTTGTCACCGGGCACGACGTAGACCGGCGCGAAGCCGTTGTCGACGTCGACACCGAGCCGGGCCCACGACTCACCCTTGTACTTGGCCGGCACCTCGGCGGCGTTGTGCGGGAGGTCGCGGATGTGGCCGATCGAGCTCTCCACGACATAGCCGGACCCGAGGTAGCCCGCGATCGTGCGCGCCTTGGCGGGCGACTCGACGATGACGAGTCGGGTGCCGCCGTCGGGGACGGGCGCCTGGGTGGCCACGGGTTCGTACGCTCCCTCGTGAGGTGGTCCGGACGCGGCCGGACCGTGACCGGACGTGCTCCGGTCGCGGCTCACGGTAACGCCCGCGGTCAACACAACCTTCCCCCAGCCCATCTCCCGGCCCTGTCGACGCGCCGCCGTACGGTGGCGTCATGCCGCTGTCTCCCGGCGCCACCGCCGAACGACTCGCGACCGGTGCGACCTGGTCGGAGGGCCCGCTCTGGGTGCCCGAGCGGGACGAGCTGTGGTGGAGCGACATCAAGGGCAACCGGGTGCTCGCGTGGTCGGCCGAGACCGGCGACTGGCACGTGGCGGTGGTGGGCGCGGAGTACGCCAACGGGCGCACCCGCACCCGCGACGGCCGGATCGTGCAGTGCTCGCACGGGCGGCGCGCGGTCGAGGAGCTCTCGTTCGACGGCTCGACCCGGACCCTCGTCGACGCGTACGACGGCGTGCGGCTCAACTCGCCCAACGACGTGGTCGAGCACTCCGACGGCAGCATCTGGTTCACCGACCCGAACTACGGCCTGACGTCGCCGGGAGAGGGCTACCCCGGTGAGGAGGAGTACGGCGGGCGCTACGTCTTCCGGCTCGCCCCCGACGGGGGGCTGCGCGCGGTGATCCGCGACCTCAACCAGCCCAACGGGTTGGCGTTCTCGCCCGACGAGTCGCTGCTGTACGTGGCCGACAGCGCGGAGTCGCCGGGACCGATCCATGCGTACGAGGTGCGCGACGGTGAGGTCGGGGAGCGCCGGCTGCTGCGGATGGTCGAGCCCGGGATCCCGGACGGGATGCGGGTGGACACCGAGGGCCGGATCTGGACGTCCAGCGCGGACTCCGTGCAGGTGCTCGACGCCACCGGCGAGCTCATCGACCGGGTCCCGGTGCCGGAGACGGTCGCGAACCTCTGCTTCGGGGGACCCGACGGCACCGACCTGTTCGTGACGGCGACGACCAGCCTCTACCGGGTCCGTACCCGCTCCCGCGACGCCGCGCAGGCGGGCTGAGGGCGTACCCGAGGCCGCGGCGTCGCTCGGTACGGTGCGGCGCGTCGGCGCGGGACCGGGGTGCTGTCGCCCTACCGTGAACGCGTGCCCGCGTCCGGCCCGGCGACCGAGCGGCCTCCCGCCGCCGTCGACCCGCGCCCTGACCCGGACACTGACCCCTCTGTCCGGACACCTCCGAAGCGGGCACCGTGGGTGGGCGCCGAGCCGCTGCGCGGCTGGGTGGTGCTGGGCGCGGCGGTCGCACTCGGGGCTGCAGCCGGTCTGGAGATCGCCCTGCGCGGCCACCTCGGACTGCTCACCGGCTGCGTGCTGGTGCTGGTGTCGGTCGGCGCGGCTCTCGTGGTCCGGTCGTCCGACCTGTTCACCGCAGGTGTGCTGCCCCCACTGCTGGCGCTCGGGCTGGTGCTCGGCGTCTCACTGCTGGAGCCCTCGGCCGTCAGCGTCTCCCAGCTCGAGCCGGGCGCCGGTGCCGTGCAAGTGATGATCGCCGGCTTCGTCGACGTCGCCGGCGCGCTGGTGGTGGCTCACCTGCTCGCGCTCTGCGTGGTGGGCCTGCGGGCCCGTACCTCCCGCCGCGCCGCCCGCCGCTGACTCACGCCGCCCCTTCACCGACCGCCGCCCTATTCCCGCCGAGTGGCGCAAGAGTGCGCGTTGGACCGCGCTCAGCGCGCACTCTTGCGCCACTCGGCGGTACGGGAGCGGGTGGTGTGACCGTACGACCGCCGAGCCCGAGGAATCGGTTCCCTCGCGCACGGTCAGGCGCGACAGCCTCCAGGAACGCATGCTGATCGTCGGCGAGCCCGGCCGCGCGTACGGAGTCGACGGGCTCCCAGCGGCACACGAACCGCAGCCCTCCGTCGTCGTCGCCGCCGGTGACCACGTGCACCCAGCGCTCCGGCACGTCGCCGAGAGGCTCCACCAGCACGTACGCCGTGCGCCGTCCGGCGCCGATTTCCGGGTGCGGCGGTCGTCGTACCCGAGCAGGGCCACGAAGCGTGCTACGACGCCCGCCTCCTCGGCCACCTCGCGCACCGCCGCCGCCGCAACCGACTCGCGTCGATGCAGCCCGCCGGCCGGGACCTGCGCCCCCGCGTCAGCACCGTCGGCATGGTCGAAGACGAGCAGCCGGCCGTCGCGCACGACATAGGCGACCACCCGCGCACCCGGCTCGGCCGGCCGTGGCCGGAGCACCGGGCGTCGCAGGACGGCGATCCGAACCCCGGCCTCGTCGACGTCGAAGCCATCCGCCTCGTACCCGTGTGCGGCGTACAGGCGCAGGTTTCCCGACGAGTCAGCGCCGGTGACCAACGAGCCCCTGCCCCTGCACGTCAGGGGCCACCACGATTCGGCTGACGTGACCGGTGCCATCAACAACCTGCATCCGGCCGGCGGCGACGATCCGCGGGCCGCGTGGCCGGGCCAGCTCGGTCACCAGCCCCGCGCAGGACGGATCGCCGATGGCCGCGCGCACCCCCTCGAGCGTCTCGGTGACCGGCGGAAGGAAGGGCGCGGCGTAGCGCTGCACCTCGGCGAGGAAGGCCGCCCGCTGCAGCACCAACACCTCGCCCGCGTCGTCAGGGCCGGCCTCGCGGGTGCTGGTTGTCCCGTCTTCGAGGAGCACCTCAGGACGGGCGGCCGGCGGCCTTGAGGTCGCGGCGGAGCTCCTTGGGCAGCGCGAAGATCAGGCTCTCCTCGGCGGTGCGGACGGCCCGCGCGGCGGGGTAGCCGTGCTCGCGCAGCCAGTCGAGCACGCCGTCGACGAGGTCGTCGGGCACCGAGGCGCCGCTCGTCACGCCGACCGACCCGACGCCCTCGAGCCACGTGTCGTCGATCTCGGTGGCGTCGTCGACGCGGTACGCAGAGCCGGCTCCGGCCTCGAGGGCGACCTCCACGAGGCGTACGGAGTTGGACGAGTTGGCCGACCCCACCACGATCACCAGGTCGGAGTCGCGGGCGATCTCCTTGACCGCGACCTGGCGGTTCTGGGTGGCGTAGCAGATGTCGTCGCTCGGCGGGTCGACCAGCGCCGGGAACCGCTCCCGCAGCTTGTCGACGGTGGCCATCGTCTCGTCGACCGACAGGGTGGTCTGGGACAGCCAGGCGACCCGCTCGGGGTCGCGTACCTGCACCGTCTCGGCATCGGCCGGGCTCTGCACCAGGATGGTCCGCTCGGGCGCCTCACCCGCGGTGCCCTCGACCTCCTCGTGACCCTCGTGGCCGATCAGCAGGATGTCGTAGTCGTCCTTGTCGAAGCGCCGCGCCTCGTGGTGCACCTTGGTGACCAGCGGGCAGGTGGCGTCGATGGTCTTGAGTCCGCGGTCGGCGGCCTGGGCGTGCACGGCCGGCGAGACCCCGTGCGCGGAGAACACGACGGTCGAGCCCTCCGGCACCTCGGCGAGCTCCTCGACGAACACCGCACCGCGCCGCTCCAGCGACTGGACGACGTGCTTGTTGTGCACGATCTGCTTGCGGACGTAGACCGGCGGGCCGTACAGGTCGAGCGCCTTCTCCACCGTGATCACGGCCCGGTCGACGCCGGCGCAGTAGCCGCGGGGGGCGGCGAGCATCACCTGACGGGCCGCCTCGCCGGGCAGCACGGGGTCGGGGAGGACGGTGGGCATCCCCCCATGGTAGGTGGCGGCCGGTGCCCGACGTCGGCCCGCACGCCTACGCTGCACGCCGTGGCCCTCGACACATCGCCCGACTCCCCCGCGCCGCTGCGCACGGTGTCAGCCGCGGTCGGGGGCTGGGTCGGGCGGCTCGGCGCGATCTGGGTCGAGGCCCAGGTGGCAGAGCTCACGATCCGGCAGGACCAGGTCTACCTGGTGCTGCGCGACACCGTCGTCGACATGTCCATGCGGGCCTCCTGCTCACGCCGGCTGCTGGACGCGATGCCCGCGCCGGTGACCGAGGGCGCGCAGGTGGTCGTGCACGCCCGGGTCGACTACTTCGAGCGGCGCGGCTCGCTGAGCCTGCGGGTCGACCAGGTACGCCCGGTCGGGATGGGCGACCTGCTGGCTCGCATCGAGCAGCGCCGACGGCTGCTCGCCGCCGAGGGTCTGTTCGGGCCCGAGCGCAAGCACCGGTTGCCGTTCCTGCCCGGCTGCGTCGGGCTGGTGACCGGCCAGGCATCGGCGGCCGAGCGCGACGTGCTCGAGGTGGCGCGACGGCGGTGGCCCGGCGTGCGGTTCCAGGTCGAGCACACGCTGGTGCAGGGCGCCGACGCGGCCCGGCAGGTGATCGAGGCACTGCGGCGCCTCGACGCCGACCCTGAGGTCGACGTCGTCGTAGTGGCGCGGGGCGGTGGGTCGGTCGAGGACCTGCTGCCGTTCAGCGACGAGGGACTGGTACGCGCCGTGGCGGCCTGCCGCACCCCGGTGGTGAGTGCCATCGGCCACGAGCAGGACAGCCCGATCCTCGACCTGGTCGCCGACCTCCGCGCGGCCACACCGACCGACGCCGCCAAGCGGATCGTGCCCGACGTCGCCGAGGAGCTCGGCCGCGTACGGCAGGCCCGGACGCGGCTGCACGACGCCGTGGCCCGGCACCTGGCGCACGAGACGCACACGCTGGCAGCGCTCCGCTCGCGACCGGCGCTCGGCGCGCCGCACGCGCTGCTGGCCGAGCGCGGCCAGTCGGTGCTGGCGTTGCGCGAGCGTGCCCGCCGCACGCTGACCCACCGGCTCGACCGCGCTGCCGACGAGGTGACGCACCACGTGGCCCGCGCCCGGGCGTTGTCGCCGCTGGCGACGCTGCGGCGGGGCTACGCGGTCGTGCAGTCGGCCGACGGCCACGTGGTGGGCGGTGTGGCACCCGTCGCGGTGGGCGACGACCTGACCGTGCGGCTGCACGACGGGCGGCTGTCGGTGCGTACCGAGTCCGTGACCCCCGACCCCGGAGACGACTCCTGATGAGCGACGAGCAGCTGTCCTACGAACAAGCCCGCGACGAGCTGGTCGACGTCGTCCGGCGGCTCGAGGAGGGCGGCACCACGCTGGAGGAGTCGCTCACCTTGTGGGAGCGCGGCGAGGAGCTGGCCAGGATCTGTGAGCGGTGGCTGGAGGGCGCCCGCGAGCGGCTGGCGGCCGCGCGGCCGGACGGCGAGGCAGAGGCCGGCGGGGACGGGGAGGGTTCGGCCGGCTGAGCAGCCGGTCACCTCTGCTGAGCAACCGCCTCGGCGTTCGAGCGCCTAGTTGCCCCGCCAAGCCCGCAGTTGCCCCGTGTTATCACGCGGGGCGAGTGCGGGTTTCGCAAGCCGACTTGCGAAAACCGGGTCACCCGCGCAGATGCTGGCGGAGGAAGTCGACAGTGCGGGCCATCGACTCGTCCCACAGCGGGATGAACGCGTGCTCCTCGCCGGGCCAGGTGACCAGCCGGGCGTGGACCCCGGCGCGCTGCATCGCCTGCACCGTGGTGCGGGACCAGCCGATCGGGCAGGTGCTGTCGGCCGTGCCGTGATGGATCAGCACCGGCTCGGTGATCCGGTCGAAGTACGGCCGCGGTGACACCTCCCGCCAGAACTGCGGGTTGCGTCGTGGCGTTCCGTACCGGTCCAGGATCCGCGCGGCCAGGCCGCTGTCCTCGGGATCGCCGCGGATCCACCGGTCGAAATTGTCGACCGTGTTCGAGCTGACCGGCGCGAACACGACCGCCACGTCGACCAGGCCGGGCTGCGCGACGAGCACGTTGTACGTCACTCCGCCGCCCATCGACCGGCCGAGCAGCCCGATCCGGTGGTCGTCGACGGGCAGCGCCGAACGACGCAGCGCCAGCACCGCATTGACGACGTCCTCGGTGTAGCCGAGCCGCATCCGCAGGTCGTTGAGCGGGTCGCGATCCGAGCCGGCGTGATTGCGGTAGTCGGTGTGCAGCACCACGAACCCGCGCCGGGCCAGGTAGTCCTGCTCACGGGACAGCCCCTGTCCGGTGACGTAGTCGGCCGGGTCGATGTAGCCGTGGGCGAGCACGAGGGCGGGGAACGGCCCCGGACCCCTGGGCACGTTCAGCACGCCCGAGATCCGCAGATCACCGGAGCGGTAGGTCACCGCGTGCCGGGTGTATGACCCGAAGTCGCCGAGGAACTGCTCGCGACGCAGACCGCCGCCGTCGTAGTCGGTCTGCGCGAGCGCCTCAATCGAGACCGGGTGCGGCGGCTCCGCGGGCGGCTCCGGTTCGGTCGGCGTGGGCGAGGTGACGTCGCCCGGTTCGCTGGTCGACGGCTCGGTCGTGGCGGCGCTCGTACGCTCGTGCGCGCTGCTCGGCTCGTCGTCCGAGGTGCAGCCGGTGGCGAGCACCAGCACGGCGACAACGATGCCCGCCGGACGCGTACCACGCATGCCGCGATGATCTCCCGCCGAGCTCCTACCGCGAAACCAGAGGTTCCACCGTGTCGCTACGCGGTGGAACCTTCGGTTTCCCAAGCGAACTTGGGAAACCTGGTTGCGGCGTCAGCCGCCGGCGGGGGTGAGGGAGGAGACGAAGGTGGTGAGGTCGTCTTCGGGGACGGTGCCGGTGACCAGGAGGGCGACGCCGGTGTCGGTGCGGGTGAGGGTGACGCGGTCGTCGTCGGGCTGGGTGAACAGCCGCCACCGCTGGCCGTCGATGCCGGTCTGGCCGGCGGGCTCGGCTTCCGGCGCGTACGTCTCCAGCAGCGAGGCCTCGTCGCGGCCGGACGACTGCGCGAGTGCGACCGAGGAGTCGTCGGGAGTCAGGATCCCCAGGTGCCAGAGCTCGTCGACCGGGTCCCAGTCGGCCTGGGTGGCGCGCCAGCCCTCAGGCAGCGACGACGGGACGAGCGGCGCGTACGAGGCCGCGCTTGCCGCCTGCGCGGCGACGTCCTGGTAGTCGACCGTCTCCTGCTCGAGCGTGTCGTCGCCGCGGAACCACCCGCCCGCCCAGCCGATCACGACCAGCACCAGCGCGAGCACCAGCACCGAGCGCATGATGTCGCCCAGCGCCGGGTTTCCCCGGCTGGAGGGCGGCCGCCCGGTGCCCGGGGCCGCGGTCTGGCTCACCCCGCGATTGTCACACCGCGCGCGTGACCGCTCGCCGCCGGTGCGGTGGCATGCTCGCCCGGGTGGAGCCCGACCCGACCCTCGAGATCCACCGCTCCCTCGACCTGGCGCTGCGGATCGGTGAGGTCGTGCTGTCCAGCGGGGCAGGAGCGGCCGACGTAGCCGCCACCACGTTGGCCGTGACCCACGCCTGCGGTCTGCGCGGGTGCGCGGTCGACGTCAGCTTCACCACGCTGACCATCTCCTACCAGCCGGACACCGACACCTGGCCCGAGACGCTGGTCCGCACGGTGACCTACCGCGGCCTCGACTACGGCCTGCTCACCGACGTCGACCACCTGGTCCGCGCGATGTCGAGGGGCGACCTCACCCGCGCCGAGGCGAGTCAGCGGCTGAACGAGATCCGGTCTACGGCCCGCCCGTTCTCGCGCTGGGCGATCTCGGGCGCGACCGGGCTGATGGCCGCGGGCGTGGCGATGCTGCTGCAGGGCGACCTGCTGGTGGTGGGCGTCGCGTTCGTGACGGCCATCCTGATCGAGATCACCACCCGTGCGCTCGGCCGACGGCGGATCCCGGCGTTCTACCAGCAGGTGGCCGGCGCGCTCGTTGCCACCGTGGTCGCCCTGGGCCTCTACCAGCTGGACGTGCCAGTCAGCCCGTCGCTGATCGTCGCCGCGGGCATCATCGTGCTGCTGGCCGGCATCACCCTGGTCGGTGCGGTCCAGGACGCGCTGACCGGCTACTACGTCACCGCGTCGGCCCGGACGTTCGAGGCGATGCTGCTGACCGGCGGCATCATCGCCGGGGTCAGCCTCGGCATCACCGCCGGCGTGCGCGTCGGCATCGACCTGCCGCTGCAGGCACGCGCCCCCACCGAGCTGTCCGACCTGCCACTCGCACTCTCCGGCGGCACGCTGGTCGCGGTGGCGTTCGCCATCACCTGCTACGCCCCGTTGCGCGCGCTGATCCCGGTCGCCGCCGTCGGCCTCGCGGGGCAGCTCGTGTACGTCCCGATGCTTACGGCAGACCTCGGAGTGGCCTGGGCGTCCACCGCCGCCGCCATCGTCATCGGCGCCGTCAGCTACTCCTTGGCCGGCCGGGTGCGGGTGCCGCCGCTGGTGGTGGTGGTGAGCGGCATCGTCGGCCTGCTGCCGGGGCTGACCATCTACCGCGGCCTGTTCCAGCTGCTCACCCAGGCCGACCTGACGGGGCTGTTCTCGCTGCTCGCGGCGGTCAGCGTCGGTGTCGGGCTGGCGTCGGGCGTCATCCTCGGCGAGTACGTGGCCCAGCCGCTCAAGCGCGAGGCGCGGCGGCTGGAGAACCGGCTCGCCGGGCCGCGGCTCGTCGGCCCGCTGCGCCCACACCGCCGCCGTCGCCGGCGTCAGCGTCGTCCCGAGGATTCGGGCCAGGAAGACTGACACACCCGCACCTGCGGTGACTCGCAGCGGCATGCGAAACGCATCCGAGGTAACCTCCTCCGCATGCCTGTCTACCGGATTGCCGAAGCAGCCGCGCTGCTCGGCGTCAGCGACGACACCCTGCGCCGCTGGGCCGACCAGGGCCGGATCGCCACCACCACCTCCGCCACCGGAGTGGCCGGCATCGAGGGCCGTGACCTGGCCGAGCTCGCGGCCGCCCGCGCCAACCTCGAGGACGCCGCGTCCGGACCGACGACCACGAGCGCGCGCAACCGGCTCCGCGGCATCGTCACCGGCGTCACCCGCGACACCGTGATGGCCCAGGTCGACATGTGCTGCGGGCCGTACCGGGTCGTCGCCCTGATGAGCCGCGAGGCGGCCGACGCCCTCGACCTCCAGCCCGGCGTGCTCGCCGACGCCGTCATCAAGGCGACAACCGTCGTGGTGGACACCCCGTGAGCGCTCGCAGCGCCACCCTCGCGGTTGCCGTCCTGCTGCTCGCCACCGCCGCGTGCGGCGGCGACGACGGCGACGAGGGCGACAGCGAGGCAGCCGGCGGCAGCAGCGACACCACGCTCACGATCCTCGCCGCCTCGTCGCTGACCAACGCGTTCGGCGAGCTGGAGAAGACGTACGAGTCCGACCACTCCGGTGTCGACGTCCAGCTGTCCTTCGACTCGTCGAGCACGCTGGCCGAACAGGTCGTCCAGGGCGCACCCGCCGACGTCCTCGCCACCGCCGACGAGAACACCATGCAGTCGGTGGTCGACGAGGGCCTGACCGAGGGCGAACCGGTCGGTTTCGCGCAGAACGAGCTGGTGCTGGTCACTCCTCCGGACAACCCGGCCGGCGTCGAGGACATCTCCGACCTCAACGACGACGGCGTCGCCTTCGCCGTCTGCGTCCCGGACGCGCCGTGCGGGGCAGCCTCCGAGAAGTTGCTGGGCCTCGTCGGCGTCACGGCCGATCCGGTGACGGAGGAGGAGAACGTGCGCGACACCTTGGCCAAGGTCACCGCGGGTGAGGTCGACGCCGGCCTGGTCTACGTCAGCGACGCACAGGCCGCCGGCGACGACGTCAACGCGATCGAGGTGCCGGAGGCCGAGCAGGCGGTCAACTCCGACATGATCGCGGCGCTGACCGAGGCGGCCAGCCCCGAGGACGCCCAGGCCTGGGTCGACCTCGTCACGTCCGCGGAGGGCCAGCAGGTGCTCCAGAGCTACGGCTTCCTGCCGGCGCCGTGACCGATGCCTGAGGATCGGCCGACTCGAGGGCCGGAGGCTGCCGGGCGACCTCCGGGCCCCGCGGCGACCGCCGCCACCGGCCGACTGCCGTGGCAGCTGCTGATCCCCGCCGGGGCGGCCCTGCTGCTGCTGGTGCTCCCGGTGCTCGGGCTGCTGGTCCGCGCGCCCTGGGCCACGCTGCCCGAGCGACTCACCGACCCCGCCGTGCTGGACGCGCTGCGGCTCAGCCTGATCACCGCCACCGCCACCGCGCTCACCTGCCTCGTACTCGGCACCCCGCTGGCGTGGCTGCTCGCCCGCTCGACAATCCGGGGCCGCCGTGCGCTGCGGGCACTGGTGACCGTTCCGCTCGTCCTGCCACCGGTCGTGGGCGGGGTCGCGCTGCTCGCGGCGTTCGGCCGGCGCGGCATCGCCGGTGAGTGGTTGTTCGAGACGTTCGGCTTCCGGCTGCCGTTCAGCACTCTCGGGGTCGTGGTGGCGCAGACGTTCGTGGCGATGCCGTTCCTGGTGCTGGCCGTCGAGGGGGCGCTGCGCTCGGCCGACCCTCGCTACGACGACGTGGCCGCGACGTTCGGCGCCAGTCGGTGGCAGACCTTCCGCCGGGTCACGCTGCCGCTGGCCCTTCCCGGTGTACTGGCAGGCACCGTGCTCGCGTGGGCACGGGCGTTGGGGGAGTTCGGCGCGACCATCACCTTCAACGGCAGCTACCAGGGCACCACCCGGACGATGCCGCTGGCGATCTACGGGGCACTCGCCTCCGACTTCGACGCCGCCATCCTGCTCAGCCTGGTGCTGCTCGTGGTCAGCGTCGGCATCCTGGTGCTGCTGCGCGAGCGCTGGCTGACCGGTGCGGTCGGTTGAGCGCAGCGTGGTGAGCACGGGGCTCGACGCGCACCTGGTGATGACGCGGGGCTCGTTCCGCGTCGAGGCCGACCTGCGGGTACGCGCGGGAGGAGTGCTCGCGGTGCTGGGTCCCAACGGGGCCGGCAAGAGCACCGTGCTGCATGCGCTGGCCGGCCTGCACCCCCTCGACGAGGGCCACGTACGCCTCGGCGATCGCACCGTCGAGGACACCGACGGCGGGCTCCGGCTCGCCACCCAGGCCCGCGGGGTCGGGCTGGTGCCGCAGGAGTCGCTGCTCTTCCCGCACCTGCGGGTACGCGACCAGGTGGCGTTCGGCCCGCGGCACCGCGGTGCGGGTGCCGCGGAGGCGCGCCGGGAGGCCGAGGGGTGGCTGGAGCGGACCGGTCTGGTCGAGCTGGCCGACCGCACGCCCGCCGAGCTGTCCGGGGGTCAGGCCCGCCGGGTGGCGATCACGCGGGCCCTGGCCGCGCGACCTTCGCTGCTGCTGCTGGACGAGCCGCTGGCCGCGCTCGACGTGCGGGCGGTGCTCGAGCTGCGGGCGTTCCTGCGCCGACACCTCGCCGAGTTCGCCGGCCCCACCGTGCTGGTGACGCACGACCCGTTGGACGCCCTGGTGCTCGCCGACGACCTCGTCGTGCTGGAGCATGGCCTGGTCGAGCAGACCGGACCGCCCGCCGAGGTGGCGGCCCGGCCCCGTACCCCACACGTCGCCGCCCTGGTCGGGCTGAACCTGGTGCGTGGCAGCGCGCACGGCCGCACGGTCACGGTGTCGTCGGCCGACGGCAGCGCGCCGACCGAGCTGGTGGTGTCAGGGGACCACGAGGGCAAGGTGTTCTGCTGCTTCCCGCCGGCCGCTGTCGCCGTGCGCACCGACCGACCGCCGACCGGTGCCACCAACGCGTGGCCCGGAGCGGTGGGTGGCATGACGCCGCGCGGCGACGTGGTGCGGCTGGAGGTCGAGGGCCCGCTGCCGCTGCTGGCCGACCTCGCGCCCACCGCGATCGCCCGGCTCGACCTGGCCCCGGGCGCGCCGGTCTGGATGACGGTCGACGCGGAGGCCGTACAGGTGTATCCCGCCTGATCCGGTTGCACTAACCTCGACGCCGTGCAGCCCGCACCGAGCGCCACGGCCGCACCCGCGCTGGTGGCAGCACGGGCCGGCGTGCTGGGCGCCGTCACGACCCTGCTCGCCGCCGTCGCCCACGTCACGGCGGGCGGGCTGCTGCCGCCCTGGCCGATGCTGCTGCTCATCACGACCGGCGCGATGGCGGGGGTCGCGCCGCTCACCCAGCAGGAGATGTCGGCCCGCCGGCTGGTGCTGCTGGTGTGCGGTGGTCAGCTCGCGCTGCACGCCGCGTTCACCCTGGTGGCCGGTCACCAGCACACCGACACGCTGCCGGCCGAGCTCGCCATGACGGTCGCCCACCTGCTGGCGGCGGCCTCCGTCGCGCTGCTGCTCGCCCGCGGCGAGCGCGGCCTGTGGTCGCTGCTGACCCTGCTGTCGGCTCTGGCCGCACCGGTGCAGCGCGCCGCGCGGCTGCTGACGCTCGTGGCACCGTCGCCGGGCACCACCGGACCACTACCGGTCGCCCCCGTGCCGGCACTTGCCGGCGGCACCGGTCGACGCGTGCATCCCGCCGCCCCCCGGCGCGGCCCGCCCGCGCGCTCCTGAGCCGGCTGGACCGGCTCCGTCGTCCCCGCGACCCGGTCCATCGGGTCGTCCTCCCGCGCCGTCGTGTCGACGGCCGTCGCCTGACCGGCCGTCACGACCCGGCGCGTCCCCCCGACAGGAGCACGCGCATGACCGTCCTCTCCCCCCGCGGCCCGGCGCCCCGCGAGCACGTCCACCCGCCACGGACGCGCGCCGAGCGCACGTCCGGGTGGTTCCGCGCCTTCTGGCGTTGGCACTTCTACGCCAGCACGATCGTCGTCCCCGTCCTGACCGTGCTCGCCGTGACCGGCCTGGTCTACCTGTTCCGCTTCGAGATCGAACCGCGGCTGCACGCCGACCTGATGCGGGTCGAGCAACCAGCCGGCGTCGACTTCACCCAGCCGTACGCCGCCCAGCAGACGGCCGTCCAGCGGGCGTACCCGGACGCCACGATCGCCTCGCTCACCGAGCCGGCCACCGCCGACGAGAGCACCCGGTTCTCGGTCACCACCGCCGACGGCGCGGTGCGTGACGTCTTCGTCGACCCGTGGACGACAGAGGTGCTCGGCTCGCTCGACCCCGACCGGACCCTGTCGGGCTACGCGGTGCGGCTGCACGCCGACCTGATGAGCGGTCGGGCCGGCGACCTCGTGGTCGAGCTCGGGGTCTGCTGGGCGATCGTGATGGCGATCACCGGGTACGTCCTCGCGGTACGCGGCCGCCGGGCCCGCCGGGCGGCGGCCCGGTCGGCCCGGGCGAGCGATCGGCAACGGGTCCGCAACCGGGTGCGCCGCTGGCACGTGGCGGTGGGCGCGGTCACCGGCTTCGGCGTGCTGGCCATGGTCGTCACGGGGCTGCCCTGGACCGGCGTATGGGGTGCCCAGGTGCAGCGGCTCGCCTCCGACCGGGGCACGTCGCTGTGGTCGACCGACCCGGGCGCAACGTCAGCCCCGACCTCGCGGCTCGACGAGTCGCTGCCGCACACCCACGACGTGCCGTGGGCGCAGGGCGCCACCGAGGTTCCGAGCTCCACCGGCCAGGGCGACGCGGTCGCCGACGTCGACACAGCGGTGGCGGTCGCCGACCGCGAGGGACTTCGGCACCCGTACACGGTGGCCCTGCCCGCCGCCGACGATGGTGTGTACTCAGTCATGGGCTACGCGTTCGACGACCCGACCGACGAGCGCACCCTGCACGTCGACAGATTCGACGGTGAGGTCGTGTCTGCCTACGGCTACGAGGACTACCCGCTGCTGGCCAAGGCCGTCTCGCAGGGCATCGGTCTGCACGAGGGACGCAGCCTCGGCACGGTGAACTTCTGGGCCAGCGCCGCCTTCTGCGTGGCGGTGCTGGCGATGTGCGTGACGGGACCGCTGATGTGGTGGCGGCGCCGCCCGGCGGTGACCAACGGCAGCGGCACCCGCGCGCCGCGGGGTCGGCTCCCGGTCCGTGCCACACCGTGGCTGGCAGCCCTGCTGGTGGCACTGGGTGTCGCGCTGCCGGTCTTCGGGGTCTCCCTGGTCGTCGTGCTGGTGCTCGACCAGCTGGTCCTGCGCCGGGTGCCCGCCCTCGGTCGCTGGTTCGGGGTCACCGGGTGAGCAACGTCTGGTGGCCGTGGGCGCGCACTGCCGCCCGGCTCGTGCTCGGCGGCGTGCTCATCGCCGCCGGGCTGGTCAAGCTCACCGACCCCGAGGCCAGCGTGCGCGCCGTGCGCGCGTACCGGCTGCTGCCGGACGCGCTGGAACGCGTCGTGGGGTACGGGCTGCCGCCGTTGGAGATCGTGGTCGGACTGCTGCTGGTCGTCGGCCTCGGCACCCGGGTGGCGGCCGGGATCGGCGGCCTGCTGATGGCGCTGTTCATCATCGGCGTCGCCAGTGCCTGGGCCCGCGGCCTGCAGATCGAGTGCGGCTGCTTCGGCGGCGGCGGCGAGGTGGCCGGCGACCAGAGCGGCGCGTACGCCTGGGAGATCACCCGCGACGTCGGCCTGCTGGCACTGGCGGCGGTGCTCTTTCGTTGGCCTGCCAGCCGGTGGTCGCTCGACGCCGTCCTGTTGGGACCCGCGGAAACCGGCGCCGAGGAAGGGCACCTCCGATGAGCAAGCGCACCCGCAAGGGCCCGGGCAATCCGGCCAAGCGTCCGGGCCGGACGACCCGGGAGGAGCGCGCGGCCCGCGCCGCCCAGATGCGGGCCGAGCAGCAGGCGGCCGAGCGGCGCCGCCGCCAGCTGTGGGTCACCGCGGGCGTGGTGGCGACGATCCTCGTCGTCGTGCTCGGCTACGTCATCTGGTCGCAGACCCGCAGCAGCACGGGTGACGACGTCGCGGCACCGGCGAACAGCACCGCGGACCACGGCTTCGAGGTGTCTACCGACCCCGCCGCCGACGCACCCCGCGTCGTGGCGTACGAGGACTTCATCTGCCCGGTCTGCGGCGCGTTCGAGCAGGAAGCGGGCGAGTGGCTGCGCGAGCAGGCCGACTCCGGCGCGATCATCCTCGAGCTGCGCCCGATCTCGATCCTCGACCGGTCGTCCAGCACCGACTACTCCACCCGGGCGGCCAACGCCGCGGCCTGCACCGCCGACTCCGCCGGCCCGGGGGCGCTGCTGCAGCTGCACACCGAGCTGTTCGCCCAGCAGCCCGCGGAGGGCAGCGCTGGCCTCGACGACGACACGCTCGTCGACCTGGCCGTCCAGGCGGGCGCCGACGAGCAGGAGGTGTCGGGCTGCATCACCGACGGGACCTACACGGACTGGGTCGCCCAGGCGACCGACCAGGCCAGCGACGACGACGTCAGCAGCACCCCGACCGTGCTCGTCGACGGCGAGGTGGTCACCCCGGGCCAGCTGCCGACCCTCGCCGATCTGCAGCAGGCGGTCGCCGACGCAGGCTGAGTCCGGTTCGCGGGGCGCACCGCTGTGGGTACGCTCACCAGCACACCCCGACCCCGATCCGGAGGTGAGCGGTGCAGAACGACGACTCCCCCGCAGCCGCGGGTGACACCCACGCGACACCGACCGAGGGCCAGCCCCCCGGCCACCTGGCCACGCCGTCGCAGGCGCCCGACCGCAACCTCGCCCTCGACCTGGTCCGGGTGACCGAGGCGGCCGCGATGGCCGCCGGCCGCTGGGTGGGCCGCGGGGACAAGAACGGCGCCGACGGCGTGGCCGTCAACGCGATGCGGGTCCTGATCAGCACCGTCGGCATGGACGGGATCGTCGTCATCGGCGAGGGCGAGAAGGACCAGGCGCCGATGCTGTTCAACGGCGAGCGGGTGGGCGACGGCACCGGTCCGGAGGTCGACGTCGCCGTCGACCCGATCGACGGCACGACGCTCACCGCGAAGGCGATGAGCAACGCGCTGTCGGTGCTCGCCGTGGCGCCGCGCGGCTCGATGTACGACCCGTCGGCGGTCTTCTACATGGACAAGCTCGCCACCGGCCCCGCGGCCGCGGAGGCGGTCGACATCCGGCTCCCCGTCGCCGAGAACATCCAGCTGGTGGCCAAGGCCAAGGGGTCCGCCGCCGAGGACGTCACCGTGTGCATCCTCGACCGCGAGCGGCACGCCGGGATGGTCGACGAGATCCGGGCGACCGGGGCCAGGATCAAGTTCATCACCGACGGCGACGTGGGCGGCGCCATCATGGCCGCCCGGCCCGGCACGGGCGTCGACCTGCTGCTCGGCATCGGCGGCACCCCCGAGGGGATCATCGCCGCCTGCGCGCTCAAGGCGATGGGCGGCGTGCTGCAGGCCCGGCTGCACCCGACCGACGACGAGGAGCGCCAGCGCGCCGTCGACGCCGGACTCGACCTCGACGCCGTGCTGTCGACCGACGACCTGGTGCAGGGCGACGACTGCTTCTTCGTGGCCACCGGCATCACCGACGGCGAGCTGCTGCGCGGCGTCCGCTACCAGGCCGGCTGCTGCACCACCCACTCGCTGGTGATGCGCTCGCGCAGCGGCACGATCCGCGAGATCAGCAGCGAGCACCGGCTGGCCAAGCTGCGCGCGTACGCGTCGGTCGACTTCGAGCACTGACGTGGCGGAGCCCCGCGTCCTCGTCGTGGGCGAGGCGCTCGTGGACGTCCGGGTCGCTCCCGACGGCACCCGCACCGAGCATCCCGGAGGATCGCCGCTCAACGTCGCGGTGGGGCTGGCCCGGCTCGGCGTGCCCACCGCGCTCGGCTGCCAGCTGGGCGACGACGAGCGCGGCCGGGCGGTCACCGCGCACGTCGAGGCGTCGGGCGTCGAGCTGCTCCGGCTGCCCCCGCACTCGAGCACCGCGACCGCGACCGCGCGTCTCGCCGAGGGCGGCGGCGCCACGTACGAGTTCGACATCCGCTGGGACCCGGTCCGTCTGCCCGACCCCTCGGCCTACCGGCTGGTGCACGTCGGCTCGATCGGCGCGACCCTGCCACCGGGTGCCACCGGCGTGGTCGCCCTCGCCCGGGAGGCGGCGTCGGCCGGGGTGCCGGTGTCGGTCGACCCCAACCTGCGGCCCAGCATCACGCCCGACCTCGAGCAGGCGCGGGGCTTCGTCGACGAGATCCTGCCGCTGGCCTCGGTGGTCAAGCTCAGCGACGAGGACGCCGACGTGCTGTGGCCGGACCGACCGCTCGATGCGCTGCTGACCGACCTGGCGGGCGCACCCGCCGCTCCGCTGGTCGCCGTGACCCGCGGCGGCGAGGGAGCGCTGCTGGCCGCGGGCCGTCGGCGTGGCGAGGCCGCGGCTGGCGCGGTCGAGGTGGCCGACACCATCGGGGCCGGCGACAGCTTCATGGCGGCGCTGCTGGCCGCGGCGCTGCAACACGGTCTGGTGGGCGGCGAGGCCTGCACCGCGCCGGCGCTGGACTGGCTGGCCAGGACCGCGGTCGACGCGGCGTCGATCACCTGCTCGCGGCCCGGCGCCGACCCGCCGTGGGCTGCCGAGCTGCCGGCGCTGGCGGCCGGCCCGGCGGCAGCGGGCTGATGGTGGGCGCGGACCTACCCGCGGGTAACCTGGACCCGTGAGCGAGTCGACCGCCGACCTGCCCGGCGGGGTGCAGCTGGCGTACGAGACGTTCGGCGACCCCGCTGCCGAGCCGTTGCTGCTGGTCATGGGGCTCGGCGGCCCGATGAACTGGTGGCATCCCGACCTGTGCGCGCAGCTGGCCGACCGCGGGTTCTTCGTGATCCGCTTCGACAACCGCGACATCGGCCGCTCGTCCCGCGTCCGCGGGCGACAGCGGCTCAGCCGGCGCTCGCTGGTCCGGGCCTACCTCGGGGACAGCCGGGTCGCCCCGTACAGGCTGGCGGACATGGCCGACGACGCGTTCGCGCTGCTCGACGCCCTCGGCATCGAGTCCGCGCACGTCACCGGGGTGTCGATGGGCGGCATGATCGCGCAGACGATGGCGTTGTCGCGGCCCGACCGGGTCCGCTCGCTGGTCTCGATCATGTCCACCACCGGCAGTCGCCGGGTCGGCTGGGCCGACCCCCGGCTGCTGCGGCTGCTGCTCGCGCCGCCCGCCCGCACCAAGGAGCAGTACGTCGAGCGGGCACCGGCCGCGTGGAACGTGATCGGGTCGCCGGACTATGCCGCTGACGAGGAGGAGATCCGCGAGCGGGCCGCCGAGACGTGGGACCGCGGCGCCGACCGCGCCGGCGCCACCCGGCAGATGCTGGCCATCCTCGCCCAGCCCGACCGCACCCCGGCCCTGCGCCGACTGCGGGTTCCCACCTGCGTGGTGCACGGCACCGTCGACCGGCTGGTGCACCCGTCGGGCGGCCGCGCGACCGCCCGGGCGGTGCGCGGGTCGGAGCTGGTGCTGGTGCCCGGCATGGCGCACGACCTGCCTCGCCCGCTGTGGCCGGTGTTCGTCGACGCCATCGCGCGGACGGCCGCGCGCGCCGACGGTGCCAGCCGGACCAGCGACGCTCAGACCAGCGCCAACATCTCGTCGAGCTCGTCGCGCAGGTAGCCCGCCATCCGCCACACGTCGGGCACCATCTCGCGGCAGGCGATGAAGCCGACGTCGAGCGACCCGTCGTAGCTGAACAGCGTGATGTTGAGCCCGCCGCTGACGTCGCTCACCGCCGAGACCGGGTAGATCCCCTCGACCCGTGCTCCGGCGATGTACAGCGGCAGCTGCGGGCCGGGAACGTTGGACACGAACAGGTTGAACAGCACGCCCGGTGCGGTGACCAGGCGGAAGAGGGCGCGGGAGGCGAGACCGGACAGCGACGTCGGAAGCACGGCCGACAGGTCCTGCAGGATCGAGGCGGGCAGGGTGTCGAACTCGGCCTTGGCGACCGCGACCTCGTCCTGGACCGCCCGCAGCCGGTCGGCGACCTCGCGCTGCTGGGTCGGGAGCGCCACCACCATCACCGAGACCTCGTTGCCACCCGTCTCGGACTCGTCGTCGCGTACCGACACCGGCACGGCGGCGACCAGGGGCGAGACGGGCAAGGCGTCGCGGTCGAGCAGCCAGCGGCGGAGCACGCCCGCCGTGAGTGCCAGCACCACGTCGTTGACCGTCATGTCGAAGGCGTTCTTGACCCGCTTCACCTCCTCCAGCGGCACCGAGGCGTAGGCGAACCGGCGGTGCGCGGTGATCGGTCCGTTGAAGGGGGTGCGAGGCGCCACCAGGTCACGGCGCCCCGCCGACGACTGCACCGGCAGGCCGACGAGCGCGCGGCCGACCGTGACCGCCTCCTCGAGGGCCCGCACGCCTGGCACCCGCCGCGCGCCGGGCAGCGCAGCGAGGTGCGGCAGCGAGCGCGGCAACCCGGTCAGCAGGTCGACGGTGCGGTCGGCGACCGACGCGATCGCCCGGGGGAGCACCTGCCACGGCGAGGGCACCGCGTCGGGGTCCCAGTCCTCCGGGTCGACGTCGCGTGGCTCCGGCTCGACGTCCATGATCGCGGCGAGGACCTCGGCACCGGAGATGCCGTCGATCGCTGCGTGGTGGACCTTGGAGTACAGAGCCAGCCGGCCGTCGGCCAGGCCGTGCACGAGGTACATCTCCCACAGCGGCCGCGAGCGGTCCAGCGGCCGGGAGTGGATCCGCGCCACCTGCTCGCCCAGCTGCTCCGGCGTCCCCGGCGCCGGCAGGCCCACCTCCCGCAGGTGGTACTCGAGGTCGAAGTCGGGGTCGTCGATCCAGTAGGGGTAGCCGAGCCCGAGCGGCACCTCCACCAGCCGCTGGCGGAACGGGGAGGCAAGGTGCAGGCGCGGCTCCAGCACCGCGCGCACGGCGTCGAGGTCGATCGTGCCGCCTGGCGCGGTGGCGGGATCGAGCACCACGACGGCCCCCACGTGCCCCGTCGTGGAGCGGTCCTCGATGTTGAGGAACTGCGCGTCCAGCGAGGTGAGACGCCTCACGACCCGAGCTCGCGGCGCCGTGGGCCCTCGACCTCGCTGGCGATCCGGCGGGGCTTGCGGAGGGCGGTGACGCCCCCCATCAGCGCCAGCCCGCGGACCCGCACCACCGGTGCCCCGACCGGGGGCGGCGCGGCGCGGTCGACCTCGTCGAAGCCGCCCATCAACCCGAAGCCGCTCGCGTCCAGCACGCAGTCGTCCGGCACCACGATGTCGACCCCGCCCATCAGGGCCAAGACGCGGACGGTCACCTCGGCCGTCTCGAGCTCCGCGTCTCGCAGGTCGAGGTCGACGCCGCCCATCACCGCGATGGCGTTGTGGGTGCGGCTCAGTGCCCACCGGCCGCTGCGGGAGGTGCCGCTCATCAGCGCGAACGACCACCGCCGGCCCTCGCGGCCGGTGACGCGGACCGAGTGGCCGTCGCGGGGCCGCAACGGACGTCCGGCTGCCGGCACGTGGTCGGGCAGGTCGTGGGTCAGCGGCTCCAGCTCGGCATAGGTCTTCGCGGCGTACGTCTGCTCCAGTCGCTCCTCGAGCTCAGGGATCGTCAGCCGCCCGTCGCCCGCCGCGTCGCGCAGCCGCTCGGCGACCGCGTCGCGGTCGGCGTCGGAGGCCCGCCGGTGCAGGTCGGGGAGGCGCTCGCTCACGATCCGACCCTAGTGCGCGCAGATGTCCAGCGCCTAAGGCGCCGTCGTCCGGCACGGCGGCTTGGTCGGGGCTGCCCGGCGCGGTCTGATGAACCATGGCGACGACCAGCCCCAGCACCGACGTGGTGGCGCGCCACTCGTGGCCGCTGCCCCGTGGCCTGATGATCCTCCTCGGCCTGGCGGCCGCGGTGATCACCATGGGCGCCATTCGCGTGGGCGCCAGCATCATCGGGCCGACGATGCTGGCCCTGGTGCTGACGATCGCGGTGCACCCGCTGCGCACGTACGCGGAGCGGCTCGGCGTGCCCGGCTGGGCCGGCTCGCTGGTCGGGATCCTCGGCGTCTACCTGGTGCTGCTGCTGCTGGCCTTCTCGCTGGTGGTCGCGGCCGCGCGGTTCGCCGCGCTGCTCCCCGAGTACCAGGACGAGGCCAACAACCTGGTGCAGGACGGGCTCGACCAGCTGAAGTCGTACGGCGTCGACAGCGCGCAGCTGCGCGAGATCACCAGCGCCTTCGACGTCGGCCAGGTGGTGGGCGTGGCCGGCACCGTGCTGAGCAGCCTGTTGTCGATCACGTCCAACCTGCTGTTCATCATCACGCTGCTGCTGTTCATGGGCATCGACGCCTCGCACCTGGCGGACAAGCTGCAGCGCACCCGGCCGGACCGGACGGCCGTGGTCACCGCGCTTGACTCCTTCGCGGTCGGGACCCGCCGCTACCTCGTCGTGTCCACCGTGTTCGGGCTGATCGTCGCCGTGCTGGACACCACCTTCCTCGCGTTCACCCCGGTGCCCGAGCCGCTGCTGTGGGGCCTGCTCGCGTTCATCACGAACTACATCCCCAACATCGGCTTCGTGATCGGGCTGGTGCCGCCCGCCCTGCTCGCCCTGCTCGAGGGCGGGCCCGGCCTGATGCTGCTCGTCATCGCGGTCTACAGCGTGCTCAACTTCGTCATCCAGTCGGTGATCCAGCCGAAGTTCGTCGGCGACTCGGTTGGCCTGTCCGGCACGTTGACCTTCCTGTCCCTGGTGTTCTGGGCCTGGGAGCTCGGCGCCCTCGGTGCCCTGCTGGCCGTGCCGCTCTCGCTGCTGGTCAAGGCCCTGCTGGTCGACGTCGACCCGGAGTCGCGCTGGCTGAGCGCCTTGCTCGCCGGCGGCCCCGCCTCCCCCGGCGACCCCGACGCCGCCGAGGAGGAACCGAAGAAGTCGGCGACGCCGAGCGGCAAGTCAGGCGGCAAATCGAGCGGCAAGGCAGGCGGGAAGCGGGACTCCTCGTAGGTGAGCGGTCCTGGCGTCGTCGCCCGGTCGGTGTCCCCGCGCGGCGAGACGGTGCTGCGGCGGCGCGCCGACGGCGCGCTCGAGCTGCGGGTCAACGGCGTCTTCGTCATGGACGACGTCGAGACCGGAAGCGAACGCCGGCTGGCGACCGCGAGCCTCGCCGCGGCAGCCAGCCCGCGCCGGGTGCTGGTCGCGGGACTCGGTCTCGGGATCACCCTGCGGGCCGTCCTCGCGTCGGGGGCCGTCGAGCAGGTCATGCTCGTCGAGCTCGAGCCCGCGCTGGTCGACTGGCTGCGCGCCGACCTGGTGCCCGGCGGCGCGGCCGCCCTCGCCGACCCTCGCGTCGCCGTGCGGGTGGGCGACGTGGCCGAGACGGTACGGACCAGCCGCGGCGGCGCGTACGACGTCGTGCTCCTCGACGTCGACAACGGCCCGGACCACCTGGTGCACGACGCGAACACCGCGCTGTACCGGCCGCCGTTCCTGCGCCGCTGCCGCGATGCGCTCGCGCCGGGCGGTGCGCTCGTGGTCTGGTCGATGGCCGAGTCGCCGGCGTTGCACGCGGCGCTGACCGAGGCGTTCGACCGCGCCTGGACCGAGCCGGTGCCGGTACGCCTCGGTGCCCGCGCCGAGACGTACTGGCTGCACCTCGGCGCGGGCGACCCGCCGCCGCCCCACTAACGTCACGCCCATGAGCGACGACGCCGACTTCCGCATCGAGCACGACACGATGGGCGAGGTACGGGTGCCCCGCGACGCCCTGTGGCGGGCGCAGACCCAGCGGGCGGTGGAGAACTTCCCGATCTCCGGTACCCCGCTCGAGGCCGCGCATGTCCGGGCCCTCGCCCAGGTCAAGTCGGCGTGCGCCCGCGCCAACGCCGAGCTCGGCGTCCTCGACCAGGACGTGGCCGACGCGATCGCCGCCGCCGCCGCCGAGGTCGTCGCGGGCAAGCACGACGGGGAGTTCCCCATCGACGTGTTCCAGACCGGGTCCGGCACCTCCAGCAACATGAACGTCAACGAGGTGCTCGCCACGCTCGCCACCCGCTCGCTCGGCCGCGACGTGCACCCCAACGACCACGTCAACGCCAGCCAGTCGAGCAACGACGTGTTCCCCACCTCGATCCACCTGGCGGCGGCCGCGGCCGCCAGCCACGACCTGGCGCCGGCCCTCGACCACCTGGCCACCGCGCTCGAGGGACGGGCGGAGGCGTTCGGGCGGGTCGTGAAGTCCGGGCGCACGCACCTGATGGACGCGACGCCGGTCACCCTGGGCCAGGAGTTCGGCGGCTACGCCGCCCAGGTGCGCCGGGGGATCGAGCGGGTCGAGGCGTCGCTCCCCCGGGTCACCGAGGTCCCGCTCGGCGGCACCGCCGTCGGCACCGGGATCAACACGCCGGAAGGGTTCCCGCAGCGGGTCATCGCGCTGCTGGCCGATGACACCGGGCTGCCGCTCACCGAGGCGGCCGACCACTTCGAGGCCCAGGGCGCGCGCGACGGACTGGTGGAGTTCTCCGGCCAGCTGCGCACGATCGCGGTGAGCCTCACCAAGATCTGCAACGACCTGCGCTGGATGGGATCCGGCCCGCGCGCCGGGCTGTCCGAGATCGCGCTGCCCGACCTGCAGCCGGGCTCGAGCATCATGCCCGGCAAGGTCAACCCGGTGCTGCCCGAGGCCACGCTGATGGTGTGCGCCCAGGTGATCGGCAACGACCAGACGATCACCGTCGCCGGCGCCTCGGGTGCCTTCGAGCTCAACGTCATGCTGCCGGTGATCGCGCGCAACCTGCTGGAGTCGATCCGGTTGCTGGCCAACGCCTCGCGGCTGCTGGCCGACCGCTGCATCGACGGCATCACCGCCAACGAGGAGCGCTGCCTGGAGTACGCCGAGTCGTCGCCCTCGGTCGTCACCCCGCTGAACCGCCACATCGGCTACGAGAACGCCGCCAAGGTCGCCAAGCAGGCGGTCGCCGAGCGCAAGACGATCCGCGAGGTCGTCATCGAGCAGGGCTTCGTGGAGCGCGGCGACCTGACCGAGCAGCAGCTGGACGATGCGCTGGACGTCTTGTCGATGACCCACCCGTGACGTGCAGCCGGCCCGTCAGCTGGCCACGTCAGCCGGTGCGCTCCGCCACCAGGTAGCCGCCGCCGGCCCGCACCTCGTCCCACTCCGTGTCGGGGTAGCGCTGCTCGGCCCAGTGCGAGACGTCGCCCGAGCCCCACCCCAGCCTGGTGTCGACGACCACCCAGTCCGGCGTGACCTGCTCGCTGCCGGTGTTCGTGCCGATGAAGAACACGTCGTGGCGCGGCACCAGCTGGGCGATCAGCCCGATGTCGGTGTCCACTCGCGCGCCGTCGGGGATCTGGTCGACGATCTCGCGCGCCGCGTCCTCACGTGACGTCGACTCGTACGTCTCCGGCCGGACCAGGTCGCGCAGCGGGTACTGCAGGGACAGCACGAGGGAGGCTGTGACCGCGACCGCTGCACCATGGCTGGCGTAGCGCGCCAGCCAGTCCGGCCGCGCATCCCTGGCGCGTGCGATCCCGTCGACCAGGGCCACGAACACGACCGGCATCACGGTCAACGAGTAGTGCCAGTCGGTGCCCCAGTAGTACGGATACTCACTGAGGAACCGCCAGCCCAGGGTCGGGAGCGCAACGATGACCCACGGTGAGCGCAGCGCGAGGAACCCGGTGATCCCGAACGTCAGCAGCAGGGTCTCGATCTTCACCCCAGGCCAGAACGGGCGCAGCGGCCAGGGGACTGGCGAACCCGAGCCGTCTCCCTCGGTGAGCCGGTCCCAGTAGTCGTAGCCGCCAGTGGTGCTGAGCACCGGTATCACGACCAGCAGCACGGCCACCGTCGCGACCACGCCGAAGACCACCAGCCCCGCACCCCACCGCCGTGCTCCGCAGATGAGCAGGACCACGCCGACGGCGACGACCGTGATCCCCTGGTCCTCCTTGACCAGCACCAGCAGCGAGGTCCACAGCGCCACCCACCGCCAGTCGCGGCGCAGGTAGGCCGACCCCGCGAGCGCCAGCAGCGGGGCGGCGAACGCCACCTCGTGCACGTCGAACGCGGCCGCCTGGACCACCCCGAACGACGCCCCGTAGGCCACGCCGATCGCCACGCCCGCCGCCTGGCCGAGGTGTCGCACCGCCGCGAGCGACACGATGCCCACCGACACCCCGAGCAGCACCGCCTGGGCCAGCAGCAGCGTCACCGGGGAGGGAGCCACCGCCCACAGCGGACCGAACAGCGCGATCACCGGACTGAAGTGGTCACCGAGCAGGTTGGTGCCGGGGCCCTTGATGTCGACGACCGGATACCCGCGCTCGGCGTAGCTCTGCGCCGCCTGGGAGAAGATCGCGAGATCCCACGAGCGCACCTGCAGCCGCTGGTAGCCGGTGATCGACACGGCCGCGTACAGCGCCGTGAACGGCGCGGAGACAAGCCACGGCAGCCAGCTGCGACGCACCCTCAGTCGACCGAGACCAGCGTGCTGCCGACCAGCTCGTCGTCGGCCCGGTTGTCGCGGTACCAGCCGATCCAGCCGAGATACGACGTGGCGGGACGCAACCGACCCGTCCCCAGCTGCCACGTGTCGTCACGCGCGGCCACCGCCTCCTGCCGGCGGGGCTGCGCGCTGAGGGTGCCGGTCGGCTGCCGCGGCACCTGGAACGTTCGGACCGTGAACGTCGTCTCGCCGGAGGGGTCGGCCACGAACCACGGCTGCACGTACACCGTGTACGTGCCCGCCGCCAGCCCGCGCAGCGTCACCGTCTCCGCAGCGGAGCCGGACGCAGCCTCACCCACCGGGGCGCCGTTCTCGTCCAGCACGAACAGGTCGAGGTCGTCGGCCCGGTCGCCGGGCATCGTCTGCACCCGCACCAGCTCGGCCGGCCCACCGACCTCGATGGTCTGTGACCACAGCCCGTCGAGCACCGGATCGAAGTCGGCGCCCTGGGTGTCCGTGCCGTTGCCCACTGCGTCGACGCCGGGCACCATGCCGCGGATCTTCGCGACCAGGGTTCCGTCGAGTCCCGAGCGGGTGGTCAGCCGATCCGACCCGTCCAGTGAGACCTCGCGAGGGGCGCGCACCCCCACCGGCCGCACCGCGATCGGCAGCCGGACCACGTGCCCGCCGGTGCTGTCGCCCAACCGCACCGTGCCGACCTGGTAGGTACCGAGATCAGCGCTGTCGCGGACCACCCGCAGCGTCAAGGTCTGCCGCTGCCCGGGGGCGAGGGTGAACACCGACGGCACGGCGGTCACGCTGATGCCGTCGAAGCCGCGGACATCGACCGAGTATGTCGACGTCTTGTCGTCGACGTTGGTCACCGTCCGGCGCACCGTCTCGCGCCCGGTCAGCTCGTCGACGGCGATCGACGGCTGGTTGAGGTTGGACGCCCGGAGCGGGGGCGCGGCGAAGGCGGCGCGATAGCCGCGCCCCGCGAGGAAGCCCGCCCAGTCGGCGAAGCCGGAGTCGAAGACGAGGCCGGGGTCCAGGAAGCGACGCGGCTGGACCAGTCCCGCGCCCTGGTCGAACGGGGCCGTGGTGTCGGTGAGATCTCGTGCCGTCGTCATCATCGCCGACTTGATCGCCATCGGTGACCACGTCGGGTGCGCCCGCCGGACGACGGCGGCCAGCCCCGCGACGTGCGCGGCCGCCAGCGACGTGCCCGACGCGACGTCGTAGCGACGGCCGGTGTCGCTCTCGGGAGCCACCGCACCGATCACGTCGATCCCCGAGGCGACCAGGTCGGGCTTGAGCACGTCACCGCCGGCCGCGGCGCTGGGCCCGCGGCCGGACACCTCGCCGATCGCCGGCGGCTCGGGCGGCAGCGCGCCGGCCCGGGCATCGATCCGCGCAGTCGGGTCCGCGGCCTCCGCGTAGGCGTAGACGTCGTCGTACGCCTCGTCGCCGAGGTGGACAGTCGGCACGCTGTGCAGGTCGGCGTCCAGCGTGCCGGCTGTCGGGTTGAGCAGCAGCACGCCCACGCCGCCCGCCTCGGCCACGACCCGGCTCTTCTCCACCCGGTCGCTGGTGCCGCGGTCGCAGACGACGATGGCGCCTTCAACCGCTGCCGGGTCCAGCGAGTCGGGGAAGCACAGCTGCGCCTCGCCCTCGTCGGCACCCTCGGCCGCGGCGTCGCGGGCCAGCACCAGCGGTGCCGTGTCGACGTCGTCCGGCGTCACCGAGCGCCCGACCAGCTCGCTGCCGTCACCGAGCACCACCGTTGCGGGATACGCGTAGTGGGTGGCTGCCCCCACGGTCGTCACCCATGGTCCGGGGTGCGCGACGCTGCCGACAGCCGGCCCGTCGTTACCGGCCGAGGCCGCGACGAAGACTCCGGCGTCGGCGGCGTACATGAAGGCCAGCTCGACCGGGTCGACGAGATCGCTGCGGGGACCGCTGATCGCGTAGCTGATGACGTCGACGCCGTCGGCAACAGCCTGGTCGATGGCAGCCACGGAGTCGGAGGTCAGGCACGAGTCGGTCTGGTCGTCGGCGGTCCAGCACGCCTTGTACGACGCGATCGCCGCGCCGGGCGCCGTGCCGGACACCATCCCGAGACCCACCCCGACCGGGCTGGCGTCGTGCACCCGGCCACCCGCCGCCGCCGAGGCGACGAGCGAGCCGTGGCCGGCGTAGTCCTCGGGGGACAGAAACTCCTGCTCCGAGATGGCGCCCGGGCCGCCCTGGCCGGTCAGGAAGTAGTCGCCGCCGACGAGCTTGGTGGAGCAGGTGAACCCCGCCGCCTCGTCATCGTCGACGCCCGGCCGGCAGCGGCCGGTGAAGCCGGGCACGGCCGCGCGGCCGGTGGCCGCGAACGACCGGCTGTCGGAGTCGATGCCGCTGTCGACGATCCCGATGACGATGCCCCGGCCGGCTGCCTGCCGGGGCCCTGCCGGCAGGGTCGCGGCCCCCTGGGGTGCGGTCAGGCCCGTCGGCGTGGCGGTGAGCCTCCCGTCCAGGTGCCGCTCGCGGTCCGGCACCACCGCCAGCACACCGGCGAGGCCGGCCAGGCGTCGGGCCTGCTGGGCATCGAGCTCCGCGGCAAACCCGTCGAGGCCGACCGTGTAGTGGTAGAAGGGCTCGGCGCCGACCGCGCGTGCCAACTGGTCCTGCCGGTCGCGCAGGAACGCGGTGTACGCCCGAGCTGCCGACGACGTGGCGTCGTAGCGCGCACCCGGCCGCGGGGCGGTGCGGGCGATCCCGGTGGTGCCGCCGCGGTAGGACGCGGCGGGCGGGCGGGCCAGCACCACCACGTACTTGCCGTTGCCCGCGGTCGACGCCGCCGTGCTCCCGAGCGCCCCCGGCGCCGCGTCGGCGCCAGGCGGTGCCGTCAGCGCACCAGCGCACAGCGTGCCGACTGCGAGCGTGGCCACCAGCAACGCACTGGCGCCCGCCCTACCTCGATGCGCACCGGCAGGTGCGTACGGCACGTCGGGCCTGCCCTTCACGAGGATGCGACCGGGGAAAGACGCATCGATCCGCGCTGGAACGGCTCGCCCTGCGAGTGCAGGGTCGTGTCGGCCGTCGGCCGGTCAGTGGATTCAGTACCAGCCGTTGGACAGTTTGAACGAATTCGCGGCGCATGGCGAGCCGTAGCGGTCCTCGATGTAGCCGAGGCCCCACTCGATCTGGGTGGCGGGGTTGGTCCGCCAGTCGGCGCCGGCGGCCGCCATCTTCTCCGCGGGCAGCGACTGCGGGATCCCGTACGCGCCGGACGTGGGGTTGGTCGCGGTGTGGCTCCAGCCGCTCTCACCGGCCCACAGGTCGTCGAGGCAGGCGAACTCCGAGCTGGGCCAGCCGTAGTCGGCCAGCATGGCCAGGGCGATGTCGCGGGGGTCCGACGGCGCCTCGACGGTCGCGGCGCCCGAGACGCCCATCTCTGCGCCCTGGCGGTCGAGCGACACCACGTCGTCCTGCTGCAGGTCCGTACGCGGTGCGGAGCGGCTCACGGAGAACCCGGCTGCGCCTGTGCTGCGCTCCTCGACGTCGGCCGATTCCGTGCCGGAGGCCACCAGCGAGGTCGCGTCTCCGCTGGTCTGCTCAGCAGACGACGTCAGCGCGGCGGAGCCGGCGGTGCCGCCGGCCACGATGCCGGTGACGGCGACCGCGGCGAGCGCGGGCCGACCGAAGGCCGGGACCGAGGGGAGCGCGGAGGGGAGGGCGGACAACCGGGCGCGGACCCGTTCGGCGGCGGTCGGCGCGCGGTGGCGCGCCCGGTGGCGGCCGGGGGGCACGTCGGACACAGGCAGGGACTCCAGAGGGGGTCGGGGGGAACCCGGGCAGGATGGCAAAGACGCCGCCCGTTATCAAATCGCGACCTTGTTCCGGGACGGAACGTCACCAAACCACTACTAACAGGTGCATTTCGACCCGGGACGTGGCAGGGCCCCGCCCACCAGGTGCGCGGGGCCCCACGGCGGACCAGGTAGCTCCGGTCGGCCTCGGTCGGCCTCAGTCGATGACCCGCTCGCCCGTCTCGACCGAGAACAGGTGCAGCTTGTCGGGGTCGACCGCGAACCGCACGGTCGAGCCCGGCTGGATCTGCTTGCGGGCGTCGTGCCGGGCCACCAGCAGGTTGCCCTCGCCGACGTCGGAGTCCGAGCGGTGGGCGTAGACGAAGGCGTCGGCGCCCAGCTCCTCGACCACGTCGACAACGGCGGGCACGCCCTTGTCGTTCTCGCCCACGACCTTGAACGACTCCGGACGCACGCCGAGGGTCACCGTCTTGGCACTGCCGATGCGCTCCTTGGTCTCGCGCGGGATCGGCACGGACAGGTTGTCGAGCTTGACCCCGTCACCCTCGACCGGCACCTCCATCAGGTTCATCGCGGGCGAGCCGATGAAGCCGGCGACGAAGGCGTTGACCGGCTTGTCGTAGAGGTTCAGCGGGCTGTCGACCTGCTGCAGCAGGCCGTCCTTGAGCACCGCCACCCGGTCGCCCATCGTCATGGCCTCGACCTGGTCGTGGGTCACGTAGACGGTGGTGACACCGAGCCGTCGCTGAAGGGCGGCGATCTGGGCCCGGGTGGAGACCCGGAGCTTGGCGTCGAGGTTGGACAGCGGCTCGTCCATCAGGAAGACCTGCGGCTCCCGGACGATGGCGCGGCCCATCGCGACACGCTGGCGCTGGCCGCCGGACAACGCCTTGGGCTTGCGGTCGAGGTAGCCCTCGAGGTCGAGCAGCTTGGCGGCGTCGGCGACGCGCTTGGCGCGCTCCTCCTTGCCGATGCCGGCCATCTTGAGCGCGAAGCCCATGTTGTCGGCCACCGTCATGTGCGGGTAAAGCGCGTAGTTCTGGAAGACCATGGCGATGTCGCGGTCCTTCGGCGGCATGTGCGTGACGTCGCGGTCGCCGATGTGGATGGTGCCCTCGGACACCTCCTCCAGGCCGGCGAGCATCCGCAGCGAGGTCGACTTGCCGCAGCCCGACGGCCCGACGAGCACCATGAACTCGCCGTCCTTGATCTCCAGGTCGAGCTTGTCGACCGCAGGGTGCTCTGCCCCCGGGTAGACACGCGAGGCCTTGTCGTACGTGACCTGAGCCATGATCAACATCCCTTCACCGGCAGGTACGTGCCGGACGATCCGTAGTGAGGGTTGGAGCGATCGGGGAAAGGCCTATCCCTTCACCGACCCCGCGGTCAAGCCGCGGACGAAGAAGCGCTGCAGCGAGAAGAACACGATCAGCGGCACGGTCATCGTCACGAAGGCGCCGGCGGCGACCAGCTGCCAGCCCTCGGAGAGCCGGCCGAGCAGCTGCTGCAGCTGCACGGTGACGACCGGGTTCTGGGTGCCGAGGAAGAGCAGCGCGACCAGGAGGTCGTTCCACACCCAGAGGAACTGGAAGATTGCGAACGCTGCCAGCGCAGGCACCGACATCGGCACGATCAGTCGCCAGAACGTCTGGAAGTGGCTCGCACCGTCGATGTCGGCGGACTCGATGATCGACTTCGGCAGCGTCGCCATGTAGTTGCGCAGGATGTAGATCGCCAGCGGCATGCCGAACCCGGTGTGCAACAGCCAGAGGGTGACGAACTGCCCGACGATGTCCAGCCCGTCGGCACCGAACAGCTGCAGCATCGGCACGAACGCCACCTGCATCGGCACCACCAGCAACGAGACGACGACGACGAACAGGAAGTCGCGCCCGACGAAGCGCATGAAGGTGAAGGCGTAGGCCGCGAACGCGGCGAACATGATCGGGATGACCGTGGCCGGGATGGTGACGATCAGCGAGTTGATGAACGCCGTTCCCATGTTGTTCTCGACGATGGCCGCGTCGAAGTTCGAGAACGTCCACTCGGTGGAGAAGGGGTGCAGCAGCGTCGTCCACCACCCGGTGGACACGGCGTCCTCCTTGCTGCGAAACGACGTGAGCAGCAGCCCGAAGGTCGGCACCGTCCACAGGAAGCACGCGATCACCAGCACCACGCGGCTCGGCCAGCCGCCGCGACCCTCCTTGTCCTGGTGGCCGCCCGTGAGGGCACCCCGGTCCTCGTCGACCCCGACGGGGGCCGCCGCCTGCGGCGCAGTGGTCGTCATCGCGTCGCCTCCTCTTCCCTGAAGTGACGCACCTGGTAGATCAGCACCGGGATCACCGCGAGCATCAGCAGCACGACGATGGCGGAGGCGATGCCGAAGTTGCCGAACTGGAAGATCTGCAGGAAGAACTCGAGTCCGATCACGTTCGTGCCGAAGTCGCCGCCGGTCATCACGTACACGACGTCGAAGACCTTCATGACGAGGATCAGCACGGTGATGAAGACGGTGATCAGGCTGCCCCGGATCTGCGGGACCACCACCTGGAAGAAGGTCTGCACCTCGTTCGCGCCGTCGATCCGCGCCGCCTCGAGCGTCTCCTCGGGCACCCCCTTGATGGCGGCCGACAGCAGCACCATGGAGAAGCCCACCTGGAGCCAGATGAGGATCACCATCAGCAGCATGTCGTTGAAGTTGAACGTCTCGATCTGCAGCCAGCTCACGGGGTCGAAGCCCAGGAACGTGACTATCGCGTTCTGCAGCCCGACCTGCGTGTCTCCCACGTCGCGGTCGTAGACGAACCGCCAGATCGTCGCCGCGCCCACGAACGAGATGGCCATCGGCAGGAAGATGATCGACTTGGCGGTCTTCTCCCACCGCTCGGACAGCTTGTCCGCCAGCACCGCCACCATCAGCCCCAGCGCGACGGTGACCGCCGGGACGATCGCGATCCACAGCACGTTGTTGACGATCGTCTCGCGGAAGTCGGGGCTGCCGAGGATGTCCTCAAAGTTCTGCAGCCCCACCCACTCGGTGCTGTCGTCGTTGGCGAAGCTGTAGATGATCGTGCGGAACGTCGGGTAGATGAGGAACAGGCCGATGAGCCCGATGGCGGGCAGCAGGAACAGGTACGGCTTGAGCCAGTCCTCCAGCCGCCGCGGCAGACCCTCGACCATCATGTTGAGGAAGTAGAAGATCAGCGCCGAGCCACCGACGCCCGCGACGATCGCGAGCACCGCCTGACCCAGCTTCGGCACCTCGCCGAACGCCGTCTCGCCCGTCAGGACGAGGAAGACGTTGCCCAGCACCCAGCAGGTGCCGGCGACGCCGACCAGCCCGAGGACGAGCTTCAGCGGATTCGCCTGACCGAGCTGGCGCGGCTTCGGTGGGGGCGCCTCCGGCTCAGCCGGGGCCACGGGCGGCGGGGCGGTGGTGGTCACGGGCTCCTCCTCCGTCGGACAGGAACACGATGGGTGGGGTGCGGCCGCCATTCGGCGGCCGCGCCCTCACGTCAGTCGCTGGGCCAGGAGTCCTCGACCTTGGCTGTGACCTCCTCGGTGGAGGCTCCGCCCGTCCAGTCGACCATCGCGTCCCAGAACGTTCCTGCACCGACCTCGCCCGGCATCAGGTCCGAGGCGTCGAACCGGAAGACGTCCGCTGAGGTCGCGATCTCGGCGATCGTGTTGATCGTCTCGTTCGGGTACTGGGACGCGTCGAAGTCGGTGTGCGGGGACAGGAACGAGCCGGTCTGGGCCCACGGACCGCCGAACTCGGCGCTGGTGAGGAACTTCGCGACCTCCGCGGCCTCGTCGTCGTCGCCGTTGAACAGCGACACCATGTCGCCGCCGCCGAGGACCGGGTTCCCGTCGTAGCCGTCCGCCATCGGCGGCAGGCCGAAGACGAGGTAGCTGTCGTCGAGGCTCTGCTGCACCTCGGGCGGGTAGAAGTCGACGACGAAGTTGCCCTGCCGCTGCATCATGCAGCCGGGCGGGTCGTCGAGCTGGGAGTTGTCCGCGTCCTCGACGTTGGTGTTGAGGATGCCCTCGGGACCACCCAGCACGAAGCCGTCCTCGAACACGATGTCGCCGTAGGCGTCGAACGCCTCCTGGATCTGCGGGTCGTCGAACGGGATCTCGTGCGCCACCCACTGGTCGTAGACATCAGGCCCGGCGACCCGGAGCACCATCTCCTCGATCCAGTCGGTGCCCAGCCACCCGGTGCCCGAGCCGGCCTCCATGCCGATGCACCACGGCGGGATGCCGTCGTCCTCGATCTGCTGGGAGAGGGTCAGCAGGTCCTCCCAGGTCTCCGGCACCTGGTAGCCGCCGGCCTCCCAGGCCTTCTTGGGCACCCACACCAGGCTCTTGACCGCGAGCTTCATCGGTGAGGCGTAGACCGTGCCGTCCTCAGCGGTGACCGAGTCGAGCAGGCCCGGCACCAGCGAGCTCTCCAGGGACGCTGTGTCGAGGTAGTCGTCGATCGGCACGATGTCGCCCTTGTCGGCGATCTGCAGCAGCAGACCCGGCTGCGGGAACACGCCGATGTCGGGGGCGTTGCCGGACTGCACGTTCGACTGGATCAGCGTCGTGAAATCGGCGTTGCCGGTGTACTGGATGTCGATGTCGTTCTCTTCTTCGAAGGCCTTGATGGAGTCCTCGAAGGAGGTCTGCTCGCTGCCGGTGAAGGCACCGAAGACCGTGACCACGCCGTCGCCGCTGTCCCCGCCCCCGGAGCCGCTGCTGCCGCCCCCGTCGTCGTCGGACTGCAGGCAGCCCGTGAGGGTGAGCGCCGCCACTGCCATCAAGGCCGAGATGCGGTACGTCCGTGACCGTCGCATTGCCTGACTCCCGTGTGGTTGGTGGGGCTCGTTTGGCGCACTATGCCACCGTGTGACGTACGTCGCACTCCCCGCACCCTGCCAGAGGTCACACGACGGCGTGCTCCAGCATCTCGGTGACCAGGGCCGCGATGGGCGATCGTTCGGAACGGGTCAGCGTGACGTGCGCGAACAGCGGGTGGCCCTTCAGCCGCTCGACGACGGCGGCCACTCCGTCGTGCCGGCCGACCCGCAGGTTGTCGCGCTGGGCGACGTCGTGGGTGAGCACCACCCGTGAGTTGGCGCCGATCCTGGACAGCACCGTCAGCAGCACGTTGCGCTCCAGCGACTGCGCCTCGTCCACGACCACGAAGGCGTCGTGCAGCGACCGGCCGCGGATGTGCGTCAGCGGCAGCACCTCGAGCATCCCCCGGTCGAGCACCTCGTCGACCACGTCGCCGCTCACCAGGGCCCCGAGGGTGTCGAAGACCGCCTGGGCCCAGGGATTCATCTTCTCCGACTCGTTGCCCGGCAGGTAGCCGAGCTCCTGGCCGCCGACGGCGTACAGCGGGCGGAAGACCACGACCTTCTTGTGCTGGCGGCGCTCGAGCACGGCCTCCAGGCCGGCGCAGAGCGCGAGCGCGGACTTGCCGGTGCCCGCGCGGCCACCGAGCGAGATGATCCCGACGTCGGGGTCGAGCAGCAGGTCGAGGGCCACCCGCTGCTCGGCGGACCGCCCGCGTAGGCCGAACGCCTCGCGGTCGCCGCGCACCAGGCGCACCCGCTTGTCAGGGCCCACCCGGCCGAGCGCGCTGCCGCGCTCGGACAGCATCACCACGCCGGCGTGGCAGGGCAGGTCACGCGCCTCGTCGACGTCGACGACGCCCTCGTCGTACAGCTGGTCGACCAGCGGCCCCGCGACCTCGACCTCGGCGACGCCCGTCCACCCGGACTGCGGCACGAGCTCCGCGCGGTACTCCTCCGCCACCAGGCCGACCGCGGACGCCTTGACGCGCATCGGCAGGTCCTTCGACACCAGCGTGACGTCGCGCCCCTCCTGGGACAGGTTGCGAGCGACGGCGAGGATCCGGCTGTCGTTGTCGCCGAGCCGGAAGCCGGCGGGGAGGACCGCGGGGTCGGTGTGGTTCAGCTCCACCCGCAGCGTGCCGCCGGCGTCGCCGACCGGCACCGGGGCGTCGAGGCGGCCGTGCTGCACCCGCAGCTCGTCGAGCATCCGCAGCGCGGACCGTGCGAAGTAGCCCAGCTCGGGGTGGTGCCGCTTGCCCTCCAGCTCGGAGATGACGACGACCGGCAGCACGACCTCGTGCTCGTCGAAGCGGGTGAGGGCAGCGGGGTCGGCGAGCAGCACGCTGGTGTCGAGCACGTACGTGCGCGGCTGGTCGCGACGGACATCGGTCGTGTCGGGCACGGGGTGGTCCCCTCCGGACCACGCGCGGCCACGGCGCCCGGTCCCTGTCTCGATAGGACCGGGAGCGGGCACACGCGGAACGTCACGGAGCCTCCCGGGACGACCGGCTTTCCACCAGCCGTCGGGTGCGACGCTACGACCGGGCGGGCGCGGTCCACGCTCGACACGCCCGACCGCGAGGGGAACGTTGCCGGGCGGGTGAGGTCAGCCGCTGCACCTCACGGTCAGACGCCGAAGCGGCGCTCGCGAGCGGCGTAGGCACGCAGCGCGCGGAGGAAGTCGATGCGCCGGAAGTCCGGCCACAGCGCGTCGCAGAACCAGAACTCCGAGTGCGCGCTCTGCCAGAGCAGGAAGCCGCCGAGCCGCTGCTCCCCCGACGTCCGGATCACCAGGTCGGGGTCGGGCTGGCCTTTGGTGTAGAGGTGCTCGGCGATGTGCTCGACGTCGAGGATCTCGGCCAGCTCCTCGATGGTGGTGCCGCGGGAGGCGTGCTCGGACAGCAGCGCGCGCACCGCGTCTGCGAGCTCGCGCCTCCCGCCGTAGCCGACGGCCACGTTGACCTGCATGCCGCGGATGCCCTCGGTCGCGGTCGCCGCCTCCTTGAGCCGCTCGGCGGTCGAGGCCGGCAGCAGGTCGAGCGCCCCCAGCGGCTGCAACCGGTAGCGGCCGGTGGCGGCGAGCCCCGTCACGAGGTCCTCGATGACGGCGAGCAGGTCGCTCAGCTGGGTGGAGTCGCGGTTGAGGTTGTCGGTCGAGAGCAACCACAGCGTCACGACCTCGACCCGGGCCTCCTCGCACCAGCCGAGGAACTCGCCGATCTTGTCGGCGCCCGCCTGGTAGCCCGCCCGGTAGTCCTCGCGCTCGTCGACCCCGCGGGCCCAGCGCCGGTTGCCGTCGGCGATGACCCCCACGTGCTTCGGCAGCTGGCCGAGGTCGAGCCGCCGCCACAGCCGACGGGCGTAGAGCGCGTAGGCGACCTCGCGTGCGGTCCGTCTCGCCCGACCCATCCGGTTGCCACCTCCCGTACCCCGGCTCCCCCAGTGTGACGGGTCCGACGACCACCTCTCAGGCTATTGCTGGCCGTGTCTCAGGGAGCGTCCCTACTCTGGCGACGTGGCGCGAGGCGATCGGCTCCAACAGGTGAGCCAGGACATGGGCGATCGGCTGCGCGAGACCGTGCACGACCTCTCCGAGGAGATCAAGCCGCGGCTGCGCGGCTGGCTGCACACCGTGACGGTGCCGCTCTCGCTCGCGGCGGGCATCGTGCTGGTCGTCCTGTCACCGGGCGGTGAGCCCCGCGTCGGAGCCGTGGTCTTCACCGTGACCTCGGTGCTGCTGTTCTCCGTGAGCGCGCTCTACCACACGCCCGCCTGGGGGAACCGGGTCCGCGACGTGCTGCAACGCCTCGACCACGCGAACATCTTCCTGCTCATCGCGGGCACGTACACGCCGTTCGCCCTGCTGCTGCTCGACGACCGCAAGGCCGAGGTGCTGCTGACGATCGTGTGGGCCGGCGCGCTGCTCGGCGTCGCCTTCCGGCTGATCTGGACCGGCGCCCCGCGCTGGCTGTACGTGCCGGTCTACGTGGCGCTGGGCTGGGCCGCGGCGTTCTGGGCCGGTGACTTCGCGGCCTCGGCCGACGTGACCGTGCTGACGCTGATGGTCGTCGGCGGTCTGCTCTACTCCCTCGGCGGGCTGGTGTACGGGCTGCAGCGCCCCGACCCGCTGCCGCGCTGGTTCGGCTTCCACGAGGTCTTCCACTCGCTGACCATCGCGGCCTTCGTCGTCCACTACGTCGGCATCTCGATCGCCACCTACACCGTCTAGCCCCCCTCCGCCCGAGCCGGCACCGATCTTCCGGGTACGAGCGCTCTGACGACCGCCTCGCCGGAGCATCGGCCGACGCCACTAGCGAGGTTGCGCGGGGTGGGCGGGCGGGGTCAGGAGGGGTCGGGGCCCTGGGCCCGGACCTCCTCGACCTTCTCCATCGCGGTGCGCAGCTCGGCGAGCCAGCTGTCGGTGTGCTCCGCGACCAGGCGCACGCACCAGCCGAGGGCGTCGGCGCGGGACCGGGCGACGCCGGAGTCGACGAGGGTGTCCAGCACCTGGCGCTCGGGCTGGCGCAGCCGGGTCATCACCGGCGCGGCGAGCTGGGTGAAGACGCGGTGGGTGCCGCCGCACTCGACGCCCCACGCGACCTTGCGGCCGCTGCGGTGCTCGAGCTCGCGGGCGATGTCGATCCGGCGCTCGCGGGTGTCCTCGCGGAACGCCTTGATCCGGCCCTTCTCCGCGGCCGCCCGCTCGGCGTCGGACGCACCCTCCGCGGTGCTGGGGGCGGGGAGCCGGCCGACCACGAGGATCTCGTCGCGGTCGACGGTGACGGTGGGCTCGGACTCGAACCAGTCGGTGGGGAGGCGGCCGGTGAGCCAGCCGCGCAGGGTCTCGCTATCAGTCATGTAATGATGATTACATCATTACATGGCCGGTTCAAGTGACGCCGGCGGCGCCATGGCCAGCCGCAGCGCCTCCAGCAACCAGCGCCCGGACCAGCCGGCCTCGAACGCCGGCCCCACCACCTCCGCGCAATGGCCACCGTCGACCCCGAAGGCACGCCACGAGCTCGTCGCGTCCACCAGCACGGCCGCGTACAGCGTGGCCGGCGCGCGAGCGCCGCAGCGCAGCGAGCTGGGTGGGCGCCGGGCGAGGTACGCCGCGCGCAGCTGCTCGGCCACTGTGCGGTAGACCATGTGCGTGTCGATCAGGCGGGGCAGCGCGTCGCCGGGCCGGGGCAGGTACTGACAGACCAGGGCCGACATCGCCGGCAGTGGCGTCTCGAGGTCGATGTCGTCGGGGTAGCCCCCGAGGGTGACCCGCCCTGCGGTTCCCGGATGCAGCGGGTCGATCGGGCACCGTGGCTCCCCGCTCACCTCACCGGGCAGCTGCATCTCCCCCAGCCGCTGGCTGCCGAGCGCCAGCACCGCGTCGCTGAAGACCTCCCGCCCGGCCAGCGACACCCTGACGCCGTCCATCCGGACCTCCCCGCAGGCCCCCACGTCGAGGTCGACCACGTGCAGGGCCCCGTCGGCCGTCCCCAGCTGGATCCGTACGGCACCCTCCGCGGGCGCGTCGCGGTACGGGCACACGATCGCCTGCGGGGCGACCCATCTCTCGACCATCCCGTCCAGTCCGCTCACCACGGTCACCCGCGGCACGAACCCGAGCGAGCCGGGAGCACCGCGGTCGCGGGCCGGGCAGAACCGCAGCCACACCACGTCGGCCTCGTCGAGGTCCAGCGGCAGATCGGGTTCCGGCGCCGTCCGCGGCACGTCGGTGCATCGATCGGGTATCGGCAGCCCGTCGACCAGCTGCCGCGACGTCGGGTCCCCGACCGCGGCGTCGTCACCCCCGTCGTCGGCCAGCACCGAAGCCCCCGCGAGAGCGCCGAGCACCACCAGCACGACCGCACCCGCCAACAGCGCTCGCCGACCGCGGGTCCGGCCCCGGCGCGCCGCCTGCGCTGCCCGCCCCGGTGCATAAGGGGGGTCGGGAACGTCCTCGGTGAGCCGCCTGCGCAGCCAGTACCGCTCCCCGTCCTGCAACGGACCCGAGCTCGGGCCGGCCACGCCAGGATCCGTCGCCGGCTCGGCAGGATCGCGCAGCAACGTGCTGTCGCGCAGGATGGTGACTGCACCGTCGTGGTCGTCGCGGACGACCTCGACCGGGTGACCCGTCAGGTCGACGGCCTCGTCGAGCGTGCGCAGCTCGGCGTGCAACAGCACGACCGCGGCGCGCTGCCCGGGCGTCAGCTGGGCCAGGCCGTGGGCGAGCTCGAGGCTCGAACGGGTGGCGCCGTCGCCGTCGTCCGCGTGCGGAAGCGGCGCTGGTCGCCGCGACGACGCCCGCACCAGCGAAGCGAGCGTGTGCTGCTCCAGATCGCTGCCCCGCGTCTCGAGCCCGGGGGCGGCCACCCACGCGTCGGCCAGGGCGGCCAGCAGCAGCTCGTCGGCCGCTTCCTGCTCACCGGTGAGCAGCCACGCCGTCCGCCAGAGCACGCCGCCGCGGGCATCGACGAAGCCGGCGAAGCGCGCGCGCACAGGACCTATGGTCGCGCCACGGCGGCCGCGGTGCGCAGGTTCGCGGAATCGGTCACCGGTCGCTGGCACACGAAACCGCGACAGACGTACGCCGCCGGCCGCCCGTCGACCGTGCCGCGACCCTCGAGCAGCGGGATGCCGGGGGTCCCGGGCTCCGCGGACACGACCACCGCCCCCGGGGCGGGCAGTCGCAACGCGGCCCGGTGCAGGTCGGCCCGCCCAGGATCG